>JAAUZK010000031.1 GCA_014804655.1 Lachnospiraceae bacterium | reverse complement strand
GTGATGAAGGTAAAGAATCTACCGGAAGTGGAGGCGGGATATATGACACTGGGAGACTGGATCGACATTATTTCGGAAGACATCAGGGAAGATATGAGGGAAGAAGTCACGAAGGAAGTAACAAGAGAAGTGCAGGAACAGGACATAAGAACTGTTGTAGAAGTGCTTCAGGAATATCATGAAACAAAAGAGAATGCTGTTATCAAAATCCGCAGCAAATTTCCTGAATGTGCAGATAAGGCTGAAGAATTGCTGGAGAAGTACTGGCAGGAATGTACATGTTAGTGAAAGAATATCTGCAACTGTTCAGAAGGTGCTTCGTAATTGTGAAGAACATGGGTCTGAGCAGTTACAAATATAAGTACAAATTATGTTATACATAATAAATATTGATTTTACTTATAATGAATCATGATATATAATCAAACAGTAAGAAACGGACGCAATACGTCCGTTTTAACTATGAAGGAAATATGCAGATGAGACAGCATATTGGGTAAACTTAAGAATATGCGAGATAAATCTGCGGCATGAAAAAGGAGGAATCACAATGGTTAAAGCGGTGGTGGGCGCCAATTGGGGAGACGAAGGCAAAGGAAAAATCACTGATATGCTGGCGGAGAAAGCGGATATTATCGTGCGCTTTCAGGGAGGAGCCAATGCGGGGCATACGATTGTCAATAATTATGGTAAGTTTGCACTGCACACGTTACCGTCCGGCGTTTTCTACGGTCATACGACGAGTGTGATCGGCAACGGCGTTGCGCTGAATATTCCGATTCTGATGAATGAGATCAAGTCGATCATAGACCGGGGTGTTCCCATGCCGAAGATTCTCGTGTCTGACAGATGTCAGATGGTTATGCCGTATCATATCCTGTTTGATCAGTATGAGGAGGAAAGACTTGGAGGTAAGTCTTTTGGTTCTACCAAATCGGGAATCGCACCTTTTTATTCGGATAAATATGCGAAAATCGGTTTTCAGGTGAGTGAACTCTTCGATGAGGAACGTTTGAGTGAAAAAGTAGAGCGTGTCTGTGAGACCAAGAATGTAATTCTTGAGCATTTATATCATAAACCGTTGATTGATCCGACGGAACTGCTTAATACATTGAAGGGATATCGTGAGATGATAGAGCCTTATGTGTGCGATGTGTCCGCATATCTGGATCAGGCGTTAAAAGAAGGCAAGACCGTGCTTCTGGAAGGTCAGCTGGGTACATTAAAAGATCCCGACCACGGCATCTATCCTATGGTAACATCTTCTTCCACACTGGCGGCCTTCGGTGCCATCGGTGCAGGATTGCCGCCTCACGAGATCAAGGAGATCATTACCGTGTGCAAAGCATATTCTTCGGCCGTGGGAGCAGGCGCTTTTGTATCGGAAATATTCGGAGATGAGGCGGATGAACTTCGACGCAGAGGCGGTGACGGCGGTGAGTTCGGCGCTACAACAGGACGGCCCCGGCGTATGGGATGGTTCGACTGTGTGGCTTCCAAATACGGGTGCAGACTGCAGGGTACCACGGACGTTGCATTCACGGTGTTAGATGTGCTGGGGTATCTGGATGAGATTCCGGTGTGTGTAGGCTATGAAGTTGACGGAGAGGTGACGACGGATTTTCCTGTCACTTGTAAATTAGAAAAAGCTAAGCCAGTGTTAAAGAAGCTTCCGGGCTGGAAATGCGAAATCAGGGGTATCAAGAGTTACGAGGAGCTTCCGGAGAACTGCCGCAAGTACGTGGAATTTATCGAGGAGCAGATCGGATACCCGATCACGATGGTTTCCAACGGACCGGGCAGAGAAGATATTATCTATCGGAAGAGCCCGCTTAGCCGGTAGGGTTATAGCAGCGGTTAGGAACAGGAAGCATATGCTGTATGTACAATAAGATAATTCGGCGACGAAATTAAAGGCAGCGATTCAAATCCGCTGCCTTTTATATAATATTGGAAATAAGGAGAATGCGCAGCATTCTCTGAATCGAGCGCGTGGGCGCTCGATTTTTTATAGTAATTTGGAAACCGTCCGCGAGGACTGCTGAAATAGTCGTCGTATTCTATGCATTTTTTGACGTTTTGCATCGGATACTCCGAAAGAATTAGCAATTAGCATGAAACGTGTAAAACGAAAGAAGGAGGTATGCGTATATAAAAATAAGACAGATTGTGATATACTATATGCAGTAAACACGAGAAGTGTCTGAATACAGGCACAAGAAAAGGAGGGAAATCTATGTTGCTGGAAAACAAGGTTGCGATTATTACAGGCGGGAGCAGAGGAATCGGTTATGCGACTGTCGAGGCTTTTTTACAAGAGGGTGCCACGGTAGTGTTGTGTGCCAGCAGGCAGGAGACGGCAGATCAGGCGGTGGCAAAGTTAAAGGAAACATACGCGGATGCGGTAGTGGAGGGAATCTTCCCGAATCTGTCCGAATATACGGCCGTGAAGGCGGCTTTTGACGATGTAGTCGGGAAGTACGGAAAGATCGATATTCTGGTTAATAATGCTGGAATGTCGGAGAGTACTCCTTTTACGGAATATACGGAAGAGCTGTTTAGTAAGGTCATGGATTTAAACCTTAAGGCCGTATACAATTGCACTAAAGCGGCAAGCGAGTATATGGTGGCGGCGGGCAGCGGTGTCATTCTGAACACATCCTCCATGGTGAGCGTATATGGGCAGCCGGCGGGAGTTGCCTATCCTACATCCAAATGGGCAGTCAACGGATTTACTTTATCTCTCGCCAGAGAAATGGGACCGAAGGGAATCCGGGTCAATGCGGTGGCACCGGGCATCACATATACCGATATGATGCGTGCCGTTCCGAAAGAAGTGATCGATCCGATGATAGCACAGATTCCGCTGCGGCGCATGGGACAGCCGGAGGATATCGCCAATGCTTTCGTATTCCTCGCATCGGATAGGGCTTCTTACATCAGCGGTGAGATTCTTCATGTGGATGGGCTTGCTAGAAGCTGAGTATATGACCGCGGACAAGAGGAAAGCGGCTGAAAGTGTACGCGGAATATGTGCGGTGATAAATTTGGAGTTATGTAAACTATGAACAACTTAGAGTATTATAAAGTATTCTATCATGTGGCAACGACCGGTAGTCTGACGATGGCTGCGAAAGAACTGAATATTTCGCAGCCGGCGGTCAGCCAGTCCGTTAGGCAGCTGGAGACAGCGTTGGGGACGAAGCTTTTTACGAGGGCATCGAAAGGGGTACGGCTGACGGGAGAAGGCAGCATGCTCTATGGCTATGTGGCGAGGGGATATGAACAGATCAGGCTGGGGGAGCAGAAGCTGGAACAGATGTTGAATCTGGAGCTGGGTGAGATTCACATCGGAGCCAGCGACATGACGCTGCAATTCTATCTGCTGCCTTATTTGGAGCAGTTTCACGAGAAATATCCCCATATTAAGGTGATGGTCAGCAACGCGCCTACTCCGGAGACGCTGAGCAATCTGAATGAGAATAAAATTGATTTCGGTGTGGTGAGCACACCTTTTGACAATCCGGGCGGTCTGCAGGTGACGAATGTGCGGGAGATTGAAGATGTGTTTGTAGCGGGGCGGAAGTTTATCAGCTATAAGAACCGCATGTTAGACTTGCAGGAATTAGAAAAAATGCCTATTATTTATCTGGAGGGCGCTACCAGCACGAGAAGTTATATGGATTCTTTTTTGCAGAAAAACAACGTGTACGTCCGGCCTGAGTTTGAACTGGCGACCAGCGATATGATCGTGCAGTTTGCCCTGCGCAATCTGGGTGTGGGATGTGTCGTTCGGGACTTTGCAAGGGAGTATCTGGAGGACGGAAGATTGTTTGAACTGCGGTTTAACATGATCATACCGAAGCGGCATTTCTGCGTGGTGACGAATCCGAAGAATCCACTGTCGGCAGCGGCGCGGAGTATGCTGGAGCTGCTGTGACGAATCGACTGTAGGACGCGTCATGAGAAAAGCCGTAGCGATAGAGCTTTACCTGAGAAAAAAGCGATGAAACGGAGAGAAAATCAACATGATTACGACAATTATATTTGACATCGGCAATGTGCTTGCGGATTTTACGTGGGAGGAACATTTTGAGAGATTCGGGTATGACGCGCAGATGGTGGAGCGTATTGCCGAGGCGACGGTCAAGAATCCGGCGTGGAATGAAATTGACAGAGGAGTCATGAAAGAAGAGGATATCATACGGGAGTTCGTAGCGTCTGATCCGGACATTGAAGAAGATATCCGTAAGGTGCTGAAGAATGTTGAAACAATAGTAGCGCGCAATGACTATGCGATACCGTGGATTCAGGAGTTAAAGAGTAAGGGCTACCGGACATTGTATCTGTCTAATTTCTCAGAAAAAGCAGAACGGGAGTGTGCGCGTGCACTGGATTTTATCCCATATATGGACGGCGGTATTTTGTCGTATCAGGAAAAAGTAATCAAGCCTATGCCGCAGATTTATCAGTTGTTGATTGACCGATACGATCTTGTGCCGGAAGAATGCGTCTTTATGGATGACACACCGGCGAATCTGACCGGGGCCGAGAAGTTCGGTATACATACAATCCATTTTCAAAATCAGGCACAGGCGATTGCGGAACTGCAGAAGCTGGGGGTTGAGGTGTAGAAGAACAGGAAATCAAGATTTTTAGAATGAAAAGAGAAGCTTTATACAGAATTTTATTTTGATTCATAATTCATTGTGAGAAATTTTGACAATAGAGACGGTTTTATTTACGTCTCTATTGTTTTATTATATATATATGATAAACTGGTTTGTGATATAAACTATAAACGCATTGTAGTAGGAGGTAAGTGATGGATCACGATATAAAGGAAGCAATTGAAAGTATCGGTTACATTAGGAATACGATTGAACAATCAAAAACAAATTATAGTGTTGTTTCCAAATTATGCATTATATTTGGAGTATATCATTTATCAGATAGTCTTTTAACGCTTGTATGTCTTTATATGCCGCAATATATTGATGGAGTCATGCTGATGAAAATATCAATTTTAATGTTGTTTAGTGGCCCTTATCTATGCATATATGGTAAAGAAAAGAGACATATGAATAAGTATTATTTAAGCTTGATCAATATATGGGGTTTTTTTGGAATTGCTATGCCGATTATGACACGGCTTGCAGAAATACTTTCTTATCTTTTAGGAAGAGAAGGTGGTCCGGGAAAGATGGGAGAGTCTGCGAATGTTTTACTATTTGCTACTTTTTTGATAGTATCAGCATATGTGATTGGAAATAAAAAAATATTTTATATGGCAGCCTGCATGATGTTTGGGTATATTCTATTGTCGGATGTTTGGTGGGATCAGGGAGTTAGGATTGCATTATGTATGTCGCCAGAATCGGTATTAAGTTATAGCTATCTGTATTATCTGGTGTTTGTATGTGGCGGATATATTTTTATGGGCTTATATTTACGGAAAAGAGTGTGCAATGAAAATTAATGATATTCCAGAGGCGTTCAGTGTTACGTTAAGATTAAAGATTTTATCCTGTTTGATTACGGACTCTAAAACATTCAATGAAGTTCTTGACATAACCGGTGCAACAAAAGGGAATTTAAGTACTCAGTTGTTGAAATTGGAAAATTGGGGATATTTGACTTCATGTAAGAGGATAGAAAACAGAAAAACGAAAACAACATATACTATTACAACCTTTGGTTTGCGGCAATTTGAAGAATATGTGAATCTTCTGCAGAGAATATTAAATCCCCCGTTTGAAAGTTGAGCGTGTAATATGATAAAAATTGCGATCTGTGATGAAAAAAATGAAAATATTAATGAAATAGAGAGGCATTTGTTCAATATCAGTGCAAGAAGAAGTATTCCGATTGATACGTTATCTTGTTCAAATGTGCAGGAGTTGAAGAAGGTTATCAGACAAAAGGAATATTTTGATTTAATTTATATTAATATAGAGATGTTAAATGAAATTGTACAGACGCATGATATAAATCAAGTAATGAATGATGTAGTGGTGATTTATATATCTGAGGAAAATAGACAAATGACAGATGTATACGGAATGAATTTCTTTGCATTTCTGATAATTCCAATTGTACAGCAGCATTTTGAAACCGCTTTTTTAGAGGCTAATCGTATTATTTGTAGGAAAAAAGTGTATTTTCATTTTCGATATCGCAATGAAGAGCATAAAATACTGTGTAGTGATATTTTGTATTTTGCAAGCGCAGGACGGCTGATTAATATAAGTCTAGAGGAGGGAAAATGTGACTCTTTTTATGGAAAACTGTCCGAAGTCGAGAAAGAAGTACGGGATGGAAAGATACCGTTTTTGAGAATCCATCAGTCATATCTTGTAAATTATCATCATATTAAGGCATGTTCAAAAACCGAAGTGACCCTCAGCGACGGAACAAAGTTGCCGATAAGTGAATCAAAACAAAAATCTTTTCAAAAACAGTATAATGCATGGAAATAAAAAACAATCCTTCTGCACATCCCTAGTTATATGTACATCAGAAATCATGCATATAAACATAGCAGATGAAGAAAGGATTGTTTAGATTTCATTTTATTTGGCTTTGCAATGAGTTTTTCGCAGAAATATTCATAATTTCGCGATGGAACGAAGCTTTTTTATTTAACCAATTCTTCGGCCAGCGCTTCAATCTGTACCTTACTCTCGTCGTTTAATGCAGATTTGATCTGAACCGTATTTTCCGCAAATGTAATGTTCTTGCAGTTTTCCAGCTTAGTGCGCATAACTTTTGCCGCCATCGGTGCCCATGAGCCGTTTTCGATGAGGGCAACGGTGCGGTTCTGATAATTATGTGAGATCAGCTCGTCGATAAATTCCCGCATATACGGAAAGATTTCCGTGTTGTAGGTAGTGGTGGCAAGTACCAGTTTGCCGTAACGGAAAGCGTCTTCCATACATTCCGCCATATCTTCACGGGCAAGATCGGCCGTAACGACTTTCGGGCAGCCTTTTTCTGTGAGCTTTGCGGCAAGGAGTTCTGCTGCAGCTTTCGTGTTGCCGTAAACGGAGGTGTAGGCGATCATAATGCCTTCTGACTCCACGCCGTAGGAAGACCAGATCTGATATAGGTTTACATAATATTCAAGATTCTCTTTTAAGACCGGACCATGTAAAGGACAGATTGTCTGGATATCAAGGGCAGAAGCTTTTTTCAACAGGTTCTGTACCTGCATGCCGTACTTGCCTACAATGCCGAAATAGTAGCGGCGTGCTTCGCAGGCCCAGTCTTCGTCCGCATCCAAGGCGCCGAATTTACCGAATCCGTCGGCGGAGAAGAGTACTTTATCTAAGCTGTCATAGGTGACCATGACTTCGGGCCAGTGAACCATCGGCGCGGCGATAAAATGTAAGGTGTGCGAGCCGAGTTCGAGCGTATCACCTTCTTTGATAATCTGCCGCCTGTCGGCATAGTCCGTGCCGAAGAACTGGCGCATCATGTTAAATGCGGGCGCGGATGCCACGATAACGGTGTCTGGATAGGCCTTGACAAATGTGTCGATGTTAGCGGAGTGATCCGGCTCCATGTGCTGTATGATCAGGTAGTCCGGGGTACGTGATCCGAGAACTTCCTTCAGGTTCTGCAGCCATTCTTCGCCGAAGTGGGTATCCACCGTGTCGAGGACGGCAATCTTGTCGTCGATGATCACATAGGAATTGTATGCCATTCCGTTTTCTACGATATACTGTCCCTCGAAGAGGTCGATATCGTGATCGTTTACGCCTATGTATTGAATGTCTTTCGTGATCTGCATATTGGGTCTCCTTTTTATGATATATTTGAGGTTTGAAAATTACATCAATTTTTCATTGCGATGCTATATTAGTATAACCTCTTTTAAATGGCTTGACAAGATTTTGTGATGTTCAGTCCGGCAGGCCGGCAGGAAAGTTGCTTTTTACACGCGGCAAAACCGGTCGCGCAGAGGAAAGTTAATATCTGCGTCACCGCGCTCTCGCTCCGCAAAAAGCGTAGCGGACACTAGACTCGTGAAATACCTCGTCAAGTGCCGACGCTTTTTGAGGGGTTCCTTCAGATATTAACTTCCCTCTGCGCTTAGGCTGTGGTGTGGGAGGGAAGAGAAACTGTGGAAATGAATATACAACAACTGATAGGGTTGGTGGAAGGATTCGTTGTCTGTGAGTGAGAAATGCGGTACAATAAGGGCAGTAAGCATTAAATTGTGCCTGTGGTTCAAATTCACAGGCTACGGAAAGGCATGGTTATTATTATGACGGAACAATTTTCCAGAACGGAAATGCTGATCGGCGGCGACGCAATGGACAGACTGGCGCGTGCGCGTGTGGCGGTGTTCGGCGTGGGCGGCGTGGGCGGTTATGTATGCGAAGCGCTCTCGCGTAGCGGTGTGGGCGCGCTTGATCTGATCGACAACGATACGGTCTGTCTTTCCAATCTGAACCGACAGATCATTGCCACCCATAAGACAGTAGGCAGACACAAGACAGAGGTGATGAAAGAGCGGATTCTGGATATTAACCCGAATGCACGCGTGCGGATTCATCAGTGCTTCTTCCTGCCGGAAAATGCGGATCAGTTTCCTTTTGAGGAATATGACTATGTGGTGGATGCGGTGGACACCGTGACCGCTAAGATCGAACTGGTATTGCGGTCACAGGAGAAGAATGTTCCGATCATCAGCAGCATGGGAGCCGGGAACAAGCTTGATGCGAGCGCTTTTCGCGTGGCTGACATATACGAGACGAAAGTGTGTCCCCTTGCCAAGGTGATGCGCAGGGAATTGAAAAAAAGAAATGTGGAACATCTGAAAGTGGTATATTCGGAAGAAGAGCCTATGAAACCGATCGGGCAGGAGAAAGAGACGGCGGAGGAAACAGATGCGGAAAACGGACAGGCTGCGACAGGCAGGAGAAGTACGCCGGGCAGTATCGCGTTCGTGCCGTCCGTCGCGGGACTGATCATTGCGGGGGAAGTGGTGAAGGACCTGGTGGGGGATAGGATATTGCCGTATGGCCCTCTGCTATAGTATACTAAACTTATAAAGTCCGTACAGGAGATTCATACAGGCGAAACAGTTACCGATGATAATGTTCAGAAGATATCATACAGCATGGAAGCAGCTGTATATAATATATCTGAAGGGATAGAGGACAAAGGGGAGAAAAGATTGAAGATTAAAACTGCTAAGATGAGCTATGAGGAAGTGCTTGCGCTTCCGGTTACGATACATCAGAAACCAATCAAGCAGCGGCTGCTCTTTCGGGTAGTGCTGCTTTTGTTGTCCATATGGGATCTGTGGATGACCCGGTTTACATATCGGATGATCGGCATGGAGAAACTGGAAAAGGGTGAACCGTGTCTCGTGTTGATGAATCATTCCAGCTTTATTGACTTAAAGATCGCGGCGCGGCTTATGTGCACCAGACCGTTTCATATCATATGCACTGCCGACGGCTTTGTGGGAAAAAGGTGGCTGATGCGGCAGATCGGCTGTATTCCGACGAGAAAATTCATGACGGATGTGACGCTGGTACGGGATATGGTCTATGCGACCAAAGAATTGAAAAGTTCCATTCTTATGTTTCCGGAGGCGAGCTACAGCTTCGATGGAACCCAGACACCTTTGCCGGACAGCCTCGGAAAATGCCTTAAGATATTGAAGGTCCCGGTTGTCATGATCAGAACCCACGGTGCTTTTGCGAGAGATCCGTTGTACAATAATCTGCAGCTTCGCAAGGTCAGGATATCCGCCGATGTGGAATATCTGCTTTCCGCTAAAGAGATTGCAGAGAAATCCCAGCAGGAGCTGAACGATATCTTACAGGAGAAGTTTACCTTCGATTATTTCCGTTGGCAGCAGGAGAATGAGATCAGGATCAAAGAGCCGTTTCGTGCGGACGGACTTAATCGGATGCTGTACAAGTGTCCCCGGTGTAAGGCGGAAGGACAGATGCTGGGGCAGGGGACAAAAATATTATGTAAACTATGCGGAAAGGCGTATGAACTGACGGAGTACGGATATCTGCACGCCTTAGAAACAGAGAGCAGAGAAAAAGAGAATCAGGAATCCCCTGATTTCACCCATATTCCCGACTGGTACCATTGGGAGCGGGAGTGTGTCAGACAGGAGATTCTTTCAGGAAATTATCGGATGGATGTGCCTGTTACGATCTATATGATGGTTAATACGGATAGAATCTATCAGGTAGGGGAAGGGGTACTCAGCCATTCGGCAGAAGGCTTCCAGCTGACAGGCTGCGACGGCAGATTAGACTATCGACAGGAACCGCTTGCCTCCTACAGTCTGTATTCCGATTTCTACTGGTATGAGATCGGCGACGTGATCAGCATCGGGGACGCGCGGGTGCAGTATTACTGTTTCCCGAAAGAGAGTGGCGACATTGTGGCGAAAGCGAGACTTGCCGCAGAAGAATTATATAAGCTAGTGAAACAGGGAACACTTGCAGAATATCAGTGATTCATTTCTTTTATAGTTAACGACATTAAAATTTTCTAATCGTATCTATTAAAGTCTTTTCATGTCACTGTCACGGCATGTTATGTCCGGAATCGGGCAGAACAGGTATCGGGATATTGTGCGGGAAGCAGTGTTGTGGTATGTTTCCAGTATAAAATCCTGATCCGTACAGTGACACTCATATATGGGAGGCATACTGCATAGCATGTTTTCCCATGTCAGAATATATCAAGAGGAATATGGGGCATCATACGGATGCAAACTTGCAAGTTGAGAGAAGGGCATAGTTAGAAAAATGAAAATAGAGATTAATGTGGATGAGCAGGTCGATGAGACTTGCATCAGGATATCCTGTAGAGAACTGACACCGGAACTCTCCAGAATTCTTGCCATGCTGCGTCTGCCGGAAAGGCAGCTTGCCGTCACGCGGGAAGAGGAGACGTATCTGCTTGATGTCACAGAGGTCATTTATATAGAATCCTTGGAGCGAAAGACTTTTGTCTATACGAAAGATGGTGTGTATGAGTCGGGACTCAAGCTGTATGAGCTGGAGGAGCAGTTGGAAGCGTGGGGATTCTTGCGGGTGAGTAAATCATGTCTGGTTCGGTTAAGCGCCGTCAGGTCTCTTCGAAGTGACATTAACCGCAGGATTCGTGTGACACTGGATAACGGAGAAGTGATCATAGCCTCAAGGCAGTATGCGGACGGGATCAAGAAACGGCTTGGGATTGCGAAGTGAGAGAAACAGAATCGCGGATATGACGGAGGCAGGATATTATGGAAGAGAAAAGAACGATATTTGATTATTGCGGTCATGTATTTATTACATTCGGCTTTAGCATTTTAGTGCTGTGCATCTTCTGCAGTATTGTGGGAGAGGAGGCAAGGGAGGTTTCGAGCCTGTATTCTCTGGGCAAAGAGGGATTGTCCGTAGCAACGATACTGCAGTTTCTGGGCGTATCGGTCTGCATTACTGCATTTCGTACAATTTTCTTCACGGATGGCGTGATCAAGCGGATGTCTGTCACGCTGCGCACAGTATGTATGCTGCTGTGTGTGATCGTGATGATCATAGTATGTGCGGCGGTGTTCGGCTGGTTTCCGGCAGACATGTGGCAGGCATGGGCGGGATTTGCTGTCAGCTTCGGCGTGTGCTTTGTGGGAAGCCTTATACTCACACTGTTGAAGGAGCGGACGCAGAACCGCAGGATGGAGGAAGCACTGTCGAGGCTGAAGGAGCAGGAGAAAGGGAATGAGGATTCTTAATGTCAAAGATGAGCTTTCTGTGCAAATATCATGAGCGCCGAAGTGATAGGACAGGAAGCGGATGAGAGTAAAGGAAAAAGTAGAGAAAAAAGAGGGATTTTGAAGATGGAAAACCAGTTTCAAACAAAAGAGTTTCAAACAAAAGACGATAAACAGCTTGATCAGAACACGATTATGATTGCAAATGTATCCCACCGATTCGGGGACAAAGAAGTGCTGAAAAACATTTCCTTGTCTGTAAAGAAAGGAGAAATCATAGGTCTCTTAGGACCGTCAGGTGCGGGCAAGACAACACTTATTAAGATCATCACGGGGCAGCTCGTACCTACGTCCGGCAGCGTGGAACTGGCGGGGTGCGATATGCGAAGTCCCGGTCCGGCAATTTATCGGAGAATCGGCATGATGATGGACGACTGCGGGCTCTATGAGAGACTGTCCTGTTATGACAATCTGAGGCTGTATGCCGATCTGTACCGAATCGGTCACGACAGGATCGGTGAGGTGTTAAAGTGGGTGGGCTTGTATGAAGACAGGAAATGTTCGGCGCAGAAGCTGTCTAAAGGCATGAGAGGCAGACTTATGCTGGCGAGAGCCGTCTTGCACAGACCGGAATTTCTGTTTTTGGATGAACCTACAAGCGGACTGGACCCGGCCACGACCGGACATATTCATGAGCTGATCTTCGGAATGTGCAAGGAGGGGACAACAGTCTTTTTGACAACACATAATATGAATGAGGCTGAGAAGTTATGTAAACATGTTGCGCTCCTGCATGAAGGGAAGATCGTAGAGTACGGAGAACCCCAGGAGATCAACAGGAAATATAATCATATGAACCGACTGAGGATACGACTGTACAGCGGCAAGGATCTGGAACTGCCGAATACGGAGGAAGCGGCGGAGCAGTTATATGAGTATTTGCAAAGCAGACAGATTGAGACGATACATTCCACGGAACCGAATCTGGAATCCGTGTTTCTGGAACTGACGGGACAGCGTTTACAGGAATAAGTTATGTAAACTGATTTGGCTTAATCGCTGGAAGCACGCAAGCGGATTTTGTAGTGCAGTGTAGCGCAGTCAAATGAGAAAGCGAAGCTTAAAAGAGTATGGAAGGTAGGAGAAAAGAGTGAAAAATTCGATCATTATATTCAGAAAACAAGTGAAAGACACCGGTAGAAATCTTGCTCTGGGCATCCAGTTTATTATGTTTCCCCTGATGGCGGTCATTATGGAAAACGCCATACAGGTCGAGAATATGCCGCCGCACTTTTTCGTGGGTATGTTTGCGGTCATGCATATCGGCATGGCGCCGCTCAACGTCATGGCGGCAGTCATTTCGGAGGAAAAAGAGAAGAACACGCTGCGCATGCTCTTCTTCGGCAGTGTGAAGCCTGTAGAGTATCTTCTGGGAATCGGCAGTTTTGTCTTTAGTGCCTGCATGGCGGGAACTGTTGTATTTGCCGTAGTGGGCGGATATGGCGGAGTAGAGTTCCTGCGGTTTCTGCTGATTATGGCAGCGGGGATCTGCGTTTCCATGCTTTTAGGCGCGGTGATCGGAATCCTGACGAAGAGTCAGATCAGCGCCACAACGATCGCAACGCCGACCATGATGGTGTTTGCTTTCCTGCCCATGCTCGCCATGTTCAATGAAACCATCGCCAAGGTGGCGGATTATGCTTACTCACAACAGGTTCAACTGATGTTGAACGGCCTTGCGTCAGGGACGGGAGCTGAGCCGAAGAGTCTGCTTGTCATTGCGGTCAGCGCCGTAATCGCCGCAGGAATGTTTATCTATGCTTATCGCAGGAGCGGTCTGTTATGATTGATCTTGAGAATTATTACAAAAATGAATGATAATCCAGCATAAAATCGGCAGGGCTACCGTGAGCGCAAGGCATCCTGCGAAGAGCCGTCCGGTAGCCGTTGAATCCAGACATGCTGCAATCAGAGTAATCACATACATGGCAACGAGCAGAACGACGCATGTAAGGGCGACGATCTGTTTCGGGGTCTTTTTTTTCATAAGAGTTCTCCTTCTTAACATCTGCGTATTTAATGTCAGTCTACGTGTCAGAGCAGTTTGTTGCAGTCTATATCCCATACTTGCACCTCATGTCTTCTCGGATACAAATGTCCATGAAAAGTCCGGTGCAAGTATTGTGATGCACACTATGCTCTCATGCAGACAAGCTGCATGTGCAGCATGGCGCGTGTACGCTCAGCGCAGCAAGTGCGCAGAGCTGATTCAGAGATATTCTTTTCATACTTTAGCATGATTTCGGTCAGGAAGCAACGGAAGATCTGTGCCTGTTTCGGTGGGTGCGGATGTACAGAAATAATTAAGATGACAAATGGGGGGAATTCCGCTATGATGTAATAAATGTAAAAATATTACTGCTTGTAAGTTATGTAAACCGTACGCGCAGATGAAAGTGAATATCTACGAAGCCGCGCTTTCGCTCCGCAAAAAGCGTAGCAGACGCTAAACTCGTGAGTTGCTTTGCAACTCATAACCTCGTTAAGCGCTGACGCTTTTTGAGGGGCTTCTTAAGATATTCACGTTCATCTGCGCTGGGTATCGGTTATGTTAAAACAGTAAAAGCAATTATATTTAGTACGGAGAACGGAGACAGAATTGTATGGATAGAATGATACTCGACAAGAATTGGCGGATGAAGATCGTGGGGGAGAATGTCTATGACATACCGGAAGACTGGATTGATATGCAGGTTCCGGGTTCCGTCTATGGTACTTTGCTGGAAAAGGGGCTTATGCCTGATCCATATGACAGGATGAACGAGTTAGAGGCACTGCGTCTGATGGAAAATGATTTTTGCTTTCAGACCACGTTTACTATTGACAAAGAGCAGTTGCTGGGTGATTTCCTGCTGTTGCGTTTCGACGGGATTGACACGCTTACAGAAGTCTACCTTAATGGCAGACTTTTGGGACAAACTGACAATATGCACCGTGTTTGGGAGTTTGATATTGAAGAAATTGCCAAGGTTGGTGAGAATACGTTACGCGTGGAGTTCTCGTCTCCGACGAAATACATTGCAAAAGAGAATGAGAAAGTATATACCGGCGGTTCCGGAGAGTGTATGAAAGGGTTCCCACATCTGCGCAAGGCACACTGCATGTTCGGATGGGACTGGGGTCCGAGGTTGCCTGATGTGGGGATTTTCAGGGAAGTCTCCGTTTTATCCGGCAGGATGGCAAGATTGGAACAGATTTACATAACACAAGACTGGCTCCATGGAAATGCAGTGGATGTTACACCGAAGGGTGTGGGTATTCACACGGGGTCGGTTGACATAAAGTATAATGTCACCATTGAAAATTTTGTACCGGAAATGTCGGATGACAGCTATGAAATCAGGACGGCGCTCTATGACGACAAGGGTATGCTGATTGCGGAGAAGTCCTCCGGGCAGCGTGCGGGCGCAAGTGCGGCGGAAGAATATGCGGAGACGGTCACAGCAGATAAGGGTGACGAAACAAGGGACAACTGGGATACGATCACTGTGCATGACCCGAAGCGCTGGTGGCCTAACGGTTACGGCAAGCAGCCGCTCTACCGTGCGGAAGTGACGCTGTTAGATGATCAGGGGACGGTGCTGGATGTGTGGAGCCGCAGGATCGGTCTGCGCACCATGACAGTCAACACACAGCAGGACGAGTGGGGAGAGTGCTTTGCTCATGAGGTGAACGGTGTTAAGATCTTTGCCATGGGGGCAGACTATATTCCGGAAGATAATATTTTGTCCAGAGTGACAGCGGAGCGCACGAAGAAGCTGTTGCAGGATGCGGCACAGGCACATTACAACTGTATCCGGGTATGGGGCGGCGGATATTATCCGGATGACTGGTTTTATGATCTGTGCGACGAATTGGGATTGGTCGTATGGCAGGATTTCATGTTTGCCTGCGCGGCTTATGAGTTGGATGACGATTTTGAGCGCAATGTCAGCATGGAGCTTTGCGATAACATAAGAAGGATCAGACACCATGCCTGTCTGGGGCTGTGGTGCGGCAATAACGAGATAGAGACCCAGACGCTCGATAAGGCGTGGAAGCCGTCTGAGAAACAGAAATGTGACTATATTAAGCTGTTTGAATATATCATTCCGAAGATTCTGGAAGAGGAAGATCCGATGACATTTTATTGGCCGTCATCCCCGTCTTCCGGAGGAAATTTTGACAATCCGTGGGATGAAAACAGAGGGGACACACATTATTGGGATGTATGGCATGGGAATAAACCATTTACGGAGTATCGTAAATTCAGATTCCGTTATGTGTCTGAGTTTGGGTTCCAGTCTTTCCCGTGCTTAAAAACTGTGGAGACTTTCACTGAACCCGAGGATCGCAATATCTTTTCCAGAGTCATGGAGATGCATCAGCGGAATGTGGCGGCGAACGGTAAGATCATGACATATCTGTCTGCGACGTACCTCTATCCGACGGATTTCGATACACTGTTGTATGCTTCCCAGCTTCTGCAGGCGGATGCGGTCCGCTACGGAATTGAACATTTCCGCAGGCACCGGGGCAGGTGCATGGGCACGATCGTATGGCAGCTCAATGATATCTGGCCAGTGGCATCATGGGCGAGTATTGATTATTACGGCCGCTGGAAAGCGTTGCATTATGCCGAAAAGCGGGCTTTTGCACCGATCATGATCTCCTGTGAGGAAACAGGGGAACTGAGCGAGAGACCCTTCTGTGTATCACAGCCGGCACCTATTGTGAAGTCGGCGAGACTGCATGTGGCAAATGAGACGTTTGAACCGGTGAGCGGTTTGGTGACGTGGCAGCTCCGCACGGCCAAGGGTGAGATTCTGCTGGTAGGTGAAGAGCGGGTCAGAGTGGAACCGCTTAGCGGCACGTGGATTGAGCGACATGATTTCTCATCATTTAGCGAATTGGAAGTTTACATAAGTTATGCTTTGGAAGTAGAAGGACAGGTTGTATCGGAAGGTACCAGCCTGTTTACGGCGCCGAAGCATTTTAAGTTTGAAGATCCGAAGCTGTCCTATACGAGAGAGGGGAACAGCTTGTTAATTAATGCGCAGGCATATGCGAAGAGTGTGGAGATCCGGGGTGTGGATGGAGATGTGAAACTGTCCGATAACTTTTTTGACATGAATCCCGGCACGAAGCGAGTGGAGATCCTGGAAGGAGATGCCACGGAGTTTGCGCTGCGGTCAGTGTATCAGATCAGGTAATCCCGATGAATGGATCGCGATGATCGGTAAGAGCGCTTCCCGGCACAAATTACACAGCCTGAGAAAGGGGCATGGCTATATAAATGGATAAGTTGAGTATAAATCCCTGCAATCTGTGTCCCAGAGAGTGTAATGTCCGCCGGGAAGAAGGACAGATGGGCTACTGCCGCTCGGATGACCGGATCTTTATCGCGAGGGCGGCGCTGCATATGTGGGAGGAGCCGTGCATCTCCGGGGAAAAAGGTTCCGGAACGGTGTTTTTCTCCGGATGTAATCTGCGCTGTGTCTACTGTCAGAATTATGAGATTGCGGCGGGAGGAAGAGGAAAAGCGGTTTCCGTAGAGCGACTGGCGCAGATATTCCTTACACTGCAGGAGCAGGGAGCTGCCAATATCAATCTGGTCACGCCTGATCATTATGTGCCCGGTGTGGCGCAGGCTGTCCTTAAGGCAAAAAAACAGGGACTTGTGCTTCCCGTTGTATATAACTGCAGCGGCTATGCCAAGCGGGAGGTTATAAAGAGTCTGGCGGGGATCGTAGATATTTTCCTGACAGACTTCAAGTATATGGATCCGGCCCTTGCGGCGAAGTATTCCGCGGCGTTGGATTATCCTGCCGTGGCGAAGGAAGCACTGGAAGAAATGGTTTACATAACATATAAAGATGGCGATGAGAATTTGCCTCTCTTCGATGAAACCGGTATGATGCAAAGAGGCGTGATCGTCAGGCACCTTCTTCTGCCGGGTCATAAGCAGAATGCTAAAGATGTGATCCGATATGTTTATGAGACATACGGTGACAGCGTATATATCAGTCTGATGAACCAGTACACTCCTTTTGACAGACTGCGGGATCGTCCGGAGTATGGTGAGTTGGGCAGGAAAGTGACGAAAAGGGAGTATGAGTCCGTAGTGGATTATGCCATAGATCTGGGAATCACGAACGCTTACATTCAGGAGGGAGATACGGCACGGGAGAGTTTTATACCGCCGTTTGATGTACGAAAGGAATGAAAAGTTCCGGCGTGAGTTTTCTATCAACGATAGATTTATGATAGAAGAAGAGGTGGAATATGAGAAAACGATTAACAATTTTCGGCCTGGCTGCAGCAGTCGGTATGTTATCCGCAGGCTGTGGGAAAAACGATGAGATTACAGAGGAACCTGTAGCGACTGAGAGACCGGCGCAGGAGGACAATACGTCTGAGAAAGAACCGGAGATGGAACCGGAACAGACTACGGTGAGTAACTGTCAGATCGCAGGCGGACAGGTTGCGTTGGTGATCGATGCAAGTTCCGCCATGGACAGCGGTTTCAACCAGGCGGCGCTTAACGGTGCGCAGACCTATGCCGATGCAGCGGAGGTCTCTTATTCTTACTACAGTGCCGACGATGACACGCAGGAATCCTATGAGAAAGCCGTAACCACGGCGATTCAGAATGATGCGGCACTTGTCATATGTGCCGGCAGCCATTTTGAAGGGACGGTTGGGCGGATGCAAAATGAATACGACGATGTGTTTTTCCTGTTGTTAGACGGCGTGCCAAAAGATGCCGAGGGCAATGCGGTTGCCATTGCACCCAATGTCCACTGTATTACGTACCGGGAGGAGGAGGCAGGATATCTGGCCGGATATATGGCGGTTTTGGATGGCTACACCAAGCTGGGATTTATCGGAGGGGAACAGCTTCCCTCTGTGGAGCGGTATGGATACGGTTATCTGCAGGGAATCGATGCGGCGGCAGCCCATTTGGACAACAGTGATGATATCAGCGTAGAGTATTGGTATGCGGGCACTTTTCTGCCAGATGAGCAGATTGAGGAGACCTCCCGCGAGTGGTACGAGGCGGGCACGGAGGTTATTTTCGCCTGCGGCGGTTCGTTGTATCAGTCGGTATTGTTATCCGCGGAGTCCTGCGGCGGAAAGTTGATCGGGGCGGACGTAGACCAGAGCGATATTTCCGAACTGATCTTAACTTCCGCAATGAAAGGGATTGATTCTTCCGTGATCGATGCGCTGGATGAGTTTTTTGCCAGCGGAAGGAGCTGGCCTAAAGAAATTGCGGGCAGTGTGATTTCCTACGGCGCGAAAGAAAAATGCGTCCGTCTGCCCGTGTATGGTGCTGCATGGCGCTTTCAGTCGGCGGCAATGAGTGACTATTTACATGTGATCGCCGGCCTAAAGAGCGGTGACATTCAAGTATCAGACGACATAGATACGCAGCCGGAGACGACCGTTTCGGTTATTTGGCATGAACAGCAGGAGGAAGACCTTTGGATACCGGAAAAATGATGAAATCCAGCTATAATCCATATGTATTTGTTGTACTGCTTCTTTCCGGTTTTCTGCTCCTGTTATCGGGATGTGGAGAGAAGACACCTGCGGTCTCTGACAGCGTATCGTGGCAGTCGGGAAAAACGGAAGAAGAGATCGAGAGAGAACTGACGGAAGGAAACGTTACCATGTCACGGCTGCAGCTTGCACTGTACGGTAAGATTACGGATTGCTCCTTGCAGAGTGATAAGAAGACACTGTCGCTTACGCTCACCATGCCGGATATTCCGAAGAGCGATGATGCCATGGTTTATCTGTTTGCTTTTGAAACATATGAAGAGTGTACTTTTACCGAAGAGCTTAAGCGGGAACCGATCGCGAGTCAGAGAAAATCCACAGAGTGCAGACTGGAGTGTGCATATCAGGATGAATATCTTTTTAAACAGTTCGTTCCGGCCCTGCTTCTGAACGGAGAATATATGCCGCTGTCCGCGGGTATCTGCATCAGCAATCCGGAAATGCTGGCGGATACGATAGAAGACTGCCCGCAGCCTAAGTCCAAAAAAGGACTGCTCTTAGACCCGCAGATGCTGGAGACTTCTCTACTGACGGATTTAGGGGTGCAGTATGCGATTTACAATATTCCCCTTTCCATTATTATGGGAGAAACCACTGATCAAACTTTTCCCACGATCTCTTATGAATATCAGGGGGAGACATATCTGTTTAACGGTGCTGCCATCAACGGCTATGACTACCTTTTTTCCTACCTGACAAGCCAGGGGATGAATTCCACGGCGATCATCTTAAATGACTGGAATGAAACGTATCCGGAGTTGATCCATCCGTTGTCAGACAATAAAGAAGCGGGCGCATATTACTATGCTTTTAATACCGCCAACCAGGAAGGAATCAATTGTCTGGAAGCGATCGCGTCCTTTCTGACGGAGCGCTATTCCGGCAAGGAACACGGACTTGTATCGAACTGGGTCATTGCCAATGAAATCAATCAATATAAAGTCTGGAATTATATGGACACGGATGACATTATGTTATACGCTGCCGAATTTGAGAAGGCGCTGCGTATCTTCTATTATGCGGCGAAGAGTAACTATGCCGATGCCAAAGTGTATTTCAGCATAGATCACGACTGGAACAGCAACAGAGGGAATGACGAGAAATACTTCAATGCGAAAGAGGTCGTGGCGGCGGTCAATGAGATGGCCGGGCAGAAAGGAAATTACGATTGGGGGCTGGCGATCCATCCGTACCCGAATCCACTCACCAAAGTAAACTACTGGACGGAGAATTATGACAAGACGCCGGATGCTCCTGTCCTTACGCTGATGAATTTAAGCACGGTGACGGATTTCTTAAGGCAGGAAGAATATCTTGACCGGAACGGAAATGTACGGAGTATTACAGTCACGGAACTTGGTTTTACTTCTGCCTCCGGCGAAAAACTGCAGGCGGCTGCTTTTGCGTACTGCTATTATATCATTGAGGACAACCCTTATGTGGATGCATTCATAATGAACAGGCAGACCGATGCGCTGGAAGAAGTTAAACAGGGACTTTCGTTCGGTATCTATGAAATGGATCACACGCCCAAGTATATCTGCGACGTATACAAAAATATCGACACGGATCAGGGGAAGGAATATACGAAATTCATGTTGAATATTCTGGGCGCAGGAAGTCTGGAGGAGGCGCTTTCGTGGGCGAAGTAAGTTCGTTTTGAAATACGGATGCCGTTAATTCCTCTGACGATCATGCTTATGTTGCGGAAGGATTGAGCAGACAGTCAAACATAATTTTAGACATAGCGCGCTTTGACCCTGCTCTTTCTTTATACCGTTTAATCAGATTAATTGCCGCTTTCCGTGTTTAAAATGGTTTTATTCATTGACATTTAATGTGGCATACAGTACAATATATGGTGCTGTAATGTAATTGCATATTACACTTTGTTGTTTTAGTGTATACATGCACACAAGGGACGAGTAGATCTGTTATTTCTATTCTATCCTTTTTTGTTGATTGTAACAGTTTAAAGCAATAAAGTGCAAAAGTATGTACAAATTTAATGAGAGGAGAAAAAAATGAAAAAGAACAAAGTTCAGAAATTGCTGGCGGTTCTTCTGTCAGCGTCTATGGTATTTGGACTGTCTGCCTGTGGTAATGGCGGCGGAACAACCAATGATGCTCCGGCTACCGACAGCAGTACAAATGAAGTCGATGAATCTACCGACGGCAGCGAAAGTGAAGGAGAGACAGACACAGCTGAATCAGATGGTTATGTGGGACCGGATTGGGAGGCTATTGACGCAATGGACTATGATGAAAAGTCTGATGCGCTGTATGACTACAACCTGGGCGAATTCAATGAATACTATCAGGTGGCAAAAGAAGAGGTTACAGATTTGGATAAGCGTATGGCATTGATGGCTGTCGCTGAAGCGAAACTGTTAGAGTCCGGTGTGTTCCAGCCTGTTCAGAGTAATGGGGGTGGATATGCTATGACCCGTATCGTACCTCGTACCGGAACAACAACTCTCTGGGGTCTGGATGAGTATAAGTGGTATACTTATCTGGTTACCAACGAACTACTCCATTCAGAAGACAGAGCAGAACTGGTTTCCATATGGGGAGAGAGCGAGACTGCAGACGAATGGTTCGCTAACGCAAAGGCTTTTCTAGATGAGAAAGGTTACACACTAAATGACACATATAACTATGAGATCAGCTATCAGCTGGTAACATGGGATGTTATCGCTACCAGCATGACCAGTGATTCTTACTTTATTTCATGTACTTATTCAGGATTGCTGGAATATGATGCTTTGAATGAGCAGCAGCCTGCTCTGGCTGAGAGCTATGAGGTTTCCGATGACGGTCTGACTTATACTTTCCATATCCGCCCGGGTGTGAAATGGGTAGACCAGCAGGGGCGTGAAGTCGGCGAAGTAACAGCAGACGACTGGGTTGCTTCCATGCAGCACGTGGCTGATAATGACGGTGAACTTGGATATCTTATGACCACCACAGACGGTTGTGGAATCAAGAATTATGACGCATGGGTAAACGGCGAGATTTCAGATTTCTCAGAAGTAGGTGTTGAAGCTGTAGATGATTATACTCTTGTATACACACTGGAAGCTCCGTTCCCGGCATTTATATCCATGATGGGTTATGGCTGTTTTGCTCCGCTGAACCGTTCCTTCTATAAGTCACAGGGCGGTACATTCTCAGCGGAAGGCGATGAATATACACCCGGTAATTACGGTACTGACCCCAGCCACATTGCATACTGCGGTCCTTATCTGGTTACCAACTACACGGAGAATAATGTTACCAGCTACAAAGCAAACCCTGCATACTGGAATGCAGACGCAGTTAATACTCCGAATATAAATATTTATTATAACGACGGTTCGGATCCGCTCCGTATGTATAACGATACGAAGGATAATAATTGTTCTGCATGTGGATTTAACTCTTCCGCACTGGTACAGGCACAGCAGGATATTCCGGATGGAGAGACTGAGACATATTTCGATCTGTATAATTATGTATCCGCTACTGACGGTACAACCTTCTGCGGCTGGGTAAACGTTAACCGTGCATCATGGACGAATTACAATGACGATACGGTAGGTATTTCCCCTCAGACAGACGAAGATAAAGCTAAGACAAGAGAAGCCTTGAGCAACCAGAATTTCCGTCTTGCTTTGGCAATGGCATTTGACAGAGGCGCCTTTAACGCAACGAGCGTAGGTGAGGATCTGAAGTATGCCAGCCTTAGAAATTCCTATGTACCCGGTACATTCCAGAGCCTTGCTAATGATACAACGGTTGATATCAATGGCGAGAGCGTTACTTTCAAAGCAGGCACCTACTACGGTGAGGTTATGCAGGCACAGTTGGATGCAGATGAAATACCGCTTACTGTATGGGATCCGTCAGCTGATGACGGCGTAGGTTCCGGTGACGGTTTTGATGGCTGGTACAATGAAAGCAACGCAGCAGCATTCCTGGATACTGCGATCGCGGAACTGGCAGAAGTTGGTGTAGAGGTTTCCGCAGAGAATCCGGTTTATATTGATATTCCTTGCGGTTCTTTCGCAGAATATTATTCTAACAGGGCTAATGCATACAAGCAGTCAATTGAGAAGTCACTTGGCGGAAAGGTAATTGTGAACCTGGTTGAATTTGATGATCAGACCAACTATACCTATTCCTATTACCGTATCAGCAACGGTAATGAAGCAAACTTTGACGCTGCTCCCGGTACCAGCGGCTGGGGTCCTGACTATGGTGATGCGCAGACCTACCTTGATACGATTCAGCCTTATGGTTATATGTGTAAGAATATCGGATTGTATTAAGATACAGCAGTGAAAATTGAAAGCACTGATGGAGGTGCGGGGGAGTCTTACTTCTCCGCACTTCCTTGTATAGAATAGGGAAGGGCATTTCATGGAGGGATAGGAAAGTGGCAAAATATATAGTGCAGCGAATTATAAAGGGAACACTCTCTGCAATCTGTGTGGTAATTCTTATCATGATACTTGTCTACTCTTTGATGGACAGAGGCAATATCTTTGCCGGTGACAGCAATTACACCAAGACGCAGAGTAATGCGAGAATTACATATGAACAAACCCGGTATCAGGCGTTTGGTTATGTGGACTATGTGAATTATTCGGACTATATTACCATGTTGGTAAAAAGAGGAGAACTTGACGAAGAAAACAGAAGCGATGCGGCGCTTATCGGGCAGACGCCGGAAAAGGATAAAGAGATCGCGGCCGAATATATTCAGAAATTTACGGAAGAATATGAAAGCCAGGGGTATACCATTGTACGTCTGGATGCGGATAAAAAGACAAATGGCCGGGTGAAGGACGGTGGGCAGGCAGCTTTATTTGCTACCAGGGATAAACCTTTGTATACCCGTGTTGTTTCTTATTTTACGGGAATGTTTTTCCTTGATAACATTCATTATGTGGATGAATATACGGATATTGGAGAACGTAAACTGACATTTACGCTCTATGACCCGCTTTACGGCGGGGATAAATTTTCACCTGCTATTATTGGAAACGGTACGAAACATAAATACTTAATGTATTTCGACAAAAAATTCCCTTATTTCCATCAGAATTTCCTGACGCTGAATCTGGGAGAATCTTACACTGTTAACCGTGGCGTTGATGTGTTTGAAACAATGACTGCATCCCAGGGTAGCTATGTGCTGGGTACTGTGAGTTATCCCACAGGGCATGTTGAGCAAAGCGCCGATGATCTGCATACCGCAACATATGCGGAAGGATCTCTGGAGATGAGCGATATGTATGCAGCACGGTTTACGGATGATTACACAAATACGATTACACATAAAAGAAGCATGTCAAAACTGGGATATTCCTTTGTGATCGGTATTATATCGACTATAATTGCCTATGTTCTCGGCCTTCCGATTGGAATATTAATGGCACGGTTCAAGAACGGCATTTTGGATAAAATCGGCACATTATATATTATATTCATTATAGCAGTGCCTCCACTGGCATATATTTTCCTGTTTAAAGCGATTGGCGGAAGCGTATTCAAACTACCTACATTGTTTGATATGGATTCATCCAGTAAGCTTATGTTCATCATGCCCATTATATCTCTGACACTGCCCAGCGTCGGTAGTCTGATGAAATGGATGCGGCGTTACATGATCGACCAGATGAACAGCGATTATGTGAAGTTTGCCAGATCAGGAGGATTAAGCGAGACAGAAATCTTTACGAAGCATATCTGGAAGAATGCTGCGATCCCTCTTGTCCATGGTATTCCAGGAAGTATCCTGACTGCTATGGTAGGAGCAATTATCACCGAGCGTGTGTACGCTGTTCCCGGTGCAGGTAATCTGCTGACTCAGGCTATCAACAAGTACGATAACGGCGTCATTGTGGGCGTTGCCTTGTTCTATGCGCTGTTGACGGTAACTTCCATTATTCTGGGAGATATTTTGATAGCCAGTGTAGACCCTCGGATTTCATTTACATCGAAAGGCAGGTGATAGGAATGTATGAAGAATTGAAAAGTAAGACCGGCTTAAGTAAAGAAGAGTTGTTCAGCCGTGTGGCACATAGTGATACGGAGTCGGAAAAAATAGCAGCGCCGAGGTATTCCTACTGGAAGTCGGTGTTCCGTGTGTTTTTCCGGAACAAAGTGAATATTGTTATTTTGAGTCTTCTGTTGTTTGTAATTGCATTTGCATACATATATCCTACGGTGACGGATTATGATCCTTATGCCAACCTGCTGGATACCGGAGCTAAGCATCTCTCCCCCAGCGGCGCGTTCGAACATTTTGGCTTCGGTTTGAAATGGATTCTCGGTTCGGGAGCGTCCGGAGAGCCGACCTTTGAAGCAGTCTGGAACGGGGCGAAGATTTCAATTTCTTTGGCATTTTTGTGCGCGGCCATCAATATGACCATCGGCGTATTGTTGGGAGCGGTGTGGGGATTTTCCAAGAAAGTGGATATCATCATGACAGAGGTTTACAATATTATCGGAAATGTACCATTGATTCTGATCATATCCGTGCTTTCCATGCTGTTTTCGCCTACTTTCTGGACGATGGTGTTTGCACTTACGATCGTCGGATGGCTGAGCATAGCGTATTTTATCCGTACACAGGTACTGATCATCCGTGACAGGGAATATAATCTGGCGTCCAGATGTCTGGGTACTTCCACGATAAAGATTGCCATAAAAAATATTCTGCCTTTTATGACATCGGTGATCGTAACTTTGCTTGCAACGGAGCTTCCGTCCTATATCTCCTATGAAGTGTTCTTAGCTTACATCGGAATGGGCATGAGTGAGATGTCTCTTGGACGTCTGATTTATGCGGCTGAGGCGGCCATGGTGACACCGGGCTGGGAGTTGGAATTCTGGGGTCCTGTAGCAGTTGTTTCTATCATCACGATTGTACTGTATGTGGTGGGACAGAATCTGGGTGATGCATCCGATCCTCGGACGCATATGTAGGAGGTAGAGCATGGAAAATAAAAAGGTACTGTTGTCTGTCCGGGATCTGGAAGTAAAATTCCGTGTCCGCGGGCGGATTTTGAAGGCGATTCGCGGGATATCCCTTGATATATATGAGAATGAGTCGATTGCTATTGTAGGAGAGTCCGGTTCGGGCAAATCCGTTTTTACTAAAACTTTTGCCGGAATGCTGGATTCCAACGGGTTTGTCAGCAACGGACATATTGTATTCCATGATGAGGAGCTTGCAGATACACGCGTACAGTTAAATGATAAAACACGCCGCAATATCGCTTCCATTAAGGAAAAACTGGATACTTTTTCAAAGCTGGAGCCGGGCGCTTCCGTATATCGCGAGATTCTTGCCCTTGAAGCGGAGAAAAGAGATCGTTACGAACTCAGTGAAGAAGAGAGAGCGGCGCAAGAAAAAGAGTTGAAAGATCTGACGTTCCAGCGGACAGAGGTTTATAACCGTAAGACGGCGATGGACCGTTCCAGGGACAAAGAAGAGATCAAGGCTGCACAGGAGGAGATTTCCCGGCTGGATACGCAGATCAAAGAGCTGGAAGCCCGTAATAAAGAGAAAATCCTCAAGCAGAAAGAAGCTGCAGAGCATGATACGGAGTATAATGCGCAGTATGCCAGACGTGAAGCGGAACTTAAGGAGAAATATGATAAGCTGATCCATAAAGAACTCTCTAAGGATGTTTTGGACAGAAATGAGAAACTGGCAAAAGAAATATATCTGTCTGTTGCCAGAGGCGATTTAATACGCCGAAGAAAGGTTATGAATCAATTGATGGAATCCTTCAAAGACGCGATGAAACTCGGAATCGACTGGAAGGATGAGGCACAGCATAACGGTATTTACGACGGCATTGTACCAAGGGTAAAATTTGTAAGCGAAACGAATAGCGAACTGATCGGTTATTGTATTTTGGATTTAGCTTATATGCAGTTTCCCAAGGACTGGGCACAGGTTCGCGGAAAGAAGATTGCTACTGTTTTTCAGGATCCCATGACATCCCTAAATCCTATTATTACAATCGGAAAACAGATTTCTTCCATTATTATAAAGCATCAGAACTGCTCTGAAGCGCAGGCAAGGATGCAGGCTTTGGATTTGATGCAGAAAGTAGGCATTCCGAATCCGGCTGCCCGTTACGATGATTATCCTTTCCAGTATTCCGGCGGTATGCGCCAGCGTATTGTTATCGCGATTGCGCTTTCATGCCAGCCGAAGATTCTGATTTGTGATGAGCCGACTACTGCGCTGGATGTGACCATACAGGCACAGATTTTACAGCTGATCAAGGATTTGCAGAAAGAATTTAATTATACGATCGTCTTTATCACGCATGACCTGGGAGTTGTGGCAAATATTGCCGACCGGGTGGCAGTGGTTTATGGAGGACAGATTGTAGAACTGGGAACGGTAGAGGATGTGTTCTATGATCCGCGCCATCCTTATACATGGGCATTATTGTCCTCGCTGCCTCAGTTGGCGGAGCCTGATACCGAACTATATTCCATTACCGGTACACCGCCTTCCCTTTATAATGAAATTACGGGAGATGCGTTTGCGCCCCGAAATCCATATTGCATGAAAATCGATACACTGCTGGAGCCACCGATGTTTTCGGTCAGCGATACGCATTTTGCCAAGACATGGCTTTTGGATCCGGATGCTCCGAAAATTGAGAAGCCGGAGATCATCTGTAATCTTCATGAGCGGCTCATGCATGCATACAATATTCAGGGGGTGTGATTGTGTCAAATTTAAATTCAAACTCAAAATCAAGTACCGCCACCGTTTTTCCCGAACATGGACCGCTTAATGAAGACGGAAAGGAAATCCTGCTGTCGGTTAAGAACGTTGATATCACTTTTGGAAAAAAGGAAAATGCGGTCAAAGCCGTACAGAATGCTTCCTTTGATATTTACAAAGGAGAAACTTTTTCATTGGTAGGAGAATCCGGTTCGGGAAAGACTACTGTGGGACGGGCTGTCATTCGCGTTAATCCGCTTGCAGGCGGTGAAATATTGTATAAAGGTGTCCGTATTTCAGGGAAAATTCCCCGCGCACTGGATCGTAAGGTGATTCGTAACATTCAGATGGTGTTCCAGGATCCTGCCGCTTCTTTAAATGACAGAGCGACAGTGGATTATATTATTTCCGAAGGACTGTACAATTTCCATCTCTATACGAGCAAGGCTGACCGTCAGCAAAAGGTGGAAAATATGATCAAAGAGGTAGGGCTTCTGCCTGAACATCTGACCAGATACCCGCATGAGTTTTCCGGCGGACAGCGTCAGCGTATCGGTATCGCCCGCGCTATGGTTATGGAACCGGAGCTGGTAGTGGCGGATGAGCCTATTTCTGCGCTGGATGTGTCTATTCGTGCGCAGGTGCTGAACCTGATGAAGAAATTCCAGCGTGAAAAAGAGATTACATATCTCTTTATTGCACACGATCTGTCTGTGGTAAGGTTTATTTCAGATCGTATCGGTGTTATTTATAAAGGTAAAATTGTGGAGATTGCAGAGGCGGAGGAGCTTTTCAACTTTCCACTGCATCCTTACACCCACTCTCTGATTTCGGCGATTCCCATTCCGGATCCGAAACTTGAGAAGAACAAAGTGCTCTATACATACGATCCTTCCATCCATGATTACAGCGAGGAAGAGCCGGAGTTAGTCAACATCGGCCATAACCACTATGTATACGGAAGCAAAAAGGAGATTGAGGAGTATAAAGCCATCAGGGACAAGAATGAGCCTGTTAAAGCTATTACCATTAATTTTTCCGGTACTGAGATTACGGATCATGTGCAGGAGGTGACAGCCTCAGAGGATGAGATAAAGCTTCCGCCTGTTCATGATACGGGATCATTCATATATAAGCTTCTTTCATTCTTCCTGCCAATACTCGGACTGATTGCGGCATTTATCTTCAGGCGGATCAATCATATTCGAAATTACAGGGCATGTAAGAGAGGGGCTATTGCCGGGCTGATCACTCTGGCTGTGATCGTGCTTATCTTCCTGCTGTTGATATTATTGGCGGTAATATAAAAAATTGAGCTTTGCGGGGTTGCGAGGCAAGCTCGATTGCGAGATATCGCCCATGAGATGCTGTGCATCTCGGCGAACTCGAATTAAACTTAAGAATTTCTTATATAAATGTATGGCGCACGGGAGCATTTCATTCCGTGCGCCGTGTTGAATGAAACAGGAATGAGGAGAAGAACTTTGAGGGAAAGCAGAACCGGCGGCGGGGGAAGAGACCTGCCGCATCCGAAACCAGTGAATAAGATTGAACTTCCGGCAGAGCACAGGCGGCTGAGATTGGTTCTGGCCGTCGTTTTTTTGATCGTGGGAGCATTTTTTTTAGCTATTAGTGTGGCAAATCTTTCATCAAAGGATTCCGGATGGAGTGAAATAGAAGCCGATTCTTCAGAACTAAATTGTAGCGATGATTTTGTGTTTTTGTATTGCCTGGGACAGGGCGAGGCTTCAGCCACAGCGGAGAATAAGGAGATCACCGCATGTTATTCCGCTGCCACAGAATATGCGTTTCGGATGTTTACAAATGATGTGGAATACGAAAATGTTCACAATATGTACTATATCAATCGCCATCCAAACGAGGAGATGAAGGTAGACGATGTTCTGTACCGGGCATTTTCTTTGATTCAGGAATCCGAGGACAGAAGCCTCTATCTTGCGCCTGTTTATGAGCAATATGATGGTTTATTCTACTGCACGGAGGAATATCAGACGGTGGAATATGATCCTTATCTGAATCAGGATGTGGCGGATTACTACGCCGCAGTAGCAGGGTTCGCCAATGATACGCGGATGATAGATCTGGAACTTCTGGGAGAAAACAGGATCTGTCTGAGGGTAGCAGAGGAGTATCTGGATTTTGCTTCGGAAAATGAGATCGGAAGTTTTATTGATTTTTATTGGATGAAGAATGCTTTTATTGTGGACTATCTGGTACAGGAGATGATTTCGGCAGGTTATTTTAGGGGCTGCATTTCCAGTCTGGACGGATTTACCAGAAATCTGGACCGGAGTGGAGAGGTCTATGATTATATTTTTTACAACAGACAGGATACCACGATTTATCCTGCGGCAAGCATACAATACAGCGGTCCGTCATGTATAGTCTGTCTCCGTGATTATGCATTGGGCAGTGCGCAGCATTTATTTTACTTATATTCAGGCGGAGAGAGACGCACCCCGTATCTGGATACAAAAGACGGCATCTGCAGGAGTGCCTGCAGTGATCTGGTATGCTATAGCAGCGAATCGAGCTGTAGTGAAATTCTGCTTCGGATGATTCCCGTCTATATCGCGGACACGCTTCAGTACGATGCGCTGGCCGGATTGGCAAAAGAGGGAATTTACTCCATTTACAGCGAAAACAGCAGAATTTGTTACAATGATGCTGACCTGACGTTTGCCAACATGTATTGTGATGAGGATGTGCAATACGAGGCGTTTTGGGTGAAATAATTGTGGATATGCGCAGGATGTGCTATACTGAATTTGTTTGTGGGCAAAGAAGTGGAAATGTTTCTTTGCCTGCCATGAAAATAAGGAGGAAACAATAATGCTTGATGATTTTATTTCAGGTAAAAAGGCACTGTTTAAAGATGGTGTACATATGGAACTGAGAGCGCAGGAGAACCGTAACAGGCATATCGCGTTGGTACAGGGCAGCCTGACATCCAACAGCCGTTCCGAGGTCTCAGGAGTTTGCGCAAGAGTATATAAGAACGGAGTGTACGGTTTCTCATCTATGGCGGAATGCTCTTCCTTGGCCGCGGAAACTGTATTGAAGGCGGCTACGGAGAATGCTATGTTTATGGACAGACATATCCAAAAGAATAAAGGCACCTTCCCCGTCATACCGGCAGGGCAGATACCGGTTGGTAAAGTGATTTCCGACACAGAGCAGAAACGATATCTTGAGTTCTGTAAGGAGCTGGACGCTTACATTGCCGGAACTTATCCTGATCTGTCCAGCCGCTCCGTCATAATGAGAGCGGACTCCATGGAAAAAATATTATGCACGTCCGATGGTTACAATGGGCATACCACATCACCGCGCGTCCACATTATTTTTAGCTTTAACACGGAATCGGCTTCGGGTGATCCTGTTGAATTATATACACCGGTGGGCGGTTTTGGCAATTTTGAGGATAATTTTTCAGATCCGGCGCTCCTTTACCCGGAAATAGATAAATTATATGAGACCTTGATGCACAAACGCGAAGGCGTCCATGCCGACGCAGGTTATAAAACGGTGGTTCTGGGAGGATTTTTGTCCGGAATGATCGCACATGAGGCGGTGGGGCACACGGTCGAAGCAGACCTTGTGCAGAGCGGTTCCGTGGCGGGACCGAATCTGGGCAGGCGTGTGGCTTCTGAGCTTGTGAACCTTGTGGATTTTGCGCATACCGCTTTTGGTAAGCCTGCTCCGCTTCCCGTATTTCTGGACGACGAGGGAACGCCGGCGGAAGATGCAGTTCTGATAAAGGACGGCATTTTGACAGGATATCTGAACAGCCGCGAAAGCGCACAGCACTTTAACATGAATCCTCTGGGTAACGCCCGTGCGTGGTCATTTTCGGATGAACCGCTTATCCGCATGAGAAATACGGCTGTGCTGCCTGGAAAAGATAAGCTGGAAGATATTATCGCATCGGTGGATGACGGTTATTATCTGATCAACACAAATAATGGGCAGGCAGACCTTACGGGCGAATTTATGTTCGGTGTCACCATGGGATATGAGATCAAAAAAGGGAAACTTGCACGTCCTATTCTTGATACCACGGTCTCAGGAGTCGCCTTTGATATGTTAAAGACGGTGGATATGGTATCGGATGAGGTCATCTGGACCTGCAGCGGTACGTGTGGCAAAAAGCAGCCGATGTCGGTGGGCATGGGCGGTCCGGCTCTCCGCTGCAAGATTATGATAGGTGGACGTTAAAACGATTTGTGTCTGCGGCGTAGGCGGCAGGCTACGGAAAGGCATGGTTATAATATGGTAGATATTAAAAGCGCAGGCGGCAGGGTAAATGACGCCTTAAAAAGACATAGTGTGGACAAGGCAGGATTCTGGGTGACGGAAACGGAAACACAGGAATTTAATGTAGAGGGCGGGGAGTTTACCCTGTTCCGCACCTTATTTGACAATGGTTTAAATCTTACGGTATATCATCAAAACAAAAAAGGCTCCATCACCACGAATAAGTTGGACGACGTTTCCATCGATTCGGCTGTGGAGGGGGCCCTTGCCTCTGCAGAATCGGGAATTGCGGATGAGGCATATGATATTGCACCCGTACAGGAGAAACAGTGCTTTCATGACAACGGCTATGAGCCGGATATGGAACGCCTCTTTGAACGAACCAGGGAACTGATGGCTGATATCGAAAAGCGATATCCCAAGGTCCTTGTGGATCAACTGAGCGTTTCCCATCAGAAGATCCATACCCTTTACCTGAATACCAACGGTACGGAATGTGAAGTATTTAAGGGAAAGTATTCGGTTTCTCTGTCGTTTGCAGGGCATGAAGGAGATGTGACCACTTCAATCTGTGGAACAGGCGTAATGACAGATAATCTGGATAACCCCTTTATAGAACTGGGAACCATTGAAACACAGTTAAAGGAGGCGGAAGCTCAGCTTGTGACGACTCCCCTTGAAGGCAAGTTTGAGGGTGTCATCGTCCTGACTCCCGACAGCCTTGGCTCTTTCCTTTACGGTATTCTCAGCAATTTCGCATGTGATTCTGCCATTTTGGAGAAGACAAGTATATGGCTTAATAAGCTGAATGAAAAGGTGGCAGATGAACGGCTTACCCTTTCCATAAAACCATCCGATCCCCGCGTTGTAGACAGGGATCACATTACGTCGGACGGTTTTCTGGAAGAAGACTATGATATTATAAAGGACGGTATACTTAAATCCTTTATGATCTCTCTGTATGTGGCAAATAAGTCCGGATTTGAGCGTGAGAAGAGCTCTTCCTTCTCTGTCATCATCGAGGGCGGCGCTACTCCCTATGAGGAAATTCTGAAAGGAATCAAAAAAGGGCTTATCGTAGGACGCTTCTCAGGAGGAAGACCGGGTAGCAGCGGAGACTTTTCCGGGGTGGCCAAAAACAGCTTTTTAATTGAGAATGGAGAAATCACCGGTGCGGTAAGCGAGACGATGATCAGCGGCAACCTTGCCAGGATGCTGATGAATGTGGTAGACATCTCCAAAGAGACGGTAGAAAACGGCAGTGACGTATTGCCTTACATTGCCTTTGACAAGATTGTGATTTCGGGGAAATAATAATAGAATGAAATTACAAAGAAAGTATACCGCTGACCAATATGCGGTATATAAGTGGTTGGGTCGAAAGTATAGTCCTTCGCCGTAAGGTGGAGGACTTTTTCCAAAATGAGGACTAGCAAATGAAAATCAGAATCAAATTCGCCAAATATGGCACAATGAAATTTATAGGACATCATCCCTTACAAGAAAGAGACGAAAAAGAGCGTTGTAGAACTGGATTTAAAGCAGGGCATCGATGAAATCGGAGCGCAGCCGGATGGAGCAATCTACATGCTGGTTAATGCAAGCAGCAGTGGCAATATAAAACCTACGATTATATTTGAGAAGTTCTGTCAGTTTGTGGGAATAGATATTTCCCCACTGGCTTATCAGGTGACCAGACTGGAGACGTACACTGATACTGCGAAAGATGGAGACGTTCACAGGTTTATTTCTCTTGCAGAGGTTGGATAGTGCGTAGGAGCGACAAACAAATCTATAAAGGCAAGGTTGATATTATGGACATTGAACTCAAAGAGCTTACACATAAAAACTTTGCACTTGCAAGTAGAATTGACAGAAGCGATATAAGCGAAAATTTTGTTGATAACATAAATACGATAATGGAATATACGAATTATGGAATTGAACATTGTTGTATCGGTCATACTTTTGCAATCATAAAAAATGATGTATATATAGGATTAATTATGCTTGGAGAAGCAATAGAATGGGAAACTGATCCACCTGAAATGAAAAGTGTGCCCTTTTATCGCTTAATGGGGTTTGTTATCGATAAAAAGTATCGTGGAAAAGGAATTGGGGGTAAGGCACTGGAAATGACAATTGCTGAAGTTTACAAAGATTTCGGAGTTAGACCTATAGCTTTAGGCTGCCATAAAGAAAATGAGTTGGCGGCGAAATTCTACATAAAGCACGGATTCAAAAAAACTAAGTATATGGAACATAATGATATATATTATTTAAGGTATCCTGAAAGATAACATCCTATCTGCTATTTATATGTGGTATTATACGCATCATATTGTGGGGAGTTGGAGTTTCAACAGGAGTGGCAAATTATTAAATACTATGTGTAATATGGAATAGGGACAACACTAAATTTTGTATTTTTTCGAATCTAGGGGACTTTTTTGGTAGTTTATGCATAAGAAGTTCCATTTCATGTAGTCTTCTAAGGGCTGATTGAATTTGCTTTCTATACATCTGTAGGTGATTCTGCCATTATATACCAGCAATTTGTATATATTGCACAAAAAACGAGAATAAAAATTTTCGTATAATTTCGCTACGCATACTTGTGGGAAAATAAACGAAGTGATAAAGTGTTGTTATATAAGATGAACTGAGATGTATTATCTATGAAAATGGTGAAGGACTAAAAAGAAAGGAAGGGAAAACAATGGAGAGAGAAAAGAAATTCTTTCGAAAGAAGCACAGAATGGCAAACAGCGTCTTCAGTTGGCTGCTGGCGTTTGCCATAGTCGTTTCGAGTGTATCGACTGCACCGGGGTTTGCAATGACTTCTCTGGCGGCCGAAAATGAAGTGGGGGGGGGTAAAACCGTCTATACCAGTGAGAGTAATGACGTAGGCGGCAGTGACGCAGCAGGCGACGCAGCGTCGGGCAGTGATGAGAACGACGGTGCAGGAGACGCTGCAAGTCCGGATGACGGTACGGCACCAGCTGATAGCAGTGCAGGCACAGGCGACAGCGCAACACCGGATGAAAGTGACGGAGACGATAACGGTTCGGATGTTGGCGATAATACGCCCGCGGATGACACCGGCAGCGCTGTCGATGAACCGATAGCGGATGGTGCCGGGGATGAAGCGGTAACTGTTAAACTGCATTTCAAAAACACGGAGTCATGGCCGGAGGTTCGCATATACTATTGGGGTGGGGATACAGATACCAAAGGTGAAAGTTGGCCGGGTAACGAAGTTAAGCCGGATTCAGAGAAATCGTTGTGTTATACATATATTCTGACGATGTCTGATCCTGAGTCATTTAAGTATATTTTTAATAATAACAATCATGATAAACAGACGGCGGATCTTGACTTAACCAATGCAACCGGTACATATGAAGCATGGGTAGTTTGGCCTGAAGGTGGAGTCAACAAGGGTGATGAAAAAGTAACATTTACAGAACCTGCCGACTGGAATGAGGGTGAAAGGATTGTCAGCCCCGAAGTTAACGGCAAAAAAGTAACATTCCGTTATAAGAATGCAAATGCACCTGATAAAGTATATGTAAAAGGTGATATGAATGGCTGGGATGGAGACGAGATGATAAAGGGTGATGGCGGCGTGTATACACTTACAATGCCGCTGGAAACAGGTGTGTACGGGTACAAGTTCTACTACGAAGATGGAGATAAGAAGTATTGGATTCAGGATCCCAGTACGAACAAGATTAAACCGGGTACTGAGAATGATAGTCTTGTTGTTGTAACCGGACTTTATGACGCGGAGGTAGACGTTACTAAGGGTGAGGAGAATGGACTCCCGAACGAATTACGTTTCCAGACAGAGGATCCCGATACAGTAGAGTATGTAGCAGTAACATATGCTACAGAAACAGAAGGCGTTGAGATTGATGGCAATAAAATCAAAATTCCCGAAACATATGAAGGAGAAACATTGGATCTGACGGCAACGGCAACAGTAGGAGGGAAGACGGAGACAGCAACTCTTACGCTGAAGATTGTTGAGGAGAAGCTTGTAAGTCCTGAAGTAAATGGCAATAAAGTGACATTCCGTTATCAGAGCGAAGATGCAACAGCCGTATCAGTCGAATATGGCGATGGTCCCAGTGCTAAGAGTGCTGAGATGACGAAAGAGGAAGGTAGCGACGTATTTAGTTGCGAGATTGAATTGGAAACAGGCAAACATCTATATCAGTTCAAGGTGGACGATAAAACAATTAGTGACCCTAAGAATATTCGTACCGAGAATGGTAAGAGTGTTGTTTATGTACCGGGTCTTGTTGTTACGAAGTTCAATGTTGCAACCAATAAGAAAACGGTTCTGCCTGAGCAGATGGTTGTGCTGACAGAAGATGGCAAGGAAAATCAGGTAGATGTAACCTACGCTATTAGCGAGGATGTTGATGGTGTAAACCTTGACGCAGCGGGTAAAGTGATTACGGTAGGTGATTACAAAGGCGCGATCGAGATGACCGTAACAGCAACAGATGATGAGAAGAAGTATACAGCAAATATTACTGTGAACGCTGTTGAAGATACAAACAAAATTACATTGAACCTGCACTATCACAGAACGGATGACACATATGACGATTGGAATGTCTGGGGATGGATGACCGGTGCAGAAGGTAAACAGTATGACTTTACGGCGGGCGATGATGATCAGGTTCTTAAGCTGGAATTTGAAGATGCTCGTGCTATTGCTGCTTTCAATTATATTATCCGCAAGGGTGATTGGACAGACAGAGAGGACTTTGGAAACCGCTTGGTAGATCTTTCGGATATTCTTTGCGGTACGGTTGATTTCTATGTAGAGTCCGGTAAGGCAGAAGGCACCAGAGTGTTGGGTGATGATGTTCTGACCGGAGCTAAAATTACATCAGCAGTATATGACACTGAAACAACCAGTACAATTAAGGTAACCACCGGAATACAGATTGCAGGAAGTGTTGATGACGTATTCGCCTTAAAGGCTTCTGTTAATAAGAGCGAAGAAACTGTCAAGGTCAATAAAGTCACTGCAGACGGGAATGTATATACATTGGAAGCAGATGCTAATCTGTCAACAGCAGAGGCACAGCAGAAGAAATGGTTCGTGGTGTTTGACGGGTATGAGTATAAAATAACGATGCCGGATGTATATTCCTCGAACGCTTTTGAAGATGAATATACTTACACAGGCGATGATCTTGGCGCAACATGGAGCAAAGAGAAGACTACCTTTAAGGTTTGGGCGCCTACAGCAGAAGAAGTAACAGTTAATTTATATAAATCAGGGACGAAGGGAACAGATGACAAGATCGAATCCATTGCTATGACAAAGGGTGAGAAGGGCATCTGGACAGCAGTGAAGACAGGAGACTTAAACGGCACCTACTATACTTATGTGGCGGTGCAGGATGGTGAGTCTGTAGAGGCCTGCGACCCCTATGCGAGAACCACCGGTGTGAACGGAGACCGTGCGATGGTCATCGATCTGGATTCTACCGATCCGGCGGGATGGGCAAATGACAGCGGACCGAATCAGGGTATGAGCTATAATGACTCTGTCATTTATGAGCTTCATGTGAGAGATTTCTCCATCGATGAATCCTCCGGCATCTCGGCGAATCACAAAGGCAAGTTCCTCGGGCTGACGGAGACAGGAACGACAAACGAGACTGGGCAGCCCACAGGGTTGGATTATCTGGTTGATCTGGGTGTAACCCATATCCACCTGCTTCCTTCTTATGATTATGGCTCAGTAGATGAGACGAGACTGGATGAGGAGCAGTATAACTGGGGATATGATCCGGTGAACTACAATGTGCCGGAGGGCTCTTACTCTACGGATCCTTACAATGGGGAAAAACGAGTAAAAGAAATGAAGCAGATGATTAAGACACTGCATGATAATGACATTAATGTCATTATGGACGTTGTGTATAACCATGTATATAATGCGGACGAATTCTGCTTTAACCAGCTGGTTCCGAAGTATTTCTCAAGAACAAATGCGGACGGCAGTTATTCCAATGCTTCCGGCTGCGGCAATGACACCGCCTCCGAACGGGCGATGGTAAGAAAGTATATCGTGGATTCTGTCAATTACTGGGCGGATGAATATCACATCGACGGATTCCGGTTTGACTTGGTAGGACTGTTGGATACCGAAACCATTAATGAAGTGGTGGAGACTGTACATCAGAAACATCCCGACGCAATATTTTACGGGGAAGGCTGGACGATGGATTCTGCGGTCAGCAAGCCGAACATTACCATGGCAGCACAGACAAATTCTGCGAAGACACCGAATTTTGCATACTTCAGTGATACCATAAGGGATGCCATCAAGGGTGATAACTTTGATGCGAAGAGTACCGGATTTGTGACTGGTGCAACAGGACTGGAGGCGAATATTGCGGCTTGCTTTAAAGCAGCGACTTCATGGTGCAAGAGCCCGACGCAGACCATAAACTATGCCTCCTGCCATGACAACTATACACTGTGGGATAAGATCAGTGTTTCCAGATCAGCTGCCTTGGAAGAAGATCGAATTCGGATGAACAACCTTGCTGCGGCAATTTATATGACCGCGGAAGGAATACCGCTGATCCATGCGGGCGAGGAGATTCTTAGGACGAAGCCAAGTTTGGACCCGGATGAGGATAATCACGGTGTGGAGCATAACAGTTATAATCTTCCTGATTCGGTCAACAGTATTAAGTGGAGTGACCTTGATAAAGAAGAATACAGGAATGTAAGGGATTACTACAAGGGACTTATTGAATTCCGTAAAAACCATGCCGCACTGCGCTTAACCTCGGCGGCCGATGTAGCGGCGAATGTAGACTACAAGTGGATCACCAACGACGTAGTTATGTTTGTGATAGGCGGCAAGGACACAATAGCAGGTGAAGTTTCTGACGGAATTGTGGTGATCTTCAATGCCACGGACTCCGAGCAGGCGATCAATCTGTATAACAATTATGGCGTTGCCGAAGGAACATGGAATGTCTGCATTAATGATCAGAAGGCAGGCATAAAGACACTTGATTCCGTGACAGACGGAAAGGTGACAGTTGCCCCGATCTCAGCCATGGTTCTCGTCAAAGGAGAGGCGAAAGATCAGGAATCCGTATATGACAAGAATGAGCTTGCAATAAGAAAACTGCAGGCACTGAAAGACTTGATTGCAGAATATGAGAAACTGGAACAGGGCAACTATACGGATGAAAGCTGGAAGACATTTACCGACGCGCTGGCAGCAGCTAAGGCAATTGCCGAGAAGAGTGATGTGACGGTAGAAGAGATTGACAGTGCAATGGATCAGCTGCGGGCTGCTTATAATGGGCTTGAAGTTCCGGCGGGAACAGTTAACAAAAATGAACTGAGCGGGCTGGTAGAGCAGTGCCGCAAGCTGACAGAACAGGGCAATTATACATACGAAAGCTGGGAAAAGTTCACACAGGCTCGGAAAAAAGCGGAAGAAGTTCTGGCTGAGACGGACGCGACACAGGAAGAGGTCAATCAGGCTTATGAAGCGCTTAAGGCGGCTTACGAAGGACTTGCGGAATACACCGGTCCTGTGGATAACAGTGCATTGAAAGACCTTGTGAACAAGTACGGCAAGATAGAGCAGGGCGATTATACCGACGAAAGCTGGGCGGCATTCCAAGAGGCGCTGAAAGAGGCGGAGCGTGTGGTGAACGACCCAGATGCAACGCAGGCGGATATCGACCGTGCAAGGGCGGCTTTGGAGCAAGCCTATGAAGATCTGGAGGAAGCACAACATGGACTTTGGGTCAAATGGGCGGATGCGTCAATGTTTACACAAGATGAGGATGGCGCATACCATATTACCTACACGGGCAAGGCAATTAAGCCGGCGATTCTGGTTTACGACGGCACGAGTCAACTGAAAGAAAAGACTGACTACACGGTGGCCTATAAGAAGAATACCAACGCGGGCGAGGCGATTATTACCGTGACCGGAAAAGGAAACTACGCACAGTCTCTCCAACAGAGCTTTTTCATCGATAAAGTGGATATCGGCACTTTGGAGATCGCTGATCTGTACGGGGTAGTAGCAGCAAATAATACAAAACAGGTAAAGCCGACGCCGGTAGTAAAATATAATGGCAAAGCATTGAAGCTGAAAACGGATTATACGGTTGCTTACAAGAATCCCGAAACAGACGGTAAGACACCGGATACTTACACAGTTATATTGGAGTCCAATGCGAACAGTACAAATTTCACGGGCAGCAAAGAGATTCAGATGGTACTTGCCAATAAAGATGAGCAAGTGCTGATGAGCAAGGTAACCATCAAGAAGATTCCGGCGCGGCCATACGAGTGGAATGAAACTGCAGGGAAAGGCAAGGTACAGGAACCGGATGTCGTCGTGACTTACAAGAATAATACGCTGATTTGCAAAGATGACAGCAAGCCGGAAGAGAGCTGGGACTACGAAGTAATCTATGATACAAAACATACGGAGGTCGGCGAGACGGCGACAATCACTGTCAAGGGAAGCGGTAAAAAGTATGTTGGTGAAAAGACGGCTTCCTTCAAGATTACGGGAACAGCTTTAAAGGCAAGCAAAGTATCATTGAAAGATGTGCCGAAAGCAGGACTTGTTTACACGGGAGCAGCACAGGAGCCAGAAGTGGTAGTTGACGGTGTTGACGATACAGAAGAGAATGGTTATAAGAAGTTTGCAGTAGAGTATCAAAAGAACAAGGATGTAGGTACGGCCACTGTCGTGGTGACCGGTATCAACGGTTACACCGGCACGGTCAAGAAGACCTTTAAGATCACGGCTTATGATATTGCCAAGGAGGACAGTCTGTTTACCTACGGAGAGAACAATGTGATCACGGGTCAGATCCCTTATGCAAAGGGTGGCAGTAAGCTTACCGATGAGAATGTGAATGCACGCTTTACCGTAAACGGTGCTGTTAAGCGAGAGCAGGCGTTGGAGCAGGGCAAAGATTATACTCTGTCTTATAAGAAGAATACGGCGGTTGGCGATGCCAGCGTCTCGATCAAGGGTAAAGGTAATTATAAGGGAACGATCAAGGATATTCCGTTCACGATTATACCGAGAGATCTCAGTAAACTGGAAGACTATGCCGTTGCGGGAGATATTCTGGAAAAGAATGCGAAGAAGTACAACACCGTGATTCCGGTAATCACCGACTTAAACGGCAAGAAGCTGCAAAACAAGACGGACTTCACAGTCGATAAACTGACGGCATATACTTACGAGGACGGCAGTGAAATCAAGGGAGATCCGGCAGTCGGTTCTGTCATAAAAGTTACGGCGAAAGCCAAAGAAGGAAACTATACCGGAGAAGTATCCACGACATTCAGAGTCATTGCCAATGATAAGAATATTGCTGCAGCCAAAGTTAAGGTTGAACCGCAGATATATACGGGTGCAGAGGTGAAACTCAATTATAACGACATCACCGTTGAAATGAAAGAGAACGGAAAGTGGGTGGCAATAGATAAATCCAACTTCGAGATCACAGGGTACTCCAACAATACCAAGAAGGGCACGGCAAAAGTGACCATACACGGTATCGGCGAGTACGGCGGCACCAAGACTGTAAGCTTTAAGATTAACGCGAAACCGATGACATCTGACACAAGATAGTATCTCAGGTGATGTATGTAACAAAACATAATAAGCAGTGCGAAACCGTGCTGTAAATAAAGAAAACCCCGTCATGATTCCGTAAAGGAGTCGTGGCGGGGTTTTTCTTATAGGAAATTGCTCGTTTAGGCACGAGTTTGCGAAGCAAATCTCGCAATCGAGCGTAGCTCGATTTTTTACAACATAAAATGGTCTGTCCGCGACAAGCTATTGATGAAAACCAAGTTCAAATCCGATATAAATATATCATATGTTTTTCAGGAGGTGGAATCGTGCAGATCGGTATATGTGATGATCAGAAAGAAATCCGGGAGATGATCATCGATAAAGTAAAGAAGTTTTATCCTGCGGAAGATATTGTATCTTACGGATCCGGACAGGAAGTACTGGCGGCATTACATCTTCCGGATATCCTGTTTCTTGACATACAGATGCCGGGAATGGACGGACTGGAAACTGCCGGAGAGCTCCGTAAACTGAATCGGCATATGATAATTATTTTTGTGACCGTAACAGGAGATTATGTATTCCGGTCGTTTGATGTCGGGGCGTTTCATTATCTTATTAAGCCGTTTGAAGATGAGAAATTTGAGGAAGTCTTACACAATGCCGTCAGACAGTTTCGGGAAAGAAAGACGGAGCGCATGGGCATAAAAAAGGAAATGCCGAGCCTGATGGTAACCACAAAAGGCAAGCACATTACCATCCCTATGGAAGACGTCGTATATGCAGAAGTGTTCAATCGGAAAATAATCATTCACACAATGGATGCGGACATAGAATTCTATGGGAAAATGAAAGAACTGGAGAAAAAAGCAGGGGATGATTTCTACCGTCCCCATAGGGCGTATCTTATAAATCTCAATTTTATCAGGAAATATGACGCGAAAACCATTTATTTAGAAAATGCACAGGTGCCTGTGTCAAAACAAAATTATCATGATTTCGTTAAATGTTACTTGAGATTCAATCAGAGAAAGGGAAAGGAATAGAGAGTGGGATATACTGTAGTTCATGATATGTATGTGGTGATGGAGATATTGATCAGAGGATATTTTTTTTACAGTCTGGTAAAACCGTTTATGTTCTCCGAAGCTATGCCTGATAATATGTGTGGCTTAGAGGCTATACAGGCATCTGCCGGGAAAAGGAAAAAATTTGTATTTTATGTGGGAGCTATCCATCTTTTGATAATAGTGCTGCTGTATGTTACGCCGCATCCCATGGATCTTTTTAAGGCATATCGTATAGGAAGCTTTATCATGTTCTTTTTGATCTGTTGTATCGATCGTAGGAATTACAGACAAAAAGCATTTCTTGTGATCATGTTTTTTTCCGTAAGCTGGCTTTGTGCTGCCATGGCGGAAATTTTATATGACAACTTATATGCTTTTGCCGAACATACGGATTATATGCAGAGTCATCCGGATGATCCGACGTGGATTGCTTTGTATGCAGGGGTAACTGTTTTTTATCTGGCGCTGGAGTTTGTATTTACCGCTATTGGAATCCGACAGATTATAAAGGTCTATAGAAATAAGAGTGCGGATCTGGAAAAAAGGGAACTGTTTATGCTGGCACTGCCATCGCTCATGGGAATGATGGCATTTGTAATCATAGGGAGCCACCGCATGGTTTATATTGTAGAAGCCGGGAGAAAGAAGGATGATTATGATATATTGATATTGCTGTTTTATGCAGCAACTGTTGTTTTGATTGTTGTGCTTATTGTATTATATCAGGAAATTAAGGCAAGGCAGGAAGAGAACCGGCAGACGGAAATTCTTGCTGTGCAGATTGACAGTATCAGACGGCATATCGAGCAGGTGGAGGATCTTTATCAGAATATCCGCAGTGTCAGGCATGATATGACCAATCATATCCTCACGTTGGAAAGGCTTTATGAAGGAAATAATACGGAGGAGGCCAAAGCATACGGTGAAGAATTAAAGACAGAGCTTTCTCAAATGACAGGCGGGATAGAAAGCGGAAATCCGGTAACGGACGTGATTTTACAGGAGTTCAGAAAGGAAGCAGGGGAAAGGGGAATTTCTTTCCGTTCGGAATTTCATTACCCTGTGGATACTAATATCAATGTCTTTGACATCAGCGTGATCTTGAACAATGCTTTGCAGAATGCAATAGAAAATACGGAAAAAGAAAAGGTGAAACAAATATCCATAGAGTCATACCGCAGAAAGAATGCTTATATCATGGAAATCTGCAACAGTTTTACGGGCAGTTTACAATGGGATGCGGAAAGCGGGCTTCCGGTCACGTCAAAGGAAAAAGTGGAAGGACATGGATACGGCCTGTCCAATATCCGCAGAATGGCGGGGAAATATGCCGGCGATATAGACATTACACTAAAGGATGGGGAGTTTTGTCTCTGTATTATGCTGATGCTGGAGTAGAATATTTGCAAATCTGTAGTAAGGGAAACTGCAGAAATAAATTTAGGGTGAAATACTTGAGATTTGCGGAGAAATGATGTCAAAGTTAAATGCTATGGCAGTGGCTGATTGGTTTGAATGTGAAAAGTAATGCATATAATTTGTCACATTTTTTAAACATATTAATATTGACAATGTGACAATTGCGTTGTATATTAAGATAACAAAAGATGCTTATATAATCGGAGGAAATTCATATGGCAGACAAAGAGAGAAATGAAATGCTGGTAAATGCCGGGAGGCGTTTTAAAGAAATTAGAAAGCAAAATGATTTTACTCAAGAGCAGATTGCAAAATTTCTTCAGGTAGACCGCTCTTTGATTGCAAAATTTGAAGTTGGCGAAAGAAGCCTTGGAATGGCATTGATTGAAAAGGCATGCAGTTTATTCGGGTGTGAGGCAGATGCTGTTTTGGAGGAACAGGAATATCGTCCTCTTGCAGTAGCTTATCGGGCAAAAGATCTAACATTGGATGATATTGAAGTAGTTTCAAAGGTACAGCAGATTGCATTGAATTTGAGACGGATTAAAGTTAGTTTAGAGAGTGAGTGATATTGTAATGAAAGATGATTTACAACTACAGACGGAAGCTGTCAAACTGAGAAGAATAAATGGTTATGGGAGTACAGAGCCGATTGATGTGATAGGCCTGTTGCTTGCGCAGGAATGTTATACTTTTATCAGACTGCCCATGACAGAGAATATTAGTGGGATGTGCGTTATTGATGGCGATTCTAAAATAATTGCCGTAAATTCTATGATGTCTTTGGGGAGACAGCGGTTTACCGTTGCGCATGAATTATATCATATTGAAATTGAGCATCGAGGGCAGGGAGTTATTTGTAAAAAGGGAACTATAACAGATTCTGAAAAAGAGGCGGATCGCTTTGCATCTTACTTTTTACTTCCTTGTGACGCATTAGAATGGTTTGCTGAAAAATATGAAGTGAAAGAATGGACGCTGGAACAGATTGTAAGATTAAGTCAATTATTCCGTATGAGCTTTCAGGCAGTTGTATACAGACTGCATCAGGAAGGGAAAATTAATGATCTTGTTTATCATAAATTAATAAATTCAAATATTATAGATATTATTAAGGATACGGGAACAGATATGTCCTTGTATATGAAATCTCCTGAGGAAGAAATGGAGAAATCATATGGTCAATACAGTCAGCTTCTTGAACGTGCTCATAAAGAAGAACGCATTTCAGACAGCCTTTATAAACAATTTGCTCTTGAAGGATTTTGTGATGAGCGATGGAGTAAAATGATTAAGGAGGCACTTATATATGACTGATCAGCGTGACAAGATGAACAATACTGCCGAAAAAAATGAAATTGTCATTTCCGATACAGATTTTTTGTCAAGTTTTTTGTGGAGAAATCAATTTGGAATTGTGACGAGATTATTTGCAAAATTGGAAATGGATATAGTGGTTCCGCAAGCAGTAATAGAGGAACTGGGATATAGTACTAGAACAAGGGAACGTCTGCAAACACCGCTCATGCAGTTAAATAATAAGAAAGATAAAGTGAGTGGTTCCGGAAATGTATATATTAGAGATATTGACCCGTTTTCCGATATGGGAATAAAGTATAAAGAATTAAAGGAAAGTATGGGGCAGGGTGAGTCAGCGGCTATAAGCATGTTGCTTTATGCGGAAGATGAAGCCGCTTGTCTGGCAAGTAACAACTTAAAAGATGTCGGTCGATACGTAGAAAATTATGGAATTACTTTATGGACTACGGCAGATGTATTGGTAAAAGCGGAAGAATTAGGAATAATAACTCAAAAAAATGCAATTAATTTGTGGGAAAAGATGTATGAAGATGGGTTGTATCTGCCGGAAGGCACATATGAAGAATATATAAAACGTAAGAAAGCAGTAGGATAAAATTAATGTAATAGAATTATTCTTTTACATAAATAGAACCAGATAAGATATCTGGTTCTGATGTCAAAAGATTATCTTTCGACATTTGAATATAAGCAATTTAAATATAACAGAGAAGATAATCTTTTGCAAGAGTTGTTAAAAAACGCAAAGGAGGGAAATAGTATGGCAGTACATCATGGCGGTAAAGTTGGTAAAGCGGCTAAAACTCTTGCTTCTAACGCCTCAAGCAAAGGTGCTAAAAGTAATGCAGGTAAGACATTAGCTGTTCATAAAGCAGTAAAGCATTAATAAAAATAGGGTTGCCGCGCTTCGGTGTAGGCACCGAATCTTAATGAAGAATTCCTGGTCAAGATCAAATGCGGAGACAACGTGGGAGCATATAGATTTGATCAGTAATTGTCTGGTTAGTGGATGAGGGGATACCCCATGTGCCGGTAGTGGTGCATGGGGTATCTTTAGTTCGCCCAGCATGGGCGAACTCTAACGGCTGAAAGTCCCGAGTGCGCGCAGGCAACGACGAAGCACATAGCCGAACAGCAAGGGTGTCCGCCGTGAGACGGAATCTGAAGGCAAACCTCTGACCTGACGGACAGGAACCGCATATAAGGCTCGGAAATAAGGATAAGGCGGCTAAAAGCATTGAAGTCCAAAAGGTTGCCGGAAGTACGAGTAAATGCGGCAGGTGTGGATGGCATGAACGTAGAAGAGCTTGGCGATTACCTTTCGGAAAACGGCGAAAGTATCAGAGAACAGTTGCGGACAAGGAAGTACAAACCGCAACCAGTCCGCAGGGTGGAGATACCAAAACCTGACGGCGGAGTAAGAAATCTTGGAGTACCAACCGTAGTAGACCGGTTTGTTCAACAGGCGGTAGAACGGGTAATGAAGAGTGTAACTCGATATATTGTACCGAACGGTACGCACGGTGGTGTGAGAGGTCGGTAGGCGAAATAATCGCCTACCTCCTACTCGATTGTGTGTGCACGGCAGGGTCAGGCTGATTAAGAAAAGTGAATGAATTTTTATACATTTTAGATAAGTTTTTACGAATAGGGGTTTATATTATGAGAATATGGTCTGCTATTTCAGCGCATTGTCACAGAAAAATTACAACAGCGGCAATGATAGTGTTAAAATCAATATATCACACAGATAAAGAGAGGAAAGCCAATGATACTGAAAAGATTTTTTATGAATACCTCACTGAGAATGAGAATGATAGTATTATATACATTGTTTGCGGTTATATTGGTGGGAGGAATTACGTTATATTCCTATCACTTTACGGTAGATCTGCTGAAAAAGAAAGAGATGGCGATTCTAAGCGATTCGCTTGAATATTTGGAAAAAGATATCAGTACGCAGGTTAAAGGAATCAATGGAGAGTTTATCAACATTTTTTCGGACAATCAATTTATTGATTTGTACAGAAACAGTGTATCAGGGGTGAAGACACCTGTTCAGAAGGTGGAATTGAGCAGTGAACTTACAAACTATTTTATGGATATTAAGATAAGGAACAGCAGGCAGCTCGACGACGTCTATCTGTTCCACAATGGCGAAGTTTATTCCAGTGAATACAGACCGGAATATGACTGGGCACAGTTTCAGAAGTCCGTTTATTATGATGTATGCATGGAGAATAAGAACAGGATCCTATATGGAGACTTTGAACCGGACAAGGAATATTTCAGTATTGTGAGATCATTCTATTACACGAACGGAGAAAATTCCGTAAATCCTGATGTCGGATATCTTTCGGAAGAGAATGAAGACTACAGCGTATTAATTTTTCGGTTGAAGAAGTCGTGGCTGCAGAAACAGATTCATAAGGAAGCGGTCAAGCGTCAGACCAGTGTGATGATTTTTGATGATCAGGGAGATGTAGTCGTTTCCGAAGGAAGTATTGACTGGCTTACAGAGGAAGATGTTGATGCATTGACTGATGAGATTAGGGGCAACACTTCAGGAATCTTTGAAGGAGAGTTAATAGAGGGGCGTGTGGGAATCAACATTCGCAAGATTGATCTTGCGGATTGGAGTATTGTTTATCTGTATGATATGAATATTTTATATAGGCAGGCGAAACAGATACAAACTGCTGCAGTGTTTATTTTCGTTATATCAGTTGTTATTGTTATCGGTATTGCGTCGTTCATTTCCCGCACTGTCGTGACACCGATACGGACGCTGGCGAAATCAATGGACGAGGTTGTGGATAATAATATGGTCGTTACCTTTGTGCCAAAATATAATGATGAAGTTGCTTATTTAGGAAGAAGATTTGCAGCCATGGTACAGAAAACAGCAAATTTGATCGAGGAAGTAAAACAGGTAGAAAAGCAGAAGCAGATCGAAGAATTAAAAGCGCTTCAGGCACAGATCAATCCGCATTTCTTATATAATACGCTGGATATGGTCTACTGGATGGATAAGATGGAGGGAAATGACAGTTCAGCAAATCTGATAGCGGATCTGGCGGATTTCTTCCGGCTGAGTTTAAATAAGGGAGAAGATATTACTACAGTGGAGAGAGAGGCAGAACATGTCAAAAAATATCTGGAGATCCAGAAAAGGCGGATGGATGACACATTTGACTACCGGATCTCAATAGATCAGGCGCTTGTTAAATACAGCGTTCCGAAACTGATCCTGCAGCCCTTTGTAGAAAATTCACTGCTGCATGGATTTGAAGGTATGACGGAAAAAGGGAAGATCGATATCCGTGTGTTTAGAGAAGAGGAAGATATCATCATTGATATTGCGGATAACGGATGTGGAATGCCCATAGAGAAGCGGGAGGAGATCAACCGCAACCGGGCACAGGGTGATGGGAATTATGGATATGCAATAGAAAATGTAAAGGCGAGAATTCAACTCTATGCAGGAGAATCATACGGCGTCTGGTTTGACACAGAAATTACGGAGGGAACAAAGGTGCGGATTTGTTTTCCGATGAATTTTTCCGGAGGTAAAGTTGAGGAAAGGGGTGGACATACAGATGATGAAAATGTTAGTCGTTGAGGATGAGAAGATTCTTCGAGAGGGAATCTGTAAGGTAGGAAACTGGGAAGAGTATGATATTCAGATTGTAGGGGCGGCAGAAAACGGACAGGCTGCATTGCAGCAGATACAAAGGGAGAAACCGGATATCATTCTCACTGATGTTGTTATGCCGGTCATGGACGGAATTGAGCTGACGAGAACCGTATATGAGCAGTATTCGGATATCAGGGTGATTTTATTGTCCGGACATGAAGAGTTTGAATATGTGAAGAAAGCAATGGAGTACCATGCCTGTGACTATTTATTGAAGCCTGCCCGTATGGAAAAACTGCTAGAGGTAGTGCTGCGGGTAAAGGAAGAAATACTGGCGGAGCGGAAGAAGAAAGCGGATGAGGAACTTTTAAAGATAAAGCTGGAAAAGAGTATTCCGATCTTACGGGAACACTTTATGAACCAACTGCTGAACGGTCGAGAGCGAGACGAAAAGAGAATAAGGCAGCAGATGGATTATCTCCAAGTGGCTGTTGATGCAGAAAATATAGCGGTGATGATCGCAGAACTGGATCATAAACCTGAAGAAGAAGACCTGTTCCGGATATCCCAGCTCCAGTTGCGCGAACTCTGTGAGGAAATAATCGGAAATGAATATCGGTGTATTGTATTTGATGATTTAAAAGACCGGGTTGTGATCGTATTAAATTATTCTGCGGATATTTCCAAGAAGGACACTGTGACGTATTTACAGGGGAAAGCGGAACGTATTCAGAGAGAAATGAAAAAGCTGCGGGAAGAATCAGTGAGTTTTGGGATCGGAAGGATGATAAATAATATTTTATATCTGCCCAAAGCCTACCGAGAAGCGGAAAAAGCACTGAATTTCCGTTTTTTTATGGGAAATATGAGCACTGTTTATATCGGTGATATGGCAAAGGACGAGCATGGGGAAGGTCTTTTCTTTGCACAGCAGGAAGATCTGCTTTTGTGTATCAAGATAGGTGATGGTACGGGAACGGATAGAGAGCTTAGGAAGTATTTTGAAGCTCTGGAGAATTATGTGTCCAAGGGACAGGACTTTATTATTGAAACGATTAAAATGTTTCTTACCTATCTGTTGATTTTTCTGAAGGAAGACGGTTCCGTATTTGAGGATGATTTTTTTACGGAGCTTGAAGAATTGATAGCGGATATGGGAAGAAGAAAGAAATTATCGACGCTGCAGGAACTGGAGAGAAAGGTAAGCAGAGTTCTGTATGATATTGCGGACAGGATCAACAATAACCGTATTCTGCGGAATGAAGGTATCATTGAGAAAGCCGAGAAGTATGTGAAACAGAATATGTCCGGCGATGTGTCATTGATCACGGTGGCGGATGCCGTGTTCGTCAGTCCTAATTATCTGAGTTTTCTGTTTAAGGAGCATGGGGAGAACTTCAAAGATTATGTGGTGAGGATCAAGATGGAGCGGGCGGCAGAATTGATGAAGACAGAACAGTATAACTTAAATCAGATCGCACAGGAGCTGGGCTACAAAGACGGGAGATATTTCTCTAAGGTATACAAGAAGTATCAGGAAGAAAAGCAATAAATGGTATTAATAAGCGGCGGAAGTTTTTACACATGGGTCATAAGTTTTTTTCGCTGTCTTTGTTTAGAATGAAATTATCAAAAAACAAGGAGGAACCAAAAGTGAAAAAGAACATAATGAATAAGGTGCTGGCTGTGATCTGTACAGCAGCGATGACGATGTCCGTATTATCAGGATGTGGAAGTACGGGAGGCAGCGCTGAAGCGAAACAGGCAGGAAGTACTTCAAATCAGGGAGGAAACGCCGATACGGAGAGTTCAGACAGCGGCAGCAATAAAGAGCCGGTGACGATTCAGTATTTTACATGGACATCGGGATCCATGACAGCCATTGAACCAATGGTGGAGAAATTTAATGAGACGAATGAAGACAATATTACTGTAGAAGTGGTGTTGAAAACAGGAGAGTGGCAGACGGCATTAAAAACCGCAATCCAATCGGGACAGGCACCGGATATTCTTCATGGCGTACAGGATGTGACGGAGGCTCTGAGTAACGGATGGATCGAGCCGTGGGATAATTATTTATCCGCTGATTTTAAAGAGAAGATCGACCCGTATACCTATAAAGTGGAAGTTGACGGCGAATTGAATACATACGCATTTGTATGGGGAGCCAAAACTTACAAGATGGCATACAATAAAGAGCTGTTTGAAGCGGCAGGAATTACGGAAACACCGAAAACATGGGATGAAGTATATGAGTGCGCAAAGAAGATCACTGAGGCAGGCAATGGAGAGTATTACGGATTCGGACTCAGCAGTGCACCTTCCGGATCGGCAGTGGCTTTTATCACGGAGCCGATCGGTGCATACGAAGGATATTACAAGATGGGATATGATTTCCGGAAGAATGTCTATGATTTCACATATATGGAACCGTATATTAATTTATTCAGACAGATGATCGCAGAAGGAATTACATTCCCCGGAGCAGAGACACTTGATAATGATGGCGTCCGCGCACAGTTCGCAGCAGGAAAAATCGGTATTTTACCTTCTGTTTCATGGGATTGCGCAGCAATTAATGATCAATTTGAAGCAAGCTGCGATTGGGATGTGTTTGATTGGCCTTCAGCTATGGGCGGAGAGAATAAAGGCGCACTGTGCCTGCGTGATTCAGCAAACTATATGCTTTCTTCCACAAGTGAGCACAAGGAGGCTGCCGCAAAATTTGTTGAGTTCATGCTTGGAGAAGACTATCAGTCGGAAATGTTATCCAAGGCAACGGATATGTCTATTCTGCCGTGGGCGTTAGAGGCAGCTGAGAATAAGCCTGCTTCTGAATATACACAGTGGGTGAGCTATAATCCGACAGAAGATATGGTGCCGGTATCCAATGTGAATCTGAGTGTACAGATCTCTGGCGATAATGAGGCGACAACACTGGCAACGCTTATCAGCAATCCGGGCATGGATGCTATGGCAACATTGGAAGAATTGTCTGCACGTTATAATAACGGCTTGTATGAGCAGGCCAAGATGGACGAACAGAAGGCGGAAGTATCTGATGTTAAGATCGGATTCCAGGGAAAGATTATGTCTATCGAGAATTTTGATCCGAAACAGGCGATCGATCCTGAAAATATTAAGTATCTGACAGCCGATGAGTGGAAGGCATTGCAGTAGAAACAGAGAATAGGATATAATAAAATAAGGAAGAGATGTATATGAAAACTGGAAAGAAAGCATACGAAAAAAATGCTGCCGGTAAACAAAGTCATCTCAAAGGTGTGGCAAAAAAAGCCAGAAGGAATGTACCTACGTACATTCTTCTGGCGCCCACAATGATTTTGTTTCTGGTAATGGGCGTTTATCCGATCATATGGGCATTAAAGTATTGTCTGTATAATTATGACGGTACGACGATACCGATTTTTGTGGGACTGAGCAATTTTAAGAAACTTTTTGACTTTAAAGCGATTTTAAGTGAGGCAGGGAATCCCTATGCGGTATATTGGTCTTCGTGGGGCAGGACACTGACATATGCAGTGATAAAAACTTTGATTGAGATTCCGCTTGCCTTTTTTTGTGCCTTATTTGTCACCAGTAAGATCAAGGGACGTACGTTTTTCAAAACATTGTTCTATATGCCGCAGATCCTGCCGAGTTTTGCAATTTTTATGGTATTCACCATTATGCTGAATCCATACAATGGAATTTTGACAAAGTATCTGTCAAATATAGGGGCGGTTCCGCGGTACTATAATTTTCTTGCCAATACGAAGAGTGCGTTTATCGTAGGTATACTTGCGGATGCGTGGATTTACTTCGGACTGAATATGTTATTTTTTATTGCGGGTCTGACCAATATTCCGAAGGATGTGTATGAGAGTGCCAGCATAGACGGGGCAACCGATTTTCAGAGACTTCGCTATATCACGATCCCTATGATGGCAAGAATGGGACAGGTGATCATTATGCTTTCACTTGTGGGATGCTTAAAGGCAATGGGATCCTATTTCGTTATGACCAAAGGCGGACCTAATCATACAACAGAGTTGACTTTTATGTATATTTATAATCTGTTCTTCCCGAGCGGCACAACGGCACAATATGGAATGGGCGCTGCGGTTGCAGTAGTTTCTGCAGTTATCGTAGGTATTATCACAGCGATTTACAACGTGGTAACAGAAAAAATGCAGTATGACTGAGGTGTGAATTATGAATAGTAAATTAAAAAAATCAGCAGGACAGATATTGATCTACATTTTTTTGATTATCGTAAGTATCATTGTACTGTTTCCGATTATATTCAGTATTATGGGATCGTTAAAACCGGTATCCGAACTCTTAACGGAAAGTACGTTTTTTCCGAAAGAGGTTGTCTGGAATAACTATACAAGGGCGTTTAAGGAAGCAAATTTCGTCGGGTATCTCGGAAACAGTGTGATGTATTCTACAGTCGGAACCGTAATATCCATGTTTAATATCTGTGTTCTGGGATATTGCATGGCGTGTCAGGATTTTCCGGGGAAAAAGCTCATTCGGTTTCTGATCATGGCTACGATGTTTGTATCTTTAGGTCCCATGACTTTATATCCGAAGCTTGAGGTCATGCGTTCGTTAGGGATAACCGGAACCAGACTGTCTATCATATTGGGTACGATCATCACCGCAGGTGCAGAGGTATTTGTCTTTGAAGCGTATTTCAGAAGCCAGGGAAAAGAGATTAACGAGGCGTCAGAACTGGATGGATGTAATATATTTCAGAGGTTCTTTTATATGGGGATTCCGCTGGCGAAGCCGATGATCGGAACCTTTTCAGTCATCTTTTTCAATCGGATTTGGAATGATTTCTTCTGGCCGTATGTTATGACATTTACAAATACAAAGATTCAGCCGCTGGTAGTTGCGGTAATTGCGCTTAAAGATTCCGCCGGAGAAGCGGCAACGGAATGGGGACTTCTGTTGGCAGGCGCGAGTCTTGCAATTATTCCGGTTATTATCGTTTATGTATGTACCAGTAAATGGGTAATTGCCGGGGTGACAGAAGGCGCTGTCAAAATGTAGATGGAGAGGTAAAGAAGATGGAATATGGACATTTTACGGAGGGCGGAAAGAAGTATGAGATTGTGACTCCGCACACACCTGCCCCATGGAAGAATTTCTTATATAACGATACATATTATCTGGAAATGGATCAGACGCTGCAGGGAAGCGGGCAGTTGGTAAACGGTTATAACAGGACACCATGTATCTGTCAGGAGAGGTATTTTTATCTTGCAGATAGAAAATCGGGAAAGATATGGAATCCGAATTTTCTTCCGTTAGGAAAAGACTATGATTCTTATTCCTGTGAGCACGGTTTGTGGAGTACGACACTGCATTCTGTCTGTGAGGGAATAGAGACTACGATAGAAGTGATGGTGCCGGCCGCCGGGAATAAGGAGCTGTGGTCTTTATCCTTACGGAATCAAAGCAAGGAAGAGCGGGAGATTTCCTTATATACCGTATTCGGATTTTATGATCACGGAGTCATGGGCGGTGAATGCGTATATGACGAGGAGGAGCAGGTGATCATCAAATATGCCTTTCCGTATCATGCGTTGTATGAGGAGAAGGAGAAAGTGGAGAAGGAGGCGGCATATTTCTATCTGTTTTCGGATCGTGAGCCAGACTCTTGTGATATGAGCAGACGGCGTTTCTTCGGAAGTTTCGGTGAAACCCATATTCCACAGGGAGTCAAAGAAGGCGTGCTGAGCGGAAAAAAGGGGGAAGCGGAAGATTTTTGCGGAGCCCTGTGCCATAATTTCGTGATAAGACCGAATGAGAAAGTTGTACTCTTTCTGGAGGCGGGCGCTGCGGTGACGAAGGAGCAGATTTTTGAGCAGAAGAGAAAGTTCGGTGGTGCCTATGTGGAAGAGGAGCGGCTGGTTCTGCAAAAGGCATGGAAGGAAACGGAGGAGCGTTTCTTTATGGAGACGCCGGATGAGAATCTGAACGCATTCGGGAATTACTGGTTGAAAAAGCAGATCACATTGTTGACCAGACAGAATCGCGGAAGCTCTTATTGTCCGGTCAGAAATCAGCTTCAGGATGCAATGGGGTATGCCATGTTTGCCCCGGAAGAGGCGGAGAAATATATTTTAGATGTGATGCGGTTACAGAAAAGGGATGGATCGCTCCGGCAGTGGCACGATACGACAGGTGCACCACCAAGAGGGCTGTGTCTGTTAAACCACACAGACGCACCGGTCTGGCTGGTTATCTGTACTGAAATATATGCCCGGCAAAGGGGCGAAAAGGATGTGTTATATAAGAAGGTTCCCTATCTGGACGGAGGTGATGGGACGGTCTTAGAACATTTGCTGAAAGCGCTGCGTTATTTGTACCAAAGCGTGGGGATACATGGACTGTGTCTGATGGGCGACGGGGATTGGAATGATCCGATCAACGGTGTCGGCAGGGAAGGAAAGGGTGAGTCGGTATGGCTTTCTATGGCATTGGTGTATGCGACACGAAAAATACTTATTTATCTGGAAAGCGATCCGGAGGGAACAAATGAGTTGACGGCGTCGGCAGAACGCATGGAAAATGCGCTGAACGAACATGCATGGGGCGGTAAATGGTATGCAGCTGCCATCCACGATGACGGAACGATACTCGGAGACAGTCATGACAGATTGTTTCTGAATACGCAGTCCTGGGCTGTTCTGGCAGGAATTGCGGATGAGGAAAGAACGAGGCTTTTGGGAGAGGCATTCGGGCAGCTTGCAACACCATTTGGTCCGATCATACTCGATCCGCCGTTTCGGGAATGGAATCCGCGCTGGGGACGAATCAGCGTGAAGAAATCCGGCACTACGGAAAACGGATCGGTATATTGTCATGCTTCTATGTTTATGGCGTTTGCACAAGCGAAGGAGAAAGATGCGGAAGGTTTCTATGAGACTTTGTGGAGAACGCTTCCGACGAATCCTGAAAATATGCCTTCCCAGAGTTTACAGCTTCCGATTTATCTGGCAAATTATTATTATGGCTTAAGGGAATCCGATAATTTCGGGCGTTCCAGCCAACATTATGGCACGGGTACCGCCGCATGGATGTACATGTTGTTAGTGGAGGAGCTGCTGGGAGTGGAAAGTACCGTGTGGGGATTGTGTATTCATCCGTTACTTCCGTCCGGGTGGGATCAGGTAAAGTGTAGAAGACGATACCGGAATGCAGTTTATGATATAACGATTAAACGTGGAGAAGAAGCCGCTGTATCTGTGGACGGACGATTATTTGAAAAGGTAGTTCTGCCTTATCAGGACGGGAAAACATATCGAGTAGAAGTCAGTATTGTTTAGAGTGGAGGAAAAGAGTATGGAAAAACCGAAAATTTATATGTCAGATATTCATTTGGAAGATTATACCCAGCAGTATGAGGGGAAACAGGCAACAACAGATACAATGATATTTGATTCCGGAAGGAAGAAGGTTTTATTGAATGGGGAATGGCAGTATGCTGTGGATCAATATGATACATGTTTAAGGCAGCAGTGGTTCAAAGAAAGACAGTTTGATGAAAACGGCTATACGCTTCCGCTGGATTATTCTTTTGACGAGTGGCCTGTGATGTCTCTGCCCTGCTGCTGGAATACTTTGGATGAAAGATTTTTACTATATGACGGCAGCATGGTATTTACCAGAAAATTCTCCCATTGCGGAAACAAAGAGGAAAGAGTGGTCCTGAAAGTGGGAGCTGCAAATTATCTGTGTCGTGTGTTTGTAAACAGAACCTATGTGGGAATGCACAGAGGCGGGTCTACACCAGGTTATTTTGATATTACTGATGTTTTAAAAGCAGACAACAGAATCATGCTCGTCGTTGACAGTACCAGAAGGGAAACGCAGGTTCCGACCGAAAATACGGACTGGTTTAACTATGGGGGAGTATACAGGGATATTGAGTTGATCTATCTTCCGAAGGTCTATATCAAAGATTTTCAGATCGCGCTTGTTCCCGACGGAACATTTAGCAAAATACAGGCAGAAGTGAAGCTGTCAGAGGAACTTTCAGGGGAAGCCGGGCTGTGTATTGAAGAATTAGGGATCAAATCACAGATTTCCGTTGTGGACGGAGCAGGGACTCTTGTTATAGAAGCAGGGCCTGAGTTATGGTCGCCGGATAAGCCCAGATTATATGATGTAACAGTATCATATATGGATGATTCTGTCAGTGACAGGGTAGGATTTCGTGAAATTAAAGTAGAGAAGGGCGAGATTATTCTAAATGGCAGTCCTGTGTTCCTGCGCGGAATCAGCTGTCATGAGGAAAGTGTAGAAAACGGAAAGGCATTGACAGACGCAGAAAGAACAGAGAATATTCTGCTGGCAAAGGAACTTGGATGTAATTTCATGCGGGTTGCACATTATCCGCACAGCGAAAGAATGGCAAAGCTTGCAGATGAGATGGGGATGCTTCTCTGGGAGGAAATTCCCGTGTACTGGGCAATCAGGTTTGAAAGAGACAAGACTTACGAGGATGCCGAAAATCAGATGAGGGAATTGATGAAACGTGACTGGAATCGGGCAAGTGTGATTATATGGTCTGTAGGTAATGAGAATGCCGATACGGACGAACGGTTAAAGTTTATGAGCAGTCTTGCCGGGTGTGCACACAAAGAAGGCGGAAACCGTCTGGTGTCGGCCGCATGTCTTGTTGACGGCGAGAAAAATGTGATAGCAGATCGCTTGATTGAGTATCTGGATGTGATCGGTATCAATGAATACTGTGGCTGGTATACACCTGATTTCGAGAAGCTTCCGCAGCTTATGGCAAACAGCAGACCGGAGAAGCCGGTCATTATTACGGAATTCGGGGCAGATGCTCTGGCAGGTCATCACGGAACCGTGACAGATAAGGGGACGGAGGAATGTCAGGCGTATGTATATGAACGGCAGATCGAAGTATTACGAAAGATCGATTACATCAAGGGAATGACACCTTGGATCTTATATGATTTCCGATGTCCGAGAAGAACCAGCTATATTCAGAATTATTATAATCGGAAGGGGCTGTGTTCTGCGGATAAGAAGTATAAGAAGATGGCATTTCATGTTCTGCAGAAATTTTATCTGCAGGCTTAGAATATAAAACCGATTAACGGAGGACATAGACATGGAGATGACACTAAGATGGTACGGCTCCAAGTTTGACACGGTAACATTGAAACAGATCCGCCAGATACCGGGTGTAAAAGGGGTCATTACAACATTGTATGATACGAGCCCGGGAGAGGTGTGGAGCAGAGAGCGGATACGCGGATTGATCGATGAAGTGGAGGCGTCCGGTCTGCATATTGCGGGCATAGAGAGCGTCAACATTCATGATGCGATCAAAACCGGCGTGCCGGAGAGGGAACAGTATATCGAGAATTATATCAAAACTCTTGAGAATCTGGGACAGGAAGATATTCATCTGGTATGTTACAATTTCATGCCGGTATTCGACTGGACGCGTACGGAATTGGCGCGCGTAAGACCGGACGGATCTACAGTGCTCGCATATACACAGGAAGCTGTGGATGCCATTGATCCGGAGAAGATGTTTGAGTCTATTGCCGGGGATATGAACGGGACGGTAATGCCGGGGTGGGAGCCGGAGCGCATGGCTCATGTAAAAGAGCTGTTTGGGATGTACAAAGATATTGATGATGAAAAATTATTTGAGAACCTAAAATATTTTCTGGAAAGGATCATGCCGGTCTGTGATAAATACGATATCAACATGGCGATCCATCCGGATGATCCGGCATGGAGCGTATTCGGACTTCCACGCATTATCATCAATAAGGAAAACATTCTCCGTATGATGAAAATGGTGGATAACCCGCATAATGGCGTAACATTCTGTTCCGGTTCGTATGGTACGAATCTGGAGAATGATCTTCCTGATATGATACGCTCTTTGAAGGGAAGAATTCATTTCGCCCATGTGCGGAACTTAAAGTTTATCACACCCGACAACTTTGAAGAAGCGGCCCATCTTTCCGCCGACGGAAGTTTCGATATGTATGAAATCATGAAAGCCCTGTATGATATCGGGTTTACCGGACCCATTCGTCCTGACCACGGGCGTATGATCTGGGATGAGGTCGCAATGCCCGGATATGGGCTTTATGACCGTGCGCTTGGCGCAGCTTATCTCAACGGTCTGTGGGAAGCAATTGAAAAATCGTCAGTAGCAGGAAAATAGAAAATATGGCTTGTGTGCATTTGGTACAAATTAATGATGCATAAGGATGTGCGCAGAAATGGAGTGTGTGATGAAAGTTGATTTACAAGGAATATCGGACAGGAAACAATGGGAAGAAAAGGGATATGGTCTTCCCCGGTACGACATCGGCAAGATGAGAGAGGCAACAAAAGCAAACCCGTTCTGGGTTCACTTCGGTGCAGGTAATCTATTCCGTGCCTTTCATGCCGCGATCGCAGAGAAAATGCTGAATGACGGAACGCTGGACAGAGGTATTATTGTCGCGGAAGGTTTCGATTATGAAATCGTGGAAAAGATGTATGACACACACGATAATCTGGGGATTGCCGTGACGTTGAAAGCAGACGGGACGATCGGCAAAAAAGTGATAGGAAGCGTGGCGGAGGCGTTGCCTTTAGATTCAGGTAATGATAAGGCATACGGAAGACTGAAAGAGATCTTTGGAAAAGATTCCCTGCAGATGGCTACCTTTACGATCACGGAAAAAGGTTATAGTCTGACCGACGGAAAAGGAGAACAGTTGCCCGATGTAGTGGCGGATTTTACGGCGGGACCGGAAAGACCGGCAAGCTACATGGGAAAAGTGGCCTCTCTGGTTTATGCAAGATATAGCGCGGGAGAGAAACCTATCGCCATGGTCAGCACGGATAACTGCTCCCATAACGGGGATAAATTATATGCGGCAGTCTCGGCATTTGCAAAAGCATGGACGGAAAACGGAAAGGCTGATGCCGGATTTATGGAATATATTGATTCCGGAAAAGTATCTTTCACATGGAGTATGATCGATAAGATCACGCCCAGACCGGATGCTTCCGTGGAAGCTGTTTTGCGCGAAGACGGCGTGGAAGAGCTGGAACCGGTGATCACTACTAAAAATACATATGTTGCACCATTTGTTAATGCGGAAGAAACAGAATATCTGGTCATCGAAGATGATTTCCCGAACGGACGGCCTGATCTGACACAGGGCGGCATTATCTTTACAGACCGTGCAACGGTAGACCAAGTAGAAAAAATGAAGGTATGTACCTGCCTGAATCCGCTGCATACCTGCCTTGCAATATTCGGCTGTCTGCTTGGATATCGGAAAATCTCTGATGAGATGAAGGACAGGGAACTCGTAAAGCTGGTGGAGACAGTAGGTTACAAGGAAGGGCTTCCGGTGGTAGCCGATCCGGGCATCTTAAGCCCGAGGGAATTCATAGATACAGTACTTAAGGTGCGTGTGCCGAATCCGTTTATGCCGGACACACCACAAAGGATTGCAACAGACACATCCCAGAAACTCGCAATCCGTTTTGGGGAGACCATTAAGGCTTATGTAGCAGACGAAAACTTAAAGACAGATGATCTGCAGATGATCCCGCTCGTGTTTGCGGGATGGATGAGATATCTGATGGCGGTAGATGACGAAGGACAGCCCTTTGAACTGAGCCCGGATCCTCTGCTTGAGGAACTTTGTCCGCAGATAGAAAGAATCAGACTTGGAGATACGGATGTGGAAGATATCCTGAGACCGATCATGGAAAATGCCAAGATATTTGGTGTGAATCTGTATGAGGCGGGTATGGCCGATAAGGTATACGGTTATTTTAAGGAACTGATTGCAGGACGTGGAGCAGTTCGCAAAACATTAGAAAAATATGTATGAGGGAGGAAGAGTGGAAAGTTTGATAAATTATTTAAAATATATTTGTGACTTTGAAAGGAACGGCGAAAATGATGAGTGAGCTGGAAATGATACAGGAACTGGGAGTGGTTCCGGTAGTTGTACTGAATGATGCAAAAGATGCCCGGCCCTTGGCAGAGGCATTGTGTGAAGGAGGGCTTCCCTGTGCGGAAGTTACATTCCGGACAGAAGCCGCAGAAGAATCAATTAAGAGCATGACAAAGGAATTTCCTGAAATGCTCGTCGGGGCAGGGACGGTGCTTACCATAGAGCAGGCCGACCGTGCCATAGGTGCAGGAGCTAAGTTTATTGTCAGTCCGGGATTTGATCCGGAGATCGTGGATCACTGTCTTGAGAGAAGTATTTCGGTATTCCCGGGATGTATTACACCATCGGAAGTGGCACAGGCAGTAAAACGCGGACTGGAGGTTATCAAATTTTTCCCGGCAGAGCAGTTCGGCGGTATTGACACGATCAAAGCTCTGGCAGCGCCTTATACGGATATTAAGTTTATGCCTACCGGTGGTATTAACGCAGCCAATCTTGAGAAATATCTGTCTTACGACAGAATTGTGGCATGTGGAGGAAGCTGGATGGTAAAAGCGGATCTGATCAGAAACGAAGAATTTGATGTAGTAAAGAAACTGACTGCTGAAGCAGTAAGACTGGTATCTGATATCAGAAGTAAATGACGCGAATTTGTGTCTGTGGCACAAAGCCGGCAGACTGCGGAAAGGTATGAGGATGAAAATGAAGCAGAATATGGGAAAAAAAGTTGTTACGTTCGGTGAGATCATGTTAAGGCTGGCACCGGAAGGATATTATCGTTTTGTGCAGGCGGAAAGCTTCGGCGCGACCTATGGCGGTGGAGAGGCAAACGTGGCGGTATCTCTTGCAAATTTCGGTTTTAATGCATGCTTTGTCACAAAGCTTCCGGCGCATGAGATCGGACAGGGCGCAGTAAATTCTTTAAGAAGATTCGGAGTGGATACATCCGGGATTGTACGCGGAGGAGACAGAATCGGTATCTATTTTCTTGAAAAAGGGGCGTCCCAGAGGCCTTCAAAGGTTATTTACGACCGTGCCGGATCTTCCATTGCCATGGCATCGAAAGATGATTTTGACTGGAAAGCGATTTTTGAAGGGGCAGAGTGGTTTCATTTTACAGGGATTACGCCGGCGTTGAATGACAATGTGGCACAGATCTGTCTTGAGGCGTGTAAGGCTGCCAAGGAAGCAGGAATAAAGATATCCTGTGATTTAAATTACAGGAATAAGCTATGGAGCCGGGAAAAGGCAGGGCAGGTCATGGGTGACCTCTGCAAATATGTAGATGTATGTATCGCAAATGAAGAAGATGCGGCGGATGTATTCGGTATAAGAGCGGAGAATACGGATGTTTATGCGGGCGAGGTGAACCATGAAGGATATAAGAGTGTTGCAAAACGCCTGGCAGATCGTTTCGGGTTTGAAAAGGTGGCAATTACCCTGAGGGAGTCACTCTCTGCAAATGATAATCTCTGGTCGGCGATGCTGTATGATGGGAATGATTATTTTTTCAGCAAGAAATATAAAATGCACATCGTTGACCGCGTGGGCGGCGGGGACAGCTTCGGCGCCGGTCTGATTGCAGCCTGCTTAAATGGATATGACGCGCAAAGGACTGTTGAATTTGCGGTGGCGGCATCCTGCCTGAAGCATTCCATTGAGGGAGACTTCAATATGGTGTCGATGGGTGAGGTCTTGAAACTGGCGGACGGAGATGCTTCCGGACGTGTGCAGAGGTAGTCTGACGGAGGGCGTTGCAACATGAAAAAATTTATGGATCAAAATTTCCTGCTGTCAACTGAAACAGCGCAGAAGCTGTATCACGAGTATGCTGCAAAAATGCCGATTCTGGATTACCACTGCCATATCAGCCCACAGGAAATCGCGGAAGATAAGAGATTTGAGAATATCACACAGCTTTGGCTGGGCGGTGATCATTACAAGTGGAGGCAGATGCGTTCCAATGGGATAGGGGAAGAATATATCACCGGAAATGCTCCTGACCGGGAGAAATTTCAGAAGTGGTCCGAGACACTGGAAAAGGCAATTGGGAATCCCCTGTACCACTGGAGCCATCTGGAGTTGCAGAGATATTTCGGATATGACGGAGTGCTGAATGGAGAAACAGCACAGGATGTGTGGGAAATCTGTAACGATAAACTGCAAACGGCGCAGATCAGCGCGAGAAGCCTGATCAGACAGTCAGGTGTGACGCTGCTGTGTACCACTGATGATCCGGCGGATGACCTGAAATGGCATAAACAGATCGCGGAGGATAAGGCTTTTGATGTGCAGGTTCTGCCCGCATGGAGACCGGAAGCTGCTATGAACATAGCGTCACCGAATTTTGCGGGCTATATAGAACGCCTTGGAAGTGTGGCGGATATGGAAATCCTGACTTTTAAAGCACTGAAAACTGCCCTTACAAAACGGATGGAATTTTTCGATAAAATGGGTTGCCGGATATCCGACCACAGCCTTGATTATGCTATGTATGAACCGACATCCGATGAAGAAATAGAAGATATTTTTGCAAGGGCAATGGCAGGCGGGGAAGTGTCTTACGAAGAAGAATTAAAATACAAGACAGCATTTCTTCTGTATGCCGGAAAAGAATACAGACGGTTTGGCTGGGCTATGCAGCTTCATTTCGGCGTAAAACGGGACAATAATAAGCGGGTATACCGCTGTATGGGCGCTGATGCCGGGATAGACTGTATCAATAATTATACTCCCTCTGCCCAGTTAGCAGACCTGCTAAATGCATTACAGGAGAAGGATGCACTTCCCAAAACGATTCTGTATAGTCTAAATCCGGCGGATAATGCGGCGATTGGTACCATTATAGGCTGTTTCCAGAATGAGGAATGTGCAGGAAAGATCCAGCAGGGAAGTGCATGGTGGTTTAATGACAATAAACAGGGAATGATCGATCAGTTGACATCCTTAGCCAATCTGGGACTTCTGGGAAACTTTGTCGGAATGCTGACAGATTCACGGAGTTTTTTATCCTATACAAGACATGAGTATTTCCGCAGGATACTCTGCAATCTGATAGGTGGATGGGTGGAAAACGGGGAATATCCGAATGACGAAAAGTCGCTTGAAAAACTTGTGAAGGATATTTCCTACCGGAATGCCGTTCGATATTTTGGATTTAATCTGAAAATCTGAAAATATAGTATACAACTTGCCGATAGAAGTAGAGTGGAGAGTAGAAATCTGGTATAATAGTTCAGTTAGGTACAAGAAGAAACCAAGCTTATCTAAATATCACAGGGAGATGCATATGGGACTATTTACGAGAAAGGTTACAGTGAACAAAGTAATCAATATATGCCGGACATCGGACAATGCATACCTGATCGACTGTCGGGAAAAGGACGAATATAAGAACGGACATATTTCAGGCGCGATCAACTGTCCGATCGATAAAATCACGGAAGACAATATCCTTCGCAGATTCCCGGATAAAACGTCACAGTTTTATATTGTAGGCAGTTATACACAAAGACCGGGAGAGGCCGTGAAAAAGTTTAAGAAGCTGGGATACAAAAACGCGCAGCTCGGAGGATATATGGAAGAACATCATGGCATGTTGACAAAATGAGTGAATGCAACAAATAAGTCAACGGTGGTATTGACATAAATGGTGAGGAATTTGACGATGTACCGGTCGGAAAAAATGATAAAAACAAGAATGAGAAATATGGCGCTATTTATGGCAGTGGCGGTTGCCTTAAGCGGATGCGGCTCAGAAGAAACGGGCACCCGGGAAGAGGCGCAGACAGCGGCGGAAAAAGAGGACAGGGAGCGCAAAGCAGACAAACGGCGGCAGGACAGCGATGAACCCGGTGATATTACCGGGGATAGCCCAAGGGAATTGAATGAATACCGTCTCTGTCAGAAAGAGCTGGAAACGGAAAACGGAATCTATATTCTGGAGCTTTGGCTTGATCAGGGAATCTACGGTAGCATGGAAGAGTTTGGAGCGGGCGGCGGTATCTACGAGGAAAATTATATCGGCAAGTACCATCTGGCTGTGGTGGATGAGAACGGCGAGGTTTTGTCAAAGAGAGAACTGGGGCAGGATTTTGAGGAAGGAGATCGGATGAATTTCCCAGGAACTTTTGAGATTATGGTTGAGGATTACAATCAGGATGGATGTCCGGATTTCACGATAGGCAGCTACGGTTCGTCCTCGGTCAACCTGTACGCGTTGTACACAATCCTGGAGGATGGGAAGCTGGATTTATTGGGAAAGGATATTCCAAACTGTAGTCCCGGCCAATTTTCCGTAGCCTTCGAGAAGGGGGAGAACGGGTCATTCTTTGGGAGCATGTGGGATAATGCTGTCGGAGAGAGAATAACGATTGGCTATATATGGAATGAAGCGCAAAAGACATATGTGGAGGATGATTACTAAGATGTTTTCTAAGCGGTTTTGACATGTGTGTGGCTAAGTGAGGTTGTGTCATGGAATTTTCATAATAAATTCCGGAACTATGATTCACGGCGGGCCTGTTCTTTTTGCTTGTTCTTTTTTGAAATATTTGTTGAATTTTGTAGTATTACATGGTAATATATGACTGTAAATAGGCAGCTGATAAAGAGTATAGGTCTTGAACCTCAAACTGTGATATCGGATAAGCAGGAATAGAGCGGCTGGGCTTACTGTGCTGTCTATAGTGTTTTGTAAACCCCGATGGAACTATCAGGGATAAAGTGATTCCGATTCACCCTGAAAAAGCAATGATAAACTCTCGGTAGGTAAATTGTTGTTCTATTGTGCTTTACACCATCTTTACGAAAAGACAATTGTGTTTGATTGTCTTTAGTAACGCTGTGTGTAAAGCATCCGATATGGATCATCTAAGTCTGTACACACGGCGGTGTATGGGCTTTTTATTTTGATTCGGATTGGAGGTGACAAAATGAGAATCACGCGAGCAATGCGTTTGTGGTTTCAGAATTATGGATATGCCGAATATGCGGATGATTTCGACGGTGGGCTTATGTACCGTGAGGCTTACGGCGAAAAGGATTTCTTTGTCTGGAGAAATGGGAGAAGAATTTATTGCGGTTGGAATATCCACCACATTCTTCCCATTGCCCGTGGTGGTACAAATGCAGAAGAGAATCTTATCTGTACGAATATCATAACAAATGATATTGCCGGTGACAGGATTACCTATTGGATTGATGAAGCTTTGTATCAAGTCAAAAGAATTCGGGGTACAAGCCGGCATGAGATTGTCAGGCTGATTTGAGAAAAGGAGTGGAAAATGGGAAGAATGTGGCTTGGGGATAGCACAATTGACAATTGCGGCATGATATGTTTTTTATGGCGAAAAAAATAGTTTAATGGTAAAATATACATATTAAGTAATTGGTAGTTACCAAGATGGAAAATACCAATGGGAAAAAAGTGGCGAAAAGTGGAGCAGGGTTAATACTTCTGTTAGAGCATATGAATTGCAACCTATATTGGAATGGGGAGAAAGATAATGGTGAAAAATCGGTTAGAGAGTTAATTATTAGGTTGAATGCTAAGCTGCGGGCGAAAGATCTGGGACAATTTAATGTTTTATGGCAAAGTAATGTGAAGAACTGACGGATAAAGTGTGTAGAAGGGAGATACAAATGAGTTATGAAGAACTGAGTTTAAAAGGATTTATAAATGAAATAAAAGAAGTGTCAAGTGGACCTCATCCAAGAAAGTTTTGCTTTGTACTTGGAGCAGGTGCATCAATCTCTTCTGGAATAAAGTCCAGGCAGGAACTGGTGACAATATGGGACAGAGAACTTCAGGTAAGAAATGAAAAAGCACATGTACAGTGGAAAAAAGATTTAAATATAACGGAAGATAATAAGTACAGTTTTTACAGTAAGTTTTATGAAAAACGTTTTCGAAGGCAGCCAGTGGATGGGTATAACTATTTGGAAAAATTGATGGAACATGCTAAGCCGAGCATTGGATATGTTATACTTTCTTATTTATTGAGCAAAACACGTCATAATGTTGTGATAACAACTAATTTTGATCATTTGACAGAAGATGCTGTGAACTATTATGAGCAGAAAATTCCATTGGTTATAGGACATGAATCTTTAGCTCATTATGTTACCAAACAGATATCAAGGCCTACCATCATAAAAATACACAGAGATCTTCTGCTCGATCCAAAGAACAGAACGGATGAGTTGGAAATGCTTCATGATAATTGGAAAAAAGCGTTAGGAGAGGTTTTTTCAGAGTATCATCCGATTTTTATTGGATACGCAGGTAATGATAACAGCCTCATGAATTTTTTACACGATAATAGTAAAAAATTTTTAAAAAATGAATGGTTATTTCCATATTGGATGATTTATAACAAAGACAATGCATATGGAATGGTATTGGATTTTTTGGAAGAGACGGAGGGATATTTAGTCAAACATAATGGTTTTGACGAAGTGATGTGTTTTATGGGGGAGGCGTTTGACTACAAATTACCATCCAAAGAGGCTTTTCTAGATGATGCAGAAGAACGTTTTCAGATGTTGTCCAACTCTATGGATAGATTTACTGAAGTATCGCTAGGCGGAAAGGAGTTTGAGCAGGGCGAGAAGATAGAAAATAAAGCAGAAGAAGACAGAGAGATTAGCCAAGTTGTCGAAAAGATTACAAGCCAAGCAGACCAACAACGTCTATATAGAGAGGCTGTTGTATTACATAATGGCGGTGGATATGAAGAGGCGTGGGAGATAGAAAAGCAGTTGGTAAAAATGAACGCAAAAAATTCTCGATACTATTATATTATGGGAGCTACCCTGCATGCAATGGAGAGATATGAGGAAGCGGAGAGCGAGTTAAGGAAGGCGGTAGAACTAGAGCCAGAAAACGCAAGATATCATGACGGTTTGGGAGTTACCCTGCATGAAATGGAGAGATATGAAGAGGCGGAGAGCGAGAAACGTAAGTCGGTAGAGCTAGAACCAGAAAACGCAAGATATCATGACAGTTTGGGAGTTACCCTGCATGTAATGAAGAGATATGAAGAGGCGGAGAGCGAGAAGCGTAAGTCGGTAGAATTAGAGCCAGAAAACGCAAAATATCATGACAGTTTGGGAGCTACCCTGCATAAAATGAAGAGATATGAGGAAGCGATGAAAGAGATAAGGAAGGCAATAGAATTAGATCCAGAAAATAAGAAATACGGCGATCGCCTAGAAGTAGTTATGCTTGCGATGAAAGAATGAAAGGGGAGACAGTGAAAGCCCCAGTGTTGAATTTTGTAGCATCGGGTTTTCATTTTAGGGGAGGATAAGTATGCAGGATAGAAGTCCGAGAAACCCGATAAATTGGGTAATTTGCGAGCCCTCTGAAAGTGTTAGCAACAGATTTTTTGCAGGTATGGGTGAGGTAAAGCTTTTGATTTGTTGAGGAAAAAAACTGAATATGGAATAGCGTACCGGAGTGGATGGAGTAGGTAGGATCAGCAATTCTATGGTGGTATGTGATGGGATATCCCATGTGCTAATAGTAGTGCATGGGGTACTTTTAGTAAGACGTAAAGATATAATAGACGTGAGGACACTTTATTGACAATATGGTATATTTGCCATATACTGAATGTAGAAAACGAATTGGAGATTACAATGGATAAATTCGAAGTGGAATTTTATACTAAAGATAACGGTGAAAAACCGGCTAAAGATTTTATCCTTGGTCTGGATGTTAAAATGCGGGCAAAAGTATTGGGGATCATTAACGTACTGGAGGAAAAAGGAAATCAGTTAAGAGGACCATACAGTAAACATTTAGATGACGGAATATTTGAAATTCGCGGAAAAGTGGGGACAGATATAACAAGGGTTCTATATTTTTTCTATTATGGGAAGAAGATTATAATAACAAATGGATTTATTAAGAAAACACAGGAAACGCCCAAGCGTGAAATAAAGCTGGCAAAGTCATATCGTAAAGATTATTTGGAAAGGGTGAAAAATAATGAGTGAATTTCAGGAATTTCTAAATGAACAATTGCAGGATGATGAGTTCAGAAAAGAATGGGAAGATATTCAGCCGGAAATGGATGTGATCCGGGCAATGGTTGATGCAAGAATATCACAGAATCTTACCCAAAAAGAGCTTGCTGAAAGGACAGGAATCAATCAGGCAGATATAAGCAAACTCGAAAATGGAACAAGGAATCCATCTCTCAAGTTATTAAAGCGTTTGGCCGATGGAATGGGAATGACGCTAAAGTTAGAGTTTGTTCCTAAACGACCTGCTAATAATTGATACGAGACATGAATAAAGTTCTTGCAAACATAGTGGAAGCCCCTAAAAATGCGGATCCCGCACTCTTAGAGGCTTCCTTAGGGGAGGATAAGTATTTCCTTATCTTTTGACTATTATCATTGTAACCGTTTTTTCCAGCTTTATACAAAGTATTATCAATTTTCTAAAAAATTTTTCCCGAAGATATTACGTATGATATTTAAAAGATAGCAGACCTGGCAGTACCAATACAAACCGGCGTTGTCATAGTCGGCATTTTATCGTATAATCTGATTTACATGAAGCATCAAAGAATGCAATATTTATTTTCGTAAGTAATAAGTCAAGTAAACGCATTTGTACGAGCATTCGGATTTTCACGAAATCGTTTACATATGTATAAGTGTATACTTTTACACCGACTAAAGCAGTGGGAGGACAAAAACATGCTAAGCTTTGCCAATGATTATTCCGAAGGGGCACATGAAAAAATATTACAGAAACTGATCGATACGAATATGGAAAGTCTGCCGGGATACGGAAGCGACAGATACTGCGACTTAGCCAAAAAGAAAATAAAGGAAGCCTGCCGCTGTGAGGACGCGGACATCTATTTCCTGACAGGCGGCACGCAGACAAACCAGATCGTTATCGATTCGGTGCTTGCCAAATATGAGGGAGTAATCGCGGCGACGACGGGACATGTTAATGTGCATGAAGCGGGAGCGATAGAATATACGGGACACAAGGTTTTGGAGCTTCCCCATACGGACGGCAAACTTTCGGCGGCTGAGATTGGGCGCTATATGGCATCCTTTTATGGGGATGTGAACCACGAGCACATGGTTTTTCCGGGAATGGTGTATATCACCCATCCGACGGAGTACGGGACCCTCTATACGAAACAGGAGCTTTCGGATATTTCGGCGGTATGCACGAAATATCACGTGCCGTTATATCTGGACGGCGCGCGGCTGGGATATGGGCTTGCCGGCGAGGATACGGATGTAACACTGCCTGACATAGCGGAATATTGCGATGTTTTCTATATCGGTGGGACGAAAGTGGGAGCGCTGTGCGGTGAAGCCGTTGTATTCACTAAGAGAAACACGCCCGCACATTTTATGACATTGATCAAGCAGCACGGCGCGCTTCTTGCGAAGGGGAGGCTGCTCGGTATTCAGTTCGATACGCTGTTTACAGACGATCTGTATCTGGAAAACGGAAGAAATGCCATCCGCATGGCAGGCGTGCTTCGGAACGCCTTTGAGGAAAAGAGATATACTTTTTACGTGAAAACGCCTACGAATCAAATCTTTATTGTGTTGGAGAATGCGCGGATGATGGAACTGCAGGAGAAGGTTATATTTGATTTTTGGGAAAAGTATGATGAGAATCATACGGTGGTGAGATTTGCCACGAGCTGGGCTACGAGCGAAGAGGATGTGAAAAAACTGATTTCCATGCTTTAAATGGAAATCAGTTTTTCGGACTTACTCTTCTAACAGCACTTCGTAACTTACATCAAGTACTTTTGCAAAGGCCTTTAGTTCAATATCTGTGATAAACCGCGCACCGCTTTCTATGCGCTGAATCGCATTCTTATCCAGTTCTATACCTTCCAGCTGCATTTTGTCAGCCAGGAGTCTCTGTGATACTTTAGGATATAGCTTTTTACGAATACGGGCAATGTTACTGCCTGATATATTATTTCGTCCTGATCCTGCTCTGTTTTTATACATAGTTTCCCCATCTCTGCGCTAGTGTTGCGCAAATCTAAATTACGGATTACACGTACCATTCACATTTATGCCAAATTATGCAATGATTCCCTATTATTTGACATTCACTACTTGTCATTTANTAAATGATATGCTATTATTANTCATTAGTTGACATCNACTANATGTCATTTTNAAAAAATAGTGCTGTCAGAGGATAATCAGAATGATAAAGGAACTTTTGATAAGACTTTCCTTACTTTTAGGACTTTTTGCGCTGGCTGCTGTTATNNTAAATCGTTACGCTGACNGCNCGCCTGTTGTGATCAACGAAGTATGCAGTAGTAATTTTGCAGCCAGNTGTAATGAAAATGGGGATTATTCCGANTGTATAGAACTGTATAATTCCGGTGAAACCGATTTTTCTCTAAATGGCTGNTTCCTTACGGACGATGATAACGAACCGGAAAAATACGCGTTAGACGGCATTACGATTCCTGCAAAGNGTTANACTNTGATCTGGCTGAATCAGGAATCTGCATTTCGTATTTCTAAGGATGGGGATCAACTGTTTCTGATAGACTCCAACTGCGGCGNTTATCTCGATCAGGTTATTGTTCCTTCGCTTTCTTGTGACACCAGNTATGGCAGGACGNAGGACGGCGGTTCTGAATGGTCTGTTATGAGCACCACTCTCGGCAGNGCTAATAAAGANGCGGAGNTTCTTTCTGCGATTTCTCTGGATAAACCGGTTTTTGAAACTACNAGCGGATTTTATGATGAGGCTTTTGANCTTCGTTTGTATTCTCCGGACGGGGAGAAAATATATTATACCTTGGACGGCAGTGAGCCGTGTGCGGATTCTCNCGTNTATACAAAGCCTATCCGGATTGCAGACAACAGTCCGGCGGANAACAGATATGCAGCCCGNNAGGATTTAGCACCCTCGAAGAGNTATNNNCNCGNATNNCCTGTNGATAAGGCNGTCGTTGTGCGCGCAGCATGTTATAATCCGTACACCAACCGGATCAGCGATATTGTGACGGAAACTTTNTTCGTAGGTTATCAGGCGAAAGAGGANTATGANGACATGCCGGTGATCTCTCTGGTGGCGGACCCGGAGGATTTATTTGANGATCAGACCGGTATCTACGGAAACGGAGCAAAATACGAGGAATATCTGGTTAGCGGCGGATTGAAAGACGGTGNGGTNCTGAATCAATACATAGATGAAAACGGAGAAACCCATTACCGCTATATGGCGTCAAANGCCTTCAATAAGGGNCGGGAATGGGAGAGAAAAGCTNCGATATCCTATTTCGATGAAAAGCATTCTCATCTCTTTACACAGAATATGGGNATTCGCATTTCGGGTAATTCAACCCGCAGTGCACCGCAAAAATCTTTCAATGTTTTTGCAAGAGATATTTATGATGACGNTGAAACNNTTTCNTATCACTTTTTTGATAACGATATTACNTACTCTTCNGTTAAACTGCGGAANGGCGGCGGAAANGGCGAAGGAATNAAATTNCTTGATGCCTTTCTGGAAGANGCNGNCCGCGGGCGNGATATCAGTATTCAGGNNTCAAAGCCTTGTGTGNTTTTCTTAAACGGGGAATACTGGGGAATTTATAATATTCGNGAAAGATATAACGCCGAATATCTGGCTGNACATTATGGNTTAGATCCCGAAGGGATTATGCTGATCAAGGCCGGNAATGCGCTCACAGTNCCNGANGAGACCATGNCTGCTTANAAATATATGCTCGATGTGNTAACNGAATGTGACCTTNNTTATGATGATACNTATGCGCTTGCCTGCGATTTGGTTGATATCCAGAGNCTGATNGACTACTGCTGCATTAATCTGTANTTAGACAACCGCGACGTGGCATTNGGNTANAATACCGCTTTGTGGCGCACGACTCAGGAGGGGACTTCCTACAGCGACGGAAAATGGCGTTNTATGCTCTATGATCTGGATGAATGNATTCATCCGGACAGTAATACCGGGGAAGCCGGAGANAATTGGATGAGGGAGCANCCNCTGTTAAANGAGCCGGCTGTCNTGAGCCTGTTAGACAATGAAAACTTTCGCCGNCAGTTCTGCATATCCTTTATGGATATTGCNAACACAACNTTTTCATATGAAAGAATACATCCTATGTTGATACAATGGAGCGCGTTATATGAACAGCAGATCGTGAAAGACCATCGGCGTTTCTATGCCCCGGAATATAACTTGGACAGCTACCGATATGACATTTCACGGATAGACACTTTCTTTGACGATCGGTTTCAATTTGCTATGGAGAGCCTGGCAAAGACCTTTCAGCTTGAAGGAGAGCTTACCCGTATCAGCATAAGCTCAAATATTCCCGAAGGCGGTACGATCACTGTCAACACGGCAGTGCTGGGAGAACAGAGTACATGGGAAGGGTATTACTACAATGACTTTCCCGTTTCCGTGACTGTACAGCCACATGAAGGCTATCGCTTTATCGGTTGGCGGGGTGATGTCTCCGGCACAGACGATAAGCTGAGCGTTTCTCTTGAAAACGGAGCGGTTTCCCTACAGGCTTTATTTGAAAAGGATAGGATAGTAGATTGACAGACTGAGTGAAGGACGTGGTTATCAAAATGTACCGGGTAGAAGATAAATACTGCTGCAGTGCCGGTGAGATGTATCAGTTACAGCAGCGGCTGGGCACAGTGCTCCAAACCGATTTTAATGAAAGCAGTGTTGACGGCTATCATGTGATCAGCCTGTACTTCGACGATCTTGCCGACAGCTGTCTGAAAGATACCGAAGATGGCATCTACAGTCGCTCCAAGTACCGTATTCGAATTTACAATGACACGCTTGATATTATCAAGCTGGAAGTCAAGGAAAAGCAAGGCGGCAGAGTTTATAAAAAATCCAAATGCATCACAAAGGAGGAGATGGACAGATTAATGTGCGGGCAATGCATACCTGCCTCTTCCTCCCTGGAAGATCCGGCTTTTTTATTCAATCTTGCAATACAGACTAAAGTGCTTCGTCCGAAGATAATCGTTGCCTATGAGAGAAAGGCATACGTCTATGAACCTGGCAATGTGCGCATTACCTTCGACCGGAATATCAGGACCAGCCGGCAGGTCGCGGACTTTGGCACACAGATGATCTCTTATGATCCTTTGCGTGATATCAATGCGGTTCTTGAAATAAAATATGATGAATTTCTGCCCGGATTCCTGTGCAGTTGTTAGAACTTAACTTCCTGCAGCAGACAGCTTACTCTAAGTACCAACTGTGTCGGGAAAGATACGAATAAACGTAACTGTTCGGAACCCTGTTCTTCACGGTTACGCATAAACTATATATAAGCGCTGCCTGTCCCAAACTTGCAGTCCGTGACTTGGATTTGCATGGTAAAGCGGTGCGGAAATGGAGAAGATATGTCAGTAAAAGATGTCATCAAAAACAGTGTCTATAAATCGTTTGGAGGCGGAACCACCATAAACGCAAGTACGGTTGTTCTGATTCTTTTTATCGCCTGTTTAATAGGTGTTTATATTTTTTTCGCATATAAGTTTTCATATAAAACTGCATTCTATTCAAAAGATTTGAATATGACAATGGCGGGTATGCCGGTGATTGTAGCCGCCATCATGATTGCCATGCAGTCCAATCTGCTGGTTTCTCTTGGTATGGTAGGTGCGCTTTCTATTGTCAGATTCCGGAACGCATTGAAGAATCCCTTAGACTTACTTTATCTGTTTTGGGCAATCAGTGCGGGAATCATCGTAGGTGTAAAACTCTACACGCTTGCCCTTGCGTTATCCCTGATTATGACGATTCTTCTGTTTGTATTAGATATGATACCCAATGCAAAAGCGCCGGCACTGCTGGTGCTGCGCGGGGAAGAAGATAAGATTGATTATACATCTCTTTACGACATCATCGATATGCATTGTAAATATTATAAAGAAAAGACCCGCTCCATCAAAAACAATGAAACGGAAATCATTGTCGAAGTCCGCATAAAAGAGAAAAATATGCTGTTACAGGATCTGCGGGAGACGAGTTGTTTCACACAGATCAATTGTATCTCACACGATGGTGAATTGCGGATATAGAGTGGATGATTTCCGACGCCTTGTGAAAGAATATTCTTAAGGAAATATAAATTTACTTTTCCGACAAAATGTTATATACTTAGATATCATTAAAATAAAAGGTGGTACAGTACAATGGCATTATTAAAACAGTGGCGTGATATGGCGTATTCCGAGACTGCCAACAAGGGTGACCTGCAGAGATTATGGTCTGCTTATTTCTTAAAAGAAAAGGAAATCTACGCGGAGCTTTTAAAGACTCCTGACAAGGCGGTAAAGGGAACCGTTAAGGAACTGGCGGAGAAGTTTAATGTGGACATCATGACGATGACCGGTTTCCTGGACGGCATCAATGACAGCCTGAAGAAGGCCAATCCGATTGAGGAGATGGAAGAAGATACCAAGGTAAATCTTGGTTTTGATAAAGAACTGCTCTATAAAAATATGGTTGCAGCAGGCGCGGACTGGCTTTACGGGCTGGAAGAGTGGAACGATATCTTTGATGAGGATAAGAGAAAAGCTCTGTACAAGGAACAGAAAGAGTCTACCACGATCCACAAGGCACCGAAGGTATATCCCAACGATCCGTGTCCTTGTGGAAGCGGCAAGAAATATAAGAAGTGCTGCGGTAAGAACGCATAGTATTCGGCAGGAGTAAAATGGGTGAGACAGGATTCGAGTCCCGTGCGCAGCGGGCTGTGGAGACTTTTAAAGAAGGATATAATTGTGCACAGGCTGTTTTTGCGACTTATGCGGACTGTTTCGGCATGGACCGTGAGACAGCGCTTAAGATGTCCAGCGCCATGGGCGCAGGGGTAGGCAGGATGCGTGAGGTGTGCGGTGCGGTATCGTCCATGGCGATGTTGGCGGGTTTGAAAGAAGGTAATGTCGATCCGCAGGACGAGGAGGCGAAAGCGCATATCTATACGCTGGTCAGACAGATGAGCGCCCGCTTCAAAGAAGAGTATGGCACGATCATCTGCAGGGAACTGCTGGGAATAGACGGTGCAGAGGAGAGCGCGAAGCCTTCGATTCGCACACCGGAGTTTTATGAGACAAGACCGTGTGCGAAGATCATTGCATGTGCTGCAAAAATTATTGAAGAAGAATTGTTATGTAAACCATAGACAAAAAGTACTTTACATTTTAGTTGGCTTGGCATAGAATAACGATATACAGATTAACACGTTGACGAGAAGAGTAGGGTGCGGAACGTAACAGAGAGAAGCGTATTGTGCTGGAAGCGCTTTTGCCGGAAACATCTGAAAACTAACTCCGAGTGACCCCAATCCGGTCCGTTGACTTACGTTACAGTCGAATGAGAGGTTCTGGTAAGTCGTCATGAGCGCACGGGACAAGCGAGGTGGAACCGCGTAAGATAATACGTCCTCTGCATTGCCGTAGTGGTAGTGCAGGGGATTTTCTGTTTTATAGATAGAAGAGAGCGGGCAAATAAAAAGTAGGAGGAACACTATGACAACAACAGATCTGAAAGAGAAAACAACACAATTAAAAGAAAAAACGGCAGACTTCATGAGTGGAGAACTTACCCTCACGAAACTGGATTTCTTCCTGATCGGTGCGATCTGTCTGCTTGCCGGAATCTGCATCGGGCTTCTGACGGCGCCTTTTACACATGGTATCACAATCGGAAGCAATAACGGTAATAACAATGGAAATAATAACGGAAATGACAATGGTAACAATGACGAGAACTGCACTGTTGTCGATGCGGACGACAGTCAGGAAGACAGATATTAAGAGAGATGATAAGAAATCAGGCAGAGAAGAAAGCATAAAAAGAAGAAGGAGACGAAATTATGAAAATCACACTAAAAGACGGTTCCAGTAAAGAATACGCACAGGCGATGAGCATCTATGATATTGCCATGGATATATCCGAAGGGCTTGCCCGTGCGGCATGTGCAGGTGAGGTGGACGGCAGCGTGGAAGATCTGCGTACTGTCATCGACAAGGAATGTAACTTGAATATTTTAACGGCGAATGATCCGGAAGGACTTAGGGTCATCAGACATACCGCGTCACATGTGCTGGCGGAGGCGGTTAAGAGACTTTTCCCGAACGCAAAAGTGACCATTGGTCCGGCCATCGAGGAAGGATTCTATTATGATTTCGACGCGGAACCTTTTTCCAGAGACGATCTGGATAAGCTGGAAGCGGAGATGAAAAAGATCATCAAGGAAGGACATAAGATCGAGCGGTTTACGTTGCCGCGTGCCGAGGCGATTAAGTTCATGGAGGAGAAGGGCGAGCCGTACAAGGTGGAGCTGATCCGTGATCTGCCGGAGGATGCCGAGATCTCTTTCTATGATCAGGGCGGTTTTGTGGATCTGTGTGCGGGACCGCACCTTATGAGCACGAAAAATATTAAGGCTTATAAATTGATTTCTTCCTCCATGGCATACTGGCGGGGCGATTCCGATAAAGCGCAGCTTCAGCGTATCTACGGAACTGCTTTCCCGAAGAAAGAAGAGCTGGAAGCGTATCTGGAGCATTTGGAGGATATCAAACGCCGCGATCATAATAAATTAGGACGTGAGATGGAGCTTTTTACCACGGTAGACGTGATCGGACAGGGACTGCCGCTTCTGTTGCCGAAGGGCACGAAGATGGTTATGAAGCTGCAGCGCTGGATCGAGGATCTGGAGGACAAAGAGTGGGGGTATGTGAGAACAAAGACACCGCTCATGGCGAAGAGCGACTTATATAAAATGTCCGGACACTGGGATCACTATAAGGACGGCATGTTTGTGCTGGGAGATGAGGAGAAGGATAAAGAGGTGTTCGCACTTCGTCCCATGACATGCCCGTTCCAGTATTATTGTTACAAAAATACGCAGCATTCCTATCGTGATCTTCCGATCCGCTACGGTGAGACTTCGACGCTGTTCAGAAATGAAGATTCCGGCGAGATGCACGGATTGACCCGTGTGCGCCAGTTTACGATTTCCGAGGGACATTTGATCGTAAGACCGGATCAGATGGTGGAAGAGTTCAAGGGATGTATTGCTTTGGCAAAATATGTTATGTCAACCTTGGGCGTAATGGAAGATACGACCTGGCATCTGTCTAAGTGGGATCCGGAGAATCCGGGGAAATATATCGGTAAGCCGGAGGTATGGAATGAGACGGAGGCACATATACGGGATATCCTGACAGAGCTGGAGATTCCCTTTACCGAGGATGTAGGCGAGGCTGCTTTCTACGGACCGAAAGTGGATATCAATGCGAAGAACGTATACGGCAAAGATGACACAATGATCACGATTCAGTGGGATGCCCTGTTGGCGGAGCAGTTTGATATGTATTTTATCGATCAGAACGGCGATAAGGTGCGGCCATATATTATCCACAGAACCTCTCTCGGATGCTATGAGAGAACACTGGCGTGGCTGATTGAGAAATATGCGGGCAAATTCCCGACTTGGCTGTGTCCCGAACAGGTTCGCGTGCTTCCGATTTCGGAGAAGTATGAGGAGTATGCGGAAGAAGTCAGAAAAGAGCTGGCGAGAAACGACATCGATGTGACGGTGGATAATCGGTCTGAGAAGATCGGGTTCAAGATCCGTGAGGCGAGACTCGCGAAGGTGCCCTATATGCTTGTGGTGGGCGCGCAGGAGGCGGAGGATAAGACCGTGTCTGTCAGAAGCCGTTATGCGGGCGATGAGGGCGTGAAACCGCTGCAGGAGTTTATCGATCAGATCTGCAAGGAGATCAGGACGAAAGAGATTCGTCAGGAAGTGGTGCAGGAAGAGAAGAAATAGGTCAGGCAGTGCGGAGTACAGAGTAAAATGAATCGGATACGAAAAATATCGGGAAAAGATATCTTCGGATATCTTTTCCTTGGAATCAGCGTAGTAATGTTATTGAGAAGCCTGATGTTATGCTTTAGCAATGATATCTGGTATGATGAATTATTCACCGTGGGGATGATAGAACATTCCTACGGTGATTTAATTGCTTTTACGGCGAGGGATGTTCATCCTCCGCTGTATTATTGTATTGTCAAGTTTGTGCTAGAGTTATGTAAACTGATATCGGCACAGGGGAATGCTGTGGTGATTGCCAAGGTCGTGTCGGTGCTTCCGTATTTTATATTGCTTGCATACAGCGTGACATTCATCCGTAGGAGATTTGGTATTTTTACGGGCGGTCTTTTTATGTTCTGTGCCATTGCCATGCCGCAGCTTAGCGCATATACGGTGGAAGTGCGGATGTACAGCTTTGCCCTGCTCTTTGTGACGGCGGCGTTTCTGCATGCTTACGGGACGATTACGGCGGGAAGTGTGGCAGTCGGTGCACATGCGCACATGCGGCAGATTCATACCGCCGCACTGGTCGGTTACGGACTTGCCGCCGCTTATACACAGTATTTTGCCTGTGTTGCGGTGATCATGGTCTATCTGTATGTGCTGATCGTATTTTTATTGGAAGATCGGAAGAGGATAAAAGAGTGGCTGTCTTGGGCGGCAATTTCTGTTGCGGGCTATATTCCGTGGCTCTATGCGTTGCTTGGACAGATTACGACGGTCAGAGAAAATTATTGGATACTGCCGCTTACATGGCGTTCCCTGGGCGGGTGTGTGAAGTTTGTGATGAAGCCGGCGTTTACCAATGGGATTTTGAGCGTTATTCTGGCAGTGGTCATGTTTGTGATCTGTGCTCTTGTATTTGTATATGGAGCGTCAAAAGTCTGCCATTATGGCATAGAAAAATACAAAAATGCACAAAATAAAAGTATAATCGACAGTGCAAGAATGATTCAGACTGGAATACAGATGAATGGACATAGTAAAGAACACAGTGAGGCAGAGATCGAAGCACAGAATAGAAACTTAAATGAGGACGTACATCAAAGCAATGTAGAGCGCTTTGGATTCGCAATTGCAGGTGTAGGTGTGCTGATCGGCTTAGTGGCTTTTGGCTTCGTGGCTTCTGCACTGTTACGACCGATCTTTGTCTACCGTTATATGATTCCGGCACTGGGATGTTTCTGGCTGGGGTTTGCAGTGGCGTTTAACGAGATGTGGGAAGAAAACGGAGACCGCATTTATAAGCTGATTTTTACCGCAATTACAATCTGCATGCTTATTATCGGACTTCGCGACTATCGTGCTTTTATGGGAGAAGAGGAGTATAAGATCCTGCTTATGCAGCAGACCGGGGAGGCATTATCTGCCATTGCGCCCGACGATATTGTTATTTATAATTTTGATCAGGTGCAGGCGGTGACGTCCTATTATTTAGATGCTGCCACGGAAAGCTATCTATGGTGCGGCACACCGGAAACCTTGATTCAGGAAATTATCAGGCCCTTTGATACGGTGGAAGATGCGCAGGCGATTAAAGCGTGGTGTGAGGATGGCAGAAGGGTCTGGTTTATCGGCAGTTTTAACAGTCGTGAAGACATTGTTGCGGAATGGGAAGCGGATGGACTTCATGTGGATGAGACAGGCAGTTATCTTTTAGAACGATATTGGTTTAATCTGTATAAGATATTCTGATCGAGGCAATAATAACCTTGTGTAGATAAAAGCAGACATGCGCTGTGGTGTGTCAATATGCGGTGAACAGGAGGTTATTATGGCTGAATTAAAATGTGGAGTTGAAAATTGTTCCTACAATAAGGAGAAATGCTGCTGTAAGGGCGATATCATGGTAGGCGGCAAACATGCGGACTGCTGTACGGATACATGCTGTGAAAGTTTTGCGCAGAAAAGAGAAGGTTCCTATACCAGTTCTCTGGAACATCCCTGCAAAACGATCAGTATTGATTGTGAAGCGACCAAATGTATGTATAATAGTAATTATAAATGCCATGCGGAGCACGTAGATATTAAGGGTGGCGGTGCATGCACATGTGCCGGAACGGAATGTGCCACTTTCAAGGAATCATAAGAGACGATGCGCTGGCTGCCCCACGATGAAAGTATGTGTATTGATGTAATAACCGGAGTGAGGGTGAATTGTAACACCATGGGTAGACAGCGTACTACATAGAAGGCGTTTTGAGTGCAGAGGGTGCATAAGCATGTAATTAGGATGATATAGATATAGATAGAGAGGTACATAATTTGAACATTAAGTTTTTTTCAGTCATTTGTACTGAAGACAAAAAAAAGGAACAGATGAGCACGTTGCGAAAATGCATATATGGTAGAAATGGATTTTCTTTCGGCAGCTGGGGAAGTGCACTGGTGCTGATTTTGACAATAGGAACATTGCTGCTAATGACAGGGTGCGGTAAGAAAGAAGCCGTGGAGACGCAGGCGCAGACAGCGGACGTGACAGAGCAGGTCACGCTTCTGTCACCGGAACAGACGAGCGCGTCCATGGCGCAGATGGAGATCGATGAAGAGACTCGTCAGGAGCTCACGGCGGAGCTTTTGGAAGAAAATAATATGGATACCTCTGTGATGGAGCCGAAGCGCACTACGAAGGGCTGTACTTTCGACCTGCCGGAAGGCTTTGAAGAGTCTGAGGAGATGGCGGACGTGTATGTGACGGGGCGATATCCGATAGACGCTTCCTCGATCTATTATACCGCCATGGATCAGGACACGTCCCTGCAGCTTATGACGCAGGAGACTTTTACCGAGCAGACACAGGAAAGTCTACGTCAGACCTACGGGGAAGATATCGAGGTAAGCGTAGACAGTTTCGAGAGCATGAAAATCGATGGCTATCCGGCATTCAGGATTCTGTGCCATTATCAAGTGGAAGGAATTCAGATCACACAGCTTGCGTATGTCATTAATGCGGATAAAAGTTATATGGTCATCTACTCCCAGACGAGTGACTATGACAGGATGGAAGCGTATGAAGCCAGCGCGGCTACGATTCATGTGAAATAATTGGTTGATGAATCAGTCATCCACATCAAAGTTCTCCAGCATACTTCCCTTTTTCTCCGGCTTGGAATCCCCGTGTTTTACCATCAGCATGGTGAGAAAAGCAAGAACGGAGAAGAACGCGGAATATGGGAACAGCGTCCGATAGGAGACATGTTCCAGCAGATATCCGGAGAGGATCGGGGTGACTACCTGCGCTGCCATTGAGAAGGTATAATAATATCCGGTATATTTACCTACGTCTCCCGAGGAAGCGATCTCCACAACCATGGGGAAAGAATTGACATTAATCGCCGCCCAGGCGAAACCGATGATGCCGAAGAACAGATTCATCGACACATGATAACTGTTGTAGAAGGAGGCGCACAGATAGCAGAGCGCCAACATTGCAACGCCGATGAGGATCGTCCGTTTGCGGCCGATGCGGCTGGAAATCGCGCCGATCGGAATATAGCTGACAATTGCGGCGACTGTCGCTACCATCAGACAGTTGGCATATCCGCCGTGTTCCATGCCCCAGACATGCGTGGCGTAGCGGGAGAAGGCGGTGGTGACCGCATTGTAGGCGATATACCACAGCGCGATTGAGAGCAGTATGAAAATCAGGCTGCGTCTGACATCCGGAGGCAGGGCGGAGCCTGCCGCAGATTTTGCGGATTTTTCTTCAGTATCCGAACTCATTTCATATGAATCATCTATTTCATTCGAACCCTTTTTTTCCTTTATAGTACAAAAGAGAACGACAACAGACACGACCATCAGCAGGGCAACGGAAGAAAACAGCGGAAAATAATTCGGTGTTGCACCACTTCCAACCAGCGCACGTATCATAATAAGTGAATAGACACCGCCCACGGCACCCATCAGATTGATGACTGCGTTTCCTTTACTGCGCAGGGGCTTCGGCGTCAGATCCGGCATAAGCGCAACGGAGGGAGAACGGTAAAGTCCCATGGCTAGCAGTACCAGAAACAATACGACAATGAATAAGGGCAGATTTCTGGCACGGTCTGCGGCGGGCAGAAGCAACAGGAAAATAACCGACAGGCCGGTTCCGGCTAAGATAAAAGGCATTCTTTTTCCGATCTTCGTATCTGTTTTATCCGAAAGCGAACCGAAGAACGGGAGCAGGAAAAGAGCCAGGACATTATCGGCGGCCATAATGACACCGGTGATGGTCTCTCCCAAATCAAAGGAGTTCTTGAGAATTAACGGTATGATATTGTCATACATCTGCCAGAAAGCAGAGATGGACAGAAATGCCAGACCGATCAGTATCGTTTGCTTATAGTTTAATTTCATATTGATATCCATGCCCTTTCGTTATTTTTACAAGGTTGATAAGTATGGTTGTAAACATATCTTTCTTATTATGCAAGAAATTCCATAGTTGCATTCAAATTTGCGGAGAAGCGCAGAAATTGAGTACATCTATACATATTGTATCATAGGAATGCCGGAAAAGATATCAAATTCGGTTGAATTTAATTGTTTACAGGGTCATGAAAATTGCTTTGCTTTTCATACCCATGCCACAGCCTAAGCTCAGAGGGGAGTTAATATCTGAAGGAACCCCTCAAAAAGCGTCGGCACTTGACGAGGTATCTCACGAGTCTAGTGTCCGCTACGCTTTTTGCGGAGCGAG
>JAAUZK010000030.1 GCA_014804655.1 Lachnospiraceae bacterium | reverse complement strand
CCTGCTCGATACGGCATCCCGGACTGTTGAGACCCTGCGCCTCCAGATGAATCATACCGCATCAAAACTTCCGGAGTACCCCGTTGTCATGGCAATGAACGGTGTAGGGCCGTCACTCGGTCCACAGCTCATGGCTGAGATCGGTGATGTGACCCGCTTTGTGAAAAAGAGTGCCATCACAGCCTTTGCAGGTGTTGACCCCGGCGTAAACGAGTCTGGCTCCTACAGGCAGCAGAGTGTGCCCGCTACCAAGAAAGGCTCTCCCCATTTACGCAGGACACTCTTCCAGGTTATGGACGGTCTTATTAAAAGGGCTCCATTAGACGACCCTGTTTACGCCTTTATGGCAAAGAAACGTAGCGAAGGCAAGCCCTACTATGTCTACATGACTGCAGGTGCCAACAAGTTTCTCAAAATCTATTACGGACGGGTGAAAGAATACCTTGCCACACTTCCGCAATGATTTCTTCTCCCATACTCCTGCTTCAGACCAGCGGTAATCGGTGGTCTGTTTAAAGTACGCAAAATTCCTACATAAAACTTTCTAGAAAAATTTCAATTTCCTATTGACTTTTTATTTGCAGGCTTGCTTTCCACGCTCTCACCCAGAATAATCGGATTAGTAATTTCAACAGAAAATACTTCCTTTTCGGTTAAATGGAGTAACGAACAGATTAACCCGCGAAGCGCTTTGTTGTTGGACTGTAAGACTGCTCGGAACATGTAATCGTTGGTCATACCATAAGGAATTTTACCGTGAGCATTTTGCAGAGCCATGTCAATCACAGATCTGTCGGATTGACTCATACTACTTTGAAAATTGGTTTGCTTATCGTTGTTTTGATTCAGATTCATAGACATGCTTTCCTTTCGTAAGAAATACTGACGGAGCGATGCTCCGAAGATACTGTGGAATCTAAAGATTTGCAGCCGATTCCAAATTTATCAGAATATAAGATATGTATACCAGAGCAAAATAAAGAACTCAACTGCTTTATACAATCCCGCCTATAGAAAATTAGTAGGCGTTATATCGTTAATCAAGCTTTTTCGTCAAAATATAGTATGCCGCGGCGTTTATATTACAGATACAATACCACATATTGTATTGTGCAAATTTCCATCTGTCGGTTGAATCCGATTTACAAATGTGTTATGGTCAAAAACAGAACATTGACTAAAAGCACGAATGTGGTAATAATTACGGAGGCACCACCATGCAAAAAATCATGATTATCGAAGACGATAAGGCAGTGCGTGAGGAACTTTCTCTTCTATTGGAAAATGAAGGTTATCACCCTATTCCGATTATTGATTTTCAAAATATCACACAGCAGGCTGCCAGGGAAATGCCCGACCTGATCCTATTGGACTTAGGGCTGCCCGAACAGGACGGCCTGTCTCTGTGCGCCGATCTGCGCCGAAGCAGCGATACTCCTATCATCTTCGTCACCAGTCGCGATTCTACAGCGGACGAACTGGCGGCACTCAGTATGGGCGGCGACGATTATATCACCAAACCCTACAATATTCCGCTGCTCTTAACACGAATCAAAGTCGTACTACGTCGCAGCAACCCGAAAACCACCGCCGATTCTCCGGAATATAACGGACTGAAGCTGAATCCGGCCAAGGGTACTGCAACGGCAAACGGACATACTGCCGAGCTAACGCGCAATGAGATCCAGATTCTGGCACACCTGATAGCTCATGCCGGGGAAATTGTTTCCCGCGCAGATCTGATTGAAGCTTTGTGGGATAATAAAATCTATATCGACGACAATACCCTCAGCGTTAACATCACCCGACTGCGGAGTAAACTTGATGAACTGGGGCTGCCTGACTTCATCAAGACACGCAGGGGATTAGGGTATCAAATATAACATCTACACCTCATTGTATCCCTACACAAGGGCGAGGACTCAATATTAAAATTTTCATGCGCAAGATTTGTGTCTGCCCGCTGCTTGTCACAACCTCATTCATGCTCTAAAATGAAGTAACGGTTGAGAGAATTGCATTCTTTCAACCGCGAGATTTATTCCGACGCCGATAGCGTCTTGGCTAACAAACTCGCAGACGGAGAAAGGGGCACGAATACAAATATGACATTTCAAGAATTTATATCTGACCATCTGGGAAAAATCATCTTACAAATACTAATTATGACATCAGTGTCGGTGATCCTTCTCACAACAGGCACACAACCCGGTGTAATTGTTCTGCTGCTTGTAATCCTGCTTCTGATTGGGATAACGGTGTATGTCATCGACTTTATCAGATGCCGTTCCCATCTGAAAGAATTGGAAAATATTATGTCCAGACTGGATCAAAAATATCTGTTCATCGAATGTATTCCGCAGCCCCGGACTGCCTATGAGCGTCGGCTCTTCGGCTTGATGCGCGCCTCCTATAAGTCCATGCTCGGTGCAGTCTCGGATGCCCAGTCGGCCGTGCGGGAATATCGGGAATATATCGAAAGCTGGGTTCATGAAATCAAATCCCCCATCACAGCTGCCAAGCTGATCTCCCATAGCCTTGAAGCAGAAACAGGACGCCGACTCACGCAGGAACTGATACAGATTGAAGCCCATGTGGAGAGGGCTCTTTTCTATGCCAGAGCGGAAAGCCCCGAACAGGATTTCATCATTCGGGAAGTCAGCCTTGAGGAAATCGTGTCGAAGACCATCGAAACATACCGCTCGCTGCTAATGCAAAGCAATATGCGCATTGAAACCGATAATCTGAATCATCAAATCTACACGGACAGTAAATGGGCTTGTTTCATTCTCGGACAGCTCCTTCAAAACGCTGTTCGCTACAAAAAATCGAGTTCCGCGGAGTTGCGGGATTCGCTGCACGAACCCGGAGACTATCAGGAAATTTCCATTGCCACCGAGCATGACACTTGCGTCATAAACATATCCGCCAAGCTCCTCGACAGACATCTTATACTTACTGTCGCAGATAACGGCATCGGCATCCCTGCTCATGAGCTGCCGCGTGTATTCGACCGTGGCTTCACAGGCAGCAATGGTCGTGCCAGAGGCGGCAGCACCGGAATGGGTCTGTACCTGTGCCGCAGGCTGTCCGATCTTCTGGGCATTGATCTGCAAATCACCTCCGTCGAGCATCAGGGTACTCAAGTAACGCTCTCCTTTCCCGCAAAAGAAAATCTTACGAAAATGTAAGATAAACCAATATCAATTCGATACAAGCAGTTTTCCGTTCGTTGTATGATGTTTGCATGATTTGAATGAAAAAGACGATTCTTATGAGTTGTGAAGGCGGATTATGTGCCCACTATAACTTATCGAATTATGCAAACGCAGGAGGTATCTATGCTACAAGTCAGGAACATCGAAAAATATTACGGCAGTAAAAACCATGTCACAAAGGCCTTAGACCGTATCAGCTTCCATGTGGCAGAGGGTGAGTTTATCGCGATCATGGGCGCGTCCGGAAGCGGTAAGACTACCCTGCTCAACTGTATCTCTACCATCGACACGGTGAGTGCCGGCAGTATCCTTTTAAACGGAACTGACATCTCGGAACTTGGCGAGAGCGAACTTGCCCGCTTCCGCAGGGAACGTCTGGGATTTGTTTTTCAGGATTTTAATTTGTTGGACACTCTGACGATCGAGGAGAATATCGGTCTTGCCCTTACGCTGAATCACTCAGATTCCCATGCCGTACAGAATAAAGTGCAGGAAGTATCCGAAAAACTCGGTATTACGGACATTCTGGGAAAATTTCCTTATCAGGTATCGGGCGGACAGAAGCAGCGGGCGGCGTGCGCCAGAGCGATGGTGGCGGGACAATCCCTGCTGCTTGCCGATGAACCTACCGGGGCTCTGGATTCCACAGCGTCTAAGAATTTATTGGAAATCATGACACAAATGAATCGGGAAATGGGTGCCACAATTCTTATGGTCACCCATGATGCGTATAGCGCCAGTTACGCTTCACGGGTGCTTTTTCTCAAGGACGGAAAGATTTTCAACGAACTGCTTCGTGGCGAGCGGAACAGGTCGGTGTTCTATCGCGAGATCCTGAACGTCCTCGCTCTGTTGGGAGGTGATATCAGTGACGTTATTTAAACTATCCCTAAGAAACGCTAAGCGGCAGGCGAAAGATTACCTTGTCTATTTCGTCACCGTTGTTATGGCGGCTGGTTTGATCTATGCCTTCAACGGCCTTGTTTTTTCCAAGGAAGTTCTGGAACTGTCTGTCCACCTGTCCAGTCTGCCGGCGGCTATTGTGTTCGCAAGCATTGTCGTTGTGTGTATCATCGGGTGGCTGGTTCACTACACCACCGGATTTATGCTTACAAAACGAAGCCGCGAACTGGGAACTTACATTCTGATCGGGCTTGAATCGAGGCAGGTAACCCGCCTTTTTCTGATGGAAAATCTGACCATCGGCGGCGCTGCACTCGTGCTCGGGACTCTTCTGGGCAACCTTCTGTTTCAGGTTCTGCGCGCCATCGTGCTGGCATTATTCGGCATGCCCTATCACTTCGGATTCTCCTTTTCCCTGCGGGCGCTTGGGCTGACGCTCTTATACTTTGTGTTGATCTACCTTTTCGCCCAGATCAAAAGCCGGATGCGCATCCGTTCCATGAAGATTTATGACCTCATATATTATGAAAAAATAAATGAAGACGAAATTATTCAGAGAAGCGGCAATCGTCGGAAAACATTTATTGTCTCCATCGTGTTCGGCGTGATCGGCACATCACTGATCATGATAGGTCATGCGCTGCCCTCGTTTGCCGGGGCAGCCTGCATTATTGTATTCCTCTATGGATTCTTTATCAGCTTTTCCTCCGGCGTTCCGGCATACTTTGAAAACCGCCCGGCAAAAAAATATAGCAGGCAGACGTTACTTGTTTTCCGGACACTCTCGGCAAAACTTGCTACCATGGGCGTCGTCATGGCAACGATCTCGCTGTTGTTCACTGCTGTGCTGATCAGTCAGGGAATGGGATTGATCTTTAGCAGTATCTTCCATAACCGTGAGGCGCAGAGTTGTAGTTTTGATCTTTACATTGCAAGTTATGACACTAATGTCAACCTGAGTGAATGTTTGGACTTTGTCCATACAAATATTCCGGTTACTTGTGAAATGCAATATCCGGTTTACATGACAGAAGATTCTCCGATCACGGATTATCTTGAAACCAGTGCCGACTATTACCGGTATTATCCGAAAGACACTATGATGAAATACAGCGACTATGCCGCCCTCAGGGCAATGCTCGGTTATCCGGAAGCCACTTTAGAACCCGGAAAATATCTGATTCACTGCGCATCGTATATAAAAGAATATCTGGAAGATTATGACACGGATGTCACATCGAATGAAGAAAGGCTGACGCAGGGTAATATCTATACGGAAAACTTCAACCAACGCCTGTACCTAGGCGGCAATGGTTTCGAGTTCCTTTTAGTCCTGCCCGATGAGTTACTGGAAGAATGTACAGTTGGCAGCATTAACTATGCCGCAATGACAGAATCGCCGGTGAGTGAAGCACAGTACATTTCTCTGACTGATCTGCTTAACCGATACACAGAGCCGGGGGCGGAAGATTATATCGCCGCATACACCAAGGCACAAGCTGAGGCAGACGCCGCCTTCGGCATAGTAATGTTCACTCTTCCCCTGTATTACCTTGCTCTGATCCTGACCATGACCACTGTCACGATCCTCACCGTCCACCAGCTCAGTGAGATGAACCGTTATCGGCAACAATTTACACTGCTTCGCAAGCTTGGCATGGGAAGTCGCGAAATGGTGAGAACTCTTCGGACTCAATTTGCCATTTATTACGCCATGCCCGCCATACCGCCGCTGTTTATTACGATTCCCTTTATCCTGCATATGGGACAGGAAGTGGATCCAGGCATTTTAGTCGGTACCAGCCATCCGATCATAATTCTCGGAATTACTTTAGGGCTGTTTTTCCTGATTTATGCGATCTATATCCTGTTAGCGTATACCGGGCTAAGGCGCAATGTACTGCCTTATGCATAAACCCGTACTCCCCAACATAAACTGTTAAAAAAGAATTTCTATGGGGATATTGTATGAGTTCCAAAACCAAAATCGTTGTGCTTCATGTAAAAGAGTTAATATATACCGGAATCTTCGCTGTTCTCGGTATCTTATTCATTGTACTGCTCATTATCATGTTCCTGCCGAAAGAGGAAAAAAGAGCGACAATGTCTACCGTGACACAGACCACCTCCAACACCTACATACCCGGTGTATACACGACCTCTCTGATTCTGAATGACAACATCGTAGAAATTGAGGTGACCGTAGACGAAAAGAATATTAATTCCATACGGCTCATCAATCTGGATGAGGCTGTGACTACCATGTACCCTCTGATTCAGCCTTCTTTCGAGGATCTTGCCAATCAGATCATCGTGAACCAGAGTCTTGACGGAATCTCTTATCCGGACGACAGTAAGTACACCTCCATGATCTTGTTAGATGCCATTACTGCTTCTCTGGAAAAGGCGTTGGAGAACGAAGGAGATGGAGAATAAAGTTATTTAGTTAAACCCTACAACTCCTCCACCTGCTTCAGCCAGATATCGGCACAGGCATCGGACGGCATGCGCAAATCTCCGCGGGGAGAAACCGCCACACTTCCCACCTTGGGGCCGTCCGGCAGACAGGAACGTTTAAACTGCTGCGAGAAAAATCTCTTGTAAAAGGTTTTGAGCCACTTCAATATGACACTCTTATCATATATGTCCTTGAAGGATTGACAGGCGATCCGGTATATTTTAGCCGGCTCAAAACCGCATCGCAGCATGTAATATAAGAAAAAGTCGTGAAGTTCATACGGTCCCACCAGATCCTCGGTCTTCTGTGAGATCACACCGTCCACCGGCGGCAGAAGTTCCGGACTGACAGGCGTGTCAAGTACATCCAGAAGAATCGCCTGTAATTCTTCATTGCCGCAGGTATCCGCATAATACCGTACCAGATGACGCACCAGCGTCTTCGGCACACCAGCGTTGACTCCATACATGGACATGTGGTCGCCATTGTAAGTCGCCCAGCCAAGCGCCAGTTCCGACATATCGCCTGTTCCGATAACCATACCATTCGTGCGGTTGGCAATATCCATCAGAATCTGCGTACGCTCCCTGGCCTGTCCGTTTTCATAAGTCACATCATGATTGTCTATATCCTGTCTGATATCCCTGAAATGCACGGTTACCGCCTCTTTAATATCAACTTCTTCCAAAACCGCTCCGAGAGTCCGCGCCAGCTTACATGAATTATCATAAGTCCTGTCCGTGGTGCCGAAACAAGGCATCGTCACCGCCGTGATCTGCTCTCTCTTAAGCCCCAGCATATCAAAAGCACGCACCGTCACTAGAAGCGCCAGTGTAGAATCCAGTCCGCCGGAGACTCCGATCACCGCCGACTGACACCCCGTATGTTCATAACGTTTCTTAAGTCCGTAAGACTGAATCGAAAGGATCTCCTCACATCGTTTGTCACGTTCATTCTGATTCGCAGGCACGAAAGGCTGTGCGCCGAATGTACGCACAAGTGCAGTCTCTTCCTCTTCCATATGGACCGGCAGCACCAAATATTGCTCCCGTCTCTCCGGCACATAAGTAGACATTCTCCGCCTCTCATGCCGCAGTCTGTGAATGTCGATATCCGCATAAATATTTTCCGGTGTAAACCGTTTCGCCTGCGCGAGAATCGTCCCATTCTCCGCAATCATATTGTGTCCGCCGAATACCAAATCCTGCGTGGATTCCCCTTCTCCAGCAGAAGAATAGATATAACCTGCAATCTGCTTGGCACTGGAAGATTTCACCAGCATTTCTCTATATTCGTCTTTACCCACCGTCTCATTGGATGCCGACAGATTCACCAGCACAGTAGCGCCCGCCAGTGCGTGCAGCGTCCCCGGTGAAAGCGGTGCCCAGATATCCTCGCAGATCTCGCATCCTACTGTCAACCCGTTTATAGCATCAACCTCGAATAAGATATTTGTTCCGAAGGGTACTTCTTCTCCTTCATAAAGATAATTCTCCGGCACCTCATTACCCGCCACGAAATGCCTCGTCTCATAAAACTCCGCATAGGACGGAATATGTTTCTTGGGAATGAAAGCAAGCACCTCGCCGTTTTGCAATACTGCTGCCACATTGTAGAGCTTGCCGTCTTTTTCCAACGGAAGTCCCACAAACACCAGCGCATCGCTGCCCTCTGTGGCCTCCGCTGCTATATTCAGAGCCTCTTTTGCCTGCGTAAGCAATAACTCCTGCAAAAAGAGATCGCCGCAGGTATAGCCCGTAAGACACAGTTCCGGAAAAACAATGATTTTCGCGCCGTTCGTACAGGCTTCCTCGATTCCTTTACATACTTCCTTCGCATTATATTCCGGATCAGCTACCCTGATCTTGGGAGTCATGGCTGCTACTTTGATAAAACCGTGTTTCATATGGGTTCCGCCTTTCTGTCAATAAGAGTATGTTTTTACACATATTTATTATGGACAAATTTGCATATCGTATGCTTTGTATCTGCATTACAAAAATTACTTTCTTCTCATGATTGTTCTTTTCCGTCTAATATCTCAAGCATCTGCCGTGCGGTTACAATAAAGGGCTCTGCAGGGAAATGCTTCATATTGCCGATCACTAAATAGGCCGCACTGTAGCAGCATTCGGCTGATTAGAAAGCAATGCGGAAACAAGCACGTTTGTATCAATGACTGCGTAACATATCATTCCGCATCCTCCTCATCGTATCGTGCCTTGCGGATTTCTTCATTTATTTCCTCTAAGGTCATTCCCTCTGGAAAGTTTTTCTCTGACTGCAATCTAAGTTCCATAAATGCCTGCATAGCCTTTTCTCGTGTTATCTCCGGTTCGGGAGAAACTATCTCGAATGGAATTTTGCGTTCGCGAACCACTGCTCTTGCAAATACATTGATTGCGGTTGATGCGGTCATGCCGAAATCAGAACATAAAGTATCAAATTGTCTTTTTAACGTTTCATCCATACGCACACTAAATGTTGCTTGTGCCATATCACGCACCTCCTTTATCACTATAATACACGTTTCGGTGCCTAAATGCAACTTTTCGCACCTATTGTGTTTGTTTTTTAGCATTTGCTATTTGTACAAAACATAATCCTGCATCTCTTTCATAAACCCGGCTTTTCCCAAAGCCTCCCTCACCGTATCATCATACTCCTTCACAACGACCCGTTTCACCGCCGAAAAAATACTGCCCCGCTTAAATTCCTCCGCAAAAAGTTTGAAACATTCCTCCAGCGTTTTCTCCGGCAGGTCTGTCTCCACTATCCGCAGCACTTTTCCCTGTCTCTCCATTACCGCAACGGGTTTGCCTCCCAGGCATGCAACCGCAGTTCCCGGCACATTAATAAAATTTTTACCTTCCTGATGGGGCAGTATCTTNCCCCAGCACTGCGCCGGATCGACNGCACTTACCCANNCAAGNTTTTTNTCNGGATTATGCAGCTGCCGAATCACACCCTCGTAATCTTTTCCACGGATAAACTGTGCGCCTGATAAATCTTTCACAAAATATCCTCTTCGCGCCTGACCGGTATACTCCCAAATNCGCAGCACTGATAAAGCTTCCTGCCATGACAGACCGCAGGCAGAAGCGGTCTCTTTACACAGGATCGGACTATAGTCAAAGCAAGNCTCCAGNTTCTCTTCAATGGTTTTCTCCTGAATGGGTCTCACGATATCCCATCTTCCTGCACTTAATGCNTTGACCCGCGTACTTACCCGCTGCCTTGCGGTGGCTTTTTTGGTCTTTTCCTGATCCAGCCATTGCCGCACAGGAAGATAACTGTCCGCATAGACCAACCCTTTTTCCATAAGAGATAATAGCGTATCATGGGGTGATTCGCCGGGAAGCAGACCATTCAGGGACTGCATGAAACAGGCACCTCGCTTTATGATTGCATCATAAATGATTCTCTCTTTTTCCGTAAGTTCTTTAATCGTTATCCGATCACCTNTCNCTGCCTTGGTCCGACTGTCGTCTCCGGCCTCCGTCGGGCTGTCTACTTCNCTCCCTGTCCGGTTTTCCACACTTCCNCTTATGTCCGCANCCCAATCAATATCNGCCTGATAATCAAACCGCAGTCCGCCCTTTTCTTCCATATGCCANAACANNTCTCCCTGNGCNAGAAAAGTATCTAACATAGACTCNCTGTAATTTCNCACCCGTCTCGGCANNANNATNNTTTCCCAATANNCTGCNGGAANTNTCATNCCGNNATATTGNCNCAANGTATTNCGCAGNCATTCCTCCGCCGGTGCNCCNGANTTCNNTCNTNAGAAGCATAAGCGCCGCATAATTCTCACCCGGNCAGGTCTGTATCTCTTCCCGTCTGTTTTTCAGCGTGCGGACTCNNGCNCGGCTGTATAATTTGGCATGATAATANTTGCTGTCCTGTCTGACNGCNTCNNCCCTGACGNCATANTTNNTCNAAAATNTCNTNCGCCANGCNNNTCAGNCCANCCGTANCGNGNNGCNGTCTGTGNCNNATCNGCACCGCCCCGATACCGCAACATACGCCTTACGATATGAAGCNGCTCTTCNTGCCCGGCTGCCNNNTCCTCTTCCCCCANCGCCACNGCATANTCTTNCTCCTGCTCNGCCGCGATCCACAATCCCTGCTCCAGATACAGGACTCTGCCTTCCTGCGCCAGANTTTCCAGCCACTCCACCGGAATATCCAATTCTCCCGCCGCCAGATCACCCTCTGTCATCAGCAGAGAATGCAGTTGTNTCTCATCCTGCGGAANNCTGCTTCGCTCCTGCACCTCCANCAGTTCCTGACTGCCCGGCTGTATCAGGTGNTTTTCTTTCTTTAAAGCCTCTTCCACCGCCCCGTGNATGCCGCGCGGNGTNGGCGCATAGTCATACATGACCGCCGCTTCCTGACTCCATTGCANCGGAAGCGACATNGGTGAGGGNATATCCGTATAGATTTCCCTGACCGNAACNGCCCCACAGCGAATATCATACANAAGNTCCTGCACNCCCTTGGCATCCCACAGCTCNTGCATACATTCCCGCCTGGTCTCCCGAATCAAAGGGTGCTCCTGCCTGCGCACNACCTGCTCCAACATTTCCGCGCTNTTAAGCCGNTGCATCCAGAGCGGCTGGCGGCCGNTNTTACGAANCCCCATCAGCANAGCGCGCCCGCTNTTATACCGGAATGCCATATTGAAAAGAGGTGTTGCGGGCAGCATGATCTCCAACTTCCGCATACAGGAATCCGCATCNATCTGCTGCAAAAGTCCTTCCGGAAGATTCTGNTTTCCATAGGAATACAGCAGGAATCCGTCCTCCTCATCCACGCTNCCGATCTCCATTTCCATCTGCTCCCTCGCNGTCTGCGCTGCAAGAAGAGACAGCGGCGCATTGATCCGCCTGCCNAATACCGANTGCACCATCACCTGNCTGTTTCCCGCCGAATCTTTAAAATGCTCCACCAGAATCGTTTTATGATCCGGCAGGCTTCCTGTNGACTTGATCTGACGCTCCAGATAACCGNATGCCAATTTGGAGGCNGCTTCATTNAGNCCCANCTCTCCCAATGNCTCTGCCAGTTTNCCGTCCTCATAAGCNTGNTGCANAGAATGGAAGATTCTGCCGAANGCCTCTCCCGTCCGTTTATCCCTTCCCTTAATCTCTCCNTGCCAAAAAGGAAGCCTNGCGCCTTCNGTNTGAGTCTGTGTCACCGTCACNGTATCACGNCTGATATTCACAACCTTCCACGCAAAAGAGCCAAGGATAAANCGGTCGCCTTTCTGGGATTCATAGACNAANTCCTCATCCACTTCCCCCAGCTTCACACCCTCCTGCGTTTTCACGGCATAGTACCCTTTATCGGGAATCGTNCCTCCTGCTGAGACNGCNAACATCCGGCTGTANCCGTCTCCCTCCACTCTTTCATGAATNCGGTCGTACAAGATCCNCGGNCGCACCGGAATATCCTTCTCATGTTCATAATCTCCTGCCAGCATGGCAAGCACNGATTNCACGTCNTCTTTGGTGATATTGCGNAAAGACCATGCTCTGGGCAGAATCTCCATCACCTCTGAAATCTCATAACTTCTGAAGGCNGCCATGGAAACCAAATGCTGTGCCAGCACATCCAGACACTCCNNNGGCGGCTTCACNTGTTCTACGCCGCCCNGCCTCGCAAGCTGCGCCGTCATCCCGCAGGACACGCATTCCGCCGCTGTCCTNGGNAAAAGATACATTACNCTGACGCGTCCCGGATTATGTCCTGCCCGCCCCAGTCGCTGCATCGTTCCCGAAATCGTGCGGGGACACCCAACCTGCAACACCTGATCGATCTCGCCCACGTCGATTCCCAATTCCATAGAGGATGTAGCGCACAACAGTCTGAGCGTNCCGTCCCGCAGATTNANCTCNGTCTCCNNCCTCTGNTCTTTTGACAGACTTCCGTGATGNACTCTGGCAAACCCTTCTCCGCCNANTTGGTTTACATAATANGCTAANTTCTCCGCATACCGNCNCCCTTCCACAAANGCNATNACGCTGCGGCTGTTCTGACAATATTGATACACCAGCTTTCCCAGTTCTTCCCACACCGGGTCCTTTCTCGGACCTTTCGTGGTATCCGNATAAGGGCTTAGGATATCCAGCCGAACCTGTTTCGCCATGGCNGGCGCGGCAATACCAACCTCCTCCGGCGCCAGATACTCCGCCGCCGTCTCTAACGGTTCAATGGTGGCNGACAGACCGATGCGCTGCAGCGGCTGACCGCATAAATAGTCGAGCCGTGCTAAAGACAACATCAGNTGCGCGCCTCTTTTGGTATCAATTAAGGCNTGAAGTTCATCTATGATCACCGCCTTTGCCGTTGCCAGAACGTTCTGTCCCGTNTTNCTTGTAAGCATTAAATACAGGGATTCCGGNGTAATAATCAGAATATNGGGCGGTNTTNTGACCATCTGCTGNCGTTCTCTCTGCGTAGTGTCCCCGGTTCGNATTCCGACCGAAATGAGTTCTTCCGCNCCGATCCCGTTNAGCGGCCGCCTTAAGTTCTCGCGGATATCCGCCGCCAGAGACTTNAGCGGAGATACATANATCAGCTGCAGNTCCTGCTGTAANGTTCCNGCCTGTGCCTGCCGCTTCATCCGGTCCAGAAAGATCAGAAANGCCGAGAGTGTTTTACCCGTTCCGGTAGGCGCGGATATGAGCGCATGTTTTCCCTTGGCAATAATCGGCCATGCCTCACACTGCACAGGAGTAGGCTCTCCCAGCGCATGTTCAAACCACTCCGCGGTTTCTCTATCAAAAAGATCAAGCACATTTTCCTTCCACATGTTTTCCCCTCATGTCATTTTAATCCCTCATTCTTGCTCAACCTGCGAGTTTGGGCGCAAGCACAAACATGCGTGTGAAAAATTTATTTTTCACACTAATACTCATACCTTTCTCACTTCCTGCGAATTTGTAGCCGCAAGGCACAAATTTGCGATTGAAAAATCTCTGATTTTTCAATCTATTCACCCTCGTATTTTCTTAAGTTCCTCCACCGTGAACACATAATTCGTATTGCAGAAATGGCAGTTCAGCTCCACATCTTTCCCCTCATCAATAAGCTCCTGCAGTTCTTTCTTTCCCAGACTGATCAGCACCTTCTCCACCCGCTTCTTATTGCAGTTACAATAAAACCGTACCGGAAGCGTGTCCGTGATTTCCACGCCCAGATCGCCCAGCACGATCTCCAGAATCTGCTCCGGCGTGTTGCCTTCCTCCAACATCCTAGTCACAGGCGGAAGTGTCGTCAGTTTCTGCTCCAGCTTCCCGATCACTTCCTCGTCGGTAAAAGGCATAAGCTGTATGATAAATCCGCCCGCCTGCTTTACCGTATTATTTTTCTCCATCAGAACGCCCAGCGCCACACTGGAAGGGATCTGCTCGGAAGCCGCAAAATAATACGTCAAATCATCCCCGATCTCTCCCGTCTTCAACTCGATCGTCGAAGAATAGGGCTCTTTCAGCCCCATATCTTTAATGACCGTGAGCACTCCTAAGCCTATCACTCCGCCCACGTCCAGCTTTCCCACACTGTTCGGCGGCATCATCGCCTGCGGGTTGTCCGCATATCCTTTTACATTTCCCTGTGAATCCGCCGTCACCGTCAGCCCGTGCACAGGGCCCGCGCCATTTATCTGAAGCGTCAGTATGTCTTTCTCGCCTTTTAACATACTGCCCATCATGACGCCGCCTGTCATCAACCGTCCCAATGCCGCCGTCACCACGGGGCTTAAGTCATGGGCACTTCTGGCATGCTCCACCAATTCCCTCGATGTAATCGCGAACGCGCGTATCTGCGCATTTGCCGCCGTTGCTCTCACAATATAGTCTGCCATATTATCTTACCTTTCTATTTTCATCCGCTTATCCTAAAATCACATAGCAAATTATAACATAGTATGGGTTGACTGCGTAAATTTTTTCAATTCTACGGAGCGTGGGTTTTATTATTTCTTTATCCGGGATATTATTATGCATATAAACTTCCTTGTAGGAGCAACCCGAAGAATAATGATTAAAATTTAAAATTTTCAATCGCGGGATTTGTATCTATGCATTGCTTGCCACAAACTCGTAATCCATATATGGATTCGAACATGACAAAAATAAGTGAGGAAAAATATGGATCAGAAAAAAATGGGCAAATTTATAGCCAAACTACGGAAAGAAAGAAATCTTACCCAGAAACAAGTTGCCGAAAAACTTGCCATTTCAGAAAAAACAGTATCAAAATGGGAATGCGGCAACGGATTGCCTGAAGTAGTATATATGGAACCACTCTGCGAAATACTCGGCATTACAATCAATGAACTCCTTGCCGGAGAATATCTGCCTGTTACGGAGTTATTGCATAAATTAGATCTGTCCAGATTGGAATTGATGAAACAGCTCGAATATGAACAACTTAGATTTCGGATTTACAGGCTTTACGGGGTTGAAATCGACAGTGTGGAAATGTCAAATAACGGTGCCGGTTCGCTGGTATATTTCGTAACGGCAAATAAGCAAAAATACGTAGTGAAATATGCGAGCGACAATGAGATAAACCATCCCGAACTGGAGCCTGAACTCTGCGAATATCTGTGCAAACGCGGAATACCGGCAAGCCATTTTGTCAAAAATATTCAAGGTAACACTCTATCGATTGATGAAAACGGACGAAGATTCCATATTCAGGACTTTATAGAAGGTGTTGTATATTCTTACAATGAAGCGCCGGATTTTCTGCTTGAGAAAGCTCCTGAGCTTCTGGCCAAAATTCATGAAGTACTTAAAGATTTTAAAGAACTGCCGGAAGGGATAGGAGAAAATTTCTTTCGGTATCGCAGGCCGGAAAATATGATAAAGTCTTTTCAGAGTTCCTTAGAAATTGCTGTCCGGAATGGCGATAATGAAAATGCAGATGAGATTCGAGATATTATAGATATTTTAAACCATTTTCCCAATTATACATTTGATGTATCTGCATTTACATACGGCAATACACATGGGGATTATATGATCTCCCAACTAATTTGCGCTGACGATTCGATTAAAGGCATTATTGATTGGACGACCGCCTGCAGACACCCTCTTATCTGGGAAGTGGTGCGCTCTTATATATTTATGGCTCCGGAATGCGGCAATGGCAGGCTTAATATCGATCATTTTGAACACTATTTGAAAATATATATGCATAAGGGCAAACTAAATACCTATGATATTGAAAATGCCGGAAGACTGTTTTTCTATTTTCTGGCCGTATGCGATTTTTACGGTCAATACTATCAGTCTCTCACAAAAAATCGTTCCATTTATCTTAAACAGGCTAAGTTATGCAAAAGCATGCTTGTCTGGTTTGACAAACATATTGATGAATTGAATGCCCGGTTAAAAAAGATTGCCGACGACGGGTTGGTTAAGCAATCCGTGCTTTAACACATTCTCTCGCCACCACATAAATCCGTTCGCTGGTATCCGTGACCGCTCCGTGCGTATCCGCGTCGATCGCCTCCACAAACACAAGCCCGGCCTGGCGCAGATAATCCTGCATCTGCTCCAGACGGTATCCGCGCTGGTAGTGCGTTTCCTGAAATCTCCGGTATGTGTCCGCCTCTTCCCCCTCCTGCACGAAAATGGTCAGATCATACTCATTGATCTCTTCCTCTTCATGATAATAATTATCCCATATAAAACTGCATTTTTCCCTGTTCTCCGCGATCGTGGTATCACCTATAACGACCTCGTATTTATATACCGTATTGAAATCAAAGATAAACAGCCCACCCGGATAGAGATAATTGTTCACCAACCGGAACGTCTGCACCACATCCTCTTCCTCTAACAAATAATTGACCGAGTCGCAGACACTTATCACTGCTCCCACCGTTCCGTACAACTCGAAAGATCGCATATCCTGAAGCAGATACAAGATCTCTAACCCCGCATCGTCGCGTTTGTCCATAGCAATCTGCAGCATTTCCACTGAGTTATCAATGCCGATCATGTCATAACCCCGCCCTGCAAGCAACTCCGTCAGCGTTCCTGTACCACAGCCCAAGTCAAGAATCGAGTTGCGCTCCTGCTGTATATTCCTGTAATAGTCAGCTGCATTTATGACATCATCGTCACATTTTCCATTTTCCCGCGTATGTTCCCCGTCACAGTTTATAATGACATCCATGTCATTTTTCATATCATCCCGATACTTTTCCAACAATTCCACCAAATACGCACACCACTCCTCATAAGGCGTATCGTCCATAAACGTATCATATACCTGCGCAAATCCCGTATATGCCTCCATTTTTGTCACTCCATTCTACTCACAATCAATACATGAAAACAACAATTATCTCCAATACACAGCGCCAGATGGTATGTAGTAGTCATAAGGACCGTTGGAAAACGCCGGCACTTAGCGAGGTCCAAAGTTGCAACGCAACTTTCGAGCTTAGTACCGTTGCGTTTGGAACCGAGCGAAAGCGCGTCCTTAAGACTACTACATACCGTCCGGCGCGTCCGTTTTCACTAACTAATTACCCTGGGTTCCTTGCCGATTCGCGCATTTCCACTCCCCGCGCCTCACCACCAAATCATAACTCTCCCCGATCATCCGCCTGATATCCTCCTCCGGAACCGTCCCATCCAGAATAATCGTATTCCAGTGCTCCTTATTCTGATGATACCCCGCGGTCACCGATTGATATGTGCTACGCCAAAAGTCCCGCCATTCCGGGTCTACCTTCACATTCAGATTAATATACCCGTTTCTTTCGTAAGTCCAAAGGAAAGCCTTCCGGCTTCCCTTCACTCTCACAAGCTGCCAGTTATCGTCATGAAACGGCGCATCCTGATATGTATCGGCAAATGACATCCCATATGCCAATGCCTCTTCTCTCGTTTTCAATCCCTGTCACCTCTTAACAGCTTCAGCGCAGTCTCTTAACCTCGACTTCGCCCAGGAAACTTCCTGTCTCTTCCCCGATTCTCTGTATCGGGAAAACAAAAGTCGCATACTCCTCAAATGGCTCCGCGCTACCCAGTGTTCCAATCTTAACGCCGTCCGCATACAAAGTAGTCTGCCCCGGTTCTCCGACCACCCGCAGCTCCACCTGTCGTCCGCGGGGCAGTACATAATCCCATGTATAGGTTCTGCCTTCTCTGGCAAATCCCACCCTTCCTGTCTCCGACTCCGCCGCATAGAACGCCCATGTGCCGTATGCGCAGTCACTCTCCGTGATCACCTGCATCTGGGTCTGCCCGTCCGCTCTCTCCGTTACTGTCTGTCCATCCGCCGCCGCTGCTTCCTGTGTCTGTGCATCTGCTGCTGTCCGCAGACCTGCCTCTTCCAGATATACCTGAATCTCCACTTCGTAGGACGGCTCTATTCCGACTGCTTCCTCGTAGACCCGGTTCATTTCTCCTTCTATGCCATACTGCCGACGCTCCATGAACCGGGCGCGCTCGCAGAAATCCTCATAGGTTTCTTCCGATTCACCCGCATCCAGCTTCGCCGTCCCAGCACCTGTGCCGTACATATCATTCTGGGAATCACCCATGCCCCATAGCTTGGCGCTAAGCACCGTAAGGGGCTGCGCAAACCGCATATACAAGTCATATTCGCTGATTCCCAGATCCAGATTGCCACTCATATCATTCCAGATCATGTAAGCGGCTCCCAGCATTTGCGGAGAATAGCCCGGCAGAAACACCACCGTATCATTATCATAGAACTTATTCGCCTCCCACTGCGTATACAATTCTCTGACGTCCAGATAATCATATCCGCCGCCCGGAATCACATACTGGTGGTTATTCTGCATATTGATCAGGGCATATCCCGCCTCATACATCTGTTTCGGATCAGCCCACAAGGTACTCCACAGATTCATCTGCAGATTCTCAGGATCGGGCATAGTCTTTCCGTCCATATTGCTCAGGCTTCCCCACATGCGCACAGTTTTACCTTCCGCGCGTACCAGTTTTGCCATTTCCTCTGCATACACCCGATACCGCTCCCCGTCCCCGTAATACTCATCCATACCGATGTTGACGATCTCAGCCTCCCGAAACGCCGCATCCTCTCCGCTCAGCGCTTCCTGCCAGATTCTCCGGACCAGCGCAACCGCCTCCTTTTGATCCAGGTCGATCTGATCCACCGATTCCGGATTTGCGGCAAGCGCATATTCCGGATACAGCTTTGTAATAGACAGGGAATGGGCCGGTGTATCGATCTCCGGAACAACCGTCACACCGTAGGTTTTCGCCGTCTTAATAAACTGTGCAAACTCTTGTTTTGTATAAGAATACTCTCCCGACGTAAGCTCTGCGCCGGCACCATTCTTAATATCCGACTCCAGCCGGAATGCACTGTCCGCGGTCATGGCCTGTTCCACCGAATCCGTCAATCCGCTGGTGCTTAAGATTATATTGTCGTTTAAATGAATCGCCAGATCGTTCATCTTATAATATGACATATGCTCCATCATAGCATACAGCATGTCCATCGACACTGCCTTACGCGCCACATCTATGCCGAATCCCCGCACCTGATAGAGCGGATAATCTCTGATCTGTCCTCTGGGCAGTGAGACATCCCCTGACAAGATCTGCAGGATCGTCACCGTTCCCCACCGCACACCGGTACTCGTCTCTGCCTTTATGACACATATGTCGCTTATATCACATGTATATCCTTCCGCACCCAACCCTTCAGATTCCTCGACATATCCCAGATAGAAATCCCCGGATTCGGCCTCTTCCAAGCTGCCGCTTACAACTTCCACCGTACCGCGCACCATCTCGCGATACCTGCTCGCAAAAAGCTTCGCCACATCCTGCAAATCAGAGCCTTCTTCCACGATCACACGGAAATGGTCTCCCGGCTCAAAAGTGCCCTCTCCGCCACGCCATTCTGCCAGCGCCGGAATCACATCAGGGCAATCGTTATAACGCCGCTCCTGATTCTCCGCCTCCCGCACGTCACTACCCGTACTGTCGCCTTTATTGTCGTATGCCGGAACTGTCAGCGTGCGGGCAACCTCCTGCGTATCGGAAGAATCCTCGCTGCTTGTCAACAGGAATCCGACCGTTACTTTTTTATCCTGAATCGTATCATAGATCCTGCCATCCGCACCTATGACCTGCTCGTAGTCCGCTCCCAGATAAGTAACTTCATATCCCTCCGGCGCCTCGGGCACCACCAGAAATCTGCTGCCGTCTGCACCGTATCCGACCGCCGGCTCTCCCAGCCGGTAAGCAGCCGGCTTGTCCGCATAAACCTCAAACTCATAGAGGGACACGTTCTGATAATAATTGGAAAAATCTTCTTCTCTTGCGGATACTGCATAGGTGCTAAGCCGCAGGAATTTCACCTGCACAGGGTCTTCCAGCACAATCTCCTGGTCCCTAATCTCCGGCGCGTCATCAAAAGCTTCCAATACGTCCCACGCTTCGCCGTCCATAGAGCCTTCCAGCGCATATGAAATCACATTGCGCCGCTCCCATCTGAGAATAACAAAAGAAACTGAAATTTCTTCCGGAAATTCCAGTTCTATATAGTGGGACGCATCCTCTCTGTCATTCTCGCTCGACCAGCGCGAAGACAGATCCTCCGCATTCCCGTCGATTGCCTTATATGCCGACAGCTCCTCATTCTCCGTGCTGTCGCAGGTGGCAATCACGCCCCTCCTGCGCGCTAAGTTTGCACTTTGGTCTCCGCGAATGTGAAGCAGCCATGCCGCTCCAACGACAGAAACTGCTGCCAGCACACATAAGCAGATTACGACGATATATTTCTTTTTCTTCTGCTTCATTCCCATAACCCAGTTTGATACATCTTTTAGCCTGTATGCTTCATACACCTTTATGTTTCTTTTTTTCTAACCCAGCAGAGCTCCCAGCAGTCCGTAAGACAAGAACGACATGATAACTGTCGCAATCGCAATTCCCAATAACTCCGCCAATATTGCCTTTTTAAAGTCCACATCCAGAAGCGCGGCGATCAGAGACCCCGTCCACGCTCCCGTGCCCGGCAGCGGAATACCTACGAACAGCACCAGCCCCCAGAACTCATACTTCTTGATATTGTCACTTTTGCTCATGGCACGATTTTCCAGCTTCTCAATCAGTCCTCGGAAAATCTTGATCTTCTTCATCCATTTAAAAATCTGCTTAATAAAAAGAAGAATAAACGGAATCGGAATGATATTGCCGATGATGCACAGCGGAATCGCCGTGGTAATAGGAATCTGCAATAGCTGGGATACGATCAGCCCTCCCCGCAGTTCCAGAATCGGAATCATCGATATGATGAAAACCACCACTTCTTTTGAAACATATTTCCCCAACGTGACTGCAAATGCTGCCGCTAATTTTTCCATACTCTCTTACTCCCTGTCCGTTTCGTTAATATATCTGCCGGTCAGTTAAACTGCTATTTTCCTGCCGGCCGTACTGTCGGAATCCGCAAATCAATCGACCAATATCTCCGTATTCCGCAGCACATATTTTTTCTAATGCTTTTCCTCTACAAGTATATGTCTATCCGCCATAAAACTTGATTCTTTCCCGCAAATCAGGCCTTCACAATCTCTCGAAGTGCACGGTATAAATCCCCCATCTGCTCATCTGTCCCGATCGTAATGCGCAGATAATTCCTGATTCGCTCTTTATCCCAGAATCTGACATATATGTCATTATCCTTCAGCCGCTCGAATATCTCTTTCGCCGGAACCTTCTCATGGCTCGCAAAGATAAAATTACCATAGGGCTTTGGAAAAGTAAATCCCAGCTTACTAAGTTCTTCCTCCGCACGGTCACGGGTCTTCATAATCTTGTCACAGGTTTCCCGATAATATGCCACGTCCCTAACAGATGCCACTCCCAGCTGCAGCGACGTATAGTTTAGCGTGTAGGAATTCACCGAGTATTTCACATCGTTTAAGTACTTGATCAGCTTCGGATTCCCCATGGCATACCCGATCCGCATTCCCGCCATCGACCGGGACTTCGAGAACGTCTGCACCACCAGCAGATTATCATACTTACGGATCAGCGGCAGACAGCTTGTGCCGCCGAAATCAATGTACGCTTCATCCACGATCACCACCACGTCACGGTTCGCCTCGATGATCTCCTCCACCTGTCCGACATCCATCAGGACGCCTGTAGGCGCATTCGGGTTCGGGAATATCACTCCGCCATTGGGCTGCCTGTAATCCTCCGGTCTGATACAAAAATGCTCATCCAGTGCCTTCGTCTCATAAGGTATCTTATACAGATCCGCCCACACATCATAGAAAGAGTAGGTAATATCCGGGAAAAAGACCGGTTTCTCCGATTGAAAAAAGGTCATGAACGCCAGTGAAAGCACATCGTCCGACCCGACACCGATAAAGAGCTGGTCTTTGTCGATCTGATAATAGGAAGCCAGCGCTTCCGCTAATTCGGTCTGCTCCGGGAATTCCGGATACAGCCGCATCTTATCCTGCTTCAGCGCAGCGACACTTTTTTGCACCCCCGGCGCCGGCGGATATGGATTCTCATTGGTATTCAGTTTGATCACTTGTGCCTGCCTCGGCTGCTCGCCCGGTATATAGGGAACTACCTTGCGCACGTTTTCTTCCCATTTCATGTTATTATGCCTTTCTTATTCTGTCCTATATCACTTGAATTTTATGACTCATATGACTTCTCATTCAGGCTGTGGCACTTTCCACACTCGCGCAAGCTGCTCATACTCTGCAGCCTGCTCCTCATTACCCGCCGCACGGTAACAACGGGCAAGTCCGAAGAGCGGCAGATCGCCGCCACAGTGAATGTTCAATATACTTTCTGTCTCATAGGCTCCATTATAGAACCATATGATCGCCTCGTCTATATCCTGTTTCTGCAGATAATATTCTCCTAATTCACAACAGATTTCCGCACAACCGTCACAGGCGATCACTTTTAATGCATACTTAAAGAAATCCTCCGCGTCACCGCAGATCCGTGCCGCTCTTGCTGCTACACAGGCAGCCTCCTTGATCTCATCCTCACTGCGCTCCATATCATGACACGACTGTCGGAAAAATTCCCTCGCCGCTGTAAAATCCTGATCGTCACCGGAGATAAAAAGCTCTTTCGCGTAAATATTGTGAAGCCTCTTGTCCAGCCGGTCTCCCACCTGCGTCCGCCGCACAAATGCCGCCAGATCCCTGTCCTTATGGTTGTTCTCCGGCATGTGCTGTATCTCGATGTCGCTGTCATAGATCACCGGCTCCAAGCCAACCTGCTCATGGATCGCCCCATGCCACTGAAACGTGCGGAGTCTCTTAAAAAGTTTCGGCCGGAGTTCCTTATCGAAATTATAGATCGTCCCATGGGAAAGCTGATTAGCATAATACATCTGCACGATATCTATTTCCGACATCAGTGTCGCCTTCAGTTGTCGGAATGCCTCCCGGTTCTTCTCATTCAGGACTTCATCTGCATCGGCAGAATAGATATACTCCATGCCCGCCTTGGAAAAAGCGAAATTCCGCGCCGCCGAAAAATCTCCGATCCATGTAAAATCGTAGATCTTGTCCGTATATTTTGCCGCAATCTGCTTGGTTGCATCGGTAGAACCCGTGTCTACGATGATAATCTCATCCATCAGATCCGCGATACTGTCCAGACATCTTGCTAAGATGCGTTCTTCATTTTTCACGATCATGCATAGGCTGACTGTGATCATAATTTGTGCCTTTCCTGCTATATAGTATTTTAAATTTCTTGTTTAACCTTCCGCCAAACCAAAAGCTGCATTACACCGAATATTTAACGTCATATCCTTCTTCAGGTTCACCAATAGGATAATCCGGCATTTCCTAATTCTGAGCCTATCTATAGTACACAGACTCCCTCATACACCTGTCCACATGCAGCAGACACCGTGCCTTGCCCGCAGTAAGCACCATATCCTTGTATCTGTTCCTGCGCACAAAGCCTTTGGACGGACAGATCTGGTACAGTGTCGTATACGACAGGTCAGCCATCCGCTCCCCCATATGCACTAAATATCCGTCACCGCTCCTATGAAGCCCGGCTCGTCCCAGATAACAGTAACGCTTTCCGTTCCAATTATAAATACGCACCGTGCGACACCGGATGCCATACAGCACAATTAACAGCAGAACTGACAGCATTGTCATTCCAATCAAATATTCCTGATACAAATTATTTTTTCTCCTCTTCTCTTTCTTTACCATGCGTTGTAAGCATCGCATCGCTCCCGCCTCTGTCTTACCAACATCCTAAGAGTAGCATACTCACCTGCGGATTGCAAACGCAATCCTGCTCTTCATCCGATCCAGTCCGGCCTGTATTCCGAGCGGCACGATCACTCCCGCCGCCAGATAGACCATTTCGAACTGTTCTGCTCCTCTTACCAGATAATAGTAATCGATATTGGTGTAAAACTGTTCAAAATCAAAGTCTGCGCACGCTCCTGTACGCGCCGCTACCGCCGCGATGACTATCTTCACTATCATAAAAGCCATTACATGGTGCATCATCACCGCATAAGTATTCCGCCCCAGATACTGCACTGTCCGGCTCTTTCCTACAGCCGGGGTAATGATTTTGGCAACCCGCAGCCAGAAGGCAATTCCGGATATGATCGTGATATATGGCATCACCGGGCCGTTTGCAAAACCGGTACACCACACAGCGCTAAACGCCAACCCATTGAAAAACACATTCAAGATCACCTGAATCCCGATCAAAACAGCAAAATACGGCACATTCCCCAATGTGTCATGTTTTTCCAGCTTTTTCAGATAGAGCTGCCCCATCTGAAAGCACGGAAAGAGCAGCAGAATCTTTCCCGGCATCTTATAATAGCCCCACACATGCCCGCCGATGGCAAGCCATACAACCGTAATACCGACCAGTAAACTTCCTGCCAGCATGACCCACTCAGTAATATTCCCCTCTTTTTCTTTAGATAAATCACTCTCCTCAACGGTTCCGCCGGACACCTTCTTATAAAAACGCCATACGCCGCGTATCACGTTTCGCAAAATAATCCTTGCAAGCAGGTTCATCATCTCTACGACAAACAAGACCGGAACAAACCACGCCGCATAATTGTAGATGAACTGATACCCGTGCAAAAAAGGCGCTATGAAAAGTGTCCGGAAGCTGATTCCCTCACCCATGGCAAATCCGGCGGCACGCATCGCCCACGCGATCAGTCCATAGATCAGATTCCAAATCATATAGGGCACAATCAGCCTGCGCAGCTTCTTTTTTACATAATTAAAAGGTTTCTCCTCCTCCGAATCTTTATAAAAATAGCCGGAAATAAACATGAAAAGCGGTACATGAAAAGAATAGTACGGGAACAGCTCCCCCACCGTCAGAATATGATACCCGCAATGCCCTGCCACCACCATTATGATCGTCAGTGCCGACAGAATGCAAAACGTCAAATTGTATTGGTCTTCCTGTGTACGTAATGTCTGCGTCATGTTTCTACCCACTTATTTTTCTTTTCGGCTATTATATCATATTTTTCTAAACTGTGTTATGATTATAGTAACAAAAGAAAACAGCAACTGATGTATGGTTACTTTCCACAGCCTAAGCTCAGAGTGAAGTTAATATCTGAAGGAACCCCTCAGAAAGCGTCGGCACTTGACGAGGTATCTCACGAGTCTAGTGTCCGCTACGCTTTTTGCGGAGCGAGAGCGCGGTGACGCAGATATTAACTTCACTCTGAGCGACCATATTGTCCAATGTGTGAAAAGTAACGATGTAGGCCATAATATCACAGGAAAACGTAAGATGAAAAAAACGCAAAGAAACTCCCGAAAACTCCTTTACTGTACAACTACCGTGGCGGCGCTTCTTCTCGCCGTGCTTTGTTTTGGGCTCTATCGGCATCACCGGACGCCCGGTTTGATTACAGAATACATCCGTGCGTCAGAGCTTGTCACCGAAACTGACTCCGGCAATTTTTCCGATATTTCGGCGACAGTCGATGTAGCCAGCACAAATGACACATTTGTCACATCTGCCACAAGTATAAGAACCAATCCTTACTCCGACTTAAGTGTCCCTACCTATATTACCAAAGTGAACGACACCTATTTTCTGGTGGACTGCTATCATAATCAGGTAATCTATAACGACAATCTTACTTCACCGCTCTCACAGTGGAAAGTTATGACGAATCAGATCGACAAGGGACACACGCTTGCAAGTGACGGCTCCGTGTATCTGATTGATGATACGGAGCAGCACCGCATCCTTATTTTTGAGAAAAGAGGCGGTGCCTATGCGCACACGCAGACTTTTGATGAGATCGGCAACAGACCCCACTACATCATCTATCACGAGCCCACAGATACCTTCTATGCATGGAGCTCTATGAGCGGTGAAATGTATCTGTTTCGTCACAATCCCGATGATACACGCATGTACCTGACGGAGATCCGACGTATCGAATCTCTCGATAATGTCTATGTACGTTCATTTACGATCATTGGCAATGATATTTATTTTGTTGCGGGAAACTCTTCCATTATCCGGGCCGACCTTGCGAGTTTCAAGATTCGGGAAACGTACCCTGTTCCCGACACCATCGCCGGCATGATCCAGCTCACCCGTATTCAGGACTATTACTATATTACCGTCTCCACGGACATTGCCGGCAGTCAGGATTATGCCACCATCCTGCGCACCCGTGATCTGTCGAATCTGGCAGACGGCAAATATGAAGATATCTATGAATATTTTATCGGCGGCGGTACACCCTACTATATCACGCAATTAGATAACGCATATTATCTAACAGAGCACCGCCTGCCCGGGCATTCCGTGTGGCGGTTCCAGGTAGAGAATAATGAAATCAAAAATGTGGAGACAGTATACTAACACGGGGATTCTTTCAATATTGGCAACCAGCCTGTCTCTCTATGCACGGAAGCTCACGCGGACCGTAAGCACCCCATCTGTGTACTGTGCCTTAATACTGCCGCCCATTTGCTCTGTCAAAATGCGTGCGATCGACAATCCCAAGCCCGTTGCATGTTCCCCGTTCTCCACCGTATAGAACCTTTCGAACAGCCTGCCAACCTGCACCTCGTCCAGCGCTGCGGCATGATTGGCGAACTCTATCTCACCATCCTCAGACAGCATGATCTTTAAATCCCCATCACTGTACTTAACCGCATTATTTAACACATTTTCAAAAATGCGGGAGAGCGCGGCAGAGTTCAGTCTGCGGACTACTTTCTTTTCCGGCATTGTGATCTGCGGTGTGATCTGCCGCATCTTAAGCGCGCCGTAATAAGCCGCAATACTCTCTTCCAAAACCCGGTTCAAAACCACATCTGTCAATTTCTTTTTGTCAAATGACACTCCTGTCGTTTCATGTCCGTATGGTATTTTCTCCGCCGGAACCGCCGCTGCATACACAAATAGTTCCTCTGTCAGATCTTTTAACGCTTCCGTCCGGTTTTTGATGATCTCCAGATATTTCTCTGCCGCCTCGGACTTCTCTTCCTTTTCAAGCAACTCCAGATAACCGTATATCGCAGTCAACGGCGTTCTGATATCATGGGAAACATTCGTGATCGTCTCCTGTAATGCCATGTTTCCCTGTTCATACCTCTGCCTCTGTGCGCGCAGACGACGCAGCTGCTCATTGATCCCATCTGCCAGCTTCCGCATTGCCTGTTCCTGACTGTCAATCGTGATCAGCGTATTCGTCTCTGTGTCAAGTTTTTCTGTAAGTCCTTCCCGAATCTCCCGCGCCGCTTGCCGCATCGCCCCTATTTTCCATATCAAAAGGAGAATAATACTAAGCAGTACGCCGCATATAATCCACATCCGCACTTCTGTATGATCCTCCTTTCTGTAATCAAAAATTGAGCCTCGCCGTCACTTAATATCCTTTCTCCGAAATATCCAGATTCCAACTCCGGTGCAGACTGCCGCGACTCCAAACATACATACCGGCTGTTTCACCGAGTAATCTATGCCATGGTCTGCAACATACATTACCTGCCCGGAAGGCAATAGCAGCTCCGCCCACTCATATATTTTCCGCTTCGTACCACTCAGATATCTCGCATTATACTCAGTCTCCACCACTGTCTTGATCTCGCCGGATTTATCTTCCACCTCAGTAACCCTCTCTATTGTCGCGGTCATCGACAGATACTGACATACATACAATCCGGCAAACAGAATAGCGAAGGAAAGTATAAGACTGGCTACTGCTGCCCGTACGGTATTCATATCCGACATGGAAACCAACGCGAAAATCGCCGCGTACGCCAGCAGAATAAAAAGCGCAACGATCATGCCCTGAGCGGGCTTCCACAAACCTGCTACCGTTTCTTTTCCGATCAAAGTAAGCCCCAGAATCGCCGATGTCACACTGTAAGTAATGCACGCTATGGTGCTGGCAGCATAACAGGCAAGCAGATTCGCTAAATAAATATGGAGCCTTGAATGCCCCGCAGACAGCTTATTCCTGATCGTCCCGTTGCTGTACTCCACTCCGATATATAGAGAAATAAAAATCGCCAGCGCAACACCGATGAGCAACATCTCATTAAAGAAAAATAAATTCCAATTCTCATATTCTTTATGATTCTTATGAACGGTAATGTAAGTGTCAGTATATATCATCACACTGTAACCGATCATAAAAATTTCCAGTACATAAAATATCCTGCTTCTCCACAATCTCGCAAAATTGGCGGCAAGTAACCTATTCATACACTTCACCTCCCACCAGATTGACATAGTAACTTTCCAGACTTTCGTCATATTCCCTGTAAGAAAGCACCTCGCAGTGTTCCTTTTCCAAGGCAAGCACCAGCTTCGTCACGCTCATGTCCGCATAGATCTCCGCTTCCGCATTTGATAACATCCGATATTCTATCTGCATTTGATGAAGTACGCGGGCAAGCGCTCCTGCGTTATCTACTTCTACACGGACACACTTCCTGCACGCCGCCTCCATCTCCTGCGCGCTGATCTCCCGAACAATACGTCCCTTGTCGATAAAGCCGTAATGTGTGGCCAGTTTAGATAACTCTTCCAGAATATGACTGGAAATCAGTACCGTGATCTGCCGTTCCCGGTTCAGCTTCAAAATAAGTTCCCTGATTTCTATGATTCCCTGCGGGTCAAGCCCGTTGATCGGCTCATCCAATATGAGAAAATCCGGATCGCCCGCCAGCGCAACGGCAATTCCGAGACGCTGCCGCATCCCCAGCGAAAAATTTTTGACCTTCTTTTTCCCTGTATCCACAAGACCGACCAGCTTCAGCAAATCTTTGATTCCCTCATAGGACGGCAGCCCCAGTATCCGGTACTGCAGCTTCAGGTTATCTTCCGCCGTCATATCCATATAAACAGACGGCGCTTCCACGATGGCGCCCATCCTTCCCCGGGCTTTTTCAATCCCTTTGTCGGTATTCTTTACTCCGTATAGGGTATACTCACCCGAAGACACCTTCTGCAATCCGCAGATCATCCGAATCAACGTCGTCTTTCCCGCACCGTTTTTACCCACGAAGCCGTAGATTGATCCCCTTGGCACATGCATGGACAGACCGTCTAATGCTTTCGTGTGCCTGTACTGTTTGCACAGCGCCTCTGTTGTCAGACAATATTCCATAACCCTTTCCTCCTGTCATTCCGTTCCGATCCTGTGTTGACATGTATGACTCTAGCATGGAAAAGTTAAGAAAACGGTTAAGAAAAGAGTTAAGATTTGATTTAGAATGGTAAATATCTGCGGCTCCCGAATTCTGTCTCTGACTTATCATGTCTTCATCCGAAAGCCGATTCCCCAGACCGACTCTATATACTCTCCGTCACTGCCGTGTCCGCCCGCTTCCCGCAGCTTTTTTCTCAGATTACTGACATGAACCTTCAAAGAACTCTCCATACAATCCGGCGTGTCCTCACTGATCCGGTCTAAAAGCGCCGACTTGGTTATGACCTGCGTCGGATTCTGCATCAATGTCTTTAGAATCGCGTACTCCGTTTTCGTCAGCCTGACAGTCTGCTCCCCGATCACAGCGGTACGCATGGTTAATGACAGCCGTATATCATCGAACTGTAATATATCTTTTTCATTACATATGTTATTTTTATTCTTTCGAAGCTGTACCGCAACCCGCGCCAGAAGTTCCTTTCCCTCAAAAGGTTTCGTGATATAATCCGCCGCGCCGCCAAGAAGAAGCTGCACTTTGTCATCAACTCCCGCCTTGGCGCTGACCACAATCACCGGAATCCCTTCCCATTTCGACAGCAATTGCTCTCCGGAAATTCCCGGCAGCATCAAGTCGAGCAGGATCAAATCCGGCAGCACCGCGCTTGTTTCCATACCGTCTTGGGAAGACAACCCGCCATACCGCTTGGCATGCTCCATCAAGAGCACAGCCTCCGTCCCGGAATAGGCGCGCATAACATCATACCCCTCTCGCGTCAGTAGCTCTTCCAGCATATTGCCGATATCAACGTCATCATCTATCACCAGAATATTGCTTTTCCTGTCCTGTATTTCCAAATGCTATCATCCTCTCCGCTGCTTGCTGCCTACCGTCATTCTACTCAGCCGTGCCATTATTCTCTTCCGGCCGTACCGTCTCCGCAGCATTGTCCTGTTGCCCGGCAATTCTTACTTTCCGTGCATTGATATCCCCGTAGATCTCCAACTCCGGTATCGCCTGCAGGAACTTCGTGAACTGGGAATAACCGTAATTCTTCGGTTTAAAGCGCTTATATTTTCCGTGCACAATGTTACTCAGCTCACTCACGCGCATGCCTTTTTTACCCTGTTCTCCTACAACTGCCTTGATATAATCGGTAATCTCTTCTTCCGTCTCCCTGTTTTCCCTGATCTCCACATTGACTCTCGTGTTATTCTTCACCAGCTGCAGACTGGGAATCTCCTCTAAAAAGCGTGACAACAGGCTGTAGCCATAGTTTCTCACGTCAAAATCCGGATACTTGTTGAGAAGCCTGCTTCCGATTTCCCCAAGACCCGTTTCCTTGTCTCTGTTTTCGTTCTCCGTAATGATATTGATGATAGCACTCTCGATCACTTCCTTGCTGATCGAAGTCGATTCCTTCGTATCGCCGTTTGCTTTCGCCGCTTTTTTCTTATTTTTACCGCTCTTACCGGAGGCCGCAGTTGACTCCTGTGAGGCTCCTTTCGAGGACTCCTGTGTCTCCTCTTCCTGTAAATCTTGCTCATCCTCATCAATCAGATTTTCAAGAACCGTGAACTGTGAACATGCCGTGCGGAAAGAACGGGGTGTCTTCTCCTCTCCCATTCCCACCACCAGCATACCCGACTCACGCAGTCTGCCCGCAAGTCTGGTGAAATCACCGTCGCTGGAGACGATACAGAAGCCGTCCACATTTCCTGTATACAAAATATCCATCGCCTCAATGATTAACGTGGAATCCGTCGCATTCTTCCCCACCGTATTGGAAAACTGCTGTACCGGTGTGATGGAATTCTCCATCAATTTCGTCTTCCACCCCTTCGCCTGTGTGCTTGTCCAATCGCCATACGCCCTCCGGTATGTTACGATTCCGTGCTTCGTCATCTCGTCCATAATTGCAGATATATACTTCGATGAAATGTTATCCGTATCGATCAATATCGCAAATCTTTTATCTTCCATACTCATAATCCCTTTCATAAAATATATAGTGTTATTATATTATTTTCCACGCGCGCAGTCGTGCACTTTTTTTAATATTCTTGTTTATTTTTATTTTTGTTTTTATAAAAACATACGTTTCATAACTATTGTTTTTCCAGTCTTTTCGTTTTAATCTGATGGCAAAATGGTGTTAAATCATGATTTACTCAATTACTTCGTTATCTTTTGAAGTAACCAGCCATTCCGATTTGCGTGTCAATCCCAACAGACATCCTGCGGAATATATGTTTGTTTTCCTTTCTCGATACGCATTTAAATAACGCGTGTCACAGTTTTTATAACACATGAAATTTCAATTTTCTCCCATCATCCTTTATTTATACAATATCCATTGTTATATTTATTCCACCTCTAAAATCTCCAGTATTTATGCAATCTTCTGCTATTCATCCGTATGATATCAAATCCCTTGGAATATAAATTCCAAGGGATTTTCACTCATTTACTTCCGTTACAGACCGTTGGCGCTGTGGACAAACCAATCATTCACTCTGTGCCTTTTGTTTCATATTCAAATACTCTTTAATCAGCTTCACACAGTTATCCCAGCCCACTTTAGAGCTGTTAAACGTTAAATCATAATTTAATGGATCTCTCCAATTCTTTCCACGCGTATAATACTTATAATAATCCGACCGATATTTGTCTGTCTTATGCACCAGTTCTTTCGCCCTGCTCTCCGACACCTGCATTCTATCCATAACAGTAGTGATACAATCTTTCTCCGGCGCTTCTACATAGACGCTGATCACATTCGGCATATCTCTCAGAACATAATCCGCGCACTTACCAATCACTACAAATGACTCTGTCTTCGCCAGTTCCCGAATGATCTCCGATTGAATATTAAACAGGTTAATATCGGATGTGAATTCCTTATCGCTGGGTTCTACCACATAAGTATAAGGAATCTTCATCAGATGCTTCATGGCGTAACTGCCGCGCAGTTTCTCGTCCACTTCCGCAAATAACTGCTTGTTAATACCGCTGTACTCCGATGCCATATCGATCAGCTGTTTCGCATAACATGGTATTCCCAGCTCCTCCGCAAGCTGACTGCCAATCGCCTTACCACCGCTCCCGAATCCGCGTGCAATCGTAATCACATAATTCTCCATATGTCTTGCCCTCCTTATCCGTTATAAGGTATCCGCAACAATCCCCTGCCGCTCCGCCACATGTACAGCGCAGAAGCTTTCTCCGGATTGTACTATATATACTTATTTTACCATATCGGAAGCATTACTTATAGTAAAATCTGTAATTATGTCTGTAACATTTTAACCATAGCGGCACCGTTCAAGTCAAATCCATATCCGGCACAGACGGAAGTTAATTTCTGAGCGGACGGCCCAGACCACCTATTATCCGACTAATCCCATAATAATCAGAAGCAGCAACAGCACCGGCAGCACATATGTCACATACCCTCGAATCCACTTCGGGATCTTCATACCCTCGCCGATATTGGCTTCCTCTCTGTATTTGTCAAATCCCCATCCGAACCGCGTCACACAGAACAGCAGATAGCAGAATGATCCGATCGGCAGGATCACATTGCTGACTGCAAAATCTTCCAAATCCAAAACCGTGCTCCCCTCTCCCAACGGCTGGAATGCGGACCACAAGTTATATCCCAGCGCGCAGGGCGTAGATAACAAAATCAGAGCAAACAGATTGACCACACAGGATTTCTTCCGACTCCAATGAAACAGATCCATACAACAGGAAATAATATTCTCGAATACCGCCAGAATCGTGGAGAATGCCGCAAATGTCATAAAGACAAAGAACAGTGTTCCCCAGACACGCCCGCCCGCCATGCTGTTAAACACATTGGGCAGCGTGATGAAAATAAGGCTTGGTCCCATATCCGGACTGATCTGAAAAGCGAAGCAGCTCGGAAAAATAATAAGCCCTGATACAATTGCCACGAAAGTATCCAGGAGCGCTATATTCACCGATTCTCCGAGCAGCGTGCGCTTCTTGTCAATATAACTGCCGAAGATCGCCATGGCGCCGATTCCCAGACTCAAAGTAAAAAACGCTTGATTCATAGCAGCCGTTATCGTTTCCCATATTCCCACTTCCCTCATTCTCGCAAAATCGGGAAGCAGATAGAATTTCAATCCCTCCATACCGCCTTCCAGCGTCAGACTGTGCACTGCCAGAACAACGATTATAATAAGCAGGAGACTCATCATGACTTTCGTAATGCGCTCTACGCCCTTCTGTAATCCCATAGAACAGATCAGGATTCCTGCCACGACAATCACTATCATCACTGTCATAAGCACTGTGGGACTCTCCAGCATTTCCTGAAACATGCCTCCCACCTGCGCAGCGTCCTTCCCTGCAAATCTGCCTGTCAGCATCTGATAGAAATAGTACAGCATCCACCCCGCCACCGTGGTGTAGAACATCATAAGAAGATAATTACCTGCCATGCCCAGATATCCGTGCAGATGCCACTTCTGTCCCGGCTTCTCCAGTTCGGTATAGCTCCTGATGATACTTTTCCGGCTGGCACGTCCCACCGCAAACTCCATGGTCATCACCGGCACGCCCATAGTAATCAGGAAAAACAAATAGAAGAGCACGAACACGCCTCCCCCGTACAGTCCCGTTATATAAGGAAATCTCCACACATTTCCGATTCCGATCGCACATCCGGCAGACAATAAGATAAATCCCATCCGCGAACCCAGTTTCTCTCGTTCCACTTTCCATTCCTCCGTATACTTAAATATAGATCATAAACAATCTAAGTATAGCATACAATGATATACTTTTCTCTCAAAACTTTTTTCTTCATATCTTTGCATGTTGGTTTAATACAATTATCGTTATTACGTTTATTTTTCTATTTGCAATTCGTCTTCTATGTGCTATAATATTCTCAGGTGCTACCCTAAACGGTAAGCGGTTCACCTTTCGCCGGATGAATACATTTGAGAACTTCCTGTATTTTGGAGGTGATACATATGGAAAATATAGTGAAAGGTACAAGATATGATGATGGAAACGACGGTAGGAATCGTTGGTATTGTAGTGACAATCATCAGTATTATTGTTACTCTGATCAGTATCATACAATCCTACAGGGAACATAAACATCAAAAAAGCAACCGCACCCGCCAAAAGTGATGGTTGCTTTTTTGATTAGCAACTAGTAACCGAGGTGAACCGTTTGCTTTACGGGTAGCACCTCTTATAGATATATTATAATATTCTTTTCATAATGTCAATTAATTTTCGTTTTTAAGTTCTCTAAGTTTTACTGCTCCATCTTTCCACCCCTTATAAAAGGATCTCTCCAAAAGACCACCAGCAGTTCCACGACCATAAAGCACCATATAATGGGCTCGCATATGATAACTGCCGTGTACTGCATCTTNGGAATGAAATACGCNGTAAATACTATTTTNCCAACCANNTCNATCACNCTCGAAAAAACCGGAAGAATTTTCTGNCCNATCGCCTGCAAAGCTCTTCTCGTATTATTGAGTACGCCGAGAATAAAATAGCAGGGNGCAACCACNCGCAGATACNATGTCCCGTTCNNCAAAAGNACTTCTTCATCAGACCCGGAGAGCCAGCGNATCATAGTCGGCGCAAAGCTCCATATAACAATTGTTATTATTACTGTCACNGCCGCATTATANAAATACGAGTATTTCATGGCTTTGCGAATGCGCCCGGGCTGTCCCGCCCCGTAATTCTGGGAGACAAATGTGTTGACGGTCTGATTCATCGCCGTAAAAGGCATCATGCAGAAAGAATACAATTTTCTCGCTGCCGTATGCGCCGCAATGGTCAGATACCCNAATCCGTTAATTCCCGATTGCAGAATTACGCTTCCGATCGAAACAAANCACATCATAAATGCCGTGGAAAACCCTTGCGCAGTCATTTCTTTATACAATGGCATATCGACCTTGAAGTTTTCCCTTTTCGGTATCAGAATGGGNACTGCTTTCGCGATNTAAATCANGCAGAGCAGCACGGAAATGCCCTGTGCAATCGCTGTCGCCTNGGCGGCCCCGCCAAGCCCTCTGCCCATAACCACAATAAATACATAATCCAATACAATATTGGCAAANGACGAGATAATCAGGAAGATGAGCGGCATAAGGCTGTTGCCGATCGCCCGCAGCAATCCCGCNCATAAATTATAGGCAAACATAACCAGCGTGTATCTCGTGATGATAGAGATATACCGNTACGCCTCAGCTATCACTTCCTCCGGCGTATGTAAGATCTGCAAGAGGGGCANCAAAACAACCCGCGACATCANGGTGATCACCGCCACGACAGCCACNCCGATNACNATAGCCGCAGCAGCGGAATCCTTAAGCATCTTCNCATCGCGGGAACCGAAGCACCGGGCCGTCACAATGGCAAGNCCGTTGCCGAATCCCAGTGCAAACCCTATCANCATATCATAAATCGGTGAGGACGCACCGATCGCCGCCAGNGCCGNCTCTCCTAATGTACGCCCGACNATCAGCGTGTCNATCGTATTATATAATTGCTGAAACAATGTAGAAAAAAGAAGCGGAATCGCAAACTGTANCATCGGCAGGAAAATATCTCCGGATAAAAAGTCTGCCTTCTTATATTTCTTGAACATAATACGCCNCTCCGCCGTCTCTTTTGTACACTNTTTGACAGAATATCTCCCGTACATTTCANCTGCTCAGAACGTGAACGCAACCGAAGCTATTGCCCTATTGCTCTGTTTCAGACTTGCACTTCTTTTCCGTCTGACAGGCTAAAACCAGCCGCCGAAGCGCCGGAACACTCTGCATGGCNCCCAGCACGACAAGATCAACCGCCATNACGGCAAGCACAAGCACGCCGTTTAACAATATGGAATATACCCACGGGTTCACCATCGGCATNCCCAGAAAAGTCTCCGGCATATACATATACCACAGNAGTCCCCCNGACAGGGTCAGTGATANCCATCGTCCGAAAGANCCCAGAACGGTGCCCCACAGCCANCCNAATTTCTTACCGGCNCCGAATCCGCATAAGAATACTAANGTATAAGCNACCACATAATCAAGNAGCATGGACTGCCATGAGATNGCAATGCCTCCGCCCAGAAAATATTGCAGCACNCCGTTGACAAAACAGCACANCAGCGAATATCGCGGTCCCCAGCGTAANCANTANACCAGAATNGGTACCAGTGCCAGATCAACGGAACCACCGAACGGAAAACGGAATATCCNAAAATATCCCAGTACNGTCGCCGCAGCGATCATGATAGCGCCNTCAGTCAGCGCACGGATTTTGTTTGTTTTTTGTGTCATAGTCGTTTCCTCCTGATAAAATGTACCGCGTGCATTCAGGCATAACGCGGTACGAAAAAAACGACTACTATTCTGTTNCTCAAATAGTCACAGTCCGACCCACAAGTCAGNCTGTTACGTCGAATATTCTTCCTACGCCGGCATTACCCGGATCAGGTTCAAGGGACCGGAAGCGACATTACGCCTCTGCATCTCAGCCGGACTTGTGTCCAGCGCCCCTGTTATTCTGTTGCACTACGGTCTATCTATATATACTATATTTTGTGGAAATATGCAAGCNNNCTCTTANGGCNGCACCCCGTCCGCAAAATCCACCGTACACTTCCCGCCCTCCTGCCANGTAATCGCAAGCGGCCTNAGATTATANTCGGTAANNGCNTACCCGTCNGCCGTNAGNGATACGGTAAACTCCGCCATGCCGCCCTTCACACAGGACTGCTCCGGCTGGGCGCTGATATAGTTTCCGANGGAATAATANACCAACATCTCATGTCCNCTGTCATCCCGCAGGACTTCATANGGCTGCAGCGCATGNGGATGGGTGCCGANNACNACATCCACCCCGCTNTCNANGAAAANNTCNGCCCACTTCTTCTGAAAATCATCGGGTTCNTCCTCATATTCCGTCCCCCAGTGTGCGAAAANGATTANGACATCGCTTTGTGCTTTTGCTTCCCCGATATCCTCTCTGANCCTNTCTTCNTCGGCAAGCAGNTGCACCGAATCAGGNGNNTCNTCCGGAATNCCGATNCCNTTGGTGCCGTANGTATAGTTNAGCATNGCAAACCGGATTCCATTTCTGACAATNNTGTCATATGCTTTNTATTCTTTCTCCTCGACCGACTGTATCCCGAGACAAATNATATCACGNTNCNCGAAAAACTTCTTCGTAAAATCAATCCCCGCCATTCCCCGGTCAAGGGCATGNTTAGTGGCACATGTCACCACATCAAACCCGNCANCNGCTATTGCATCCCCCACCTGNGCCGGCGTGCCGAACCGCGGATAATCACCGTACATGGCNGGATCATCGGTAAGCGGNGTCTCCTGATTGATCACGGCNATATCGCTCNNNGCAATGGTCTCCNTTATATTTTCAAATAAAAAGTCAAANTTCNCATCNTTATGTAAACCATATCGNTATATTGGTTCATGAATCAAGTTNTCACCAANNGCNACAAATGACACTTCTGTCGTTTCTTTTNTAAATCCCCACGAATCCCAGATCCAACTGTTCACTCTTCCATCAGGNGCANTCAGCAGCAGACGATTTCGAGGAACCNGCATGATATGTTCCGCCTGCTGATCCTGTTCTTTCACCGCCGGCTCCGCAACGCCATGCTCAGTTTGTGCTGCCCGTCCCTGCTCCTTCACCGCCATCTCCGACACATCCTGCCCGATATACGAAGACATCCACTTCGGTCTGACTTNCCCTTCATGCAGTCCGTATACGAAGATATGCTGNGACCACTTCTTCTCATCCTCCTCCACCCAGAACGGTTTGCTCCTGCCNTACCGTCCGATTTTCCAGCAAAGCAGAATCATTTCCTCCGTCTTATCGCCGTCTATATCCGCTGATAACACGCTCTGTACTTTGACTCCCTTNGGAGAAGTCCATATGACACTATTGTCACATTCAACAGAAACCTTTTTATGCGCCAGTGTAATCTCATATTTTCCCGTCAGATCATGACTGATTCCACTCTCCCACCTGATCCAGCGGGGCAGAAAGGCGCCGTTCATCCACAGCATATACAAAACGGCGCCGGTTCCCACCAACGCCATTATGCACACTAGTATTTTTCTCATTCGCGCTCTATTCCCATTCATACCGATACCGATAACTGTCCGTCCACGCCGGCTGTTTTACCGGCTTGTTCTCATAATGATAGACTCCTTCCTCGTCAGGCCGTATACCCATCATCGTCTGCCACTTCGCATCTGTCAGCCGATCGCTCATCGGCCAGTCAAACTGATAAAAGGTATAGACGCTTCCTCTGGCAATCTTCAGCTTACCATCTACTTTCACGATCACGTCCATAACGGAAGGGCTTCCCGTCGCCGCTTCCAGCACGGTGCCGTTAGGGTCTGTTGCGATATCTACCACGATCGCCGCCTGATACTCCTCACTGAATATCTGATCGGGATCGTCTGCCTGATCTTTCACCGCCTCATACCAGAAATGCTCGATATTACCGCCGTAACTTCTGATAAACTCGAATTCTTCCTCCGTGGGCACTTCATCCAGAAGTTCTTTCTTCGAGATCGTCAACAGCTGATCCGCGATTTGTGACAAACGCGAGAGATTCTCTTTCTCCGCGGCACTGAGCATTCCGTATTTCTTCAGTCCTTCAGCTGTACGGTCCGACAACTCGGCAAATCTGGCATACACCAACGGTTCCGGCTCCACATATCCTCTGTCGTCCGGTTCCTCTTCATAACCGCCGCCCATCTCGGCCATAACCTGCTTCGTATAAAGTATGGTATCGTGCTTTAACTCCGTGAAGCTGCCCGCAAAACACTCCAAATTCTTCTTCGCCCACTCTTCTCCCTGCATAAACATCGGATATCCCTCACCTTTTACCTCCAATAAGGGGCGGAGCGTATTGAGCCAGCCGGCATACAGACTTGCCGACCACCTGTCCTGATCTTCCTCTCCCAAAACACTCCTGAGCCGCTCCATATTCTCGGAATATCCGCGATACTCCGCCGCACCGTTCTCCTCCAGAATCGCAAGCGCCGTATCACTGCCGAGCGCCGCTGGTACATCCAGCACGTCCGGAAGCATACGCTTATCCCCTGCACTGTTCTCCTTCACATCGCTGTAGATCAGCTTCTGCATGATTGCGGCATCCACACTGAACCGCTGTCCCATAAACCGGAAACCCGGAATCACATTGTCCTCCCCGTCCCCGATGGGTACGGAATTGATCTGCGGGATCTTCAGCATAGCCGTCAGGGAATGAAATTGTTCAAATGCCTCTTCATTTCCGACAAGTGTGTCAGTTGTAATGTTCTCTCCGTATGCCTCCTGTATGATCGGAAGATAATCCGTCACATCCGCATCATCACTCTCTCCTGTGAAAAAGGCGGTCACCTCATAGATCGACTGCCAGAGCTCATACGCCTGCGTATCCTCCGAAAGCGCCTGTGAAATCAACAGTGCGCTTCTGTCCAGATCCTCCTTATCCTGCTCAAAGTGAACCCTGCCATACCACATCATCGCCTTAAAGTACCGCTCCAGCGTCTCATCGCCCTCATAATAGCCTCTCGGTATGTACTGCGTATAATCCTCCATCTCACCGGTGATCGATGACTCGAAGATATCCTCCGTCTCATCGATACGCCCCAGTTCATACTGCACGGAGTCTTTCACATAATCCTCTATCCCCGTGCTGTCGTCAAGCAGTTTCGCACCTACGGTGAAAAAAGCGACGTTGCGCTTTGCCGCGCTCACCCACTCACTGCCTTTCAGCCGGTCATAGGCCTCCTTGCTGTCCGTCAGCATTAGCCGGCTCAACTGTCCCAGCCGTTCCGACAGATAGTCCCGCTCCACATTTTTCAGAAGATGACCGAAATACAAATGATAAGTATGCATCAGAGAGTCCACCGTCACGAAGCTGGCTTGATCAAGATAACGATTCTCTTCGTACTGATCAAAAAATTCCCTGCCGCCGCCCTCACGCACGATAAAGCCGTTCTGAACCAGCTTCTCTCTGGTATCATCGTCATACCAGAACTGCCATAAATTATCAATGTTGCTCAGATCAGGTTCCACCGTATACGGCTCTACGCAGGGCGTGATCCCGATCTCCCGAATCGTCGCTGTGCTTTGACCGAACTGTGTATCGCCTGCCGCCGTTTCGGCTGCTTCCCTGCCTTCGGTTTCCTGCTCCTGTGCCGCCTGCCCTCCAGAAGTCTCTTCCTGCGTCTCTTCCGTTACGGCCTCACCAGATGTTTGTCCCGCGCTGCACGCGCTCAGCGTACCGGCACACAGCGCTATCGTCATAAATGCTGCAACCGTTCTTTTTCTCATAACCAATTCCTCCCCTTATTACAACTATTCTACTCTAGGGAATTGGAAAAAACAAGAATGTGAACTTACGCACCAAAATAAACTCTTTGAGACACTTTTTACACAAAAAGACCACATATTTGCATTCTCAATATGTTTTACAGAATCGTATTCCCATCCCCAAGCAGAAAATCAATCACATTGATCTGCCTGATCCCGTCTTCTCCCATAGGTACCTCATCCATGGTAACGATATATTTAGGATAATGGTTCTTCACCATCTTGAGCGGCGTAATTTCCCGTTCATATGTCTTCTCATCCAGAATACTGGCCGCCACCTGATAATAAATCCTGTCATCACCTTTTCCGGCAACAAAATCTATTTCATGACTCCCCACCTTGCCGACAGAGACCTGATATCCCCGCCGCAGCAGTTCCAGATAGACAATGTTCTCCAAGATATGCCCTATATCCCTGCCGCTATTGCCAAACAGCAGTCCCCGGAGCCCTTGATCTACGAGATAATATTTCTCCAAAGATTTCAAATGCTGCTTCCCCTTGATGTCATACCGTCCTGCCCTATATAGAATAAACGATTCCTCAAGAGCACGAATGTAATTCTCCACGGTAGCGGAAGTCGTCTTTCTCCCATAAGAATTAAGGCTGTCCGCTATTTTCTTAGCCGACACAATATTTCCCACATTATCAAACAGAAAGCGCACAACACTTTCCAGTAAAGTTACGTCCTGAATCCGCTTCCGCTCCACAATATCCTTGAGCAAAACTGTATGATAGATGCCCTGCAAATAATCTCTTCTGATATCCTCTTCCTCAATATATGCCGCATACGGAAATCCGCCGTTTACGAAATACGTATTCCACGCCTCTCTCCGATCGCCGCCGACAAGCGCATAATACTCTGCAAAAGAAAACGGCAGCATCTGTATTTCCATATATCTTCCGGACAGAAGCGTCGCCAGCTCACCGGATAGCATATGCGCATTGGAGCCGGTTATATAGACATCCGTCAGTTCCATGGCAAACAGGGAATCCACCACTTTCTGGAACTCAGGTACATTCTGAATCTCATCCAGCAAAATGTACGTCATCCGTCCCGGCACCAAGCGTTCTTTCATATAATCGTATAAGGCATGATACTCAAGCAACGGTTCGTTTTCCAGCTTTTCAAAATTAAGCGAAATGATCTGATCCTCATCTGCACTTTGTTCCTTCAGATACGCTTGGAATTGCTGCAACAGGGTGGATTTCCCACACCTGCGCACGCCGGTCACGACCTTGATTACCTGCTTATCCTTTAATTTGATCAATTTTTCCAGATATTTTGTTCGCTGTACTATATTATCGCACCTCTTTTCGTCGGATATTTTTTATATTATATCACAAAAAGTATTGATTCTAAACATTTTTTTATTTTCAATAATAAAAAGTTTATAATATAAAAGAAAAAGAAATAATATCTGTGCAAAAGGCAGTCCTGATAGTATAATAGGCGTAAACTTAACGGCATGGAATATTTCGACATAAGACTTTATTTATAAGATTCGAGTGTCAAACAGTACATTAGAAATTTTTATAGGCACCCTTTGACACCAGAATCTTTATAAAAAAGGAAAACAACCACAAGGAGCATTCCCATGAATCCCAATTATCAAAAGACAATCTACGCATGTTTCGTAGGATATATCGTACAGGCAATCGTCAATAACTTCATCCCGCTGCTGTTTTTAACTTTCGAGAACACATACGGCATACCTCTCAGTCAGATCACCATGTTGATCACTTTCAACTTCGGCATCCAGCTACTGGTGGATCTGCTGTCAGCGGGCTTCGTGGATAAGATCGGCTACCGTGCTTCCATCCTGCTCGCCCATATTCTGTCCGCGGCAGGGCTTCTGGGGCTTGCTGTCCTGCCGGAACTGCTGCCCAGCGCTTACGCCGGACTTCTGATCTCCGTCATGATCTATGCCCTCGGAGGCGGGCTGCTGGAAGTACTGGTCAGCCCAATCATGGAGAGCTGCCCTACGGATAATAAGGAAAAGGCGATGAGTCTTCTTCATTCTTTCTATTGCTGGGGTCATGTGGGAGTCGTGCTTCTCTCCACGCTCTTCTTTAGAATATTCGGAATTGCAAATTGGAAAATACTGACTTGTATCTGGATCATCATTCCCATCGTAAACACTTTTATCTTCGCCCAAGCACCTATCGCGCCGCTGGTAGACGAGGGCGAAACCGGCATGTCCATGCGGGATCTATGCCGAAACCGGGTTTTCTGGCTGCTCATGCTCATGATGATGTGCGCAGGCGCAAGCGAGCAGTCCGTAAGCCAATGGGCGTCTACCTTTGCCGAGAGAGGACTTGGTGTGAGTAAGTCGCTGGGCGATCTGGCAGGTCCCATGACCTTTGCCGTCCTGATGGGAAGCGCCAGAGCCTTCTACGGAAAATTCGGGGATCGGATCGATCTGGACAGATTCATGATCGGAAGCGGAATCCTCTGTATCCTTTCCTACTTAATGATTTCCCTGTCGCCCTACCCTGTCCTGTCGCTCGTGGGCTGCGGCATCTGCGGGCTGTCAGTAGGCATCATGTGGCCCGGCAGTTTCAGCAAAGCTGCCGCATCGATCCGAAACGGCGGAACCGCCCTGTTTGCACTGCTGGCGCTGGCCGGCGATCTGGGGTGCTCCGGCGGTCCCACACTGGTAGGATATATTTCAAGCCTCGCTTCAGATGATCTGAAAATGGGTATTCTGACAGCGATCATCTTCCCCGTGTTGCTGGTAACCGGCATACTGATGCTTCGAAAACCGAAAGCGGAAGAGTTAGTGGACCGCTGAATCGGATATTTTCTCTGTCATATACAATAAATGCCTGACCGCGTCCTCCAGATTACCCCGGGATACCCTGCCTTCCTGATATCCCTGCAGAATCTGCGTAATTACCGGAGGGCCTCCTGGCATAACCACATCGTTGCCCGCCGCAACGGCATCCGCACCGTCCACTACCACATCCATATCACCCCAGTCCGTGACGACCACACCTCGGTATCCCCATTCCTCCTTTAAGATATGGGTGCATAGATCTGCATTTCCGGCCGCAAACACGCCATTGATCTTATTAAAAGATGTCATCAGGCAGGCAACATCCGCCTCTCTTACCAGCATTTCAAAAGGTTTCAGATATATCTCCCTTGCCGCCCGCTCGCTTAAAATGGAATCCGCCGCATCATAATGTTTATTGCTGCTTCCCCGGCGGAAGGTCTCCTGCTCATTTACCGCAAAATGCTTGGGGCAGACCAGAACCGGGTGATTTCTCTGAACCCCCTTCGTCACCTCGCAGGCACAGATTCCGGTTAAGTAAGGATCTTCCGAAAAGTACTCAAAGTTTCTCCCGCCCAAAGGGTGTCTTAACAGATTTACCGCCGGTGCCAGCCAGACATCAACCTGCTGTTTCTCGCACTCCGCTCCTACGGCAACCCCGAATTCATACCAAATCTTCTTACTAAACGCACAAGCCATCAGCATTTCCGACGGCCATGCCATCTCACCGATTCCCGCCGGTCCATCCTTATAAAAGACAGAATATATTCCCGCTTCCTCGATCGCCGGCGATACATAACCATTGTAACCGGTGGGATGGCTGTTGGTTGTAATCGGTTTTCCGTTCCGGTCATAAATCGTTTCCGGATCGTTTTCCTCCCGAAAAGCAGCAAAAGGCGTACCCGGTCCATAACCCACACAAAGAGCCGCCAGCTGTTCGACGGACAGGTTCTCAACCTTTTCCCTTATGGTGTCATAGGCTTCCGGAACATTCATATGCTGCATTACTTTAACGTCTTCAGAATTTACACAAATTTCCGGTACGCACAGTTCTCCTTCTATCACCTTATCCTGAGCGTTACTTTCTCCCCGCTTCCCTAAGCAAGTCAGAAATTCCAACTTCCCACGATTGCATTCCTTAATACCAAGGCGGTTTGTACACTGCTCCACGAGAATATCCTGTTCTACCCGCACCAGCGCGGCAGCTTTTGTACTTCGCGAGGAATTCCCCACCAGAATCCGGTAATCCCCCTGTCGAATCAGATAAGCTGCCTTTTCTTCATCATAACTGCTCCATTCCTTCCACGGAACCGTAATGCAGAGCTGTTCTTCCTCTCCCGGCTGTATAAGCTCTGTCTTTTCAAACCCTTTTAATTCCTGAAAGGCATGTTCATAAGCAACGCTGCTGTTTGCCAGATATAGCTGCACTACTTCTTTACCGGGCATATTTCCGATATTCCTTACGCATACCTGTACTTCAATACCCTCTTCTCCTTTTACTGCACCAAGGCACCTAATCTCAAATTCCGTATAAGATAATCCATAGCCGAAGGCATACAGCGGTTCTTTTGCAAAGGTATCAAAATAACGATATCCTGCATAAATATCTTCATGGTAAACAGTAACCGGACTTTTGGCATATCCCGTGCTTCCGTTTTCCTCTGCGCTTAACCCATAACTTTCGTAAGTAAGCAGTTTTTCCTCATTTTCCTTATCCCATGAAAAGTGACCGGCTGCCGGATAGTCCTCATATCGCTTCGCAATAGTAAAAGCCAGTTTTCCCGAAGGTTTGACTGTGCCGGTCAAAATTTCTGCCAGTGCAGCAGCGCCTTCCTCCCCTAAAATCCCGGCAAACAGAATACTCTTAATCTGCGGATACTCCTCCGCCCATGATAAATCTATCAGTCCATTGACATTTAGGAGCAGGACTACCTTTTCAAAATGTCTGCACACCTGCTCCGCCAGAGCTTTTTCCGAATCTGTCAAATAATAATCTCCCTGCAGATGTCTGTCGCATTCCTCGCCGCCGGAATTCCTTCCGAGCACCAGAACTGCTGTGTCCGTATACTGTCCGGCAGTCTTCATCTGTTCTTCCGATATCGCATATTCCTCTATGGGTGCATGATACTTTCCGAAGATTTCATACATAGCGCCACTGGCGATCACTTTGCCTATATCAGCCCAATCAAATTCATCCTTTTTCGTTGTCTCTTCCTTTGAAATCTGCTTCCTATAAAATTCTCTCAGTCCGGGGTCTGCACAGATTCCCTCTTTCTCACATTCCTCCAGTATCGTCTTACATCCCGATTTGTGGGCGGCACCCGACCCGTTTCCCGAATAGACGGTATCAATCTGCGCTCTTCCGAAAAATGCCGCCTTCTGACCCTTAGAAAAAGGTAGAAGGTGTTCATCATTTTTTAAAAGTACAATTGCTTCCCCTGCAATATTCTTTGCTATTGCCCTGTTATCCATGTTTACCTCCATACTATCTATCCTCTGGTGCCAGTGCACCTTTGCACAGATAATCGACCAAATATCATCTGTTATTTGCATCACTGCCGCGTTGTCGTCAGTCAACAATACACTGGGCTTTGGCATAAAATGCCCTGTTTCTTCCTTCTATCCATCCGTCATTTTTTACTATGTACTCCCCTGTAAGCCGGATATCCTCAGAAGAACTTCCTATCTCCACTCCGATGGCTCCCTTCTCAATCTTCCAGCGCGTATCTTTGTCAAGGAATGCCATTTGGTTCGCCGAAACCTCAAATACAACTGTCTTTTTCTCTCCCGGTTTTAATGTTATCCGCTTAAACCCTGCCAATTCTTTTACCGGTCTTGTCATGCTCGCATATCTGTCAATCAGATAAAGCTGCACCACCTCATCACCCTCGTATTCGCCTGTATTGCATACCGTCACTTCCATTCGGACGTTTCCCTGTGCATCAATCTCCTCCTTAGAAATCTTCAAGTCCGAATAGGCGAATGTCGTATAAGAAAGGCCATGCCCGAAGCAGTATCTTGGCGTATGGGGCAAGTCCACATAATTAACAAATCCGATGCTCTCCCCCTGATGCCATGCGGAACCATTGGGATGATTATAATAAATCGGAATCTGCCCTGCATGGTATGCCACGGATACCGGCAGTTTACCACCCGGATTATATTCCCCGAACAGTACACTGACTACCGCCTCCGCCCCGGTTTCCGCCGGGCTCCATGCCTCTAATATGGCATCCAGACATTCATCCGCCGCGTCACTGGATATAGGTCGTCCGTCAAAATGAACCCCGATCAGAGGTTTCCCAAATTCTGATGCTTTTCTGATGAATGCATCCTGACAGGGCGGAAGATTGATATTACTTGCGTCCACACCTTCTCCCATGGATGCCATAGAACAGGTTCCGTGTTTTCCCCCGAGAGTCAAAATGACCACATCTGCTTCCTTTACTGCCTGCAACGCTTCTGCAAAATGGGATTCATCCGCACCGGCAATGGGATAACCGTAGGCATACATAATTTCTGTTTCCGGCATTCGTCCTCTCATTTCCTCCAGAAGACTTTTACATTCCGGTTTCTGACGATGCAGTATCGCATCAAATTCTTCTGTTTCATCTGACTGGATGTTGGTTCCCGGAATCGTTTTGATCCTGTCCGTATCCGCTTGCACTGCACCGCTCACCCCTGCAATGGAATTTGCAACCGCATAAGTAGATTCCATCATGCACAGATGAGTATATCCGCCAAAAAATTTCCTTGCGCAGTCGGCATGTGGTCCGATCAGGGCAATTTTCTTCTTATCCCTCTTTAACGGAAGAACCCCATTATTTTTCAGCAGCACCAGAGATTCTTTTGCTGACTGTAAGGATATCTCTCTGTCCTCCTCACGGCATACCGCTGCCTTCAGTTCTTCCCCTTCAAGGGCATACGGATGTTCAAAAAGCCCCATACGGAACTTTGCAGTAAGGACACGCAGCACTGCCCTGTCAAGCAATGCTATATCCGCTTCGCCACTTTCAAATTTTCTTTTCAATTCCTCTCCATAGCCGGTAGTACCGGGCAACTCGATATCCATTCCCGCTTCCATACAAAGAAGCCCGGCCTCCGCTTCACTTTCTCCAACGTGCTGCACATGGTGCACGCCGCTGATTGCGCCATAATCACTGACACACAGTCCTTCAAATCCCATCTCATCCCGCAAAAGCGTTTTTAAAAGCGTATAGGATGCAGACATCGGTTCCCCATTAATGGAATTATAACTTGGCATGATCCCTTTCAACCCGGACTGCGCAATGGCAGCCTGAAAAGGCTTTCCATATACCTCCTGCAATAGCCGTGTCGGCGTATCAGAGTGTGTGCCATGTATTCCGCCCTGCGAATTATGAAAAGCAAGGAAATGCTTTGCCACACTCTCGGTCTTTCTCCCTGCCGTCTTCCCTTTTTGAATCCCTCTTGTATAAGCAGCTCCCATTGCCGAAGCCAGCACAGGATCTTCCCCATAAGTCTCTCCCTGCCGCCCCATACGGGAATCCCTTGATATATCAAGTACCGGTGCCAGCACATGGGTAATGCCGCAGGCTGCCTCCTGCCTGCTTACGATTTCGGCAATCCTCTCTTCCAGTTCCGGATCAAAGCCGGAACCTCTCCCAATCCCGGCCGGAAAGCTGGTGGTATCCTGAATAAACGCTCCGCATAGCCCTTCCATGTGGAAAATAGCAGGGATATGATGAGGGCTGTTATCCATCACAATCTGCTGGACTTTCCTCTGCCATTTTGCCGCCTCTTCAAGAGTCTCTATCCTGCGCATTTCCAGAGTGCTGACTTCCCCAATTCCAAAGGGTGTATCTTCCGAAATCTTCTCCATATCCTCATACATTTCCCCGAAAGGGAAAACGCAGTTGACCTGAGCCATTTTCTCATCAAGGCTCATTTCTGCCAAAAGAGCTGTTGCACGATCCTGTGGGGTTTTCGTCTCATCTAAGTATTGTTCTCCCATATCGCTTATTTCCTTTCTGTCTACCACCTGAATCTATACTATGATAATCTCATTATACACGCTTATGTAATGCCGTGGCTAACTATCTGTTCTCTCCTTCAAAATTACCTCCACCTCATGTTTCCTGCCATCCCTGAAATCCGGTAAGACCGTTCCTGAAACATTGATACCATCCACCGTGATTTCAGCAATTCCATTCTCCAAATGTGCAGGATTCTTGACGGCTATATGGTAATCCGCTCCCCGAAAATGCCTTGTTATCTCCGCGTATTCCCAACCGGAAGGAAAACAGGGTTCTATCCGAAGCCCGTCATAATCATGCTTTACTCCCATAATTCCTTCACAAAGCCCCATAAGGCACCATGCGGAAGTACCGGTAGTCCATGACTGATAAGATTTCCCATAATATCCCGGATTGGTGGAATAGCAGTTGGTAAACACATAAGGTTCCGCCCCGGACCGCATAGAAGGATTCTGATCACTGTCCGGCATGATCTTCTTTAAGGTTTCCACCGCCTTGCTGCCTCTCCCGGTCTTACAGTCCATCAAAATCTTAAAGCCCGTCGCATGGCAGTACACGCCTCCATTCTCAAACAGCCCCGGAAGCATACCCGACATCCTTCCCACATTGGGCGAATATTCGGGATATGGTGGCATATTTAAGGGAAAGCCGAAATCATGCTCCATGCCGTCCACTGCCTGTAGTACCAGCGGGAGTTTCGATTCATCCGCCACATCACCCAGCACCGCCCATGTCTGGGCATTCAGGTAAATTTTGCTTCCCGCACTGTCCTTTGAACCGATGTTCTCCACCGGACTTAAGGCCCGCATATACCATTCGCCATCCCATGCTTTCTCATTAATACTGGTCTTTAATATCTCGTATTCTTCTGCAACCGTCTGTGCATATTCATAATCGCCATATTTTTTCATCATCAGTTCCAGCTCTTTTAAAGCAAGACAAAACTGATGGGAGAGCATCACTGATTCTGCCTCCGGATCAGTGGTAATATTCAGCGCATCATTCCAGTCCGCAAAATAAATGCGCACCAGCCCGTTTCTCCCTTTATCGGCAATCAACCTGTTCACAGCCGCCTTTACATGTTCCAGCATGGTTGCTTCCCCGCCATCCTGCCATGAAATACATTCCTCAAGAAGGGAAAAATCACCGGTTTCTTTGATGAGCCGGCATACTGCCCAGATAATCCAGAAGGGCTGATCGGAATATCTTGTATCGTCATAAGGATACCATGTCAACACCCCATGACCATCCTGAAATTGATGTCTTAAACATTCCAGTATTTCTTCCTTTGCCTTGTCCTGTCTGTAATTCAATAATGCCGCTGCAATCTGCAGATTATCCCTGACGCCCTTTTTCCCAACAATACAGAAATCCACCTGCTTCTTTACCCAGTTATTCATAATATTGTTGATTTTCTCATCCGGCGTCTGCACAGACAGAGAGCCATACTTGTGGTAATAATAATCCTGCGCTTTCTGAAATTCCTGCTCCACCGCTTCCCCATTTAGAATGCCGGAAGCTGCCTCTCTTGCCTCCTGCCGTGATTCGCTGATTCCAAATATCAAGTGAATTTCTTTTGATTCACCGGGCTGAAGTGTAATTTTGTGCTGCAATACACCGCCCAGAATAAAAAGCGCCGCCTCGGAATTCGTACAGTCTCTTCCCTCCATTACCACATCCGGACGCTGAAACAACGCACAGGCGGAAGCATCCAGCTGTGTGATCGTGCTTGTGGAGCCGCAAAACTTGCCCAGATCCCCATCATAAGCATATACCGGCTCCGAAGAAGCAAGAAAACCATGATACCTTCCATGGGGTGCAAAGGGATGTGAAGAATCACAGTAGATTCCATTTAGTTCTCTGTCAAAATCCGTTTTCATACATCGGTACATCTCATAATATCTTGGATAAGAAAAGCCTTCCAGATAAAAGCTTACCGCCGGGAAGACACTTAATGTCCTCTCCCTTTCTCCCATATTTCGAATATTCAGGCTCCAAACTTCATGAAAACCTTCCTGCGGCACAAAAATCCGCCATGAGCTTTGTATCTCATGATATTTTGACTGTATCATGGAATAGCCGATACTATGGGTACACTGATACTCTTCTACCTTGGCATTTAACGGTCCGAATCCAATATTCCAACATGAGCAGTCTTCCTCATCCCGAAGGTATACATACCGCGCATCATCCCGGTTGATCATGCACATATCGGCTTTCTCACTAAGATAATAGCTACGCCCATGACCGATCTGGGAAACCTGTGCACAATACCGGTTTTCGTTCCATAAATAATTATACCAGTATCTGGGTGTTCTTGGTTCTTTTATAATACAGGCGTTTCCATCCTGCGAAAATTCATATGTACTGTTGTCTGTAAGTCTGTTTTTATTATTTCCCATCGTTACAACCATGCTCCTTTTCACCGTTTATCACTAACTATATCAAGTGTAGCTTTATTTCTTTCTTTCGTATTGTAAAATAACGCTTCCGATTATAATATTCTTTCCATATACCAATCAAACATTACCACACTTCGCAAGCCGGTTTACCGATAAAACCGGTACATGAAAGCTTTTCTTTTTCATGCACCGGTCAAACCTCAATCACATCATCAATTTATTTATTTCTGCCTTGCCGCTTTTCTCTCTGCCACTTCCTGACGCATTGCAGGGAGCTTCTTCTCCAAATCAAATCTGGTGAAGATAACAAACATCAGCAGATTGATCACTACCGGAAGATAATTGGAAAATCCGTAAATGGAATATCTCATGGAAGTCGTTGCTTCTGCCAGTGTTGCATCATAAGAACCCAGTACAAGGAACAGACTAAGTAGTAGAGAACCTGCCCCACCTCCTACCTTGCTTCCAAATCCAATCGCACCGCTGGAAGTTGCAACTAAAGTTTTATCATACTTCCACTCATTATAATCAACCGCCATTGCCAGCAGCACGCCGTACAGGCACATAAGCGGAATCTGAATAAAGCTTCCCAACAGACTGGTCACTACGAATAAAACAAAGTTTGTCGGTACAAAACAACGAATCCCCGCCGCAATCGCCGCTCCCAATGTTCCTGCATAGATGGTTCTGGTCACACCCAGCTTTGCTATGATCGGTTTAGAAACTGCAAACCCTATAACAGTCGCAAGCATTCCTGCCGCTCCTATCAGCCCTACCAAAGCGTCATTTCCAAAAATCCACTTACAATAATATGTTCCGCCGGAGCCAGCTATTGTATTTGTGATATTTGTAATCAGATTGAATAGTAATACGATCACCCAATACTTATTATGGAACAACATCACAATTGCTTCTTTGAAAGGCACTACCTCTTCTTCTGCTTCCTCATGGATTTCATCCCCTATATCAGATGCAAAAACTGCTTTTCGTCCATTGTTATAACAGATCAGGAACAAAAGAAGAACCGCCGCTCCCAAAATAACGCCATACTTGATCCACGCACTCTGCGTTCCACCCAGCATATTTGTTACCGGGATAGTTGCAATGGCAATTACCATACCTGCCCCATAGTTACCTACCGCACGGAAAATTCCCATACTGCCGCGTTCACT
>JAAUZK010000029.1 GCA_014804655.1 Lachnospiraceae bacterium | reverse complement strand
TGCCATAAGAAACAAAAGCGCCACCGTCCTTAATATACGGGGTTGCGTCAGCTAAATACATGTAATTAACGGAACACTGGGGAAGTGCAACCGTAAAATGATGGGATGAACAATATGATCTAAATGCATCATACGCTGCCTTAGTACGAAAAGTACTTGCGGGGATTTCGTACATGTTATAAGTTTTCTCGATAATGAATGGTAACCATTCATCATAATGGTTTTGAATATAATTATAAACATAAGTTACGGTTTCTTGAGGAAAAGTAACAGTATCTTCATTTGCGTCATAATAACCTTTTGCAATATAACTTTTCATTGTTTGATCATTTGCCATAGCTTTAGAAATATCATGATCAGAAATAATAACACCAATTTGAGACATAATATATTCAATCCAATACATAAGTTTTCCATCATCTTCTACGTTAATCGTGTTGGTGTCTTTCATAATCCATGCTTCACGATCGTGATTAATACCACCGCCACCACCGTGAGAAGCATATACAGGTACAGAATAAGAAAAAGACGACACTATAATAATGATGATAATCAAAGCAATAGATAAAATTCTACAATTTATTTGTTTCATAAATACCCCCCAAATAAAAAAGACGGGGTTAACCGTCTTTTAATCAATATTCATTGTTGCCACTAACATGAACAGTAGTTTGCATTGATTGTGATAGATCATGATCTTGTTTATATGGGCAAATATCACACCCCATTTTATGTTTCAAGAACTTTTTAGCAGTAATAGCAAGACTTGTAAGAGATAAAATGAATCTGATCACAATACAAAAAACAAACAAAGAAATAACAACAACAATAAATTCTGACACTAATAAAAAATTGTCCAAATTTAACACCCCCTCTTATCAAACTACAAAGGGAATTATACCATTAAACTACGGCTGTGTAAACTATTCAGTTTTTATGTATAATGATTATAGAAATTGGTCTATTGCAAAAAGAACTACTAATATTAAAACTAAAATAAACCAAATTGCTATAATACCGAATGTTGTTCCCATAACGACACCTACTTTCATAAACTGTTGGAGTCGGTAAGCACTTTATCAACCCAAGCATAAACAGTCTCAAGAGCGGTTGCATGTTCATGAAGTCCCAGAGTTTTGCAAGCATTGCGTACATCTATCAGCATGTTCAGTGCTTCACTAAGTCTCATATTGTTTTCTTCCGGTGCATTAATATTATTTTCTTTACCGCTCATGACTTATCACCTCTTTTCTTCTTTTTAGCGTTTGGTATTTCAACCGGCTTTTTTACTTTAATATCCTGTTTCTTTTTGCACATCTCCCGGTATGCTAACATTCCAGCAATAGCCGCAACATTTGACATATCATCACCCCTTTTCTATAATTACTGTTTCTCCAGAATAGAAGAGCATTCACAGCAACAATTTTTCGATACTGGTTCTTTTACTCCTATTACTCCATTAAATCCAAGAAAACCGTAGACTATAATACACAAAAATAAAACCGACAAAAAAATAAGAAGATACCGGAGTTGAATAACAATAACACCCACTCACTACACCATACCAAAAGATAAAATTTAACAAAACAAGACAAATAATAGAAATAACAATAAAAAAAATATAATGGCTATTATACATATACTCATTTTCCTTTCTCAAAACAATATTCCCAACATTCACCATCAAACGGAAGATCATATATACTCACTGCAGAAGCAGCAACATCCGGGTTATTGCAATACCATTTCTTTTTCTCCAGAAGATCTAAATCACAATGTTTACAGTCTTCACATTTACTCATAAATTTAATTCTCCTTAAGCTCAACAGGGTCATAACAATAACCAGTCATCCGGATAACAATTCTATTTTCATTTGAATTATTCACCCTCTCAAGAACATCACCACAAGATCCGCAGATAATCCTTTTTCCATGACAGTCATAAAGATATACTGCCGGCATTCCCTCTTTTTGATCATAATCACATGATTTAATATAATTCTGCTGCACAATACCACTTTTTTTAAAGCATTCATCATAGTTAAATCTTTTCGGTTGCGTTGACGCAACTGCTCCGTTCGATGACTTTTTCTTTCTATCCTTCAATTTCTTCTTGAATTCCCTTATTTCCTTGCATGACATACTGGGAAGCACCTTCTTGCGATCTTCAGGAGAGAGCGGCAGCATCTCACAGAGCTGGGTATAAGAATAATTCTTCCACCGATCCGATAAGTCCATTGCACAGCCATGATTTACAATATTTCCTATAAATTCCTTATCATCTCCGGCATTAAATTCACGGTAAACATTAATGCAGCGTGAAACTGCACTTTTATCCAATCCAAGATTAACATTGCAGAATTCTTCTAAGGTTGGATAACCAAAATCCAGATAACCCTTGTTCATATCGAATTCATTCAGATGGAAACCAAGTCTTATGTAATATTTCCGGATATCAGTTAAATCAGCATACATATATTTGACGGAAGCAAGAGACAGTTCGTTTACATCTTCACCCAGATAATCCGGGCCATATACAATTTTTAACTCACTTTCCTTTACTGTTAGATCCGTTGTCATCATTTTTCTTTCTCTCCATTCTCTTAAGGTCAAGCATTTCCTGCTCATATTTTTCTTTGCTGGTAAACGGGTTTTCTTTTTCCAGCCCTTCCAGTAGGCGGCTGTGTTCGTAGTCTTCCATGTTCCGGTAGTCTACCAGCCCCTTTTCCGTGAATTTCTTTATGCAGTTAATCCTGCGCCTGAATGCTTCGAAGGTCTTCGGATGTTCCCTGAATACATCCCGGTACTGTTCATCAAATGCCACGTTGCTGAGTATGTATACCTTGGTATAGCATGCAACCTTGTTGTTATAACGGCACGGCAGATCGAGAGGGTAGCCGTCAAGATAAGTTAACATTTCCTGAATCTTAAGACTGTTGTAGAATTCCTCAAATATGATCACGTCCTGTCCACGGTAACCGTCAAAGGGATATTTATAGTTGGTCACACGATACACATTTTCGTATCCGTACCTTTCCATAACCGTCCTTGTTTTACCCTGTCCGGTATCACCGTACCAGTATTCAACAGTCAATTCACGGAACATGTTTTTAAATTCCTCATCCCGTACTGTCTGTCGGCAACGTTCAATCTTGTCGATCTGCAGCATATAGTTAGGGTTGCTTTCCAGTATCTCAAAATTACTCAATCCGTCCTTGATCATGTCATAAAGCTGGTTAAGGTCATTCCGCTTACCCTGTTCCTCTATGGGACATTCCCCAAACTCTTCAAAGGTATTGGTCAGGTTTGTTTCTGCTTTGTCAGTGTTCTTATATTTCCCTTCCTTCCGCACATAATCCTTGTTGTCCTGCGTTGATCCACGGCAGTAATCTATATGCGCGGTAGGAAAATTCTTCTTGATCATGGAAAACCGCATTGAAGTTTCCCGGAATAAAAACAAATGTGTGTGATAAGTCCCTTCCTCCCCGATTTCATCACACATACACCAGTAAGTCAGGTTTTTGATCGTTGACAAAGCAGCCTTGATATTGTCATGGTCAAAGCCATACTTTTCAGGATTATTGAAAGTAAGCAACCATTTGCGGGACTGCGTCCTGTCATTCATTTTTCAAACTCTCCAAATAAAAATGCTACAAAAGTTATGTTGTTACAGAAGTTGCTACAAAAAATGCTACAAGTTAAAATCCAGTATTTAAGCACCTTTAAACCAATTTGCTACATGTTACAGAAGTTCCCTAAGGGTAATACTAGGCCTTAGGGAACTCCTGCGCGCCCTTGACTGTATGAACCCGCGCACTAACCTTTAAGAGCCGCGGGCGGCACCAGGGTGCCACCCACGAACAAGGCTAGCACGTGCGCCCCTACAGTAAAGGGTATATAAACGCGCATAAATCACCCTTAGCGTTATATTATTTTCCCTTTCATGCCGCTCCTGCGGCTTTTGGTCAGTTATCCGCCTCCGCAAGGGCTGCGGCGGATTCCTGCCCAAAAGTCTTGTAGCTGTCATAAAATTCATAATATTTCCGCTGTCCGCTGAAAAAGTGGGATTTCACCCTTGCATCCTTGGACTTAACACCGTACATTTTTTTGACGTACACAAAAAGTTTCCCACCGAACATAAAACCAAGAATCCGGCCGGACAGTTTATAGTTATTTACGCAGCGGTGCAGATACTCATACTGGAGTATGTGCCTGATCTGCTTGTCGATGACAGTATCATCCTGACTGATCAGGTAGACATCAAACCCATAGTGACGATGCACACGAAAAAAAGAACACCATGCAAGACGATCCTTACGGTTCCAGGATCTTGGGTTAAACAAATCCTGACATTCATCCAGCACAAGAAGAGTCTGATCTTCTATGATCTGGCCACGGGAATTGCGTTTATGAAACTGCTGCGCATAGCCGTAAAGTCCATCAATGTAGGAAAACGCATCAGACGGCGGAACAATCCGACGGCGCCCTTCATAATGCGGTTTATATGCATTCGTCAGAAGTTCCCTGTTGGAGACATAAATAAACTGTCCCAGCTTCCCGGGATGTTTTTCATTAAAATGCTTAAAGGTCTTTTCATTGATCTCAAAGTTTGCTATGACATTTTTACCCTTGCGGAGCTGCTTATCTATGATCATGGCCATATGCAGACTTTTACCAGAACCGGGAGTCCCCGTGAAAAAATGTATCATAGGCGGTTCCCTCCGATCCCATTCAGAAGAATCACAATATCGTCAATCCATTCAAATACCCTGTTTAATGCAAGAACATAATCATCAAGCCCAAACTGTTCAAGAAGATCCCTTAACTCATGCACCTTGCCAAGTGACTGCACAAACCCGGGACGGTCCTTTTCCGGTATCACCTTTTCATCCTTTTCCATACAAAAATAAGCCTCCTTCGTATCATTCCATTTTCCCATGACATCACCCGTCAACCTCTCCCTTTCCTATCTGATCCCCGTGCTGTCCTCAACCCAGCTTATAAATTTCAAGAGCAATATGGACAGTTTCGTCCGGATCAGAAAATACAAGTTATCAAGAAACCCCATTGTGACATCCTTTCCAAAAGTGGAAAGACCCGGAAGCCTTTCCACTAAAAAAACTAAATGCAGCCGGCCATAAAAGCCGGGGCAGTTTATGATGCGATCGTTCTGAAGAAACCGACACCAAGACGTACAGCAAGTCTGATGCCCATGATCGCAAGCCCTGCAGGAAGCGCAACGACAATCATGCCCGTTACGTCGTCCTTGATGTTATCAACCGCATTACTGAATGCAGTTTTCATAGCTTCAGTCAACATAAGCCTTCTCCTTTCCGCACCGCGTCCGGCGCTGTCATCTTATATTCAAAAAACTCAGAGCCTTGAATACACCATAGCCAAGCAAATGCAGGACAGTTGTGATCATAAATCCCGGCAGGATGCCGACCGTCACAATATCCCTGAAAAAACCGACCAGCATTTCAAGATCGGCAGACTCGATTATAAAATGTGATACGTCCATAGATCCCCCTTATCCGATACGCATACGGTTCCAGAATACATGTGCAAAGAAAGAACCGACCACAATACCGCACAGGACAGCAATAGTTACAGTGGCATAGAAAACACTTTCCGTACGGGCTGAAGTCTCCTGCACGGCGGTCAGGGTTTCCTGGCTGTACAATAACTCCTGCTCATAATAAGCGGCATTGTTTTCTTTGATCACGGACAAAAGCCCGCGGATACTTTCGAGCGTTTCCTGATTCTGCAGTTCGCTCTCGGTCGGTATAACTTCTCCGGTTTCTGCAGCATCATCCGATGCAATATATGACTCATATGCATCAAGATAGAGGACAGGTATATAATGCCCGTCAGAAGCTTCGCACCAGTCCGCACCGTCCGTATCCACGTCAATAAAATATGCATATACGTCATAGTTCGGAAAGACATAGCAGCCGATCTGCTGGTTATAGTAATCACCCATTGTCCCGTAGCTTCTGGAAGAGTCCAGCGCATCCAGAAGATCACCAAGCTGTACGCCGTCACCTGTGCCGCTTTCCGGAGCAGGGGAGGCATTACCGGAAACCGTCCCCACGAACCCATCATCCGGAGCATTCCAGGATGCATCCACGGGTTCAGAATTATCATAATTAAATACATCCTCACTCATTTAAAGTTCCCTCCATGCGCCAGCAGACCAGGATAATAAGCAGGCTGCCGACAACAAGACATTCAACAGACTCCACCACACCCGCACGGCAGATATATTCAAGTTTCTTATTGATCTGGGTTTCCATGCTGTCATTCAGATAAGAAAGCTCAGCATAGGAAACCGTGTCAAAAGAAAGCACTTCAAAATATGTCCCGCCTTTCCGGCAGGGTCCGGGGAGGGTTTCCGGGGACACTGCCGCATGTTTCTTTTTCCTGAACAGCGGAAGGAGCTTCTTACGAAACAGGATGAAAACAAACACCATGACGGTAAGTGTCATAATAAAGTTTTTCATACCGTCAGTCATCCCTCCGTTTCCGGTTACGCCAGCGGTTGAATGCAACCAGGCTGACGAAGCCGAGGATAACAAGCGCCCAGATCACAGCGCATACGATCCATAATATTTTCGTTACCATGCATCAGACCCCCCTATTTTGCTTTCTGTTCTTCCGGCTTGTTGTCCGCTGCTTTCTGTCCGGCAGCTGCTGGAGCAGCATCATTCTTAAACGGCGGCTTGTCCGCGATCGCAAGAACCTTGACATCCACAAGGGTTGCCCTGTCCTGGAAACCGGGTTCATATACAAACTCAACTGTATCACCGGGATGGATACTGAAATCAATGCTTGAAAATTCCTTGATTACGTCCTGACCTTCACAGTCGGCATTCTCCTGCTCATACCGTGTAAAATCCTTCAAACCACAGTAGTTAAAGCCCACCTTGTTCTGACCGTCTTTCCCTTTGTACTCCGTTCTTTTTACGCCTACAATTTTCACCTGCATTCTTCTTTTCCTCTCTTTCTTCTCTTTTCTCTTTTTCTCTGTTTACAGGTTTTTTTTCTCATGCCTTTTCTTTCCGTGATATACCAATGACCGGCAGGAGAGGGGGAAGATTGCTCTTCCCCGTGAAAAATGAATACACAAAGGCACCCATTTTTTATGTAAAAAGCCCCGGAAGGCTTTTACATACAGATTAATCCCATGGACTGCAGGGAGAGCATTCCCCCTGCACCACATAAGGAGCGGAAACACCGGATACCTTGCGGATGTCTTCCGGCATACCACGGGGCAACGTGAAAAGGAGTATCATTCCGCCGTCCGGTGGTCTGCAGAGCTTTACTTCAGATCATGCAGGCAGTCCGCTTTTTCATTTATGCCTGAAGTCCTTCTGCAGGACTAGACATACAGATCATTTACAAAATGCTTCGTCTGCGGTTGCGTTGACGCAACTGGTATATGGTTAATTCAGATCAAGATCAGGCCATTCAACACAAGCACCTTCATAATCAAACAGACAGCGACAGACAGTCGAGTCTTCCATCTCAAACATGCAGCCTTCGCAGCCGCTTTTCTGCTTGCAGTAAGCCCTGATTGTGTTATATGCTTCCAGTGCTTTTTCCATGGAAACTACGTTATTTCCTGCTTTTATATCATTCACATAATGCCATGCAATAGTATGTCCCTCTGATATAGTCCTGCAGGTACCCACAAAGCCAAAAACCAGCGATCCATCCTGCTCATGGGTAATTAAGTTAATATCATATTTTGCCTTCTGCCCGTTTACAGAAAGACCGCCCCTGATAGTGGGTTCAAGCTTAAAATGGTAGCCTTCAATATCAAACTCACGTTTCATTATCTTTCCCCTCTCCTTTATGTACTTTTTATTGGACTATATTTGTGATACACTGAAAATCAAAAACCCATATGCAGAAGAGGAGAAAACCCAGCCCCGGGAAAAACTCCTCTTCCATGGGACAAAGAAAGGTGGTGAACAACTTGGAAGATATAATACTGATGTGTTTTGAATCCGTTGCAGTCGGTTTCAAAATGGGACTCAACATCTTTTGGAACGCCCTGACATCACAGCCATTGGTATTTGCTTTTTTCGTTTTCCTTCTTCTGCGAAAACTTAAAAATACATTCTTCTAATCACCGGCCCTCAACCTTTTGGTTGAGGGTATCCTTGTTTGAAATAAATTTTACAGCCGGGGTTATTAGCGCTTTATGAGATTATGATTTGCATAATTTTACCATTGGTTGTATGATGAAAGATAAGTGAATCTGCTCACGGATCATAAAAAAGACAGCGGAAGTTTGTGCCTTATGGCGATAAGCTTGCAGGCTGTGAGAAAGGCATGGTTATAAATTTATGAAAAAGATCATTGTGACAGGCGCCAACGGGCAGTTGGGACGTGCCATCAATTTGCAGTATGTGGGTAACACGGAGTATGAACTGATCAATACGGATGTGGGGGAACTGGATATTACCAAGGTAGACAAGGTTATGGAATTTGTGCGGGGAATACAGCCCTATGCGATCATTAACTGCGCGGCGTACACGGCGGTGGAGGCGTGCGAGAATGAAGAGGATCTTGCTTTTCGGATCAATGCCATCGGACCGAGAAATCTAAGCATTGCGGCTACGGAGACGGGAGCGAAGTTGATGCATGTTTCCACGGATTATGTGTTCGACGGCAACGGCGTAAGACCGTACCGGGAGACGGACCCTGTGGGACCCCAGGGAGCGTATGGCAGAACCAAGCTTGCAGGAGAAAATTTCGTGAAAGAATTCAGCGACAGGCATTATATCGTACGTACCGCATGGCTGTATGGTGACGGCAAGAACTTTGTCAAGACCATGCTTCGTCTGTCAGAGTCGAATGATAAGGTGAGGGTTGTGAAGGATCAGGTAGGGTCGCCTACCAGCGCGGCGGAACTGGCAAAGGCGATTGCGTATCTGCTTCCAACGGATAATTACGGACTGTTCCACGGAACCTGCGAAGGGGACTGCAGCTGGGCGCAGTTTACGGAGGAGATTTTCAGAATTGCTGGTAAAGATACGGTGGTGGAGGGCATCACATCGGAAGAGTACGGCGCAGCCGTAAAGAGACCCGCATACTCGATTCTGGAAAACTATATGTTCAAGATGACTACCGATTTCATGTTTGCGGACTGGCACGATGCGATTGCGGAGTATCTGAAACAGTAAGGTTTAAGCTTTACACGGCGGCGTATATATGAGAGAATGTAGCTGGCCAGGATGTGCTTATGCTGATGTGAAGGATTATGGCAGATGAAATGCAAATAATGTGACGAGACGTCGGATATAAACGTAAATAAGTTACAATAGAAAGGAATAAGTTACGATATGCAGAAAATAGCGTTAATTACGGGAATAACGGGGCAGGATGGTTCTTATCTTGCGGAGTTTTTGCTAGAGAAGGGATATGAAGTGCATGGTTTAATTCGCAGGCACAGTATCTCCAATACGGCGAGGATCGATCATCTGATCCGATCAGATTATTACAAGGTAAAATTCTTCCTGCATTTTGCGGATACGACGGATTCCAGTAATCTTATGCGGCTGATCGCTGAGATTCGACCGACGGAAGTATATAATCTGGCGGCGCAGTCCCATGTGGGCGTGTCTTTTGATGTGCCGGAGTATACTGCGGAAGCGACCGGTGTGAGTACTTTGAAACTGCTTGAAGCTATTCGTGTTAACGGCGGAACATGCAGATTCTATCAGGCATCTACTTCCGAGCTGTTCGGCGGGATTCCGGAGACGGCGCCCCAGAGCGAGAAGACGCCTTTTTACCCGAAGAGCCCTTATGGCGCCGCAAAATTGTACTCTTATTGGATCACGGTGAACTACAGGGAGTCTTATAATATGTATGCCTGCAACGGCATTCTGTTTAATCATGAATCACCGAGGCGCGGAGAGAATTTCGTCACAAGAAAGATTACGCTGGCGATTGCGAATATCATTGCCGGGAAGCAGGAGAAATTGTCTCTGGGTAATATGAATGCGAAGCGTGACTGGGGATTTGCTGGCGATTATGTGAAGGGTATGTGGCTGATGTTGCAGCAGGACAAGGCCGACGATTATGTGCTGGCCACGAATGAGACGCATACGGTCAGAGAATTTGTGGAGGCGGCATTCGGCGAGCTTGGCATTGCGATCCGCTGGGAAGGAAGCGGTGTGAATGAAAAAGGGTACGACGCGGCGAGCGGAAAACTGCTGGTAGATGTGAATCCCGAATTCTATCGGCCGGCGGAAGTGGAATTCCTCTGGGGAAATTGCGAGAAGGCGGAGCGGGAGCTTGGCTGGAAGAGAGAAATAGATTTTAAGCGGCTTGTTGCCATGATGATGGAAGCGGATCTGCAGGAGATTGCGGGGATGAGCTGCGCGGAGTACAAGAATCAGCACTGATATAAGAAAGGCAGACATCTATGCTGTCAGTGATTTTAATATGGATTTATATGTTTTTCACCACTTTCCTGATTGGATACGGGATATTGTGTCTGCTCACGCGGTTCGTGCCGTATCGGATCAGGCATATGGATTCCTATCTGATCTGCGGTCTGGCGGGCGTTACGGTGTATGCACAATTTTTCAGTTTGTTTGGGCGCGTAGGACTGGTGGCTAACTTGCTGCTATGCATGACATGTATGACAATCGCATGGTGTCTCAGGCATCAGCTTGGCAGTATGTTGCGGGAAATATGGAATAATATACGGGAAAATCGATTAGGAGAAAGAGGGAAAATGTTAGGCATACTGTTCCTCTTTTTCCTATTTGCATATGGTGCCTCAAGGGGAATCATTCATTACGATACGGGCCTGTATCATGCGCAGAGTATCAGGTGGCTGGAGGAATACGGCGTGGTGAAGGGGCTTGGCAATCTGCACTGCAGGCTGGCCTACAACAGTTCCTCTTTTGCCCTGTCGGCGCTGTACAGTATGGCATTCTTAGGCGGACAGTCCTATCACTGCGCGGCGGGTTTCCTGGCATGGATATTAGCGCAAGTCTGTCTGGAAGAGATCGGTGCCCTGCGGAAGAGAAGACTGCATACCAGTGATTTTGCAAGAGCAATGGGGATTTATTATCTGGTTATTATCTTTGATGAAATGGTATCTCCTGCCTCCGATTATTTCATGGTATTACTGGCATTTTATATCGTAATCCGTTTTCTGGAACTGGCGGAGTGCGAGGTTAAGGAAATACTGCCTTACGCATTTCTGTGCGTTCTGGGAGTCTTCCTCATGACCGTAAAGCTGTCGGCGGCGTTGATCTTACTGTTGGTGATCTATCCGGCGTATTACCTGATCCGGGGTAACAGATTGAAGGAAACGGCGGTCTATCTGGCGTTGGGGATCGTGACGGCACTGCCGTTTTTTATCAGAAATGTACTGCTGTCGGGCTGGCTTGTTTATCCGTTTACACAGATCGATCTGTTTCATGTGGCGTGGAAGCTTCCGAAAGGCATGGCGGATTACGATGCAAAAGAGATTCAGGTCTGGGGCAGGGGATATACAGATGTGACGCGGTATGACATATCCGTGAGGGAGTGGCTGCCGGACTGGTTCCATTCACTAGCGGGCAGTGATAAGCTGCTGGTGGCGGCAGCGGTGGTGTCGTTTGCCGTATTGTTTGTGTACGGGCTTGGGATGCTGTGCGGATGGTGGCGCAGACGCCCGGGGATTCTGATTGTACAGGTGACGGTAGCGTGTTCTTTTATATTCTGGTTGTTTACGTCTCCGTTGATTCGATATGGATGTGTCTATGTGTATCTGATGCCGGCGGTGGTGATTGGCGGGGTATATGATGCGATCCTGACGAGGACGGAAGAACGCGATGGGCGGCGAAACGGAGTGAAACTGCATAGTCAAAGCGGAGCGGGTGCGTGGGAGAACGGTGCGAATGCAATGAAGCGCGCAGCGGAACCTGTCAGTGTGAAGGTGTTCAGATTGTGCGGTATGATGGCAGTAATGCTTCTTTTGACATATAAGTGTGCTGCGCTGGGCAAAGAGATTGTTGTCTCTTACAGAAACGATTACTGGATCGCGCAAAAAGATTATGAGAATTACGAGACGCAGTCATATGAAATAAACGGAGCGACGTTCTATTATCCTGTGAACGGAGATCAGGTGGGCTATGAAGCATTCCCGTCAGCACCCGCAAAGACGGATGTTCGGTTTCTGGGAGAAGGGATTGAAGATGGGTTTGCCTCAGTTTTAAGTTACTGAATCAAAAAAGCAATCTAACTTTGGTCGGATCGGTTGCCTAACGATTCCTCTGGAAAAATCCTGCAGGAATTGTTATACTGACCATGAAGTTAGATTATACAAGATACAGAAATGAGGTTCAACATGAATAAGACAGACAAAATCTATGTAGCAGGACACAGGGGACTGGTAGGAAGTGCTATTGTGCGGAATTTAGAAGCAAAGGGTTATACCAACGTGATCGGCAGAACCCATAAAGAACTGGATCTGACGAATCAGCAGGCGGTCAGAGATTTCTTTGAGGAACAGAGACCTGACGTGGTGGTGCTGGCGGCAGCGAAAGTGGGTGGTATCAATGCCAATAATACGACACCGGCGGAGTTTGCCTATGAGAATATGCAGATTCAATGCAATGTGATCAAGTGCTGTCATGACTATCAGGTAAAGAAGTTATTGTTCCTTGGAAGTACCTGCATCTATCCACGTATGGCACCGCAACCGATTCCGGAAGATGCGTTGTTGACAGGGCCGCTGGAGGAGACGAACGAGGCGTATGCGATCGCTAAGATCGCTGGTTTAGAGATGTGCAAATTCTTCAAGAGACAGTATGGCGACGATTTTATAAGCTGTATGCCGACGAATCTGTATGGACCTTATGACAATTATGATCTGGAGGGATCACATGTTATGCCAGCCATGATTCGCAAGTTCCATGAGGCCAAGGTAAACGGCGCTCCTACGGTGGAATTATGGGGAACCGGCACACCGCTGCGGGAGTTTCTGTATGTGGATGATATGGCAGATGCATGCGTGTTCTTACTGGAAAATTACAGTGGGGAGCAGCACGTGAATATCGGTACGGGTAAGGAAGTTACGATCAAAGAACTGGCAGAGACGGTGCAAAAAGCGGTGGGTTATCAGGGCGAGATCGTTTGGAATAAGGACATGCCTGACGGTACGCCGCGCAAACTGACGGATGTGACGAAGCTTCACGGATTGGGCTGGAATCATAAGGTCGAATTAGAAGAGGGCGTACAGCTTGCTTATCAGTGGTTTAGGGAGAATGTAGACTCCGCAAGGATGTAAGACATTGCGTAGGCGATAACTTACAATTTACATAATGCATATTTTTTGCTATTATGTAACTGCGTAATAAAACTACACGTTTAATATATTACGCAAAGGAGTAAAAAAGGGAATGTTACAAGAAAATGTTTTGTCCAGACAAGAACTGGAACAAGCAATCTCCGGTTTCATGTTGGAGTTGGGTGTACCCGCACACCTACGGGGCTATCAATACTTGAGGAGCGCTGTGGAGATGTGCACGGAAGACATGGAACTAGTAGGCAGTGTTACGAAACTGCTGTATCCGGATCTGGCGAAGATGTATCGCACAACAGACCAGAAGATTGAACGGGCGATCAGAAATGCGATCGAAGTGTCTTGGGAGAGAGGAAACAGCGATTTGTTCGAGCGGTTATTCGGTTACTGCAATTCGAACGAATACAGCAGACCTACAAACAGTGAGTATATTGCGACAGTGGCGGACTATATTCGTCTGACATACGGACTGATATAGCTGCGGAACAGGGAAGAGATACGTCTCTTCCTTTTTTCGTCTATGTATGCTAAAATAAACGAAGACCCTGACAGTCGGTGCCGCGGGGTGTATCCTTGCGGATATAAACCGACGCAAGCGGATATCAATAGATGAAAGGCACGGTAATTTGCATGAAATTGCTCAGTGTGGTAGTACCCTGTTATAACGAAGAAGAGAATATCAGGGACTTCTATGATGAATTGTTTCGGAACGCTCCTTTTTTCAAGGAAAAGGAAATAGAGGTGGAACTGCTCTATATAGATGACGGATCTAAAGATCGGACGGTAGAAGAAGTTAAGAAGCTGTGCAGAGAGGATGCGCGTGTTCATTTGCTGTCTTTATCCAGAAACTTCGGAAAGGAAGCGGCGATCTACGCGGGATTACAGAAATCTAAAGGAGATTATGTGGTGCTGATGGATGTCGATCTGCAGGATCCGCCGTCTCTTTTGCCGGAAATGTACGGATATATCGAGCAGGGCTATGACTCTGTGGCTACGAGGCGTGTCACGAGGAAGGGAGAGCCGCCGGTGCGTTCTTTTTTTGCGAGGATGTTCTACCGGATTATGAATAAGATTTCCAGGACGGAGATCGTGGACGGAGCCAGAGATTACAGATTAATGTCGCGGCAGGTGGTGGATGCGATCCTCGCCATGACAGAGTATAACCGATTTACCAAGGGTATTTTCGGCTGGGTAGGCTATGAAACAAAGTGGCTGGAATATGAGAATATCGAGCGCAGGAAGGGTGAGACGAAATGGTCCTTCTGGAAGCTGTTTGCGTATTCGTTAGAGGGAATCACTGCGTTTTCCACGGTGCCGCTTACAATTGCGGCGCTGATCGGCGCGCTGTTCTGCCTGCTGGCATTTGTCATGATTATTATTATCATTGTGAAGACGCTGATCTTCGGCGATCCGACTTCCGGATGGCCGTCTCTTGTATGTATCATTATGATGGTCAGCGGAGTGCAGCTGTTTTGCCTCGGAATCGTGGGGCAATACTTATCTAAAACATACATGGAAGTGAAGAAGAGACCTATTTATCTTGTCAAAGAGGATATTTAAATGAACGGATTGGTCAGCATTATCGTACCGATCTATCGGGCCGAAGTCTATATCGCCGATACGATTGCGATGGTAGTAAGACAGACATATACGGAGTGGGAATTGTTGTTAATCGATGATTGTTCACCTGACGGCAGCGTACAGGTGGTTCGCGACACGCTGAGAGAGTACAAGTGGAGCCGCCAGTCTTCAAGGAAGCAGGATGAGAAGGAAACGGAATCGGAAGAAGCGCGTTCCGTAAAAAATGAAGGTATTCGTACAGTTGAGGAATACATCGATGATAAAGGACGGCGGATCCTGCTGATCAGTAAAGAACATAATGAGGGAGCAGCCGCTGCACGTAACACCGGACTGGATGTGGCTGGCGGCAGGTACATTGCCTTTCTGGATGCGGATGACGTATGGTTCCCGGAGAAACTGGAGAAGGAACTGCTGTTTATGAGGGACAGGCAGGCAGGATTCGTGTTCACGGCGTATGAGTTCGGTGATGAGCAGGCGAATCCTACCGGCAAAGTGGTGCATGTTCCTGCACAGCTGTGTTACGGGCAGGCGTTGTCGCGGACAGTGATCTTTACGACGACGGTTTTATTGGATCGGGAGAGCATACCGGACAAGCTGATACGCATGCCCGCTATAGAGAGCGAAGACACGGCGACATGGTGGCAGATTCTGAGGGCAGGCAATACGGCCTACGGCCTGGATGAGGTGCTGGCAATATACCGCAGACCGGCAAGGTCGCTGTCTTCCAATAAATTGACGGCGATCAGACGGATCTGGAACCTGTATCGCAGGCAGGAGAAACTGTCTGTGATCACGAGTGTGCGCTGTTTTATTCCGTGGGCATACCGGGCGTGCATGCGGCGTCTGTAGAATTACAGTAAGATGAATCGGTACAAATTAGTAACTGTGAAGTACAGGGTTCTGAACAATTACATGAATTATTAAAATGAGGTATGGGCATGAAACGTGTCGAAGCTTTGAAAAGACTTATCATATTACAGTTATCCTTTATCGGATTACTTGTTCATACGGCGATCTATGCATATTTTTGGTTTCAGGATTATTATCCGTATCTGCTTTATCACGGTAAGGCGAAGTTCTTCCGCAACGGACATTTGCTCATTATACTGATCTATTTCGTGCTGCTGTTTTTCTTTGCCAACATGTACGGTGTGCTGAAGATTGGTTATCTGAAGGCAACGGATGTTTTTATTTCGGAAGTTTTTGCACTTCTGTTTGTCAATGTGATCTCTTATTTTCAGATATCCCTGATGGCGAACTGGGTGGTACCGGTGCGTCCGATTGTCTGGACGATGCTGATACAGATCATTTTTTCAATTGTGTGGGTGTTCGTGTGCGATACGTGTTATTATAAAGTGTTTCCACCCAGAGACATCCTGATCATTCATGGGGAGAGATCGATTGATGATATCGTGGCCAAGTTTGAGTCGCGTAAAGAGAAGTACAAGATCGCAAGGAGCATGAATATTTCGGAAGGTATGGAGGCCGTAAAGAAAGAGATTACGGGAGAGTATGGTGCGGTGGTACTGTGGGACATTCCCGTCAGTGACAGGAATTATCTGCTGAAATATTGCTACAGTAAGTCGATTCGTATCTATATGATGCCGAAGATATCAGACGTTTTGGTAAAAGGAGCGGATCAGCTCCATCTGTTTGACACGCCCGTCTATCTGACGAGAGAGTATTCTCTCAAGGTGGAGCAGCGTCTGGCCAAGAGGATGATCGATCTGATCTGCTCCCTGATCCTGTTAGTGATCGCGTCCCCGTTTATGTTGATTACGGCGATTGCGATCAAGGCATATGACGGTGGACCCGTCTTGTATAAACAGGTTCGCTGCACGATCGGGCGCAGGGAATTCTATATCCTGAAGTTTCGGAGTATGAAGGTGGATGCCGAGAAGGACGGTGTGGCGAGGCTGGCATCTAAGAACGATTCGCGCATTACGCCGATCGGCAAGTTTATCCGTACAACAAGGATCGACGAATTGCCGCAGCTTTTCAACATCCTGAAAGGGGATATGTCTTTTATCGGACCAAGACCGGAGCGGCCGGAGATCATAGATCAGTATATGGAGGAGATGCCTGAATTTGCTTTCCGCATGAAAGTGAAGGCCGGGCTCGCGGGGTATGCGCAGGTGTACGGCAAGTATAATACAACGCCTTACGATAAATTAAAGCTGGATCTGACTTATATTGAACAGTATTCGGTATGGCTGGATCTGAAGCTTATGCTTCTGACACTTAAGATTCTCATTAAGCCGGAGAGCACGGAGGGCGTAGAGAATACGCAGACTACAGCGATGAAAAGGAAGTGAGCGGACGCCCGGACAGAAGTTGATTTCTACGTCACCGCGCTTTCGCTCCGTAAAAAACGTAACAGATGCTAAGCTCGAAAGTTGCGTTGCAACTTTTAACCTCGCTAAGCACTGACGTTTTTTAAGGGGTTCCTTAAGAAATCAACTTCTGCCCAGGCTGTGTGCTGGAGGAATTGAGAGCTACGAACAGCGGGAAAGGTCTGGATATATGCGGGAAATTAAGTATGCCGATGCGGGCATGGATATGAAAAAACTGGGGCTTTGCTTTATGCGTAAATGCTGGCTGGTGATCGTGGCGGCGGTAGTCGGTGCGGTGATTGGCGGCGGGGTGTATACGTTTACGGCGATCGTACCGGAGGCAGAGCGGGAATATCGGGCGATGTCCAAGGTATATTTGGATTTTGAAGTGGATGAGACGGGAGAGGTCTATCAGCAGTATAACGGTTATACATGGAATGATCTGATGGCGACGGATCCGATTCTGGATGTTACGATGAAATATCTGCCGGAGGATTACAGCAGAGAAGAGGTTATGGCGGCAACGAAGGCCGAGATTCTGTCGGATCTGCGGCTTCTTACAATCACGATTACAACACACGATGCGGACAGATGTAATGCGATCCTGAAAGCGACAGGACAGTCGCTGACGGATCTGGGGGATACGGCGAAAGAATTCCGACAGATCAGCGTGATTCAGACAACGGCGGCAGATTTGGTGTCGGCGGATGACAGAACTGTGCAGGCGGTGATTGCGGGGACAGTGGCGGCGATAGTGCTGATGCTGATTGGCATGATGTTTTATTATGTGCTGGATGACCGCATCATGGCTGCAAGTGATCTGAAACAAGTGACAGGTGTACCGTTTGTCGGCTATGCCGGAGCGGACGGGAGATTTGGTGCAGATTATGAGGAGAATCTGAATTATCTGCGAAAGAAGATGAAGGATCTTTGTATACTTACCGTGACACAGGGACATTTTTCAGAACCGAAAGAGCAGCATATGAAGGAGTTGTCAGTGGAATGGAAAACAGGAATTACCGATGAACAATGGAACAGGCTGTGTGCGGCCGAGGGCATAGTGCTCGTGGCTGATTACGGGAAAGTGCATGCCGCATATCTTGCCTATGTGATGGAACAGATGCAGCTTAGAGAATGCTGTATTGCGGGGATAGCGATCAGCGGCGCGGATGAGAAGTTCCTGCGCAGATACTATGGGCATGCGTTCGGACGTTCAGATAAGGCGTAAACAGAACAAGACGCCGCGCGGAAATGGGGCAGACTATGAAAATACAGTTGTTGGTATCGGCGGTGAATCAGGATGTCTCCGCGCTGGTTAAACAAATGCATATACAGACCGATGCGGTGATCGTGAACCAATGTGACCGTTACGGTTATGAGGAGATCACGGACGTAGGCAGCAGGATTCAGGTTTTCTCTATGCCGGAGAGAGGTGTGGGGCTGAGCCGCAATACCGCTCTGCTGCATGCGGACAGTGAGATCTGCGTATTCTCAGACGAGGATATTGTTTTGTCGGAAGGATATGCCGAGGCGATTCGCAGAGCGTACAGTGAGCTGCCGGATGCGGACATGATTCTGGTCAATGTGAAGGTATCACCTGCCAGAAGGACTTATTGGAATGAGGACATCCATCGGATCAACCGCCGCAATTACGGGCGTTATCCGGCGTACAGTATTACGGCGAGACATGCTGCTCTGCTGCGGGCTAATGTACATTATTCTCTGCTTTTCGGCGGCGGTGCCAAGTACAGTAACGGGGAGGACAGTCTTTTTCTGAGAGATTGTCTGAAGGCCGGCTTGAAGATATATTCTCATACAATATGTATCGGGGAAGAGACAGAACGGGAATCCACATGGTTCAGCGGATATCATGAGAAGTTTTTTCGGGACAGAGGCGTGTTGTATCACTATCTCTACGGACGATTGGCGCTGCCGCTGGCTTTTCGTTTCCTATGGGTTCACAGAGAAGAAATGTGCCGGGATGTTTCGCTGAAAAAGGCATATGCGTGGATGAAAGCGGGCGTGCGTGAGGCGGGACAAACGACAGGGAAAGGATAACATCGTTCGATGATTCTGTATATTACGGTGGCAGCAGTTACGGTACTGCTTGCGTGCATGGTGAACAGCCGGCCGGTCATACAACCGTATAAGACTACGAGACAACAGATGTGTAATCGCGTCTGCCTTCTGTCTATATTTCTGATTCTGTTTGCGTTGTCGGCGTGCAGGCTGAATGTGGGGAATGATTACGCCAAATATGTGGAGTTCATGCATCTGGTCAACTGCGATTCGTATGTACCCACGGAGATCGGATTTAATTTGCTTGTAAAATTAATCTATGGCTTATCCGGTTTCGAGAATTATCTGCTTGTCTTTGCGGTGTATGCTTTTGTCACAGTGTTTTTGTTCCTGTCAGCGATGTATGAGCAGAGTGATGATTTTCCGTTGACTTTTTTCCTGTTTATGATGCTGGGATATTATTTCCAGACATTCAGTACGGTACGCTACTATCTGGCGCTGGCGGTGGCGCTTTATTCCATGAAGTTTGTGCAGCGCGGGCAGTGGGGCAGATTCGTTATTTTGATTCTGTTCGGATCGGCGTTTCATAAGTCCTTGCTTGTGGTGATTCCGTTATACTATCTGGCATCCAGGGCATGGAAGAAGTGGCAGCTTGCTATTGCGGCTCTATTCTGTACAACCTTCCTGTTCGCACAGGACTTTTATCTGAAAGTGGTGATTCTGCTCTATCCGACCTATGAGGATACGGAGTATCTGGAGGGCGGAACGAGCTATATCAATATTCTGCGTTGCCTTGCGGTGCTTGCTTTCGCGGGAACCGTGTACTTTATGCAGAAAGACAGTCGCTTTGGGTTCTATTTCTACCTGAATCTGGGAGCGCTCGTGCTGTATGTGTTCTGCTCCTTCCTGCCGATCATATCCCGCATCGGATATTATCTGACGATCAGTCACATACTGTATCTGCCGATGTTGCTTAAGCAGGTGGAAAATGTGAAGTGGCGCAGGCTGTTCCGATTGGGGATTCTGCTGGCGGCGATTTTATATTTTGCCATATATATGAGCCGTGCAGATCAGGACGGGACGTTGATTCTGCCTTATAAAACTTTCCTGTTCCACGATATGGTTAATATTTTATCGGATGTGAATTAATTATGCGGCAAAGCGATACAAAGGGTTGAGAAGTTCAGATAGAATATGGCATAATAAATCTTAAGAGGGTAAAACAGAATATGACTTTCAGCATCATTGTAGTGTGTCTGAATGCGGGGGAGAAGCTGCGGGAGACGATCGACAGCATTCTGCATCAGACATGGCAGGATTATGAGATCATCATAAAGGACGGCGGTTCCACGGAGGAAGTGACACGGAAATATCTGGATAGCTATGCGAGGGCATGTGAAAACGCGCATGGACAGCCGGGAGAGCAATCCGCCGCAAAGCTTCGGGTCTACAGCAGCAAAGACACCGGCATCTATGACGCAATGAATCAGGCAGTGGAGTATGTGTGTGGCGATTATGTCCTTTTTTTAAATTGCGGAGACAGTTTCTATGATATGCATGTGTTGGAGCGGGTCGGTGGGATGATTCGGAAACAGGTGCAGAACCGGGAAACGGGAAGCCGTGAAACTGACAGTGAGAAGGCTGTGCAGCCGGAAGCGGCGAGGTATATTTTCTACGGCAATATTTATGAACGGCTGACGGGGACGCAGGTACAGTCCAATCCGGTGATTGATGATTTCGCCTGTTACCGCAATGTGCCCTGTCATCAGGCGTGTTTCTACGAGGCAGCGCTGTTGCGGGAGAAACCGTTCGATACTGCTTATGCGGTGCGTGCTGATTACGAACATTTTCTGTGGTGCTATTACAGGGCGCATGTAAAGACTGTCTATATGCCTGTTACCGTGGCGCTCTATGAAGGCGGGGGATTTTCCGAGACGAAGGAGAATGAACGCCGTTCACGCAGAGAGCACAGGGAGATCGTAAACAGATATATGCCGGCTGCAAAGGTGCGTAAGTATCGACTGATCATGGCGGTGACGCTGGCGCCTGTCAGGACATGGATTGCGAAGAATCCGGTCACGGCGGGGATTTATCAGAAGGTAAAAAAGGTGCTGTATACCGGATGAGAAAGCACATTGTGTAATATGTCTGCACGGATTAGGGGGAACTGTTTCCGGTGTATGAAGGATCAGGGAAAAAATAGGTGCAGGAATATGGAATACTTCGGAGGAGAGAGACATGAGGGTACTATGGGTATGCAATATTATGCTTCCGACAATTGCCAGACAGCTCGGAATCTCATACAGCAATAAGGAAGGATGGCTGAGCGGACTTCTGGAACGTGTCGTGCAGGAACAGGGGTGGAACCGGATTGAACTTGGAATCGCTTTTCCTGTTACAGAGGATATGGAAGATTTCAGACGGACGATGCAACTGGGGGAAAATGCATCCTGCCGTTGTTATGGATTTATAGAAAATCTTGATACGCCTGAAGTTTATGATGACAGCATTGAAACGAAATTTCAGGAGATTCTGAAGGATTTTGAACCGGATATTCTGCATGTGTTCGGCGTGGAATATCCGCACGCGCTCGCTTGCATCAAAGCCTACGGACGTCCGGAGAGGACGCTGGTCGGCATACAGGGACTTTGCAGTGCGATTGCGGAGGAGTATATGGCAGATCTGCCGATGAAAGTACAGCGGCAGGTGACGCTGCGCGATCGGATCAGACAGGACAGTATCAGACAGCAGCAAAAGAAGTTTAAGAAGCGGGGAGAACATGAGAAAGAGGCTTTACTCATGGCGGGGAATATTGCCGGCAGAACGGATTTTGACCGCACGCAGGCGGCTAAGATCAATCCGGCAGCGCAGTATCATTATCTGAATGAGACACTGCGCGGTCTCTTCTATCGTGACAGATGGAAAAGAACAACCTGCCGTCCCTACAGTATTTTCTTAAGTCAGGGCGATTATCCGCTTAAGGGATTTCACTATCTGCTGCGGGCGCTGCCGAAAGTGCTGGAGCAGTTTCCGGAAGCCCATGTCTATGTGGCGGGCAATAATATCATTGAAGACAGTACGCTTAAGGATCGCTTGAAATTGTCGGCGTACGGGAAATATATCAGAAAACTGATTCGGGATAATCATCTGCGCGATCATGTGACGATGTTGGGGATGCTGACTGCGGAGGAAATGAAAGAACAATATTTGCAGAGTCATCTTTTTGTGCTGCCCTCCGCGCTGGAGAATTCGCCTAATTCACTGGGCGAGGCTATGCTGCTGGGTGTGCCTTGTGTGGCGGCGGACGTGGGCGGCGTGCATAATCTGCTGACGGACGGCGGTGACGGGATGCTGTATCCGGCGGGGGACGTGGAAGCGCTGGCGGAAAGTATCATCGAGATTTTTACAAAAGAAGCCATTGTGGAGAGGTTCTCGGACAATGCAAGAAAGCATGCGCGGGTCAATCATGACGCGGATCAGAATTATTATCGGCTGATACACATTTATCGGGAGATGTTATCATGACTCTTGTGTTTGTCTCCAATTATATCAATCATCATCAGATTCCGCTGTGCGAGGCACTTTATCAGGAGCTGGGCAGTGACTATACTTTTATCCAGACCATGCCCATGGAGCAGGAGCGGGTAGCTATGGGGTGGGGGGTGGATGTCCGCAGCCTGCCCTATGTAAAGTGTTTGTATGAGGCGGAGTATGACTGTCTGAAAAAGATAGCGGAGAGCGATGTGGTGATGTTCGGGTGGACAGGCAGAGAGGATCTGGCAGACTCCAGATTAAGATCCGGCAAAGTTACGCTTCGCGTAAGTGAGCGGATCTATCGGGAAGGACAATGGAAAGCGGTATCGCCCAGAGGTCTTGTGGCAAAATATCGGGAGCATATCAGATATCGCGGGCAGAATGTATGTATGCTGTGTGCCGGTGCCTATGCGGCATCGGATTTTCATCTGATCGGCGCATATCCTGATAAAATGTTCCGATGGGGATATTTTACGGCACTGCGTACTTACGGGGAAGAACAATTTACTAATATGAAACCGTGTGACGGAACGCTTCACATCGTATGGGCGGGAAGATTCATTCCACTGAAACATCCGGAGTATATGGTACGCTTGGCAAATACCTTGCATGCCAGAGGGTATCGATTCTACATCCATATGCTGGGAGACGGGCAGATGGAGTCACAGATCAGGCAGGATGTAGAGAATAACGGACTTACGGGGCATTTTCAGTTCTACGGATACACTGCGCCGGAGCAGGTGCGGGACGTGATGGAGAAGTGCCATATTCATATTTTTACAAGCAATTATCTGGAAGGCTGGGGAGCCGTAGTCAATGAGGGAATGAACAGCGGCTGCGTGGAGGTGGTCAATGCGCAGGTCGGCGCGGCGCCTTATCTGATTCGGCACGGCGATAACGGACTGGTTTATCCGGACGACAGATATGATAAGATGGAAGAACTGGTGATCGATCTGTTCGATCACTGGGAGGAACGCAAGGGCATGGGGCGTAAAGCGTACGAGACGATTCGGGATATGTGGAATGCGGAGCATGCGGCAAAGGAGCTTCTGCGATTCACAAACAGGCTGCTGCAGGGTGAAATCGTGCCTGCGAAGGAAGGACCCTTAAGTGCGGCGCCTCCCGTTCGCCCGAAGAAAATGTATCAGATGATGACGGGGAGCAGGAAGTAAGATGACGGAGAAGATCAGTGTGATCGTACCAGTGTATAATTCCATAGATTGTCTGGAAAAGTGTGTGCGCTCCATCTGTGCCCAGACTTATGAGAATCTGGAGATACTTCTCATAGATGACGGTTCCACGGATGGGACGGACAGGCTGTGCGACAAGCTGGCTACGGAAGACCGGCGCATAGGCGTTTATCATAAGAAGAATGGCGGCGCATCCTCGGCACGTAACATGGGAATCGGTCTTGCGGCGGGAGCGTATCTCGGGTTCGTGGACAGCGATGATTATATTGAGCCGGACATGTACGAGCTGATGATGAACGCTTTACAGGACAGACGGGTGCCGATCGTACAGATTTCCAGAGACGAGGTGGACGAAGCGGGAAACCGTCTGCCGGACGTGTGCGTACCGCCGGAGGATGCGTGGTTCTGCGGGACAGAAGAATTCTTGAAAGAACTGTTGCTGCACAGAGGCGACTGCTCCTTCTGCACAAAGCTGGTGAGAAAAGAATTGTTTGCGGCGCACAGATTCCCCGAGGGTGTTCTGAATGAGGATTTCAGTCTGTTGGTGGAACTGCTGCAGGAGATCGACGGGATCACGATCCTGCCGAAACAGTGCTATCATGTAGTGTGCAGGCAGACGAGCACGACCCGTAGCAGGACGAAGGACAGTTTTTCCAGAGTGTTTCTGGATATCGTGGACAATGCGGATCGAATGCAGGTGTTGGTGGACGAGCACTATCCGGCACTGCATGATTATGCGATACGATTCAATCTGTATCAGCGGCTGGATTATCTGCTGCATGTGCCGATCACCCAGATGACGGGTCACAATCGGTTCTATGGCCAGGTGAAAAAATATCTGCGGCATCATCTGTATGACACCGTGAGAAATCCTTATCTTACAAGGAAAAATAAAATATATCTGTTGCTGCTTACGGCTGCACCGCGGACAGTAAGAAGAGTCCATGCGTGGAAGAAGAATGTGGGGTGCAACTGAGAATCGCAGAATATTTATTGGGGGTTGCTGTAGGGATGTTGTGTGCGGTGACTGTCAGCATGAAAGAACAGTGAAATGGAAAGTAATGTAAGAATTAACAAAAAATACCTCATAGTTTTTCTGATAATCTGGGTGGTGCAGATGGCGGCCGCCTTTTATTTCTGTACGCAGAAACAGGGATTTCACGAGGATGAATATTATACCTATTATTCCACGGCGCGCACGGCCGGATTCTATGTGGAAGACGGACAATGGATGGACAGGGAGACTTACCGCAGCGAGTTCGTGGTGCTTCCTGAAGAACGCTTCCAATATGGTTTGGTGAAGCAGGTGCAGTCGTGGGATGTGCACCCGCCGATGTATTACTGGGTGTTTCACACGGTGGCTTCCTTGGTGCCGGATGTGTTTTCGAAGTGGATCGGCTTATCGGTCAACCTTTTTTTCCATGGGATCAATATTGTATTACTGACATATTTGTCATATTTAGTGAGCGGACGGGATGTTAAACTGACATTACTTGCGACGTTGGTTTATGGTTTGAGCCCGGCGGCCATGAGCGGCGTGGTTTTTATACGGATGTATGAGATGCTGACGACCTTCGTGCTGTTGTGCGCGCTCCTGCATATACAGACGGTGCGGCGTGGTGAGAAGAGGCTGTCGGTTATGAGAAGTCTTGTGCCGATGACGGTGGTGACTTATGTCGGGTTTCTGACACAGTATTATTACTTTATTTTTCTTTTCTTTCTGGCAGTTTCGTTCTGCGTGTGGCTGCTGTGGAAAGACAGAAATCTTTGGAACTGTTTGCGTTACGGCATCAGTCAGGGGATTGCGTTCGTCTTCGCCTATCTGACCTACCCATCTTTTCCGGCACAGATGTTTCGCGGACAGCGGGGAGCGCAGGCAACGGAGAATTTCTTTGATTTGTCTAATACATTTGGACGGGTATGGTTTTTTCTGGATCTGATGAATCGATATGTGTTCGGGTATATGTTTTTTCTGCTCCTTCTGATTATTGTGCTGCTTGCGGTGGTGCTGCGCCGGTGTAGTAATAGGAGCGTCGGGAAAGAAAAAAATGTTCGTGGAGAACCGGGATTTGTTGTTAGGCAGCAGGATGAAATAGAGGAAAGTCAACATAGCAGCGGACAGTTGGGAGTTGGATTTTATATGCTCCTGTTTACTGTGGCAGGGTATTTTCTGACGGTTTCCAAGACGGCGCTTCTGCTGGGAGAGACTTCCAACCGCTATCAGCTTCCGATCTACGGGATTGTGGTGCTGCTGACCTTTCTGACAGTCAAAACATTGTGGGAAAGGGTAATCGGTGCGTCTGCTATGAATGGCGGGAAAATACCTGCATTTGCTATCAGACATAGAGGAATCACGGAAAAGGCTGCTGTAGTCTTTTGTCTTGCAATGCTGGTGCTGGCGTATTGGAGGGAGGATGTGGTGTTTCTCTATTCCGAGGACCGGGAACAGACCGCATATGCGAAACAACGTGCGGCGGAGAATACGCCTGCCGTGTATCTGTATCAGCCCGGTGAGGAATGGTGTATCTGGGATGTGACGAATGAACTGCTGGAGTATCCGGGGGTGTATTTTATTGCTGTGGATCATGCAGGGACATTTGTGGATGATAAAATTCGGAATGCGCATTCATTAGTGGTGTATCTGCCTAAAATGGAGCATGCCAAGGAGCAGCTTGTGGAGCTCTGCGGGAAGAATGAGGTGTTGGCGGACTGTCAGCCGCAGTATGTGTTTGCGGAGAAGTATTGTGATGTGTTTTATGTTGAGAAGTAGGGAAAAGGGGATTTTCATATAGAAAAGCCTTGCGTACCTGTGCACACTCTGTTATAGTAAATCTATCAATTCAAAGTGAATCTCTTATTTCTTTACCGAGGCAGCCATGGCGGCTGCCTGACGGAAGGAAATCTGTATCGGCATCTCGCCGGAAATTCACGGAAGAAAAACTAAATATGGAAGGCAGAGATGAGGAGAACGGTGTACCGGAATCGTTCCGTGTTGGTTACCGTCATGCTCTGTCAGAAGGAGGATGTATGGGATATACAAAAAAGACACTGCAGGAACTGGATCTGATCGATAACTTCCTGTCAAACGCAATCGCTTCCAACAAGGAGATCAACGAGCCGTTCTACCGGCTTCTGTTGTCCGTGCTGCTCGGAAAAGAGATCAAAACGGTGCGGGTGCTGGCACAGCAGATCATTCCCGCAGCCACGCCGGAACTGAGAGGGATCCGGATGGATGTGGAGATCACGGAGTATGAGGAGGGAAGCGTCACGAATGTATATGACGTAGAGCCCCACCTTAAGGACGCACTTCATCTGCCGAGACATAACAGATACTATCAGGCAAAGATAGACGGCAGATATGTGAGAAGAGGGTTAAAAGATTTTTCCGGTATTCCGAACCTGTATGTGATCACGATCACCAACTATGACCTGTTCGGAAAGGACTACATGATGTATACGGTACGCAACAGCTGTGTGGAGGTGCCGGAACTGGAATATGACGACGGATTGCAATTCGTATATTTTTATACGAAGGGGCAAAAAGGTGGTAGCCAGGCAATAAAAAATATGTTAACATATATACAAAATAGTGATAGCAAAAATGCGGTTGATGAGGCAACAAGAAAGATGGATTCTTATGTGATGAAGGTAAAGAATCTACCGGAAGTGGAGGCGGGATATATGACACTGGGAGACTGGATTGACATTATTTCGGAAGACATCAGGGAAGATATGAGGGATGAAGTAACAAAGGAAGTCAGGGAGGAAGTAACAGAGGCGGTCACGAAGGAAGTAACAGAGGCGGTCACGAAGGAAGTAACAGAGGCGGTCACGAAGGAAGTAACCGAGGCAGTCACGAAGGAAGTAACAGAGGCAGTCACGAAAACAGTTACCGAAGAAGTGACAAAAGAAGTAACAGAAAAGAATATGAAAGCATTCATTGAAATGGTTCAGGAATACCATGACACGAAAGAGAACGCGGTAGATAAACTCCGAGACATATTTCCCGAGTATGCAGATCAAGCAGAGGAGCTGGCAGAAAAGTACTGGCAAAATTGACAGAAATATTACACAAGCTTGGCATGACAATCAAATAAGTAGTATATAGTAAAGCGAAGACAGTCCGACCGGGCTGTCTTTTTTGTGATATAGGAAAGTTTTATGCTCATATGCGAGTTTGCGAAACAAATCTCGCAGTTGAATTAAGCTCAATTTTTTGCGGGCAAGCAGAATTCCATGAAAATATCTTTGCAATAATTTTTTATGAGAGTGATGTGCGGCACAATTATGTAAAAGGAAGAACTTGCAGAAAACCGTAACTTTGGCATAAAAAAGCTTAATTAAGTTATACACATGGCAAAGTTGACATTTTGATACAGGGGGGGGGTATAATTAGGCTATGCTTTATATATAGCGGCGATAATTATGCCGGAAAGAGAGGAAAAATATGAGAAGAGCTTTAGGCAAAATGAAACGGACAATTTCCGTTCTGTTGGCTGCAGCGATGATTGTTACCGCGCTGCCACAGACAAGTGCGCCTGTTTATGCTTCGGAAGCACAGGATGTGCTTGACGAAGGCGGCGGGGCTGTGGAAATGGTCGGAAAAGACAAGGAGAATAACAACACCGGCAATAGCGGTGTTGATGCGGATGGGAATACCGATTCGGGGGATACAGAAGCACCGGATCAGGTCGAACCGGAGGAATCCGATGCCGCGAATCAGACCGATGCGGAAGAGGAAGAGAGCCCCGACGGAATCGGATCAGAGGAGACAGAAGTAACGGATCAGACCGATACGGAGGATACCGAAGCTCCGGAAGAGGATCCGGATCAAACGGCATCTGATGAAACTCTGATCGGAGGCGAGGCAGATGCAGAGCAGCCGAAGAGTGGAAACACGGTAAGCGTATTGGCGGCGGAAGATGGCGAAACTGCGAAAGTAAGGCTTAATATACCGCACTATGAGAGTGGGCGCCGTGGTTATAGTTTTTTAAAACAAGTGTGGTATGCAACCGGTGATAGCGAAGAGTTTACGCGGATGTACTATCAACTCGATACAAATGAATATGTAGACATTCCCGCGAAAGCAGGAGAAAAACTACGGGTAAAGCTGGTGCTGCGGGATCGTGTACAGATTGAGGAAGTCAGTTACATCGGATCGGAAGAAGGCGCGACTTCTACTACGATTACGCCGGAGGACGGGGAGGAACATATCTATGCGATAGATAACATTCCGTCCGACAGTGGAACGGATCCTGTTTATCAGATCAATATCAAAGCGGACTATCACTATTCGCTTAGGTTTGTGGACGTATATGCGAGTAAAAATTCTGACGCCGAGAACAATAAGAGTGTGGCGTTTTATCAGTATGCCAAGGACGCGTCAGGTGATGGCGAGGCGACCGGTAAGGATTTGATTGGCAAGACGCTGGAGCTTTCCGGTCAGCAAATGCAGGAATTTTTCTCGGAGTATAACTATGCGCTGGAGGTGCAGGAGGGATATACATTCTACAGTATTGACGCGAATTCTTCTGCGATGAGTATACAAGGAGTTAAATCATCATCCTACGAGAATGGATATACTTTATCAGGCGCTTATGACCTTGGAGCAGAAGATATTACCGTCTTCGTTCTGGCGGAACCGACGAAAAATAATCACTTGAAATTCAATATTCCGGAAGAACTGAGGGATAAGGTGAATGTCACGGTAATCGAAGAGGATCCGCAATATGGACCGGCAGGGCTGCAATCCGGTCTTGAAGAAGATGATGCCGTATGGATTGATAGTGACAGAGAGGTCAGCTTCGATATAACAATCAAAGACATGAACCATACCGTTCGCGTAACATGCGAGGAGAACGGCGGAGATGCGGTTGCCCTTCCGTATAATTACAGAAGCGAGCAAAGTGATGGGTGGAAAAATCATTTTGTTTTGGCGGATGCAGATATTTCCATGAAAAATGGCGATGTCATTGTTAATCTGGAAGAGATTAATATATATCCGGTTGAATTTCATCTGAACCCGGACGAGATCGAATATATCAACGTGTATACACCGATTGAAAAAACTTTCCGCAACTATGACTATGAAGAATCAGGATCATGCACTGTGTGGGCTTCGGAAGAAGAGCAACTTAAGTTCACGGTTGAGCCTGCGAAGGGCGGGACACTTATTGTAAGCACGTCAGAGGACGGAAGCGGCGAGTTGTATGCTGGCTATGATTCCGGCGACGACTATGAGGATTGGAATATTTATACGGTAGCGCCTGAGAGTTCTATGTCGGTTTATCTCACCATGGTGAAAGGCTATCAGCATCAATTGGATTATGATGAGAGTGACTTCGATGTGAAAGTGTGCGATGCGTCTGGAAATCCGATAGAGTTGTCGGCAGATCACAAGTTTGTGAGAAGCACAGATTATTGGGGTGAGACTTTCCGGATCATGGTCAAAATGAATAGTGAGAAATGGACGGCGGCATCCGTTATCTACGAAGATAAGTGGGATGAAAGACAAGAGGCAGAGCGAAGACCGGGGTATGATGACAAAGACAACGGCTATCTCTGCTATGTGGCGGAAGACGTTAAATGCAAGACTTACGGTGTCAATGTCATCACCATCGAAGGCTATAACACGCATACCATTACCTTTGAAGGGAATGAAGAGGCGGCCAATCAAGGTACATGGCTTAGACAGCGTGAAAAAGATGAGTGGGATGATTGGGAGAGGAAAAACGACATAGAATTAGGCGAAGAAATTGAAGTGAAAGATGGAGAGGAAGTTTATTTCACACTTCATCAGATCGGGAGTACAACACACAGGCTCAACCTCAGCTTATCAGGATCGGGCGATCAACTGGAAGTTTATGAGGACGAGGATTGGGATGCTGACGAGTATGGAACGTTGTACCATTTCACAGCGGTCAGTGATGCGACGATTACTGCGGAACTGACGGAGCGCCAGCAGCATACCGTGACGATCGAAAAAGGTGAAAATGTAACGGATTTTCAAGTGTCCGGGAACAAGCAAAGACCCGAAGGGGAAAGCGGAAATACAGGCACGTATCTTGTGCGTGACGGGATTTTCATTGCTATTTCGGGAATTACGGGCAATGAATCAACGACAGGATATCGCGGCAAGGTAGTTTGCACGATAGGTGAGAAGTCATATGAAGTTCCGATGAAGTATGGAACCTGGATAGATGATGACTGGATAAGCGGTGCATGCTTTGAGTTGGAAGTCACTTCCGATATGACGCTTACAGTCGATCTGGTGCCGACCACGAAGCCAATCATAACTTTTGCCGATATGGATAAGATTGCGTCAATAAAAGTATGGGAGGCTGGTAAGAAACCGACGGAAGACAATCTTTATAACAGTGAAACGAAGGAAGCGGTTTTATCTGATGATAAGGAATACCGTTTGGACTTCCAGTTGAAGGACGGCTATGCTGCTAAGAGCGTTGTACTGAAAGACAAGTCGAGCGGCGAAGAACGTGTGCTGGAACGGGATAAAGAAAATGAGTATAGGATTTACGAGATTGGCGTACCGCAGGGCGATGCCCAGATTACGATTGAGGCAGTGCTGGGCTATACAGTTATGTTTGACATTCCGGCAGGAGCAGATATTACGTTTGAGGAAGACATAACGGATTATGGCCATGATATTACAAAAGACAGCATACAGGTGATGGCAACAGACAGTTTCCGGTTCAGAATGCCGGATGGAGAAGGCCTGTATAAGCTGTCGGTGGACAGCGACGCCTTTACGCTTGATAAAATTTTGCAGCGGGAATACGACTACGGCACTCTTGTTGATGAATATTACCAATATGTTCTGAAGCCTGTCGCGGGAGCGCAGATTCCGGAAATCGTGAAGGTTAAGGCGGAGGAATATGCGAAGCATACAGTCACACTGGATTATCCGGTAGAGATCAAGACGATTTATCTGTTAGACGCTACCGGAGAGTACTATACAATTAGTGGTAAAAAGGCGGAGGTACAAGGCGACGGCACAGTACTTGGTGTAAAGGCAATCAGCGGTTATGCGGCGAAGATAAGCGTTCAGGGAAAAACATCAGGCGATAGCAAAGAACTTACACCGTTCAGGCTTGCCGAAGATGACGTGAGCGAGTACTATTTGGGCGAGTTAAGCGAGGACGTGACGATTACCGTGACAGCGGAGCGTTCCCAACAGAAGCTGACATTTTATAAGGTAGGCTTCTACAGCCCCGGAAATGGCGTGAGAATCAGGGATGCCGGAACGAAATCACTCTACAGCGCCAATGAGGACCATGAAGATTGGGAAGAGGATTTTGAGTATCCTTACTCGATTCTGAAAGGCAGCAGTTTATCTTTCACGGTAGAACCGAGAGACGGTTATGAGGTGGACGGCGTCTATGCTAATGGCAAAGCAGTAACACCGGTGCAGAACATATCATCACAGCAGAATGTCTACACGGTGGTTCCCATGGCGGATACGTTGATTACCGTGAACATCAGCAAAATTGCGGAGAAATATCCGCTTACCTTTACCTATCCGGCAGCGGTTAAATCCGTAACGGTGAAGGGTTATGATTTGACGGATAAGAAGCTTGAAGTGAAGGCGGGAACGAAGCTTGAGTTCACCGTGGAACTGGCTGATACCAAACATAGCATCACTTCGGTTACGATGAACGGCAAAGAAGTTGCTTTCAACAAGAACAGCGGCTGCTACAGTATCACTACGGTTGCGGAGCCCATGGAAATTGTGATCACGACTACGGAGAATATTGATAAAGAAGTGACCTTTAAGAATACGGTTTCGCATATGCTCTACAGTGTTGTGACAAATACTCAGGTGACGGAATCCGGAACGGATACTTATACGGTAGCCGCACTTGCAGGGGTATTGCGGTTTACGGTAACTTCTGCGAAGAAAGAGTCCGTACCGGCGATCAGCTATGTCAACGCGGCAGGCAGTAAGATTGTTTTACAGGCGAAAACAAAGAATGAGAGCGAATCGACTATTGCTTATACTTATGAGATATCAGTTTCCGAGCTTGCGGCTGTAAGCGAAATCGTAATCGGAGAAACAAGCGTGGCAAGCGCAGAGGATAAGGCAAAGCTCGAGGAATGTATCAATAAGTATAAAGACAAATATAATCAGGAAGAGTATACGTCTGAATCTTGGGCGGCTTATACTAAGGCATTAAAGGCTGCCGAGGATTGCATGAAGAAAGATGGTGCAACGAAGGCAGAGGTGGAAGCTGCGATCGCAGATTTGGAGAAAGCGGTAAAGGGCCTTATCAAGAAAGGCGATGAGCCGACACCGGGTACGAAGGAAGGACTCTGGATTAAAGAAATTCCTGCACAGACCTACACCGGCACAGCAATCAAGCCTGAGATCGAGGTATACTTTGGCGATAAGCTGTTAGAGGTTAAGAAAGACTACGCGGTAGCTTATAAGAACAACACCAATGCCGGAGAGGCTACGGTAACGGTTACCGGTAAGGGCAACTTCAAGGATAAGGATACGACGACCTTTACCATCGAGAAGAAAGATATCGATGCTGAGGATATCAGCGTAGCGGATGTCTATGCGATCATCAATAACAAGGGCAAAGTAACCAATCCGAAGGTGACCGTGAAGTTTGGCAAGAAGACGCTGAAGCTTAATAGTGATTATGCAGTAACATATCCGGAGCTTGAAACGGAAAAGGATGCTGACGGCAATGACAAGATCGTAGCGAAGGATTATAAGATCACCATCAGTACAGCGGCAGTCAAGAAAGATAAAGAAGGAAAGGATGTTCCTTCTGCAAACTTTACCGGCAGCAGAGAAATCACGTATACGGTATGCGCAAACGATATTAAGCTGATGAGCAAGNCCAAGGTAACCCTTGCAAAGACGAAAGTAGATTATAAGAATAATGATCNGGGTGAGTATGGTAAAGGAACAGAGAAACCCGCAGTAACTGTCAAGATGGGTAATGATACACTGACAGAGGATGTTGATTATGAGGTAATCTATGAGAACTGGGACCAGATCGGTAAAGCGACTGTCACAGTCACAGCGAAAGACACTACGAAGTATTTCGGCAGCAAGTCCGTGACCTATACGGTAAACGGAACCAAGCTGGCAGGATTTGCGATTGAAGGTATTAGCAAGGACGGTTATCAATATACAGGCAGTCCGATCTATATCAATCAAGAAGCTGGGGGAACGCTGGTGGTAAGGCCTAAGAGCGGCGGTGATGCCTTGACAGAGGGCACGGATTATACCGTATCCTATGCGACAGGCAAGAAAGCGGGAGAGCATACTGGCGCAGGTACAGTTAACGTGACGATTACCGGTATCAACGCATATACCGGTTCGATGAAGACGACTTTCAAGATTACACCGGTTGATCTGACTGCCTTTGGAACAGACAAAGCACCAGATGGGCTTAAATTTGCAGCAGATGGAGCAGCGAAGTACACGAAGACAGGTGCGAAGCCTGAGATCACAACCCTGACGTTTAATGGAGATGATCTGGTAGAGAAACAGGATTATACGCTTTCTTATCAGAAAAACAGTCAGGTGAAATCCGGTGAAAAGTCCGCAACCATGATCATCAAGGGCAAGGGCAACTTCAAGGGGCAGCTCAAGCATACGTATGAAGTGACAATTGCTTCTGCAGATGATGTGTATGCGACAGCAGTGGATATCGTGGCGCCTACCAAGTTTAACCAGGTGAAGTCAACCATAAAGGTATTTGAGACGGAGACGGGCAAAGCGCTGAAGGCCGGAACAGATTATGATAAGAACATCACATATTACAGTGATGCCGAATTTGCGAATCCAATCACGGAGCAAAACTTCGAAGAGACAGCGGCTGTCGATCGGGTAATCTATGCGAAGATTGAGATGAAGGGCAGCTATGCGGGAACAACGGCGCCTCCCGGATATGTGCCGGCGGAGTTCAGGGTATATAATAAAGACCTGAAGATGACGAGCAACAAGCTGGTTGTAACTGTTGTGACTACGGAGGACAAAGACGGCAAAGAGATTTCCTGTGATAATTCGAAGGCGAAAAATCCGTACTATACGGGAAAGGACATTGAACCGAAAGTAACTGTATCAATCAAAGGAACCGAGCCGTTAGAGACATTGACGGAAGGTGTAGACTACAAAGTAGATTACACCAACAATATCAACAAGGGTAAGGCTACAATAACAGTGACCGGTATCGGTAACGGATACGGCGGCTCTAAGAGCGTGAAGTTCACGATCGTACCGAAAGATATGCATTGGGCGGAGCAGGCAGTGAAGAAGGCTGCGGAAGCTTTATCAGGCTTAGTGCCTGTTCTGGAATGACGGACATATGTCCGGTAAAGAAATGGCCGGGTATTTCCTGAATATTATATTACCTGACTGAGAAATAATGGGATGCCACAGAAAGCCGGTGGTATCCCTTATTTCGTCTTATGTATATAAAAAGTGTTATTTGCTAACGATTGCAAACATTTTCCCCCTATGCTATACTTAAGGACGATGTAAAAGGCATGTTTTCAGGATGATTAGAGAAAAAGACGGAGGGAAACTCATGTTAAACAATAAAACGATATTGATTACAGGCGGAACCGGTTCGTTTGGCAAATGCTTTACGAGATACGTGCTGACGCATTATGAGCCGAGGAAGATCATCATCTATTCCAGAGATGAGTTCAAACAGTGGATTATGGCGGACGAGTTCAGGGAATATGAAAGCAAACTTCGCTTCTTTATCGGAGACGTGAGGGATGTGGAGCGCTTAAAGAGGGCTTGCGAGGGCGTGGATTATATCATTCATGCGGCGGCGCTTAAGCAGGTTCCTGCCTGTGAGTACAATCCGAATGAGGCGATCAAGACCAATATACACGGCGCAATGAATGTGATTGACGCAGCGCTTGACTGCGGCGTGAGCAGAGTGGTGGCGCTGTCCACGGATAAGGCAGTCAATCCCGTGAATCTGTACGGCGGCACGAAGCTGGTGTCGGACAAACTATTCGTGGCGGCCAATGCCTATGCGGGGGCGAAGGATATTAATTTCTCCATAGTGCGTTATGGCAATGTGGCAGGCAGCCGCGGTTCGGTCATTCCTTTTTTCAATAAATTAATTAAAGAAGGTAAAACCGAGATGCCGGTGACTGATGTGCGTATGACACGATTCTGGATCAGCTTGACGCAGGGAGTGGAGCTGGTGATCAAGGCGCTGGCGGAGGCGAAAGGCGGCGAGACATTTATCAGCAAGATACCGTCCTTCAAGGTTACCGATCTGGCGGAGGCAATGCTTCCGGGCTGTACCATTAAAGAGACGGGGATTCGTCCCGGAGAGAAGCTGCATGAGATCATGGTGACGACAGAGGATTCTCATACGACTTATGAATATGACAAGCACTTTATTGTATATCCGCAGATGATATGGAATGACAGGCAGCAGTTTGCACCCAGCGGTAAGAAGGTTGAGGAAGGATTTTCTTATAGTTCCGGGACGAATACAGAGTGGTTGTCGGTGGAGGATATCAGGGAACTATTGAAGGATGTTGAGTTAGAGAAATAGACGTACTTGATTGAAGAGCATGCGGGCGGATCAATATTATTGGTCATAGTGTGAACGGTAATGAATGAGAAAGGACATGCATGTTAATTGCATGTCCTTTTTGGGAACTGTCGGCATAGCGGTATTCTGAAATGAAAATATGATTTGTTGTTTGAAAAAAGGAGTGGAAGCAGATATGGAGCAATCGACAATGAATAATTCCGATATACCGGCAATCGAAGGAGGAACGCCTGCCAGAGAGACAAAGATATTCTATGGGCACCAATATATAGATGAGGCAGATGTGGAAGCCGTGGTGGAGGTTCTGCGCCACGGTGACCTGACATGCGGACCGAAGATCAAGGAACTGGAGGATAAGCTGTGCCGTCTGACCGGCGCAAAATATGCCGTGGTGTGCAGCAACGGAACGGCAGCGCTTCATATATCGGCGCTCGCGGCGGGGGTAGGCGAAGGTGATGAAGTGATCACGACACCGATTACTTTTGCGGCCTCTGCTAACTGTGCGTTGTACTGCGGTGCCAGACCGGTATTTGCGGACATTGATCCGGAGACATATAATATTGATCCGCAGAAGGTGGAGGAGGCGATCACGGAGCGGACGAAAGCTGTGGTGGTGGTAGACTATACGGGACAGTCCGTGGCACTGGATCCGATCAGAAAAATATGCAGAGAGCATAATCTGGTACTCATTGAGGACGGGGCTCATGTAATCGGTACGAAATATCGGGGGCAGGCAAACGGTTCGATTTCCGATATGACGACATTCAGTTTCCATCCGGTGAAGACGGTCACCGGCGGAGAGGGCGGGGCAGTGCTGACAAACGATGAGACGTTGTATCAGAAGCTGCTGCTCTATCGGGCTCATGGCATTACGCGCAACACCGAATTGATGGCACATGAACCGGACGGACCGTGGTATTATGAGCAGGTGGATTTAGGATATAATTATCGTATGACGGATATTCAGGCAGCGCTTATTATCAGTCAGCTCGACAAGCTGCCTATGTTCAGTAAAAGAAGAAAAGAGATTGTGGATCGGTATAATGAGGCGTTTGAGAAACTGCCGTCTCTGTTTGTGCAACGGGAGATCCCCGAGTCGGACACTACGAGACACTTGTACATTCTGCGGATCGTTCCGGAGAAGCTGCGCATCGACAGGAGACAGTTCTTCGATGCGCTGGCGGCGGAAAATGTGTGCTGTAATGTGCATTATATACCCACATATTATTTCCCCTATTATGAGAAACTCGGGTATCGGAGGGGACTGTGTCCCAATGCCGAGAAGCTGTACGAGGAGATCATATCTCTGCCCCTCTACTATGCCATGACAGACGAGGATGTGGAGAGTGTCATAGAAGCTGTGACTAAAATAGCGGTCTATTATGCGAAAGAGTAAGAGGATGCAAAAGAGCGCGGGTACAGAATTGACGGCGAAAAGGAAATGGAAATGCAGACAAGAGAAATACCGACCAAGACAAAAATAATCTATATAGTAATTATATGCTTTGTTACGCTGCTATTGTGGCTGGGTGACGAGGGCAGTCGTCCGTTTGAGTATCTGGGATCAGAGCTGAATCATTCTGTCGGCCTGATCGATTCGGATTACGGGCTTGTCGTGCGGGAGACGGTGGCAATGAACGGGATTGTGGCATATACGCCGGAATATGTTCTGAACAAGGGCAGTTACACCGCACAAATGGTTTATCAGGCGGAGGAAGAAGATTCGGTCTTAGAGCTGTGGGAACAGAACAGTAAAGTGGCTGCATGGCCGCTTGATCCCCGACAGTCGAAGATCACTGCGGATTTCACACTTTCTAAAGATGCCAAGCAGATTCGGCTGCAGATCAATTACGGCGGCACAGGTTCGCTGACGGTTAAGCAGCTAAGCCTGTCTCCGCATACGGTGTTCTATACGGATACGTATTTCTTTATGGTGTTGTTTCTGGCATGCAGTCTGATTATATGGCTGTATGTGGTACAGGGCAGAGCGCAGCTGACGCAGGAGAGACTTACGGACTTTTGCGTGATACTGGGTGTGGCGCTTCTGGCAACGACGCCGATGATGCAGACATACCTCTATAACGGAGATGATCTGTGTTATCATCTGGCGCGCCTGGATGGGTTAAAAGACGGCATTCTGGACGGACAGATTCCGGTCAATATTCTGCCGGAAGGTATGCAGGGCAACGGGTATATGAATGCCATGTATCCGTATCTGTTCTTGTATATCGGCGCTTTCTTAAGAATATGCCGCGTGTCGCTGGGATTGTCTTATAAAACGCTTATTTTTCTGGCAAATCTCGGTTCTGCGGTCTGTGCATATACTGCCGTGAAATCCATGTGTAAGTCGCGCCGCAGTGTGATGCTGGCGGTGGTGTTATATACGCTTATGCCTTACCGGTTTACCAATATTTTTTCCAGAGGGGACTTGGGGGAGATCTTAGCCTTAACCTTCTGGCCGTTGGTGATTGCAGGACTCTACCATATCATTCTGGGTGAAAGGCAGAAATGGTATTATCTTGTGATCGGTGTCAGCGGTATATTGCAGAGCCATATCTTAAGCGTTGCATTTGCGGCAGTGGTCTGTGTGATTACGGCATTGATCTACTGTGTGCGCATCGTTCGGGAGCGCAGGTATATAGAGGTCGGCAAAGCGGCAGGGATGTTTTTGCTCTTAAATATGTGGTATCTGGTGCCGTTTATATTTTATTATTTCGAGAAGGATCTGAGTACCGACGTGCTCAGATGGAGCGGTTATTTTGAGCAGTCAATTAACCCGTCCAACTTCACTCAGAGCCTCAGTCTGTACAACAAACAATACTTTTCGTTCGGACTTGCGCTTCTGGGCTGTGTTGGGATCGGTGTAATCCGCCTGATATGTGAGCGGGATCAAAAGAAGACAGCCGAAGACGGATACGTGTTATATTTGTTTTTGCTTGGAGTGTTGCTTGCCTATATGACCACCGGATATTTTCCCAGCAGGAGACTGCTGGACAATGCCCTGTTTGAGAATATTGCTACAATGATTCAGTTTCCGTGGCGTTTCTTAGGACCGGCATCCGCCTGTTTTCTCTTCGTGGGGGCGATCGGACTGGAACGATCACAGATCTTACGGCCATACCGCAATTATATATTTGCCATGCTGGTAGGATTAAATCTTCTGATTATTATTTCGGTGCCGGCGGATAATAGTCATATGCCGTATGATAACGCAGAAGCGGTGGCTTCCAAGGGACATGAGAGCAAACTGGGAACGAGCGTAGGGCTGTTCTATCCGCATGAATGGAGGCTTGGCGGTGCAACGGACGAGTCGTTGACGAACAGCGTGGTCATTTCCGATCTGAATGCTATATCGATCAGACAATATCAGAAAAAGGGTACACGGGCCGCGGTAGCGTACACTGCAACGGAGGAAGGCGGATATATAGAACTGCCGATTCAGGATTATTCGGGATATCTGGCATATGATGAGAACGGGAACCGACTTGAGATCGGGCGGGGCGACGGTGCCAGAATGCGCTTTGCGGTGCGAGGTGACGGCGTAGAGCATACGATTCGTGTACGTTACGGCCCTAATCCCATATTTATTGCGGCGAATCTTGTTTCCGCGCTGACGATTCTGTACTGTGCATGGCGGAGGGTAAAGCAGATTCGAGATGCGAACGGTTTGCGCCGCAGTGTAAAAGTACAGGAATGAGGAACAGGATGGCGGCGGACAGATTGCAAACAGAGTTTCATTTTNGAAAAATGAGAGGAGGACTATATATGCAGCCTGATATTAANTGGCTGGATGATCCGCAGGTGTTTCGNGTGGGTCAGCTTCCGGCACACAGTGATCATAAGATTTACGGAAGTGAAGNAGAATTGGAGCGNAAGGAGAGTTCGCTTTGCCAGTCTTTGAATGGGGTATGGCAGTTTGCGTATTCTGTGAATCCGCAGGCGCGTCCGGAGGATTTCTATAAGACGGATTATAATGCAGANGGATTCGGAGAGATACAGGTTCCNTGCCANATTNAGATGGCGGGCTATGATAAGATACATTACATCAATACGTTGTACCCGTGGGAGGGTAANGTGTACCGCCGNCCGGCGTATGCGCTGGGNNNGGANAGNACGGAAGCGGGTTCNTTCAGTGAGGCGGACTATAATCCGGTNGGNTCNTACCGAAAAGTTTTTGATTTGGAAGAGGGNCTTCGGGGNAAAAGAGTCTGCATTAGGTTTGAGGGTGCGGAACAGGCGGTTTATGTATGGCTGAACGGTCAGTTNGTCGGCTATGCAGAAGACAGTTTTACACCGTCTGAGTTTGACNTGACGCCTTATATTAAAGATGAAAATAATTTGCTTGCGGTGGAAGTGTACAAGAACAGTACCGCNGCTTATCTGGAGGATCAGGACTTTTTCCGGTTTTCGGGAATCTATCGGGATGTNGTNNTGTATGCGAAGCCCANGCTGCACGTGGAAGATGTGTGGGCGAAACCTTGTCTGACGGAAGANCTGCNTACGGGGAACTTAGACGTACAGCTGCAGATATCNTCGGAGGNTGCTGAGGCGGAAGGCAGGNTAAGAATCATTCTGAAAGATCAGGACGGACAAGTTATAGAGGAGCAGAACGCAGCGGCNGCGTCNGAAGTTAAGGTTACTTTTGAACCTGTGAAGGANGTTGTGCTCTGGGANAATAAGAATCCGTATCTGTATCAGCTGATCGTTCTTCTGGAAGACAAGCAGGGTAACGTGACGGAANNNGNTTCCTGCGACATAGGTTTCCGNCGTATTGAAATTAAGGATAAAGTCATTCTTTTTAACGGCAGAAGANTGATTATCAATGGCGTTAACCGTCATGAGTGGAGTGCTGAGGGTGGCAGNTGCATTACGANGCANGATATGGAGTGGGATATCGAGTGCTTTAAGCGCAATAATATNAATGCNGTGCGTACCTGTCATTATCCGGATCAGATCGCATGGTATGATNTGTGCGACNGGAACGGTATCTANATGATGTCGGAGACAAATCTGGAGAGTCATGGNTCATGGCAGAAATTTATTCCGGAGCCGTCGTGGAATGTGCCGGGCAGTGTGCCNGAATGGAAAGAGGTAGTAATAGACAGGGCGAGGACTAACTTTGAGACTTTTAAGAANCATCCGTCNATNCTGTTCTGGTCGCTGGGGAATGAGTCTTATGTAGGAGACAATATTGAGGCGATGCAGGCATTTTTCAAGGANAAGGANAGCAGCAGGCTGGTTCACTATGAAGGTGTGATCTATGANCGTGCTTACGAGGACACNGTGTCCGAGGTGGAAAGCCGTATGTATGCAACNCCTGACGAGATTGTGGAATATNTGGAAAACGANCCGAAGAAGCCTTTTATCTTGTGNGAATATATGCATGATATGGGGAATTCCATCGGAGGNATGAAGTCGTATATTGATCTGCTGGACCGTTTCGAGATGTATCAGGGCGGATTCATATGGGATTATATCGATCAGGCGGTTTATGCGCAGGATAAAGCGACAGGAAATAANGTGCTGTGCTANGGNGGGGATTTCGATGACAGGCCGAGTAATTATGAATTTTCCGGTAACGGTATCGTGTTTGCNGACAGGACGGAGAAACCGGCTATNCAGGAGGTGAGATATTACTATGGATTGCACGAATAAATTACAGGTNATCGTGGGNGANGCNACGATCGGTATGCGAGGGGACGGATTTTCCTATATTTTTTCCGGNGAAAGAGCNGGTATGGAGTCTCTTGTGCAGAANGGNAAAGANTGGCTGTACAGNGCGCCGAANCCGNCTTTCTGGAGGGCNCTTACGGATAATGACAGAGGGTGNGGATTTGCATTNANGAGCGGTATGTGGATCGGCGCGGACTGCTATATCAAATGTGTGGGTATCATGGTNTCGATAGATGACCAGCCGGTCNCNGTGCCGNTGGCTCCGGCNAATAATGNTTACGGCGGTGCGGTGGAAGCGGATCGNGCGTCNGTTACNTTTGTGTATGAGACGCTCACNGTACCNGANACGCAGGTTACGGTGTCTTATGAAGTGTATGCCGGCGGAGNTATCCATGTGNGTGTACATTANGCGGGTAAAGANGGATTGCCGGAGCTGCCGGTGTTCGGTATGCGNTTTATNATGCCCACCTGTGCGGACAGATATCGTTATGAAGGNTTATCGGGCGAGACATATCCCGACCGGATGGCNGGCGGNGTTCCCGGCNTCTATGAGATAGANGGNCTGCCNGTGACNCCNTATCTGGTNCCGCAGGATTGTAATGTGCATATGCAGACGAAGTGGGTGGANGTGTATCGCAGTACAACGCTTAATAATTCTGACAAGGAAGNAAAAGAAAGCGCCATCCGTGTGCGTGCGGAGGATGNCNGCNATATNGCCTTTGCCTGTATTCCGTATACNTCTATGGAACTGGAGAACGCGACCCATCAGGAGGAGCTGCCGCTGCNGAGNAGAACNGTGCTGACTGTGCTGGGNGCAGTGAGAGGCGTGGGNGGNATNAACAGCTGGGGNGCNGACGTGGAAGCNCCNTACCATATCAGTGCGGAGAAAGATATTGATTATGGGTTCTGGATNGATGGGGTGAAGAATTGNTANNTGCGTTGATCATTGAATAATAGGAAGGCTNCGAGAATGCTTATTGTGAGTTGTTCTCGGAGNTTTTTTTAGCCACAATTTTTCATTGCTATGGGATACNGANAGTGTTAATATGAGAAAAAACAAACTACAGAAAGNGANGGAAGATGAACNCTGAAAANAATTTGATTCTTATAAAAGGTGAAATAAAGACATCTGAGATTCTANCATGTAAGTATAATGCAGATACGAAAAAAGTGGATGTTACGTTTAATAATGGAAGAACGTATTTCTATGCATGTTCGAATGTAGAATGGTTAAGTGAGCCGGAGATTTTAAACCCTAAAATGTATCATATCAGTAAGGCGGGGCGAGAACTTTTTGATATAAATGCGATACGTGTATTTAGAGGCAGCTATGAATCGTATTGGCATATTTGCTTTGGCGATGGCAGCAAAAGGGATTATTGTCAAAGTGATTTAAAGATAACAGAATCGTGTTTGAATCAAGGCCGGGCCGCAAATGTGTATGAATATATAAAACAGATTGCAAAGTTAAGTGACATTAAGAATGAGGAAACCGGCGAAAAATTGTTAGCGAAAAGATTTGAAAAAATATCTTTTGTAGGTGACGATGTAGCGTTGGCGAAATATTTAGATCCATCTTCGTTACAGACTGATAGGACTGGGCGTGAATATATACCGATTTTTCCGTTTGGATGTAATAACAGCCAATACAAAGCTGTTAAGAGGGCTATGGAAAATCAGATCAGTGTCATTCAAGGGCCACCCGGAACCGGAAAGACACAGACGATATTAAACATTATTGCGAATATATTAATGCAAGGGAAAACTGTTCAGATCGTTTCTAATAATAACTCGGCGACTGAAAATGTATATGAGAAGCTGGCGTCACCGAAATATGATTTAGGCTTTATTGTGGCGGCATTAGGCAGTTCAAAGAATAAGAAAACATTTGTTGAACAACAGGATGTAAATTATCCGGATTTTTCAGCATGGAAAACAGAAGAAGATCAGTATGTTTTGCGGAATGAAGTTGCCGAAAAATCTATGCAGTTAAGAGCTGTTTTTGATAAACAGGAGAGATTGGCGCATTTAAGACAGGAATACGCCGGGTTGGTTACTGAGCAGGAATATTTTAAACAATATGTTGAGGAAACGGATGTTGATACCGAACGTATAAGGTTTAGGAAAAAGCTCTCTTCAAAGGATTGGATGGCAATATGGCAGGAGAGCCAAATGATTTTTGAAGAGAAGCAGAAAATAGGAATGATATTTAAAATCACAGCATTTTTAAAATATGGGATCACTGATTTGAATTTTTATAAGCAGGACATTGCAAAAATCATTACTACTTTTCAAGCTATGTATTACCGTGCATAGCAGGCGGAGCTGGCAAAGGAAATGGGGGAAATTGAAAATTATTTAAACAATAGCAATAAAGACTTGCTTGATGATTTGTGCAGGCAATCAATGACGATCCTAAAAGATAAGCTGGCAAGAAAATATGAAGGCAGCGAAAAACGAAAAATATTCGATGAAGAAGATTTGTGGAAAGAGCCGTATAATTTCTTAGCAGAATATCCGGTTATTTTAAGCACTACATTTTCATCGAGAAACAGTTTGAATGCAGATGTGGTATATGATTACCTCATCATGGACGAAGCGTCACAGGTGGATATTGCGACAGGAGCTTTGGCGCTTTCTTGTGCAAGAAATGTTGTGATTGTAGGAGATACGAAACAGCTTCCGAATGTTGTTACGGAGGATATAAGGGTTAAGGCGGAGGCAATCTTTGATAGTTTTCATGTCAATGCAGGTTATCAATATACAAAGAGTTTTTTGCAGTCAATTCTGGATGTTATGCCTGATGTGACGCAGACATTGCTACGAGAACATTATAGATGCCACCCTAAGATCATTGATTTCTGCAATCAGAAATTCTATCGGGGTGAATTGGTTATCATGACTGAGGATAAAGGTGAAAATGATGTTTTGGCAGTGGTAAAAACAGCGCCGGGCAATCATGTGCGCAATCATTATAGTCAACGCCAGATTGATGTGATAAAAAAAGAAATAATACCCCAATATGGTTTAAAACCGAATGAGACAGGAATTATAGCGCCATATAAGAATCGAGTTGCGGCCTTGGAAAGGGAGATTAAAGATATAGATGCTGCAACGGTACATAAGTTTCAAGGCAAAGAAAAAGAAAATATCATTATATCAACTGTAGATGATGAAATTTCGGATTTCGCAGATGATCCTTATTTAATTAATGTGGCTGTCTCAAGAGCAAAAAGGAAATTGATGTTAGTTGTTACAGGTAATGAGCAGGTGAGAGAACGCAATATAACGGATTTGATAGATTATATTCAGTATAATAATTTTGAAGTTGCTGACAGCAAAATTTATTCAATTTTTGATTATCTTTATAAGCAGTATACCAAAGAAAGAGAAGCATATTTGCAGAAGCATAAGAAGGTATCGGAATTTGATTCGGAAAATTTGATGTATTCATTAGTAGAAGAAGTTATTAGTGAAGAACGGTATACAAGCATAGATGTTGTTTGTCATTTTCCGATGAATATGTTAATCAGGAATCCGGAATTGTTGAATGAGCAGGAATGTCGTTACGCAATGAACCCGGCTACTCATATAGATTTTCTGTTGTATAACAGAATTAGTAAAAAGCCTGTACTGGCAATTGAAGTTGACGGGTATGCATATCACAAAGAAGATACGAAGCAGGCCTCACGCGATTTAATGAAAGATCATATATTGGAAGTATATGAGATCCCGCTATTAAGATTTAAGACCAACGGAAGCGGTGAAAAAGAGACGATTGTTGATATGCTGGATCGGTTGGTGGGATAACTATGTTAATAAAGCAGCGGATAATACGATATTATTGTGGGAGATGAATGAGAAGAACTAATTATTTTATAGGTAACTGTTCAGAACCACCTTTAAATTCAACAGCTTTCATTTGTGCAAAACAGAGAATTTAAAATTTTTGTCATTGCTGTTCCACTGTGAATTAGTGGATAAAATGTCTCCCCCCTATGGTGTTTTGAAACCATATGTGGATAGAATTACAGAACTCTTTTTAATTGCTTTCCTTTTCGTCTTTATGAGACGATTTTGAATAAAGTCAATGCCATTTGCACCTTAAAAT
>JAAUZK010000028.1 GCA_014804655.1 Lachnospiraceae bacterium | reverse complement strand
TTTGTAAGTTCGATAGATGATGCTTTTCTTCCCATGGCATTGTCCTCCAAAATTTATCTGGATTTATTATACCATGGCGGAGATATTTAGTCCACTTATTTAAAAGATAATATACTAGCTCAGATGGCAGTTAATATCTTAAGGAGCCCCTTAAAAAGCGTCAGTGCTTAACGAGGTTTTCCACGAGTTTAGCACCTGCTACGCTTTTTACGGAGCGAAAGCGCGGCGACGAAGATATTAACTGTCATCTGAGCGGCCGCGCTATAGATCACGCATGATATTACTCAGCGCTTTCTGCTCCCGCATACCTGTCATACGCATTCTGATATACGTCCAAAAGTTTATCCATACCACACTTATTTCTCAAGTGCTCGATGTATGCATTCCACTCTTCGTCCGTAGGACCGCCGTTTTTCAGCCACAAGCCTTCCTGCTCGGATACAGCGCTCTCGAAATTCGCTTTGTACCAGTCGATATCATCCAGCTCTCTTCCCGTAAACACACAGTCAACCGGATAGGTCGTAGTATCATCAACATAAGGCATCCAGAAGTCGTACAAATCAGTCAGACGCTCAATAGCACGATCCTCCATCTTGAAAGTCGTCTTGTAATAGTCGCTGAGGATCAGCTTCGGTCCTGCCACCTCACATTCACCCTTTAACTCGCCTGAACCTTTGCCGTACTTCTCACGGCTCTCATCATCGGAAATACTCAGCCATACGCCTTCCTCATCCTGTCCCGTAAAGTACGTGCCGATCGGACCGTAATGGAGCTGCATAACAATTTCCGGGTCATACCACATATCAAAGAATTTCAACAGATTCGCCGGACTCTTGCATGCTTTCGTGATATTAAGCTGTCCGCTGTTGATACCGCCGCCGGTACGGATCGTCACATTGTGCGTACCGTCAGGCCCGTCAAGAATCGGAAGGAATACATAATCCTCAGCGTAATCGCCCATCAGTTCTTCTATATACCACCATGTGGAAACTCCAACATATCCCTGAGAACATTTGGAGATCAACTGCGTGTCAGACTGGCTGAACATCTCAAGATCCATCAGCCCTTCCGCATACCAGTCATGGAAATATGTGATCGCATCACGATACTGATCTGTCACACACATAAATTCCACAGTACCATCACCTTTCAAAACCAAGTCATTGCAGACATCGTTCGGCCAGTTCGTGAAACCGAAACCTGCGTAGAAAATATTCTGTCCCCAGCACCACTGGTCGAATCCCGTACTCATGGGGATCGTGCTTCCCGCTGCATTTCCGTAATATTTCGCGCTCATGTCGTTATCTTTAAAAGCTTTCAATGCCGTATGAAGCTCATCAAGCGTCGTAGGCACTTCCAGTCCCAGATCGTCCAGCCATGCCTTATTGATCATGGCAAACTGCGGGATTGAGAAAATACTGTAATCTTCTGCAGCGCCGATACCTGCCGTTCCCATACGCTCTCCGGCCGGAAGTCCGTAGATATACCCGTCGTCCATGGTGATCGCACTGCGGATATCCGGATTCTCATCCAGAATCTTACTTAAGTTTGGCATATATTCTTCCGTCAGATAAGGAGTCAGATCAATAAATGTTCCGTCATCCCCATAACGGGAGATATCATAGTTACTGAATCCGACACCCATAAAAGCGTCCGGAAGTTCATCGCCCGCGATACGGATATTGACCTGCTCACCCAAAGATTCACTCATGGTCGTCCATTCAATATTGATTCCCGCATCACTTTGAAGCTGATTTAACACTACATTATCGTCATATCCCGGACTGAGCGCACTCTGTCCACCCATAATGGCAAACTNCGTCTGGGANGTATCCGTGTTNGCAACGCCNTTCTCATGATGTCCATAGTCTTTATTTCCACATGCCGTCACGGACAANGCAAGGGTTGNTACAAGCGCACAGGATATAATCTTTTTTCCATAATTGCATTCTTTCTGCTTTCTCATAATCTGATTTCCTTTCTGCGATCANCCTTTTACCGCACCTGCCATAAAGCCTTTTTCAAAATACTTCTGTACNAACGGNTAAATAATCAACATCGGCAGAGCCGCTATAATAATGGATGAGAACTTGATCATCTCTGTCATCTTNTTCAACTCGGCAAAGCCGCCGGATATGGTGCTCGCCTGACTNGCNCTGGCNGAACTCTTGATCAGGATATTCCTNANNACNAGCGGCANAGGCGCTTTATTCGGTGAAGGCAGATAGATCATTGATGTAAACCAGTCNTTCCAGTAAGCTACCATACTGAANACTACCATAACCGCCATAATGGANCGGCTTAANGGTACNACGATCTTNATAAATGTGGTCCACTTGGANGCGCCGTCTATGTTCGCTGCNTCGATCATTNCNNNCGGAATACTGTTCTCGAAGAAATTTCTCACNATNATCATATTGCCGACNGCNACACCGCCCGGNAGGAACANNGCCCACATATTGTTGATNANTCCNGTCTGCTTTACAACNAAGTAGGTNGGAACCATACCACCNCCNAAATACATNGTNATAATGAAAAAGATNCTNANGANCTTTCTGCCCGGCAGATCCTTCACNCTNAANGGGTANGCNGCCAGATANAGTACAACNACGGAGAATATNGTACCGANGATCGTNTACTTAAAACTATTGAAAAGTCCNGTCAGAATACTCGGATCTGCAAATACCGATTTATANCCATCCAGTGTAAACTGGCTCGGNAANAGGAATGTCTTNCCTGCATATACATCATATGGGTTTGATACGGAAGCAATCAACACATAGTACAACGGATATGCAACAATGAACAGGATAATAGCGCAGATTACAACAAGAATGATGTCACTGCTTTTTTCTGAAAGTCCTGTCAGCTTTCCGGATTTTGTATTCNCTTTCATGNCACACCTCCTATATGAAACTCGTGTCTTCTGATATCTTACCGGCTATCTTATTCACCACAATCAGCAGGATAATATTGATCACCGTATTAAACAACCCCACCGCCGTGGAATAACTGTATTTGGCGTTTTCGATACCTTGCTGGTAAACATATACCGCGATGACATCACTCGTCGCCTTGTTCAAATCTGTCTGCAAAAGCCATACTTTCTCGAATCCGACATTCATAAGTCCGCCCGCGCTCATGATCAGATTCAAAACCATGATCGAAGTTAACTCCGGTATATCGATATGTATGATTCTCTGGAACAAAGATGCGCCATCAACTTTCGCCGCCTCATAGAGAGAGGTATCTATATTGGATAATGTAGCCATATAAACGATAATGCCCCATCCTGCATCCTGCCAGATTCCCGAAGCGATGTAGATCGTACGGAATGCACCTGACTCTGTCAGGAAATCTATGGAAGTTCCCGCGATCAGGTTGATCAGACCACCCGAAGGACTAAGGAAAATACGGATCATACCGCAGATGACCATTGTGGAGATGAAATGCGGTGCGTAAAGCACTGTCTGGGTCACTCGCTTAAACTTCTGAAACCTCATCTGATTCATCATCAAAGCCAGAATGATCGGAATCGGGAATCCCCACAACAAACTGTAAAAACTAAGCACCACTGTGTTTTTGATCATACGTCCGAAAGTCGGTGCGCTGAAGAACCGGCTGAACCATTCAAATCCAACCCATTCACTCCCCATAAATCCGCGGCTGGCTTTATAATCCCTGAATGCGATCTGGATTCCATACATCGGTATGTACTTATATATAATAGTCAATACCACGGGAACCAGAAGCATCGCATATAATTGCCAGTTATCCAGTAATCGTTTCTTTAACGATCCGCCTCCCGACTGTGACGCCGGGTGTGCAACTGCTGCCTTACTTCTACTCATAACCTATCCTATCTCCTTTCACCTTTTCATATTATACGTTCCCGAACGCANTCTTTTGTGAAACGTTATTTTATGTTGTATTCATATTATCACTTTGCACTGCTTTTGGTCAATGTTTTTGGTGTATTTTATTGTGATATTTTATATTTTCTGTTATTTTTTACAAATTTAATTATGCACTTTTGTTATTTATTCACATATACATTTCATGTAACGTTTCATTCTTTGATTCATTTTAAGTCTTTACAAATAGTTTTTTCCATTTTATAATAACACTATATAAAGGAAATATACTGTTTAAGCTATTTACATTATATTTTTAAAAGTGCTGTAACATAACTTTTTTCATTATTATTTCATAAAATTTCACGGTGTTTCATAAGTGATTTCATATAGTCAAATTCCTGCCGCAAGCAGCCACTTAGCTCATAGCCAGAGGGAATAAACACCGGAAAACATACACGAAGACCAGTGAGGAGATTCCATATGAAAAGAGAAAATTCCGCCCCCACAATGAAAGATGTGGCAAGGGAAGCCGGTGTCGCTCTCGGTACGGTATCCAAAGTGGTAAACGGTCTGCCCGTAGGCGATTCCTACAGAATCCGCGTCGAGGATGCCATCCGGAAGTTAAATTATCAAGTCAACAGCTACGCACAGGGCCTTAAGGCAAGTAAGACCTACACGATCGCCCTTCTGATCCCGAACACCTTCGACCCGTTCTATGCGTCGTTGACTTATCATATAAACATTGCGCTTATGAAGAGAAAGTACAGGATGCTGCTGTGTACCACCGACTTCGACCATCAGCAGGAACAGGAATATGTCACGATGGCACAGCATAATAAGGTAGACGGCATCATCGGTTTGACCTATAATCCCGATCTTGTCGTAGAAGAAACCACTCCCTTCGTCGCCATTGACCGCTCTATGGGACCGAAGATTCCATGTGTTGCCTGTGATAATTTCGCGGGCGGGCAGCTCGCCGCAGAGAAGCTTGCCGATCTGGGCTGCAAGAATGTGGCGTTTCTGCGCATCGGTTCTTCTCTTGTCAACGAACCCAATAAACGAAAAGCCGGGTTTGAGAACGGATGTCTCTCCCGCGGTCTGTCTTATGAGATGAAAATATTGAATGACGGCGATTCCTATGAAGAGTTTGAGCAATTTCTGTCTGACCATATGTCCGACGGCAAACTGACTTTTGACGGTATCTTCTGCGTGACAGACCGGCTTGCGTATCAGATATCAAATACACTGCGTAAGCTGCAGCAGCGAGTTCCGGAGGATGTGCAGCTCATAGGGTTTGACGGGATACGGTCCTTCGGCAATTTGGATTATCACTGTTCGACTATCGTACAGCCGGTTCCGGAGATAGCGGAAATGTGTGTCGATCTTCTTCTAAGAGAAAATATGATGATGAAGCCGCCGCTTGTCTGTCTGCCGGTTGCTTATGCTTATGGGGGGACTACTTTGGAGGGGTGACCGGAACCNAAGNTGAGAAATAGGAGGAAACGCGATGCGTATCGGGGATATTGATGAATTGGATAAAGAGGGGAAATCNGACAGTCTGATCAGTTTATTGCAGCCGGAAAANCAAAAGNCTNTGACCGGNNCNGAGAAGTTTAAAAACTGGTGGCATTATCGTAAATGGTATGTGATCATCNGNGTGATCCTGTTNGGGTCNGCCTGTAGTCTGATCGGGNATGCGCTGGGACTTTTTACTAAATCTCCTGATCTGCAGATTGCTTATGTAGGCAAAGCGGCGCTTCCGCAGGATACGGTATCGGCCCTGGAGCAGCTCTTTATCTCACTGGCCGGGGATTATAATGGGGACGGGGAGGTTATCGTACAGATCAACCAGTATACCAGTGACAGCCAGACTGCCGATGCGGAAACCGCTTATTATCAATATGCCTCTGAGATCACTCTGATGGCTGATATTTCCGAGGGCGAGAGTTACTTTTTCCTGATGGACGAACCGCAGGCTTTTCAACAGGAATATCAGGTTCTTGCCGCTCCCGACGGAAGCTGTCCCTCTCAGGCGGACTATTCTGTTGCGGATAAAACTATACTGTGGGCGGACTGCCCTGTACTGTCCGAAGCCGAAACCGGTGTATATACCGAAACCATAGCAGGACAAACTGTCACCGGAAGCAACCAGGAAGTACTCGCCGGTCTATATCTGGGAAGGCGCTGTTTCTATACCGATAAAGTGTCTGCGAATACGGAAGAATGCAGCGCGTTGTGGGATTTATTGTATAACAGTTATATAAATTGATCCCCAGGGGCGAATGCACTGCACCAATAACATTTTCCACCGAAAGGAGTTATCCATGAAAAGAAAAATCTGTGCCTGTATCTTATGTCTCACGCTAACATTGACCGGCTGTTCCGTTCTCCCTTCCATCTTTGACGAGGACACTGCTGTCGATGTCAATACAGAATATATAACGGTGGGCAGCCATTTGACCGCGCCAAACACCGATGAACGTCTGACACTGTTAAACAACATGGATACTTTATCTTCGGACGGACTCTACTACGCTTCATGGACTGCCGGAAGTGCCCAGCCATTCGAAAACGCGGGCGGCGATACCGTCGATCTGTACGACGCACAGCTTTACCTGCTGGTCGGAGAATACAATAACGCCGAATCCGCCCAGGAGAACGTGGATACGTGGCTGTCGGCCGGACAGAATAATTATGACGTGACCAATGAAGAAACCGTCACTTACGGCGAACAGTCCTATACCATGATCACATACAATTTTATAAACGAAGAAAACCCCTATGCACGAGGTATATCGGCATTCGGGGTTTATGAAAACTGTGCTGTATGTATCGAATTGACCTGTATAGAAGAATACGACGAAGATTTACGGGATATGCTGACTACATTCCTGAATGGGTGCACATATCAATAGCAATTCACTATATCCGTCTGGCAGTCAGGGCAGTTTCTCCGATTCTTGTTCCTTTCTCTGCTCTGACTCTCTGACTCGCTGACGCTCCTGCTCCTTCTCTTTCTCCTTCATCACATGCAGGTATCTGCGCCCCAGACACAGGAGCCCGACGCTGATCACCGATATGAAGTCTTCAAAAGGAGTCGTGTCTCCCAGAATCATATGCCGTGCCACTAAGAAGATCAGCACTTCCATAACATTATCCGAGTTAGGTCTGCATAACATCTGTAAGAACTCGATCCCGATCACGATCACAAATACATCTTCCAGAAAAGGCTTAAATTCGGCGGTATCATCCAGCATAGCACGGAAAACCTCGAAATCGCTCAGCAGGCTGCAGATCGTCAGCAGAATCCCCGCCAGCACAATAACCGCCATGACAAGCTCCAGTCCTTCTCCCACTCTCTGTATGTTTTTCTTGAACCGACCCAATAATTTGTCCATAAAACTCCCTCTCCACATCCGACAAGTTAACTTTCTTTTCCACTCTATTCAAGCCATACAACATCATCTACACTAACTTCATTATAGTGGAACAAGGATAATATTACAACGCCAACCACCCCATTTACGACAAAACACCCCACCCCTTCCATAAGTTGAGCCCGGCATATCGCATAAATGGGCCGCTTGTGTCTTGCGAAGGCACATGAGATTTTCTTAATATTCCGCTCACCAACCAGCGATTGCGGGACACGGATGTCCCGCAAAGCCCGAACCAAGCCCGGACGGCTTGTAGAGGGCGGTCGCGTCCGTTTCCACAACCCTGCCGGAATATTTAGAAAATCCATGTACCGCAGCCCGACACAATCGGCCCATTTATGCGATATGCCCCACCTTATGCCTCCCCAATCATATTCAAGAATTTCTCACGCCTCCGCCCTAAGCCTTACCACCAAACTGTCCCTCTCCAGATTCCTAAAACACATATAAGGTATCCCAACCGCAAACACCACCAGAATCGGCGTACACACCACAAGCGGCAATAACGTAAACCGAAACGTAGTATACCCTCCTTCCACCATAACCCGCACCCCGATCCCTACGACAAATACACTGAGAACATAAGTGACTATCAGAGTCAATCCCACATAATCCAGACCTTCTAAGACAAGCAGTTTGCATAACTGCGGTTTTGTCATGCCCACACTTTGGATCATGGCAAATTCCTTTTTTCTGGCGACAATGGATGTAATCATGGAGTTGATAAAGTTCAGTACTCCTACCAGTGCAATCACAATGCTGACCGCATTTCCCATAACAGCGCTTGATCTGGTCTCGCGCTCATACTGCCTCGTCATGGATTGTCTGGAAGTGACTGACAAAGTCAATCCCGTCCGGGCAAAGTACGCATCTATCTTTTTCTGTGCCTCTTCTATTTTCTCATCTGCTACGTTAAAATACAGCTTTCGCAAAGTATTTTCCGGCCAACATTCCCGGAACGTCTCTGTGGGCATAATAAAATCCAGATAGAAACTATCCCGTGGACCGCCTTCATAGGCCCCCTCCGTTACCGGCTGCAGACTATTGAGTACCGCCATGACTGTGTACTCTCTGCCCTCTATGTCCACCGAATCCCCCACAGATACCGTAGGCATAGCCTGCTCCTTTATACCCGGTTCCATGCCCGGTCCCAATGCCAGCACATATTTGCCTGTCGCAAAAAGTTCCCCGTCAAAACTGCCGTTCTCCCAATATTCTTCTTGGCTGTACACATCTAACGGTATGCCGTCTATACCGTAAATAACACTGTAAGCTTTCTGCTCTTCCAGGGCTCTTTGCATCGCCTCCACACCTGTCGGATCATAGGATGCCCAGGAATCCAATATATCTTCGGTATAAAATCCCTGTATGTTTTCTATTGTCTGTTCACTCAGCGCAATCTGCGTCTCGTGGCTGTACAGATGCCCCACTGACTCCAACCCTTCTATTGACTCAATTAGTCGAAGCAGTTCTCCGCTCAAGGAATCGCCTTGCGGATCGTATCCTGTCATATAAGCTTCACTGGTCGCCTCATCGATCTGATAATCTGCTATCGTCAACCCTTCCAGATATTTCTCCATATCAAAAGAGGCATTCTTGGCATAAAAACAGCTCATCAGCGTCAGCCCCAAAGTGAGGGAACAGATCACGGTAACGGTACGTTTCCTGTTTCGGCCCAGATTTGACCAGGCCAGTGCAGATAACGACGCACTTTCCGGACGTTTCTTCCTTCCACGCCCGCTCCGGGTTACATCGCTGTACCGCAGCGCTTCTATGGGAGATACTTTTCCAGCCAGTTTTGCCGGGCGCATACAGGAGACCAATACAGTCAATCCCGCAAAAAGCGCAGAGCCGATAAAAATAACCGGACTTGCCGACACACTTCCTGCCTGAAAGCTGATCAGTACAGGTACCAACACCGCACCCAGCAGATACCCCAGAATCAGTCCGAGCGGGATGCCGATGGCGCACAGCCGTCCCGCCTGCGCGTAGATCAGTTTTTTAATCTGCTTCTTAGTCATTCCAAGGGTCTTCAGTTTACCATAGAATTGTATATCCGCAGTAACGGAAATCTGAAAAATATTGTAGATGATCAAATATCCCGCCGCAAAAACCAGAACCATTCCCAGATACATCGGAAGATTCTCCTGTACTGCCATCCGGTTCATCTCGGAAGAATACGCCAGATTGACACCATATTCCAAATCCGCAAGCCCCAGTTCCGACAAAATGCGATCCATGCTGCCTTCGATATCTTTATCACTGTAGAGACTTACCTGTGCCATATATATCCCCATCATTGTCTCAGGATCAGGTCCTCCAATCGACTCCACCGCCTCATCCGCAAAGTCCCTGCTCACCCACGCCATACTGGCATAACTGGATTCATTTGCCTCCCAGAATCCGCATAGGGTAAAAGTGGAAGTGATCAACTCTTTCGTCCTAAAATCCGCCATCCAATGCAATGTCACCGTCTCGCCTAACTCGTGGGGCACTCCCAGTCTGGTAAGTACCATAGTGTCCAGCGCGATCTCATCCTCATTCTGCGGCATCCTTCCGGTGTCCGGCAGTGCGAAAGAGTGCTTTGCATAGCTCTCATCCGCCCAACGCACTTCCACCTGTCGTCCCGAGACACGCTGATCCTCCGCAAGCCCTGCCACCAGGCTGTGCCCCACCTCCGCCACATCGGGATGGGAGGCGATCATGTCTGCCTGCTCCTCCGTAATAGATTTAAAAGACGCCTGCGCATCATATCCTGTCTGCTTATAAGTCATCTCGATAATGTTCTTGCTCATACTCTGACTTAATACAAAGAGCGTGGTAAACATCAATGTGGTAAGCACAATGGCAAGCACTGCCACAAGATTGCGCCCTTTATTTTGTTTAAAAATACGTTTATTTATTACAATTATCGGTTGAAACATAATCCCTGTCCTCCCTATTTTCTCTCTAATTTCACGATTCCACCCATCCATATTCCGCATACTGACTCAATTTTCGCTGTCTTATCAAGCCGCACTCACGGTCTCATCATCGCATCACACCACAATACGTCCGTCCTCGATGTGTATCACCCTGTCAGCCCGCGCAGCAATCTCAGGGTTGTGGGTAATCATCACGATCGTCTGACGAAACTGCTCACTGGTCATCTTAAGCAGACTGATCACATCGTCACTTGTTGCGGAGTCCAGATTGCCGGTAGGCTCATCCGCCAGAATAATGGACGGTTTCGTTGCCAGCGCACGGGCAATTGCCACTCTCTGCTGCTGCCCGCCGGAGAGCTGGTTAGGAAAACTGTCCAGTTTGCTCTCCAATCCGAGAAGCTCTACGACTTCCATAATAAATTTCCTGTCCGGTTTACGTCCGTCCAATGAGATCGGAAAAATGATATTCTCCCACACAGTCAACACCGGCACCAGATTATAATTCTGAAAAATAAACCCGATCTGCTTGCGCCTGAAGATGGTCGCCTGCTCCGCATTCAGTTTGGCAAGTTCCTGACTGCCGATTCTGACACTGCCTTCGCTTGGAACGTCCAGACCTCCCAGCATATTGAGCAGCGTGGATTTACCGCTCCCACTGGTGCCGATGATAGCGGTAAATTTGCCCCTCTCAATCTCCAAATCCACGCCGTCGAGCGCCTTGACAAGCGCTTCTCCCTCCCCGTAATATTTCTTTAAACCCGTAGCTTTCACGATCGCTTCCATATAGATTACCCTGCCTTTCCTCACGATATATCAGTGCCGCAAGCTGTTACACGAAATTGCCGGAAACACCTTCGTATCAGCACCTCCTGATCTATAGGAAGATTGTAACAGCCCTAAGTTACAATCAAGGTACAGAAAAGGTACATTTTTGTGACATTGACCGATTTACATGAAAAAAGGACATCTTCATTTTGAAAATGCCCTGTAAATGCTTCTATTGTCTCTCACTCCGCCACCCTCAACCTCTCCGTAACGCTTTCTCTCATGACCAGACGCAGGCAGCACAGCGGAACCAGAAGTGCAGCCGCAAACAGAAACGGCAGCACGATCCACATCGGCATTAGAGAATACCTCCATGTGGCGCACCACGCACTTGCCGTATGGGTGATCCACCATCTTCCCAACAGCCATGTCAGCACCGACACCACCGGCACAAGGAAGGCAGTCAGCACACCGCCGTATGTCAATCCTTCATAAATAAGCAGCCTGCGGATCTGCCTCTGCGTCATGCCCAGACTCTCATACACCGCAAACTCCTTTTTCCGTACAAGCACGCTCGTCACCAATGCATTGCCGAAATTCAACACACCGATCAGCAGCAAAACCGCCCCTACAAACATAGGAATCATATAAGTATGGAACAGCGCGTTCTTAAACTCCCACTGATTGTCGCTTCGCATCGTAACCCCGATTCCTGTGTCCCCTATAAGTTCCCTCAGAAAAACTTCAAACCTTTCTTGACTATATGAGTCAATATCTACCAATATATTCCTGACACCACTGTCATGAAATAATTCTTCATAAGTCCGCACCGGCATATAATAGGAAATGTTGTACTCTGCTTTCCGACTGTCGGAACCGGTAATCATGTGGCTCTTATATGAAACAGCCGCCATGATCTCAAAAGAACGTCCGCCGATCTCCACCCTGCTTCCCACCGGAGGTGTCGAGACGAAGGACGTAGCGCTGGCACCTGCTGCAATCACATAATCTCCCGTGGCAAAACGGTCTGCGTCGTAAGAGCCCTCAACGTATTCTCCTTCAAGCAGCGCCACAGACAATGCAAGTCCGTCTATCCCTGTAGCAATACCGATATATTCTCCAGTTTCCCGAAATATCTCATAACCTGCCAGCCAGTCCGGCGACCCCGCCATGTTCTCTTTCCTGACAACGCCGTCCGAATCCCGGCTCTCAAAATTTTCTACAATAATTGCACGCTCTTCCTCACTTGCATACATAGGCACTTCCATCGTGCGTATCGTTCCCAGTTCTGTTACCGCCTCATGGCCTGCAAGCACCGCCAGAAACTCCGGTGTGATACTTCGGCTCCACGGATTATAGCGCTGAAGATTGGTAGTCGCAGAGGCATCTGCAATCAGATAATCACTGTATGCAATGTCCTCCAGATACTTATCCTCATCAGCGCTGACATACTGGGTCCAGAGAACACACAGCAAGGTCAGTGACAGCAGCATGGAAGCAGCCGCCAACGCGGATTTACCTTTGTCCCGTCCGATTCCGGACAGCCTCATAAACGGCAGCACGGAACGCCGGGGCACTGTGCCGACAAACCGCACAGCCTCGGCGGGGCTGATCTTCGATACGAATTTCGCAGGCAGCATACAGGCCGTCAACGTGATAAAATACGTGAACAGCGCACTGTACACAAACGGAGCCACTCTGAAAAACAGCAGTGCCGGATTCTGCCCACCCATATTTAGGATCACATACGGGGCAACCACAGCACAAAGCGTGAATCCCAGCAGCCACCCTACAGGAATTGCCGGAAGGCACAGATATACCGCCTGTCCTGACAAAAGCCTGCCGATCTGTCTCGGGCTCATCCCAAGACTCTTCACCCGCCCGTAGAATCTCACATTCTCTCCTGCGGAGAGGCGCACGATACTATACACCATCAACATGCCGCACGCCGCAACTGCAATATTGATCATATAGTATGGCACTGCTTTTCCGTCCGCACGTTCTACTCTTGCCCCGTTATACGCCAGATTGGTAGCATAGACAACACCGTCCACACCCAGATCAGCGAGTAGCTTCTCCGCCTGCATATCCAGATCCTCCGGTCGGTACAATGTCACTCCCATCGTCACAAGATCCGGTGCGTCGGGATAAAGCCTTTCCGCGGTCTCCTGCGTAATCCATGCGCAAGTCTCCGTAGAACTCATGTCGCTGCTCCACCACCCGCAGAGCCGGAAAGTACTCACCCTCTCCTCACCGCCATCCACAGGAATCCAGCGCAGGACCACCTCTGCTCCTTCCTTGTGCGGAATCGCCAGCGACCGCATAGTAAGTTCATCCAGAGCAATCTCGTCGTCAGACTCCGGCATCCGCCCGAATACAGGTACCGCTTCCGTTGTCGTCGCCCAATCGGAATCGACTGCCGCAAGCTTCACACTGCGATATTCCATCACATCATCAGACAAATTCCCTATCGCCCGCACAAGCACCGCCTTTTTCACATCGGCATGATTCGCGATCGACGCTGCCTGCACGCTGTTTAGCCCATAATACAGAATATGGCTCGTAGAGCCGTAGCGAACCTGATAACCGTACAAATATCCGTCACGGATCACAAATCCCAATGCAAAAGAAAAGGTACACAACATACTCACCAGCGCGATCGCCGTCATAAGAAGTATGCTGCGTCCCTTATGAAATTGAAACTCCCGCCGCACCAGCTTACGGCAGATTTTAAGATTATCATTCTCCAACATATTCTATAAACTGATCCTCTGCTCCTTGAGCTTCCCATCCTCCATATACAGTACCCTGTCTGCAAGCTGCGCCAGCTCCTGATTGTGCGTAATCATTACCAGTGTCCGGTGATAAAGTTCAGCCGTCATTTTCAACAGTCCCGCCACATTCTGTCCGTTACGGGAATCCAGATTGCCGGTAGGCTCGTCAGCCAGTATGACCGACGGCCCTGACACCAGCGTTCTGGCGATTGCCACCCTCTGCTGCTGCCCGCCGGAAAGAGCCGCCGGATATGCGTGCAGACGCTCTCCTAATCCCAGCAGTTCCACGACCTCCTTCAGATAATCCCCGCCCGGTGCAGAACCGTCCAACTCTAACGGGAACAAAATATTCTCCTTCACTGTCAGAGTCGGAACGAGATTATAATTCTGGAATATGAATCCCACCTTCTTACGTCTAAATACCGCAAGCTGCTCCTCCCGCAGCCCGGCGAGACTCACGCCGTCCACGATCACTTCGCCCTCCGTAGGCACATCCAGACCGCCTATCATATTGAGCAGTGTAGTCTTGCCGCTGCCGGACGCACCTACTATGACAACGAATTCGCCTCTTGCGACGGACAGATCGACCTCATCCAGTGCCCGTACCTGATTATCCCCGCTGCCGTAATATTTCTTAAGCTTCCGTACCGTAATCATATCCATATTGACTGTCTTTTTCTTCTTTTTCCTTCTTTTTCACAAACATCAGACCAAATACGCCCACACCGCAGTTACTTGACACTGTCGCAGAAGCCTTCTGGGTAATGATCCGGTCAAAATGCATATATTTCTCCACTTCTTCCAGTATCTCTTCGATCTGGTGCACCGTACATCCGGCATAGGTGAGAAAGAGAACGCTCGTATCGATCTGCTTACCGTGCCGAAGCAGCTTCTTGACATATCTGCTCCGCACGTGCTTCATATTGCCGCCCATCTCTATCTTCCAGAGCTTCAATTCGTTCTGGGACATGTGGAGCACCGGATGAAGATTCAGACCGCTGCACACCTTATGCACCGCAGCGCTGACTTTTCCGTTGCGGTAAAGCGCTGCCGTACTCGGCACAAGAAAATTGGAACATACCCTGTCACGGAACCGGTCTAAGGCCTTGCAGATCTCCTGAACATCTTTCCCTTCTTCCGCCATAGCGGCAGCATACAATACCATAAGACCGTGGCCGCTGCTGATATGGGTGGAATCCACTATAGTGACATTACCAAAGCTTCTGCTCGCCTGCAGCGCATTCGGATAAGCCCCGCTTAAGTCAACGGTAGCCGTGATGTGGATCACATGCTCCGCACTTTCCAGCGTATCCGCAAAGAAATATTCATATTCCGAAGGCTCCGCCGTGGAAGAATGGGCATAATTCCCCTCTGTCTGCAAATAATTTAACAGACTATCGGAAGAGACCTCGAAAAGATCGCAGAAACGCCCTTCTTTCGTATGCACATAACAATACATCAGCCTGATCTGATATTTCTCCAGCAAATCTTTAGGCAGATCGCAGATGCAGTCGGCAGTGATCGCGACTTTCCGCTTCCTTACACTGCTCACACGGTTGATTGCAGTCTCCCCTTCCATCTCATCCTCGTCTTCTGACGCAACGTACTCGATCAGTTCCTGCGGTAGATACTTTAGCAGACTCGCCTCCAAAAGCGCTGAGTTGATGGGTTTCGCCAGATATCCGTCAAATCCCATATTCTGATAGACCTGTTCGGCATTCGTCATGACATTGGCAGTCAGGGCAACAATTGGCACCTTCTGACAGAACCCTTTCGTCTGGGCGCGCACCGCTTTCATCGTTTCCTCGCCGTCCATATCCGGCATCATATGATCCATCAGAATTACATGGTACAGATTTTCGGCAGTCAGCTTCAGACATTCTTTACCGCTCTGTGCCGTATCGACTTTAATTCCCGTACCCCTAAGCAGCTTGATGGCTACCATACGGTTCATATCATTATCATCCACAACAAGCACTCTGGCATCCGGCGCCGTGAAGCTCTGTTTATATTTTGCACGGTTATTCAACTGTTTCTGCGACGCAAAGTTGATCACGCCGATGGGGCGTACATTGACAATACGCTGTTTGACCTCCACCGTAAAAGTGGAACCTTTGTGGTATACGCTGTCCACATAGATCCTGCCGCCCATCATCTCCATCAACTGTCTGGAAATATTGAGTCCCAGTCCGGTTCCTTCAATATGACGGTTATCGCTTTCGTCCACGCGCTTGAAAGAACTAAACAGATCCTCCAGACTCTCTTTACGGATTCCCATACCGGTATCCGTCACGGAAATACGAAGCATGATCTGGTCAGCCGCAACTCTTTCACCCTTTGCCGTCAATGTGACAGACCCTGACGCCGTATACTTGACTGCGTTAGTCAACATATTAGTGACTACCTGCTTGATACGCACTTCATCACCATAGAGCATCGACGGTATTTCCGGATCAATGTCCACCTTAAACTCCAGTTCTTTCTCATGGGCGCGAATCCAGATCAGATTCACCAGATCGCTGAACATGGCGCTGACCTCATACTGTGCGGGTACGATCTCCATATTACCCGACTCTATCTTGGACAGATCCAGAATATCATTGATGGTAGTCAGTAACATTTTGCTGGCATTCTGGATATTAATGGCATTCTCGGCAATTTCATCGGAGATATCTTCCCTAAGGATCATCTCATTCAAACCGATAATCGTATTGATCGGCGTGCGGATCTCATGGCTCATATTGGCAAAAAAGGCATCTTTTGACCTGGCGATCCGCTCGATTTCCTCTTTCTGCTTCTCCGTCACTTCCTGCTCTTTATTATACGTCCACACCTGAATTTTCATCAGCATACCGACAAAACAGCTCACCACCAGCATCGTGATATAAGAATCAACGAAGCTGTATGCGCGGCTTCCCCTTGGCACCATATTCGGATACTGATAGGCGATATAATATGTAATAGAAAAAGAAAGCACGGAAACCACCAGCGCAAAGATCATTTCTTTGCCGTCAAACAGCAGGAACACATAGACCAGCCCCAACACAAACCAGACCGGCGTACCGCTCTCTATGCCTCCGCTCAAAATAAAGATCAACGGGAACAAAATAAGATTGGATGCAAAGACAAGCAGTCTTGCAGCCTTGTTGATCTTGCGCCGGTCCGCGGCTATATGAATCGCAACAAAAGATACCAGGCACATCGGGATCAGCGCATACAACGCCACAGGCGCCGCTCCCAGCGCAACGCGCCCCACTCCGATAATAGAAGCGACAAATGCCAGCATCAGAGCGATCCGCATGAACCTGTCCTGAAAATTCACCTGTTCATTCAACTGAGATCGTAAAAACCTGCGTATTCTCTTAATCATAATTGCCTCCGTTCTGACTTCCCGTAATCTTCTCCTTCAACTCCTCCAGTATGCCGCCGGCGCCGAGGAAATCGAATTCGTCCACGCTCTGTCTGATTTTGGCCGTTATTTCATTCAGATTGATCCCGTGATATGTGCAGGATTCCAATTGTTCCAGAAAATCCTCTATGCCATCGCTCTCAAAATTGTCCAGCTTCTCCTGCAAAAGAGCTATCTGTCCGTTCAAGGTCTGTTCATCTGTCTCTTGTAACACCTGTCCCGTATCGGTATTCCCTGTATCTCCATCCTCTTCTCCGGATGCCTCCGGTCCGGAATCAGGACAGCCGTCAGGATAAATGAAGGAATTCTCCGCAAGAGCCGCCAGAAGTTCTTCATGCTTCTTCATAAACTCTGCATGATGTTCTATAATATATTCGATCCGGTTTTCTTTGCCTGCCATCTCCATACTGAGGGCAAGTTCCGCCAAATCATTAGCGCCGATCCCTCTTGAGTTACTCTTCAGGGCATGGGCGGTAATGGAATAATTCTTCCAGTTCTGCTCCTCAAATAACTGCTGCAACTGCCTACTTCTTCCCGCTCCCTGCGCATGGTACATAGCGATGATCTCACGCAGCCCTTCTCTGTCACCGCAGTAAGAAATGCCCTGCGAGATATTGATGCCCGCACGGCTGAGCGCCTCTAGCCCTTCCGATTCGGATGAAGCGGCAGGTGTTTCCTCTGATTGATCAGCTGCATCGGATCCTGCTGCCGTCCCGGGACTGTTCTGTTCCACAGCGTCCTCCTGCCCCGCTAAAGGCTGTCTGCCGCCCCTGCTGCCGTTCTTACCGGAGACAGCTGCGTCATCCTGTATCTGCGGATCTATCTTTACCTGCTTCTGCTGCGGAATATACCGCTGCAGCATTCTCTCTAACACGCTCAGTTCAATAGGCTTGGCAATGAAATCATCGAATCCCTCTTCCATGAACATCTCTCTCGCCCCGCCAATGGCATTCGCCGTAAAAGCAATTATCGGAAGAGTCTGGAAATACGGCCCCGGCTTCTGGCGTATCCTGTGAAGCGTCTCCACACCATCCATCTCCGGCATCATGTGGTCTAAGAATACGCAGTCATAATCCATGCTGTTCAATTTATCAAGCCCTTCCTGCCCGCCAAGCGCCATAACTACCTTGATCTGATAAGGAAGAAGAAGCCTTGCCATGACTTTCAGGTTCATGGCATTGTCGTCTATCACAAGAACCTTCGCCGTAGGAGCAATAAATCGATACCGGCTGTGCTGCTCCTCGCTCTGCAGCACCTTCTCGCCATTTAGTACCGCCGCAATAGACAGTACGGTAAAGGGCTTATAAATACGGAGCATATTGCTTCCGCTTTGCATCTCCTGATCATAGTCGAGTATCAACACGACCTTGAGCTCCTGCGCCATTTTCTCAAAGAATACCTTATCCTCATTGTACTCTTCCCAGCCGATAAAAATATGCGTGTAATTTTCATTCTCTATACGCCTCTTTAACTCTGAGAGATTCCTGCATACACGGAACATAACGCCGAACTGTTCCGCCATATGACGCATACATTTCTCATAGCCTTCCCGCACCACGGAGTAATTATATTTATCCATATTGATATAACTTGCAACAAAAATGCGGCTCTTGTTCCTGATGGAGACAATGGGAGTTTCATCCAGCACCTTCTGCGGAATGGTGAACTGGAATTCCGTACCGTTTCCGGGTTCGCTTTCCACGGTAATAAATCCGCCCATATTGCGCACCAATGCCTGCGTGATGGCAAGACCGAGTCCAATACCGCCCTCTTCCCGGTTCCTTCCGGAATTGACCTGACTGAAGCTGGCAAAAATATTTTCCATATCCTCCTGCTTCATGCCGATCCCGGAATCTTTGATACTGACTAACAGGTTAACGCCATACTCCTCTTTCCGGCTCTTGATCCGAAGAACCACGCCGCCTTCCTTCGTGAATTTAATGGCGTTTTCCATAAGATTCATGACAATGCGCCGAAACTTCTGTTCATCTCCCAGCAAGTTACTTGGCAGATTCGCATCACAGTCCACGATCAGTTCCAGTTGCTTGCCGTTCTCAAGCGTCAGCGCCATATTAATGATATCCGTAACCGTGGAGGTAATATTATAGCTCTCCTCCGCCAGCTCCATCTTACCGCTCTCTAGTTCCGAGAAATCCAGAATATTGCTGACCGTAGCAAGAAGATTACGTCCCGCAGTCTGAATATCTATGATATCCCGTCTCACATTCACGGGAATATCCTCCTGCAGGATAGCCTCGCTCATGCCGCACACCGCATTGATAGGCGTCCGAATCTCATGGGAGATGTTCACCATAAAATCATCCTTGCTTTTCTCCACGATCTCCAACTCGCGGATATTTTCTACGAGTTGTTCGTTTGTCTCCTGTCTGGTGCGTATCGTGATCCATGTGACAAACAAAATTGCATATGCCGAAAGAATATGTAAGAAGAGTCGAAGAACCTCATTGGCTGTCTCTACTTTGAACGTCCGCAGAATAAACACGTGATAGGCTATGATCACCGTAGTGCAGAACAGATCAATATAAATGATATCCGTAATACTGAAGATACCGAGCAGGACGATCAGCGCAAGCATCGTGGACAACATTGAGGTAAAGCTCACCGACTGCGTTGCGTAAATGGCAAAATTCACCCATGACATGACCGCCAGAAATTTGGCACGGTACTTATAGTCCCGGTATTTCCTGCTAAAAACGATCCATCCCGCCACAACAGTCGCTATAATGAGCTCCTTGAGCAGAATATGCCATGCTAACAGAAACGAGGAGACAAACATCGAAAGCGAAAAAATCGTGAAAAAAATCAATACGATCTGTTCCAGCTTCCTGCTCATTTTCTCATTCCCAAACTGTCTCTCTTCCACAGTAATCTACCTTACCTTTCATCCGCATTCCCATCGGTAATCCCTGTCAACCGTTCTTTATCAACTGATACCCAGCACTTCTTTTAACATCGGAAGCATTTCCATGAACACATCTATGATCACCGGATCAAACTGTGTTCCCCTGCCTTCCTGCATGATCTGCATGATTCGCTCAATCGGACGAACCGGCGGCTTATAACACCGTTCTTCATACAACGCGTCGAAAACATCCGCTACAGCCATGATGCGCGCCGCCAGCGGTATCTCCTCTTCCTTAAGTCCCGTAGGGTAACCCGTACCGTCCCACCTTTCATGATGGTACATGGCGATATCCTCCACGATCCCCACATAATGTTCGTCTTCCACATCACCGATGATCATCTTTATGATCGTACTGCTGTGCGTGGTATGCTGCTTCATCGTATCAAACTCTTCCGGGGTAAGCCTTCCGGGTTTCTGTAAGATCGCATCGGGAATCTTGATCTTCCCTACGTCATGTAACGGTGCCGCTTTACACAGATCCTCTATGTATTCTTCCGTTAATTCCTGGGCAAAAAGATTCCTCCTTCGCAGTTCGTCGGCAATCATCCGCACATACATCTGCGTATTTTTAACATGTTTTCCGGTACTTCCGTCCCTGCTCTCGATCAGATTTGCCATACCGACAATGACGGAGTCCTGAATCTTGCTGATACGTCTGGCATCTTCCGTGATCTTTTCCGCCTGCTCTTTTACCATGTTCTCCAGATTATGACGATACTGATCCAGCTCGATCGTCTTATCCACCCGGCTTAGAAGTATATCCGGAACAAAAGGCTTGGTGACGAAGTCCATAGCGCCCATCTGAAAACATTTGATTTCCGTCTCCGCCAGACTATCCGCCGTCAGGAAAATGACAGGAATCGTCTTGGTGTCTTCTTTCGCCCTGATCTGTTCCATTACCTCATATCCGTCCATGTCCGGCATATTGATATCCAGAAGTATCAGCTCCGGATGATGATTTTCCAGATATTTCAAAGCGCCCCTGCCGGAATTGGAAGCGGCAATACGATACCTCGGCATAAGGATCTTCTGCGCCAGCGCCAGGTTCGTCTTATCATCATCCACAACCAAAATCGTATTTTTCATTGAATTCTCCCTTCATTGGCAATTGATTTCTCTATAATCAACTGTACTACTTCTAGTTTAACAGATATACGGAAAAAGTGCTGCCTTTTCCGACCTCCGACTTCACACTGATATACCCCTTCTGTCTGGTAATGATTCCCTGCGCCAGATAAAGACCCAGACCGACTCCCTCCTGACCGGCAGTCTCTTCTCCCCGGTAGAACCGCTTGAATACATCGTTGTAGCGCTCTTCCGGTATGCCAATCCCGGTGTCGGTAATATCCACGCGGGTATAGAACTGCCACGGGCGGACGCTGATACGAATGTTTCCGCCATTCGGCGTATATTTTACTCCGTTATCCAGAAGATTGCCCAGAGCCTCCGCCGTCCACTTGGGATCGTGTCTCACCTGAACGGATTCCTCACATTCCACCGTAAATCTGATATTCCTGCTCTCCGCCTTTGTAAGAACGCCGTTTAACGCCTGTGCGATCGTGTCATACAAGTTCGCCTCTTTAGCATGCAGCACAAACGTTCCCGTTTCCAATCGCGACATCTTAATGAGCGACTGCATGAGAAAATCCAGTTTACCGATCTGACCCGCCATGGTCTCCAAAAATTCCGACCGTTTCTCCTCACTCAGCCGATGTTCCCGCAGAATGCCTATAAACATTGAAAGATTGGCGATAGGCGTCTTAACCTGGTGTGAGATGTCGCTCACCAGCTCCTGTATCGTCTGTTTGTCCTGCAGGCTGCGCCTCCATCCTTCATTCATCAGATCGTAATATTGCAGTAATTTACCCTGTACCCTTGCCGTCAGGGTATCCTCATAAGGATAATAGTTCTCCGGCTCGCGTCCGGCCATAAGCTCATCCAGCGTCCGGCACAGCTCTTCTGCAAAACGGCATATCTGCCGACGCTGCCACAGACACCATATAAACGCAGTCAGACACGTCCCTCCGCACAAAAACAATAATGTATACCGCACCGAGGCACGGGGAACCCACATCCACAAAACATACAGAAATCCTGCAAACAACGCCGTCCCCATGGCAATCATCACCATCGTGACTACGTGATTACCCACTGTGCTGCTCTCTATATGTTTTCTCTGTGCCTGTTCCATTCTCACATCCCCTGTTTCTTCTGCCAGACATATCCCATCCCGCGCACAGTCTTGATGTAGGCATGTTCCTCATCCTCGATCTTAGCGCGAAGCCTGTTCATGGTCACTGTCAATGTATGATCGTCTATAAAATTACCTTCACAGTCCCACAACCGCGTAAGTAAGCTCTGTCTCGTGACGACATTCCCTGCATTGGCTGTCAGAATCTTTAGTAATTTATATTCATTCGGTGTGATCACCAGTTTCTCGCCCCCGCGGACCGCGGTAAGCGCTGTGAAATCCACCTGTAAGAAATCATCCCGGTAACATTCCCCGACGGCTGACGGTTCCGCCGCAGTGCTGCCCCGGCGGATCGCAACCTCAACCCGTCTCAAGAGTATTTTCATATTAAAAGGTTTCGTAATATAATCTTCCGCGCCCAGATCAAATCCGTTTAATACGTCTTCCTCTAAATCATTGGCCGTAAGGAAGATCACGGGAATCTGCGGATTACGGCTCTTAATCTCCCGGCACAGTTCAAAACCACTGCCGTCAGGCAGGTTCACATCCAAAAGCACCAGCACAAATTCTTCCTGTCCCGCCAGATATCTCGCCTTGCGGCAGTTGTAGGCCGCCTGCGGCACATACCCCGCCGCATCCAGTTCAAAGCACAGACCCGTGCTGAGGGCAAGATCGTCTTCCACGACTAAAATCCGTTCCATTGGTGTCTTCTCCCATTGTCATTTTCCCGTTCTTACCGACACTATCTCATTAAATATAGTAGCATATTTCCGCTCCATCCTCAACCAAAAAAAGGCGCCATCTTATCGATAGCGCCTGCCCGTATGAGCGATATAAAGATTATTCCGTAATAAAAACGTACTATATCCCCGGCATATAGTAGAAACAGGTCTTCTCCGGGACCGCAAGAAATCTTTTTCCCAGAGGGTGCTCCTCTATGCGGTAGTCACTGGCGGCCGCAATCACGATCCTGCCATCGTAAAGCGCGCAGTACCTTGTCCCTTCCCAATCGCAGGGTGCCTCATAGACCGGCAGGACATTCACGGCTTTGTCGTCTCCCAGATTATAAGTGAAGATACCGTTATATCCCCAGAACACGAAATCCGACTCCGCGCCCGACGCTATGATGTCGATCATAATCGTATTCTCCGGCATGATATCATAATAGATTTCGTCCAGTGTCCCTTCCTTCGCATTAAGAGACGCAATTCCCATTCTTCTTTCCGGATTCTCGGGATCATAGTAATTCTCAATACATGTATAAACTTTGCCGTCCTTGCCGACACCCAGTCCGCCGTTCAGATTTAGGGCATACTCATCGGGCGCAATACGCGAAATATAATTTCCCTCCCGATCTAGCACGAGGATCTCACATTCCTGCGCTTCCTTAGGCGACTTAAGTCCCGCCACACTAAGATAGAGATAACCGTCTGCACCGATTGTCATTCGCCTTGCATAACCTATTCTTTCCTGTGCCATATAAGGAGACATGTCGATCTTACGAAGCAGTTCTCCATCCTTATTCACTACCCATACCGCAAGTTCTCTGCTCTCCCAATCATTCTCATCCGGCCACTGCCACAACGCCATATAAACATCCCCGTTCACATCCTGACACATCGCAAGGATTCTCGTCTCCACACCGAAATCATCGAAGAAAAATTCAGAATCACTGCTGCCGATCTCCATCCGGTGTACGGTGTTATATCCTGCCAGGAACAGTTCATTCCGCCCTGCCGCTATCGTCAGATCCAGTTCCAGATCTCCCGTGTAAGGAATGGTCAGTTCCTGCGTCGGTTCATAGACTGCATCTCCTTCAAGGATCGATATGTCGGTTGCCTCAATCTCTTCTTCCTCGATCTCGGGCATCTGTGCCTCTCCCGCCGCGATCATCTCATTCATTTTCTGCAGGCTGTAATCCCTCTTGTGCATGAAATCGATAATCTGCAGCAGTTCTTCGTCGCTCATCTCCCCCTCTGGGAAGAAAAAGGTCGTTGTGTCGCCTAAAAGAGCTACTCCTTTGCCCTTATACTTCTCAGCTTCCTCTATCATGGTAAGCTCGCCCTTCGGGAAACGCGCCTCGTTCTCATAGGCTTCCCGCAGCTGGCTCATCCGCTCTTTCTCGGTATCGGTATATGGCCTGTTATAATTGTCAACTCCGATCTTCGAAGCATATATCTGTGTGAAATACTCTTCCATCTTCTCCCTGTTCATGGCTTCCATCCGCTCTCTGAGCGCACCCACCGAAGCGACCGCCGTCGCGGAGATCAGCATGATCATCGCCGCTGCAAGGACTATACTTTTCTTAAAGTTCATGCGAAACCGCCTCTCTTTAGATTTACATAACATTTCTTCTATTCTGTCGGTCATACTCTGAGGCATGACCATCTGCTCTTGCTCCGCCATATGAAAAATTGTCTCTTCCCATCTATCTTGCATAATTCTCTCCTTTCTGCCTGTCTACTCCTCCAGCATCTCCTTCAGCGCCTTTTTTGCTCTGGATAATCTGGATTTTACGGTCCCCTCCGGCACATGAAGAATCCTGCCAATCTCCTTAATTGAAAATCGCTCGTAGAAATACAGCATGATCACTTCCCTGTGCGCCGTCTCAAGCTGCATAACCACATCCCATAATTCGTGGTTCTCATCTCTAAATGACGGCATATATGCCTCTATGTCTTCCATCGGCGTGATCCGTTTATTTTTTCCGTATATCCTTCTGGCTTCGTTCGCCATAATCTGCATGATCCACGGCTTGAACCGGTTACTGTCTCGCAGCGTATGCCTCTTCTCATAGGCTATAAGCACCGCTTCACTGACCGCGTCCTCCGCATCCTGCCTGTTATGCAGCATGGCAAGCGCCAGCCGGTACATATTCGGTGCATATTCCCGTATATTCCGTTCAAATGTCTCTTGTTTCATGCCGGACACAGCACCTCCTTTTTTGATTGTATACCCACAGGGTGTCAAAGCACGCTTTCATACGTCTGATACACCCTCAAAACGATCGTTCTGTGAATAAGATAAAAGAAGCAGGGAAAAGGTTCCCTGCTTCCGTAAATTATTTTCTGAATCGTAACTGTTCAGAACTCTGTTCTTCACAGTTACGAAGCATCTTCTGAACAGTTACTATGAATCTTTATACCCTTCACGCCTCGTTGCTTATGACTTTCAGGAACACCTGCACCAGCTGCGGGTCAAACTGCGTACCGGAACACCGAAGCAATTCTTCCACCGCCTGATCATGGCTCATCGCCTTGTGATAAGGTCTGTCGTGCACCATGACATCATGGGAATCCACCACCGTAATGATACGGGACAACAGCGGGATCTCCTCCCCTTTCAGTCCGCCCGGATAACCCTTGCCGTCCCATCTCTCATGATGGTGTAATATGTACTCCGCAATAGGCTGCAGTTCCTTGGAGGCGCTGGCGATCCGGTATCCCTTCTCCGTGTGGCTCTTCATGACCTCCCACTCTTCGTCCGTCAACTTGTCCGGCTTAAGCAGTATTGCATGCGGAATCGCGATCTTACCGATATCATGCAGCACCGCCAGCAGCGCAAGCCGCCCCAGATCGGTGTCAGACAGGTTGATCGCCTTGCCAAGTTTTACGGCCATCTCTTTCGTGCGCTCCACATGCTCCTCCGTCTCATAGTCGCTCTCCGTCAGTGTCTGTGTCAACGAATCCAACAAGGAACTCTTCTGGGATGTCTCATTCATCAGCTTCTTCGTATGCATACTGTCGGAAGCTTCTTTCAGTGCTTCCTCCACACTCTTGCTGTCATCTCTGATCACTGCAATACCGTATTCCAGATCCGTGTTGATTCCGGTATCATTGCTTTCACGGTACTGCTCCCTGATATTTTCAAAAAGACGAATCGCATACTCCTGCTCGACCTCGGCAAGTCCGGCCGCCATATCCCCGTCCTCCAGACGTGCAAGCACGGCGGTATTCGGCAGGTTATCCCTCAGCAGATCTGCCGCTCTTCTGAGCATCTCATTGCCTTTTGTCCACCCGAATACATCATTTACCAGTCCGATCCCGTTGGTGTTGCAGACTACTACCGTAATCGGATAGATACTTTTCTCAATTATGCGTTTCATCCTGGTATGGAAGCTCTGCTTGGAATACAGCTGTGTCAGCATATCCCGCTCCACTTCCAGATTCTTCATAATAAGCAGATGTCCGATGTTTCTGCCCTTCTCATCCTGAAGGCAGGTAAAATTGCACTGATACACCTTCGTGCCGCCCTCATCGGAATTTCTCCACTCAAACACCTGATCCGTCACCGTGCTCTGCAGTTCCTTGAAAGAAGCGATCTGCATGAAATCCATCATGCTGATCTTCCTGTGCTGCTGGTTTAATATAGGGAAAAGCTCCCGCATGTCACGGTTCGTATCCGCCACATATCCCTCGTAATCGAACAGCACCATCGGCGTTCCCATATATTCCAGAACCATCTTACGGGTAGAATTCAGCATTCCCTTAGACGTATAATCAAATATATTGCCGTATATGACCAGCGTGATAAAACCATAAAACAGCACCGAAAGATCTATGCTCACCTTGAGCACCCCCGAGATATATCCGCCGCTGAACAGAATCACAATTAAAAGTCCGGTCAGCATATACCGGTATCTCCCGCCGTAGATCTTAGGCACCGTATATACTTTTACAATAAGGACATACACAATGGCCGCCCCCACAAGGAACGTAAACCCAAGATGGAGATAAAATAACGGTTTGGGCACATACATGAACTTGATCGCATATATACTGTACAAATTGTACTGATAACGCAACATAATCTCATGGAAGATGTTGACGATAAGCAACGCCGCATCAATCAGGGCGACCCCGCTAAGCAGTGGATAAACATATTTCCTGCGTTTGAGTGTCAGCGTCTTATAATTCGTAAACTCCACCACAAACTGAAACGTCGTGACTACCAGAAGATCCATACATATGAAATATATGCTGGTGCACAAAGACGCCATGAAATAAGATTTTACAATGATTCTCACAATGTATGCTATATTCAGCATACCTGCCGCCAGAAATGCGTTGCCTGCAAACACACCCAGACGGCTTTTCTTCCCATAGCTTTTGAAAGCAAAGATAATCGCGCATAGAGCGGCAAGCCCATGCAATACATAGAACCAGACATTATCCCCCATCTTATGTCCCCTCATTATCCATCAGTTCAGACACTGATACTTTTTCTTAGCATTCTGCCGGCATACTCACAGATCTCCCCATCTGTTCACAAAACAACCGTATTAGTACTATAATAACATAATTCGCCGCCATTCAACAGTTTTCCTTTATTGTCATAACGCACAAATATGGGATACTCTAATTGTACACATTGCTAACGATAAGTGATTCCCGCACCGGCATGCGGCCGCATCGCACTGTATGCCGCATCCGCCGCAAACAGACATAATATCAGCACACCAAGTCCGATCCTGACTCTCACCGGCACTCTCCGATACAGCGAATAAAACAGCGGACAGACCACCCACACAAGTAGCATTCCGCCAAGACCGAAGAGCACACTGCTTAGGACACAGATCCTGCCGTGCAGATTCCATGGCATATCGCTGTAATCCCACCACTTGACTCCCCAAGTCAATTCAAGATACCATCCCGAAAGATACTCCAATGCAGTGCACAACAACATAGATGACACAAAGATCCGAACCGGCCGGTCGCGCCACCTGTGAAACAGTATCTCCAGCATAACAGCGCCTGTTCCGTAGATCGGAAGCCACGGTCCTGTCAGAAACCCCCGATTGACATACGTGTCATCTTTAAAAAGATACAGAAAACCTTCCCAGAGCCAACCGAACACTGCCGCCAAGACAAAAAGCCAGACAAAATAAAAGAAATCCGTCCTAAACTGCTTTATTTTCTCTCCCATGTTACGTTCCTCACTTTTTTGACTATTACAGTCATTCCCTTTGTGATGTAGGATAACCGTTTTTTTCTCTCTTAATCACATTATCACATTTGCTGGCATGGTCTAAAAAACTTAATTTGGCACTTTCAATCATGCCATTTTGCGGTATAGTTATCTAAAAATAATTGTTATTGTTCGAGGAGGAATTAATTTATGAAAAACGAAAAACTTCTGAAAATTGTACTGACCGGTATCTTTGCTGCACTTTCCTACGTAGTATTTACCTTTCTGCAGATTAAGATTCCCATGCCCGGAGGCGATGCCACTTCCATCCACTTGGGCAACGCGGTATGCGTACTCGGCGCCTTGCTGCTGGGCGGATTCTACGGCGGACTCGGCGGGGCCATCGGCATGACCATCGGCGATCTGTTTGATCCCGTCTACATCGCCTACGCTCCCAAGACTTTCATTCTGAAGCTCTGCATCGGACTCATTACAGGTGTTATTGCTCATAAGATCGGTCATATCAGCACCGAAAAGGACAACGGCAAAGTTTTAAAATGGACGATTGCTGCAGCCGTGGGCGGACTGCTGTTCAACGTAATCTTCGATCCGCTAGTCGGTTACTTCTACAAACTGCTGATCTTAGGCAAACCTGCCGCAGAACTGACACTGGCATGGAACGTGGCTTCCACCTCCATCAACGCCTTTACCTCCACCATCGTATCTGTCGCGGTATACATGGCGCTGCGTCCCGCGCTGAAGAAATCAGGGCTTTTCATAACACCTGCTACTGCAAAAAATTGAGCTTCGCGGGGTTGCGAGATATTGCTTATGAGATGCTGCGCATCTTCGCAAACTCGAAATATGCCGGCAGCATTCTTAATGAAACAAAAAAAAGCGGCGAGAACTCCTTGGTTCTTCGCCGTTTTTCTGCTTCATCTGATTCTTATGTCTTATCTGATTCTTACAGACGACCCGTCATCTTATCAACCTACAATCCCGTCATCTTCCGGCATAATCACCGCCGCCACAAGATAGACCACCAATCCCGTGCCGCAGCTTACCAGAGAACACAGCAGCCACACGAGGCGGATCAATGTGGGGTCTACATTCAGATATTCCCCGATTCCTCCACACACACCACATATTGTCCTGTTTGTCCGTGAACGCATCAATCTCCTATAATCGTTATTCATATTTTTCCCTCCCATTGACTAGTTTAGTCACTTATTATTTCCATTCTGTTTACTCCGCAAAATCCACATGCACATTCCCCATAGAACATTCGATCTTATAGGTACTCCTGCTCCCATTGGAAATACTCACTTCATCCGTCAATCCCGTATAGCTGCGGCTTCCCACACGCACATTTCCCATAGAGCACTCAATTTCATAATTGTGATCTTCCTCCGCATCATCCAAGCTCAATTTTACATCTCCCATACTGCACTCGATGTCCATATTCCCACTGAACAGACCACTCAGTTCTGCTTTTCCCATGCCAAGATCAAGGTCTGTCTCCTGCGCCACCTGTGCATCGTCAATTTGAAGTTCTCCCGCACCCACATCCAGATCCAGCTCTCCTGCACTTAGCGCATTCAATGTAACCCGCCCCGCGCCGACCGACATTCCTATGCTGTCTGTCGCCGTAAGGCCGTCGATACTGCATGCGCCTGCACCCACCTCAATATCCATTTCACGTGCCTGCAGACCGACCGAATCCATGCTGCCGGCTCCTATTTCGATGTCCATGTATTCCGGATTAGTCCCCTTCGGCAGGTAAAGATATACCTTAGCCTCCGTCTTAACCGTAATGCCGTTCCCCGACCAGTTCCACACGCCACGCCCTGTTCTGTGTAATATCTTCAGGGTATCTCCGTCCTCCACGATGTAGCGGAAATTTTTCGTGTTCCCGGTCATACTGATTCCGACATGATCTCCCGTCGCTTCCATAATGTGCAGTTCACACGCTCCCAGCTCCATGTAAAGCGAGCGAAGAGTATCTGCAGTCAGCTCCAGTTCTACTTCCCCGTCGCTTTCACTGATACGGTTCCACTTCTCATATTTCGACCAGTTAAAGTCATCATCCCAATCATCGTCCCAGCCGAATCCAAATCGCCGAACAACGCCGTTGGTACGGGTATAGTGAAAGGGAATCCCCGTTATGCCCATAACATCCACGTCTCTCAACACTCTGAAACCGCCGAACAACGCCGCTATGCCACAGATCAGACATCCGATGATAAAAGTAACCAGTGCCGTCATCAGACACCCTTTTGTGAATTTATTCATTCCTGTTTTCATGCCCGTGCACCTCCTCTGTTAAAAAGTCTCCGGCACAGAGAAACGATTCCCCTGATAAACGCCGGTATTGCCGTTCCTGCCATAAGCACCATCAGCCACACAAACACAAGCCCTATGGCAAACACAATAAATGCCGCTCCTACTAAACTTATTCCGCCCAAAGGCACGGAGAACAACAGTACGATGCCCGTAATCAGGAGAGCAATCGCAACTATGATTAATCCGATACCCGCAACTAAAAACGCAATGAACACTCCGAACAGTGTTGCCAGAAGTCCGACCGCCACTCCGAAGAGTCCGCCCAGCAGCCCGATCCAAATCGGAGAAGTGAGCACTGCCAGAAGCACGATCAGTACGATAGTCCCGCCCGACATATCACGCTTCGGCTGCGCATACTGATCACCCGAAGGATTTCCTGCGGAATTACCGGTATTCGTCTGTTCATACGGGTTAGTATGTTTCCTTGTGTCCTCTCTGCCGCCGTAGACACTGTCCGCACCGCTTCGCTGATAATAGCCGCCCTGGTAGTAGGCATTATTCGTCTGTGCGGTATTACCGCCTGCCTGTTTGAATGCCTCCGCCCCGTTTCCTGCTGTATCGGTTCTTCCGTTCTGTCCCGCATCCTCCGTCCGAATCAGTTCATCCCGTGGTGTCTGCGTGTACCCGCTGAAACCGGACTCCGTGAACTCGCCGGTATTACCGCCGTCACTTAATCCCGCTTTGATCGTTCTCGCCAGCTCCTCCGGCGTACCTAACGACGCGATGACACCGCTCTCATTCTCTGCACCGGCATCGTCGAAGTAATCATTATAATATTGGATGGCTTCATCCCGCTCCGTCGGTGATACATCGCCAAGAAGCTCTGTCAGACGCCTCATAAACTCTGCTCTATTCATGCTTCAATCCTCCCTCAAAGATACTGTTTAACTTGGCGGAATACCGATACCACTCACTGATATACAGATTAAGCTGTGCCCTTCCCTTCTCTGTCACCTTATAGTATCGTCTGTTCCTGCCCGCACATTCCATATCGTAGACTTCCAGACATTCATCCTTCTGCAGTCTCCTGAGCACGGGATATAACGTGGATTCCGAAATCTCAATGACCTGCCGCACTTCCTGCGTGATCTTATAGCCGTATGTCCCTTCCGGTTCACTGGACACCACCGCCAGCACGATCGCATCAAGCAGCGCCGCACCTGTGTTAAAAACCATGCGATAAACTCCTTTCCTGCTTTTTACATACCTCATAACGAATCATCCTCGCATTATGCATCAATAATATTATATGAAGTTACATATGTTGAACATTATAATATTATTGAACCCTATAATATTATATACTGTATAATATTGTTTCTGTAGATACTATACGTCATATAATATTGTTTGTCAACATATATTTTTTAAAGAACTAAAGTTCGCAAAAAAACACGTTACTTTTCACACATTGGCCAACCGGTCGCTCAGAGTGAAGTTAATATCTGCGTCACCGCGCTCTCGCTCCGCAAAAAGCGTAGCGGACACCAGACTCGTGAGATACCTCGTCAAGTGCCGACGCTTTTTGAGGGGTTCCTTCAGATATTAACTCCCCTCTGAGCTTAGGCTGTGGCGTAGGTATGAAAAGTACAAAAACACCTGCAAAAAATTGCGCTGGCAGATCGCACAAAATGTTCACGCAGTTGTCTTGCGTAGGAATATGAGATTTTCTTAATATTCCGTTCGATATCCAGAAATTACGGGACATGGATGTCCCGTAAAGCCCGACCTGAGCCCGGATGGCGAATGTCGGGCGGTTTCGTCCGTAGTCTCAACCTGATCGGAAAATTTAGAAAATCCATATGACGAAGCCGACAACTGCAGGAACATTTTGTGCGATCTGCCCCACCACTTGTCTCATGCACCCTTTGCTCTCCCCTAACCTTATAGCTTTAAAAACTCTTCTCTCACTATATAACGCCATACATACCGCAATTTCTTCATAATCCGCCATACAGAATTCAAACTCCCCGCTTCTCCCGCATTTTCCTGCCTGTTACTTCATGGCGATCCGCATAATGACCCTGTCCGTAGCGGCGGTCAGTTCCCTGTTTCGCTGCTCATTATCTGGTTTATGGCACAAAATAACGGCTTGCCCGCGCAAACCGTTTCTTTGTTTCTTCATTATATTGACCAAATGATTGAGCCGATGGTCGCCATTATTCTGCTAAACACCCATCGCTCCCAATAGCATTTCCAACACCTCGGGGAACGGTTGCAAACTCCGTTCAAGAATCCCGTGCATATGTGCAATTGCCACGCCGTAGTTAACGATCGGCACATCCGCCGACCTTGCCGCTTCGGTGCGCCGCTGCATCTCCTTTTCGTTGAGCATACAGCCACCGCAGTGCACGATCAGAGAAAATCCGGAAAGATCATCGGGGAAGCCGCCGCCGGATGTGAACGTATATTCAGGCTTCACTCCCGCGTATTCCTCGATCCACTTCGGCATTTTTACCGTGCCGATATCACCGCATTGCCGGTGGTGGGTACAGCCTTCCGAGATCAGCACCTTGTCGCCGTCCTTAAGTCCCGACAGCGCTGAAGCGCCCTTTACCTGCTCTGCCAGCTTGCCCTTATAACGTGCGAACAGGATCGAAAACGATGTAAGCATGATATCTCCCGGCACATCCTTAGAAACTCTGTCAAACGCCTGCGAATCCGTGATGACAAGCCTCGGTTTTCCGGACAGCGCCGCCAGTGTATCCGGCAGTTCCTCGGGCTGACAGCCGACGAACGTGCAGTGATGGTCCAGAATTTCGCGCATGGTCTGCTGCTGCGGAAGAATAAGCCTTCCCTTGGGAGCGGCCGCGTCCACGGGAATTACCAGAACTACAACGTCACCGTCACGTAACAGATCGGCGACGATGTGCTTTTCGTTTTGCAGACTCTCCGCGAACTCGCTGATTCTGGTTTTGAGGACGTTTACGTTTTCTCCCGTTACGGCGCTTAAGTAGAGCGCGTTTCCGTGGAGCGGCGGCCTTTCGGCTAGCAGATCGGCTTTGTTATACGCAATCAGATACGGCATTCTGCGCTCCTCGAAAAGCGCAATCAATTCATTATCCTTTGCTGAAAGCCCCTGTGCCGCGTCCACAACAAGCACCGCAACATCGGTTTTTACAAGTATCTCTCGCGCCTTTTTGACGCGCAGCGCGCCAAGCTCACCCTCATCGTCAAGTCCCGGCGTGTCGATAACGACGACCGGACCGAGCGGCAGCAGCTCCATTGCCTTACGGACGGGGTCGGTAGTCGTGCCGCGAACCTCGGACACTACCGAAAGTTCCTGCCCCGTGAATGCGTTTACAAGACTGGATTTCCCCGCGTTGCGCATACCGAAAAAGCCTATGTGCAGGCGCTCGGCGGATACGGTATCATTTAATCCCATAGCTGTGTCCTTTCGTTAAAAACGGAAATCGCGGCGGCCTAAGTTCTTAATATCCTCAATATTCTGCCGCGCGATCTCGCGCACCTTTTCCTTAGGTATACGCTCCAGCTCGCGCTCCACCATCTCGTAACCAACACGTTTTGTGTCCTCTAAGGCGTAATCCTCGAGATACTCCGAAAGCGTCATAAGCGCGTTTGGATGGCAGCAGTTGAGTATCTGTCCGCTCTTACACAGGCTCATAAAGCGGTCGCCTGTTCGTCCCTCGCGATAACATGCGGTGCAGAACGACGGGATATGCCCGCTCTCCATAAGCCACTTTACCACCTCATCAAGCGTTCTCTGATCGGAAACGTCGAACTGCTCGGTGTCGTGCGGGCGTATTTCCTCCGTGTAGCCGCCGACCGACGTGCGCGAGCCGCCGCTTACCTGCGAAACTCCCAGACGGAGCAGCCGAGAGCGCACCTGCTCGGATTCACGCGTGGATATGATCATTCCCGTATATGGTACGGCAAGACGTATGCAGGCAGTGATCTTCGCGAAGGTCTCATCGTCAATACCGTTGTCGAACGCGGCGGGGTCGATATCATCGGCGTGCTTTACACGCGGCACGCTTATCGTGTGAGGACCTACGCCATGAACAGCCTCTAAGTGCTCCGCGTGCATAATAAGTCCTGCAAATTCGTATTTGTACATCTCCAACCCGAACAGCACACCCAATCCTACGTCGTCAATGCCGCCCTCCATTGCTCTGTCCATTGCTTCGGTGTGGTAGGCGTAGTCGTGCTTCGGTCCCGTAGGATGCAGATTAAGGTAGCTCTCCTTATGATAAGTCTCCTGAAAGAGAATATACGTACCGATCCCCGCTTCTTTCAGTTTCCGGTAGTTCTCGACAGTGGTCGCGGCAATATTGACATTTACGCGGCGGATATCGCCGTTCTTGTGATGAACGCTGTAAATCGTCTTGATGCAGTCGAGTATGTACTCGATCGGGTTGTTGACGGGATCCTCCCCTGCCTCAATGGCAAGACGCTTATGTCCCATATCCTGAAGCGCTATGACTTCCTCTTTTACTTCCTCCTGCGTGAGCTTTTTGCGCGTAATATGTCTGTTTTTCATATGGTACGGACAGTAAACGCAGCCGTTAACACAGTAATTCGAGAGGTAGAGCGGCGCAAAAATAACGATTCTGTTGCCGTAGAATGCGAGCTTGATCTCCTCGGCGATCTCGTACATCCTCTCGATCAGCTCAGGATCTTCGCAAGCCAGAAGAACCGACGCTTCACGGTGGGTAAGCCCCGCGCATACGCTGCCTGTCTCTGTCTTCCCGGGTCGGGCCTTTTCAAGTATTTCCTCAATCAGCTTCGTGTTGTTTTTGTTTTCTTCGGCATAAGCAAGGGTCGCGCGGATCTCCTCATCGTTGATGAATTCCTCCGCTTTTAGCGATTTAGGGTCATAATTACTCATAACATTTTCCTTTCCTGATATCTCCGATATCCGTTACGATCTCGTATCCTATTGCGTTCATTCGCTGTTCGAGACGGCTTATGCACTGGGCTGACTCATCGCCCGTGCATAGCTTATTGTCGTAAAGCTCGTATTTTTTCCGCACCGAAACAGGCGACAAATTCGGCATCACTACATTCGCGCCTGCGAGTATGCCGCGCTCCCTGCCGTCGGGGGCAATCGTGCCCAGCGCCGTTGTCGCAGGCAGGAGCACCGGCGGATAAATCAGCCGTATGACCGACAGCAGAAAGCAGGTCAGTTCAATCGTTCCCGGCGGCTCGTCCTTAAACGGCGTGTCATGGTGCGGAACAAACGGTCCTATCCCGCACATATCAGGCTTGAAACTTTCAATAAACCTCAAGTCCTCTGCAAGATGCTGCGACGTCTGAAACGGCGCTCCCACCATAAATCCGCAGCCCACCTGATAGCCGAGGGCGCGCAGATCGTTAAGGCAGCGCATACGGTTGTCAAACGACATCTCAGGCGGATGCAGGTGCTCGTAGTGCTCTCTGTCGGCAGTTTCGTGACGCAGAAGATACCTGTCCGCGCCCGCTTCGCGAAGCGCCGCATAGCTCTCAAGGCTCCGCTCGCCAAGCGAGAGTGTTACCGCGCAGTCGGGGTGCGCCGACTTTAATTGTCGGATCATGCCGCACATGACCTCGTCCGAGAAATACGCGTCTTCACCACCCTGCAGGACAACCGTTCTAAAGCCGAGTAAATAGCCTTCATCGGCACATGCAAGTATCTGCTCCTCTGTCAGGCGGTAGCGGTCGCAACTACGGTTGCTTCGCCGAATCCCACAGTACAGACAGTCATTCTTACAGATGTTGCCGATCTCGATCAGTCCGCGTACGAACACAGCGTTTCCGTAGATCTCACGCCGTACCCTGACAGCGTGCTCTGCTAGAAAAGCCGCAGCATCAGCGGAGCGGTTTTCGATCAGATATTGATACTCCTCCCCGGCAAGACTGCGCTCCGTAATCAGCCGTTCTGCCAGCTCTCTCATGCGCTCATTCATCGGACTTCACACTCGCTACTCTTGTTCCCATAAGAACCCTCCAACCAAAAAAGCCGCGTCCTATGAAAGACACGGCATGTTATCATACCCAAAATACAAGCTGCAATACACGCTGTATCACACCTTGCTCTATTCCATATAGCCGTGCCTTTCCCTCAGACTGAAGTCTTTATGTCAGGCGACAAAAACGTTCCTAAAAAAGATTCACTTTCCCGACAATGCCGTCATTAATAACATAGTAAGCAGTGAAATCCTCCGGTTTAATATAGATCTGCATATTTTCGATAGATTCTCTCTGATGACCCTTAGCGCAGTAGTGAGATTTCACCCGCTCAGTCACCTCTTCCATAGTTACCTCATACTCCCGATACTGCAGAAACACTTCAGGCACCACATCCTTCTTTACAGGCGCCTGTTTCTCATCTGTGCTTTTCACTTCAGAGTTTGTCAGAATCTTTGCACTTTCCTCTGCTCCGGATACTGCCGGAATAACCGCTTCACCCTTCATTTCTGTTTCCATTGTGTTCCCTGTTAACTCCTTCTTGTCCATCAACTTCTCCCCCTTACGCCGGTTCTCCGGCTTCCTCTGTATCTATAGTGACGCACGCACCCCCTGCGCACACCCCATCATCATAACAACTATTGCTATTGTAACATTGTTTCCCTTAATCCACAAGTAATACATGTCGGATTCGAATATCTGAATATCAAAAGGTGCCTCTACTAAACTCCATAGGCATATTGCATAAAATGCTCACGCAGTCGTCCTGCGTAGGAATATGAGATTTTCTTAATATTCCGTTCAACATACCAGAAATTTCGGGACATGGATGTCCCGGAAAGCCCGACATGAGCCCGGATGGCGAATAGATGGCGGTTTCGTTCCCTATCTCAACTTGTCCGAAATATTTTAGAAAATCCATATAACGAAGCCCGACACAAGAGAACATTTTATGCAATATGCCCCTGCACTTTGACCATTGCAGCTTTTGATATTCGGAATCTGCAACAACAAAAAGACCGGCGCCCACACAGTCTCCCATATGCCCACCGGTCCCATTATTTTCTTTTTACTTCTATAATACTTCTGCCACGCCTCTCGCGCCGTAAAAACATCCGTTCCTCACGTATTATCTAATACCGATCTCCGTATCAGACTCCGTTACATGGCTGTGCGTCTTGATATAGTCCACGATCTCGTCCAGCTTCGTGAATGCAAGGCCCACATAGCTGTCCGCGCATCCATAGTACAATGCGATCTTGCCGCTCTCGGAATCATGAATGGTCGCGCAGGGGAAGCATACGTTCGGCACGAATCCTCTCTCCTCATACCACTCTTCCGGTGTCAGCAGGAAGTTCTCACATCTGTAAAGTACCTTGGACGGGTTGTCGATATCCAGAATCGCGCCGCCGATGGAGTATACGAGTCCGTTGCAGGTTCCGCTTACGCCATGGTAGAACAGGAGCCATCCTTCACTTGTCTCGATCGGAGCAGCGCCGCCGCCGATCTTCACGGACTCCCACCACTCGGAGCTTCTGCCCATCACATGTCTGTGTCTGCCCCAGTATACCATATCCGGACTCTCGCTTAAGAAGATATCGCCGAAAGGCGTATGTCCGGAATCCGAAGGTCTGCTTAAAAGCATGAACTTGCCGTTAATCTTACGAGGGAACAGCACCGCATTTCTGTTAAAGGGAATAAAAGGATTCTCAATTCTCGTAAATGTCTTGAAGTCCGTGGTCTTCGCCATACCGATGGAAGCGCCGTAGAAATCCTGACACCAGATAATGTAGTATGTATCCTCTATCTTAACAAGACGGGGATCATATGCATAGACAGGCATGAAATCATTGCCGTCCTCATCCTTGAAAGGAATCTTCTCCTTATCAAATTCCCAGTGGATCGCATCTTTGCTGTGTCCCAGATAGATGTACGGAATACCGTTGGTCTGTTCACCTCTGAACACGCCGATAAACTCATCCCCGTAAGGCATTACCGCGCTGTTAAAGATTCTTGCAACGCCTTCCACCGGATTTCTGCCAATCACGGGATTATCGCTGTAACGCCAGATCGGTGCGCCTTTTAAGCCTTCCGGCTTCTCCTGCCACGGCACATTTTTTACAGCAGGACTGATCATTTTCACTTCACTCATTTTGTAACTGTGCTCCTTTCGCCCCTATGTTTTTATATTACGTTTACTGTCTCGATAAGAATTCGAGGTTCTTTTTAATCAGATCACACCTCTGTGCCACACACTCTACAGAGCGCAGCGGATCATTCGGTGTATTAAACACATAATCGATCAGCTTGTCGATCGTTGTGGTCGCCACATGCATCCTCGTATCGCTGGATGCGTAATAGATATATACTTCTCCGTTATCTTTCGCAATCGCGCCGTTGGTGAATACCACATTCGACACGTCGCCCACACGCTCGCCCTCTCTCGGTCCGATCAACATGCCGGAGGGTTCCGCAATCACCTTGGATGGATCGTTTAAATCTGTGGCAAACGCATATATTACATAGCGCAGTCCTGCCGCCGTATTTCTCACACCGTGAGCAATATGAATCCATCCCTTATCCGTCTTGATCGGGGTTGCGCCCGCTCCGTTCTTCGCCTCGGTAATGGTATGGTACTTGCGCAGGGAAGTCATCTTCTCCTCGTCGATCACCGCATGGGTAATATCGTCGCACAGTCCGAAACCGATACCGCCGCCGGAACCTGTATCGATGAAATCGTCCATCGGCCTTGTATAGAACGCGTATTTACCGTTCACGAACTCCGGATGAAGCACTACATTTCTTTGCTGCGGGGAGCGGAGTGTGGTCAGATTATCCAATCTCTCCCAGTTCTTTAAATCTTTTGTCCTTACGATACCTGCCGCAGCCACCGCCGCAGACAGATCGTTCACCGTCTTATCCTTACTCTCGGAGCAGAACACACCGTAGATATAGCCATCCTCATGCTTGGTCAGCCGCATATCATACACATTTGTCTCCTCCGGACAGGTATCCGGCAGAAGAATCGGGTAATCCCAGAACTTAAAACCATCGATTCCGCTGTCACTCTCCGCCACACCGAAGAAAGACTTTCTGTCATTGCCCTCGATACGCGCCACGAGATAATACTTGCTGTTCAACTCGATTGTTCCGGAGTTCATGACCGCATTCACACCGAGACGCTCCATGAAATAAGGATTCGTCTCCGGATTCAGGTCATATTTCCACGTGAGCGGAATATGCTCTCTTGTCAGCACCGGATACTCATATCTGTCGTAAATACCGTTATATATTCCGGACTTCACATTTTTTCTATTGATCAATTTGTTGTATTTCTCTAATTCCACATAGTAATTACCATGTAACATCACTGTTGCCCTCCGCTCTTCTAATCACTTCCAGACACATTCTGCCGTTATGATACGGACATTTCCAAGGTTCCACAATAGGCTTGCCGCTTACAGCCTTACCTTCGCTGTTTACGTCCCAGAACCATTCCGCCCCTTCTCTCTTATCAACCACATGATCCCTGATGAATTCCCACTCTGCTTTAGCGGCGTCACGGTATTCCGTGTGCTCCGGTGCCAGCGCATAGGCATTCAAGAATCCCACTATCGCTTCTGCCTGCACCCACCAAATGCGGTTCTGATCCACCACACCCTTCTCACACTCGTTCGCAAAAGAATGTCCGTCAAAAGCCACCTTATATACTTGACCAGTTAAGTCAAGAATGATCGGAAGCATTTTATCTTCATATACTTTCTCACCCAAAACGTCCGTGCCTCTGCGGATCAGCCATGCCGCCTCAATATCATGCCCGTAAGAGTGCAGATCTAAGATCGAGTTCATCTCTCTATCGAAGAACACTTCCTGCCTGTGAAGCTCCGGATTATAGATTTTATCCGCGATGGTATCTAAGATCCACTCCAGACGCTTCTTCACATCAGCGTCACCGCTCACGCGGTACAGTTCCGTATACGCCTCAAACACATGTAAGAGCGTATTCATCGTCTTATCCGCGATCACGCCGTTCTCGGACAGCTTATCGTTCTCGATCTCCTTAAACTCTCTGTCGAAAGCCTCCTTATAACCAATCTCATCCGTACACCGCTCTTCGATGATCCGGAACAACTCCATTGCCGTCTCAAGCGCCTCTTTATCTTTAGAAGCATCGTAATAGGAAGACAGCGCATAGATGGAAAACGCCTGATTATAGGTATGTTTCGTCGTATCCTCCGGTGTTCCGTCATAAGCAACCGACCAGAACACACCGCCCTTTTCCTTATCAACACAGTACTTCTGCATAAATTCATAACCGTGTTTCGCTTCCTGAAGCAGGGATTCGTCATGCAGGGTCAGATACGCGTTCGCATAAAACCACGTGATACGACTGTTTAAAATACATCCCTTCACAGCTTTCTTATCTACCTGCAGATCATAATCCATATACCCATAATAACCGCCGTTCTCATCATCCCGCAGCTTCTTCCAGAATGGAATAATACAGTCAGTCAGATGGTTCCTGATCTCTTCTACCATCATCGCTTATTGTCTCCCCTCTTCGTTACTGTTCCTGTGCTCTCCGTCTGCTTTTCTAATTTACTTTACAATTTTCTTACTTACTATTTTACTCGTTTTTAAACTTAAATTTCGGTTTAAAAACGAGTAAAATAAATAACTTTAATTCAAATTATAAGGTAATTCGTAATAATGTCAACATACTTAGAGCAAAACTGTCACCTTTACCCAAATATAATTTATTTTTTGTTCAACTTCACTACATGTACGATTAACCTTTTACCGATCCGGCTGTCATGCCGCTGTAAATCTGCTTCTGGAAAAGGATGAATACAATGAGCGCCGGCAGGAGGGAAATAATAACACCCGCACAGATCAGATTGTATTGGCTTCCGAGGGGTCCCACGAAGGTATACAGTGAGGTCGCCACCGTCGGATACAGCTTCTTGTTCTGCAGATACAGATTTGCACAGTAATACTCGTTGTATGTGCCCACGCCCTTTAATATACAGGCCGTAACGATCGCCGGACGCAGAAGCGGAAGCAGTATTTTATAGTAGATTTTAAAATAAGATGCCCCGTCTATGATCGCCGACTCATCTAACGATACGCTTATGTTCTCAAAGAACTGGATGTAGATATAGATCGCTATGACATCCGTACCGCACATCATGATAATATATCCCACAAGGGAGTTGATCAGTCCCAGCTTAAACATGATTTCATATACCGCGATCTGCATGGCAACACCGGGAAGCAGCGTTGCAAACAGGAACAGGCTTCTGATGATGCCGTTGCCCGGAAACTGGAAGCGATTGAGTACATAGGCCAGCGAAGTTCCGATCAGAACGGATACCACTAAAACACTGATCAGAATAATAGTAGAGTTCATAAATGCCCGACCCATATTGGCTCTTGTAAACGCATCCGCGAAGTTTTGGAAGTTCAGCCAGCTCTCCGGCAGCTCCATAACATTGGTCTGCGCGTACTCGGTCTCTGTCTTAAACGCCGTGATCACGCAGGATACGATCGGCAGAACCGCTACAAAAGCAAAGAATACAAGTGAAAAATATTTTAAGAAAGTAAGTAAAACTTTACCGGTTTTCTGTAATGCTGTCATTTATCTCCCTGCCTTTCTCGCCGCTTGTTTTGCAAGTTTCTTGTCACGACGCTTGGTTGCGTTGAAATCCTCGTCCTCCGAATTCTTAAAGACATACTTAAAGAAAAGCTTCTGCAGAATCGTTGCCGCGAAAATAATCAAAAGCAGTACTACCGCCATCGCCGACGCCAGCCCTACCTTCTGCTGCGTGTGGGCAATCTCATGCATTACGATAAAATAAGTTCCCGTCCCGTTGGCACCGTCCGTGATAACATAAGGCGGCTCGAATGCGCTCAGAGAACCTGTGATGGATAAGATCACGTTCAAAGTAACGATCGTCTTAATGCTCGGCAGGATGATATAGATGAACTGATGGAAACGGTTCGCACCGTCCAACATTGCCGCCTCATACAACTCGGCATCCACCGACATGATCGCTCCGATAAAGAGCACCATGTTCTGTCCGAAATACCGCCAAACAGAAGTTCCTACAAGTGATATATTGTTAATGCTCTGATCCCTCAACCAGTAAGGCAGATTATCCAATTCAAAGCCACACCACTGAAGTACGGTATCAAATACAAATCCTCTGGTGTAGAAAAACTTAAAGATAAAACCGATTGCAATACCATTGATCAGATAAGGGAAAAACATGAATCCCTTAAATATGTTGCCGCCCTTTACCTTGAAACTTAAGACAGTTGCCAGATAAAGCGCGAGTACAAGCTGTACCAAGGAACCGCCCATATAATACAGACTCAGTTTCAAAGCTCTAAAGCAGTCTTTTCTGCTGAATACACTGACATAATTGTCCCAACCCACAAACTGTCTCTTGCCGATGTATTTCATCTTCATAAAACTGTATCCTACCATCTCACCGAACGGAAGGTATGTAAAAGTAAATAACAATGCAAGCGGAATGATCATAAATGCAACAATGATAATCGCCTGCTGACCTTTTCTGCTCTTAATCCACTGTGAAAAGGTCTTTTTCTGTGTTCCCACTGTATTTGCCTGTGCCGCCATATGCTATCCTCCTGATAATTCGAGCCGGGGGTAATAATTCTATCCCCGGCTCAAATGCCGCGGGGTCATGCAAGCATGACTTTGACTCATTGCCCGCGGGAATTAATACCTACATGAAGCCTCTATGAAGCTACTTATTGATACTGCTAATTTCTTAATTAATAGGAAACCTCTACACCAAGTGCCTCCTGAGCGTCATTCCACTTAGCTGTCCAGTCTGCCATGATATCATCAAAGCTCTGGGAACCTGTAGCTGCCGCCTCTACGATTCCCTGAACCTTAGCGTCGCCGCCAGCGTTGAAGGAAAGCTCGGATTCAGCGTTCATCTCGTTCATGATGTCTTCCTCGCCTGTCAGAGCAGTTACGTTCGTTACAACATTAACGCCATCGAATACGAAAGAAGTAGGTGCTGTCTTGGAGATCGGGTAACCGCCTTCTAAATCACACCAGCCGGACTCTTCTACCATGAACTTAACAAATGTCATAGCTGCCGCCTTGTTATCGTCAGATGCATTGATGTTGATACCGAAGCAGTAGTCAGGACCCGCTGTCGTGTACTGCTGTCCGTTTACGGTGATCGGGAAAGGCATATATCCGATGTCATCCGGATTATCGCCAGCCGCTTTCATCTGTGCGATTGCCCAAGAACCAAGTACCATTGTGCCGATCTCACCATTGTTGATCATTGCCTTACAGCCTTCCCAGTCGGTTGTCGTATAGTCATCCTCGATCAGACCCTGTGCAACTGCGTCATAAAGAATCTTGTACAAAGCGTATGCGCCTGTGCCGTCGCCGTTATCCTTGAAAGGCTCTGCCGTGTGAACAAACTTCTGATTTAACCATGTCTCGTCGCCTGTTGTGATTGCGCCAAGAAATGCGTCCCACTGACCGCCCATGGTCCAGCCTGCCGCGTAGTTAGTATACAGCGGAATAGCGTCTGTGTTATCCTTGATTGCCTGCAGCGCCGCAATGAACTCATCGGGAGTTGTCGGAAGCGTTGTAATACCTGCGTCTGCGAATACCTTGCTGTTGTAAAGAATACCCTGCGCGTTACCCATGTAGCCGATACCATAGCAGTTACCTGCCGTGTCTTTCCACTGATCAGCAAAGTTCACAAGCTCACTCATTTCATCTACTGTTCCGTAAGGAATGAAATAAGAAGAAAGATCTGCTGCGTCTACAGCCGGGATAAACATTACGTCACCCCAGTCGCCTGTAGAGAGACGAAGAAGAGCGTCTTCCGCATAATCCGTGATACCTTCTGTCTCAACAGTGATGTTAGGATACATCGCGTTAAACTTGCTTATCAGATCTGCCATTGTGCCGTCATCTTCACGGTCTGTCTTATGATGGATAAATTTAATTGTTGTCGTGATATCCTCGTAATCCTCACCAAGTGTGATGGAAGCGTAGGTCAAACCACCTGCAGGTGCCGCTGCGTCATCCGCCGTATCATCTGCTGCGGGTGCCGCTGCATCATCAGTAGCATCATCTGCGGATGTGTCTGCTGCCGGCGTGTTTGCTGCTGTGTCATCGCCGCCGCAGCCTACTAATGAAAAAGTCATCGTTGCGGCTAAAGTAAGTGCTAATACTTTCTTCAGTTTCATAATAAATATCCTCCTTTTTATTTTGCTCTTTTTTAAGAGCTGCTAGTTAATTGATTAACTTTAAATTAAGTATACATCGCTTTATATTTTAATCATCACTCAATATTGTATTTTATATAATATTATTGCTGTATTTGTACTTTTCTTCTATTTAAACAATTTTAACGATTGTTTTTTGTGCATTTTCACAAATCACATCTTTATTTTAATATCATCATTGACATTCTCCAGATTAAATTATAAGGTTTAATCAGCTTACTTTATAGTTTACTTTAATTATAATGATGCTAAAGACATATTTCTCTTACATTCGACCTTTTTTTCGGAGTAAGCATTTCTATTAATGAATAAACTGTTTTTTAAGTGACTGCTATACTACAGACAAGCAAACAGCTTTTGCCGACAATCTGAGGGAAACCATATGACATTTCAAGAAACTTTTGAAAAATCCATATCCGTCAAGCCGCCTCTGACACCCGAGTTTCTGCTGGAAGCTTTCGTCGGAAGCTTCTATGAGCTCTCGGAAGAGACGACAGATCGTCTGCCCACTGTGCTGTGCGGCGGCACCATCGAGTTTCCTTCTATATATAAGCTCTCCTGTAACCCGATGGACTGTCACATGCTGCTCTATACGCGCACAGGCATCGGAAATCTGCTTTGGGGCAAAAAAAATCACAGCCTGACGGAAGGTACTTTTCTCTACATGGACTGCTCTGCCTCTTCTTTCACAATGGAGGCAGCACAATCCCCATGGCAAATCAGTATTTTCCTGGTTCGCGGCTCTCTTCTTGCCACACTGGATTCCCTTGTCCCCTTTGGCGGACTGTTGCTGCACACAATTTTACCTACTCATTCTCCCATACTCAGCGGTATGGAGAGGCTTCTTTCGGGCAGCACCGATGTAAATCTTCGCAACAAGCTGACGGACGCTTTACTTCTGCAGGGCATAATAACGGACTTGTTCATCGATGCATGGAAATTGGAAGCGCCGGAAGATAAGTGTGCACCCTATTTGTGTGAAATCAGACAATATTTGAATACGCACTTTGCCGATCCACTCCGGTTGGATGATCTGGAAACGCGTTATCACATCAGTAAGTACCGCATTTGCCACGAATTCTCTAAGGCATTCGGTTCTCCACCCGTTCGCTATCTGAATCTGAGGAGGCTGGAGGTCGCCACGCATCTGCTTCTGACCACCGACAGACGGATACACGAGATCTCTCTCGACGTGGGCTTCGAGAACACCAATCATTTCATCAACCTTTTTAAGCGCGAAATGGGTACCACGCCGCAGGCGTACCGGGATGCACACAGGGGTTAAAGTAAGGCCGGTTCGCCTATACTTTAACCCCTGTTCTGTTTCGGGATTATTCTATTTATACTTCACTTCTTAGTTACCTTTATCGCGCTACGTAAAGTCTGCACATGATCGGATCATTTATCCCCGCCTCGCCACGCTGTCCTTACAGATCAGCCGGCCGTTCACGATGTACACGCCCTGCTTGTAATGATCTCCCGATATCTTGCGAATCATATTCTTGACGGCACGCCTTGCCATCTCCTTCATATCCGCCTCATAGGTAGTGATTCCTACATCACACAGCCCCGGCGGCTGATAATTGTCATAGCCCACTACCGATATATCCTGCGGTACCCGATAACCCGCCCGCTGCAATGTCTGCACGAGCATTGCTGCCGCCGCATCATTATTGCATACAAACGCCGTAGGCATCCGCTCCGGCAGCCTGATCTCAAATCCCTCGTCCGATCTGCCCGTGTCCGGGTCCCTATCGTTTAATACCCACGCTCTATTCACATCGACACCGTGTTCATACAGAGACTTCACGTAGCCGAAATAACGGTCAGTAATGCTGTCCGTGGCGAGTACATTGCCTACAAACCCGATATCCCGGTGCCCCATATCAAACAGATAATTCGTCATGATATACATGCCATGGAAACTGTTGGACACGACAGCATCATACTTTCCGTCCCGGTCATAGAAATCCAGAAAGAATACGGGGATCGATGCATACTCCATCAATTGCTCCAGATAATCTTTCTTAAGCCTTCCGATGATCACCAATCCTTCCGACTTCTTCTCCTGCAGCAGTTTGGGCATGATCATCCGATTCTCGTCCTCGCTCAGCAGCACCTCCAGCATGGTAAAACACCCTTTCTGTACCGCTGCCGTAGCCACGTCCTGATACAGTGTCCAGTAGAAAGATTCATATTTGTCCAGAAACCGGTCCGCCACGATGACACCAATGGTATAACTTGCATTCTTCTTCGACCGTTCCTGACTTATGGAAGCCGCCGTCCGGTATCCCATCTCCTGTGCCTGTTTCTTAATTCGGGCGCGAAGTTCCTCGCTGACACCCTTCTGGTCAGACAACGCCTTCGATACCGTGACCGTACTGACCCCCATAACTTTGGCAATATCTGCCATTTTAACCGCTTTCGCCATAATTCCCCCAATATTGTGCCCGTATTTACACCGGTCTTCTCCTTGTATTGTGATATCCGAAACTGCGTACGATACCGGGATATACCAGTTACGAGTAATTACAGACTAAATTTTAAGCAATACACTTAAATTATAAAGTAATTTACAATAATGTCAACACGATTACGCTAAATTTTGCAGATATTTCACATTACACTTACACGCAGAACTGTGCCATGTATAACTGATAGTATATGCCCTTCTTCTCCATCAGCTCCCGTGCATTTCCCTCCTCGACGATCCTGCCGTCGTCCACAACGAAGATCCTGTCGGCTTTCTGGATCGTGGAGAGCCTGTGGGCTATGACAAAAGAAGTCCTGCCAGCAAGCAAATGTTCGATTCCCTCCTGTACCAACAGCTCCGTCTTCGTGTCAATGCTGGACGTAGCCTCATCCAGAATCAGAATCTTCGGATCGGAGACCATCGTCCTGGCAAAAGCCAGAAGCTGTCTCTGTCCGATGGACAGCCCGCCGCCCCGCTCTGAAAGCTCAGTGTCATACCCCTTCTCCAAGCGCATAATAAAATCATGGGCATTGACCGCCTTCGCCGCCGCAATAATCTCTTCATCCGTGGCGTCCAATTTTCCATAACGTATGTTGTCTTTAATTGTGCCGGAAAACAGGAAGTTATCCTGTGTCATGATGCCCATCTGCCTTCTCAGGCTCTCTATGGACACCTTCTTCACATCATGCCCGTCAACGGTTACGGTTCCCTCCTGCACATCGTAGAACCGGCTGATCAGATTGACGATCGTAGATTTACCCGCACCGGTAGGTCCTACCAGTGCAATCGTCTCGCCCGGCTTAATCCGGAAGCTCACGTCATCCAGTACTTTTACCTTATCGTCATAGGAAAAGCTCACATGCGCAAAAGTAACTTCTCCCCGGATCGGCGGCATCTGCGCCGCGCCTTCGCCGTCCGCAATCGCCGGCGGCGTGTCCAGTATCTCGAATATCCGCTCTGCTCCTGCAATATTAGTCACCAACTGATTATAGAAGTTACTGATATTGTGAATCGGCTGCCAGAACATATTCAGATAGGTTCCGAAGGCAATAAAAGTGCCCACGGACACCTGACCCACGCCAAGCACCACAATGCCCGTGTAATATAGCAGTATACAGCCAAGTCCCCATGACAGATCGATCACCGAGCCGAAAGCGTCACTCATGCGCACCGCATCAAAGAAGCTCGTGCGGTGTTCCATCAGCAGCTCCTCAAAGGTATCCTCCGTCTCCCCCTGCGCGTGGAAACTCTGTATAATCCGCATCCCCGCCATGTCCTCATGAATAAAAGCATTTAAGTTGGCGGATTTCTTCCGAAACAGCTGCCATCGCGGATGCGCTTTGATCTGAATAAACAGAATGGCCGCCGCCATAAACGGAATCGTCATCAGGGATGCAAGCGCCAGCTTCGGATTCTTCCAGATCATAATCACCACCACCGCAATAACCGTCAATCCGTCCGGTATCAGAGTCGTCACACAGTTGGACAACACATCTTTGAGCGAATTGATATCACCGATGATTCGGGATAATATTTTACCTGTCGGTCTGCTGTCAAAGAAACGGAAATCCAGTTTCTGAATATGTGTATACAGCTCCTGCCTGATAGTCAGCAGGATCTCGTTACACACCTTCGCCATAATATACATGCGCAGTTTCACCGTCACCACCAGCAATAAGTTGATCACCAGCGCGACCGCCAGCAGCTTGTATAGCCCGCTTAGATCTCCCACTGCGATGTGATCATCGATTGCCGATTCCATAATCAGCGGATTGACCAGACTGATCAATACACCGTATCCCATAATCAGTAGCACTAATATGATCTGCCATTTATAAACAAGCAGATACCGAAACAGGCGCATTAAAGTCTGTGTTTTGCCGCGCTCCACACTCTGCTCGTCATCTTTATAAGAATTTACTGCCATTTCTATCACCATCCTCTCACTCTGACATATGTGCTGTTTTATACGACACATATGTCAGATTCTTTATTCCCCATGCTGCCGGGTCTGTCATGTTACTTCTGCCGTTTCCCGGTCTACACGGCGGCTTCTGCCTGTACATCACCGTACTGTGATTCATAAGTCTCATAATAGAGCCCTCTCTTAGCCAACAGTTCCTCGTGGGTGCCGCGCTCCGCGATTGCACCGCCATCCAATACAATGATCTCGTCTGCATGCCGCACCGCACTGATCCTGTGCGCGATAATGATCTTCGTCGTATTCTCCAGCGCCTTTAGCGTCTGTTGAATTAAGTGCTCTGTCTCCATATCAAGCGCCGATGTGGAATCATCCAGCACAAGGACAGGATCTCTCTTGGCCAGCGCCCTTGCGATGCTGATCCGTTGTTTCTGTCCGCCTGACAAACCCACACCCCGCTCACCGATCACCGTGTCATAGGCCTCATCCATGCGCTCGATAAATCCGCTCGCCTGCGCCTGCTTGGAAGCTTTCCTGACCGTCTTAAAATCTATGTACTCTTTCTTACCCAGCTTAATATTGTCATTGATCGTATCCGAAAACAGGAAGACATCCTGCATCACGTAGCTTACGCTGGTGCGGAGCTGCTCCAGAGACAACTCCTTGATGTTCACATCATCCAGATAGACGGTTCCGTCCGTGGCATCATACATGCGCTGCAGAAGCTGTACGATGGAAGTCTTCCCTGCGCCGGTAGCGCCCATGATTCCCAGCGTCCTGCCCGCCTCCACTGTAAAGGAGATGTCGTGCAGTATCTCATACTGGTCCGCTTTATGGAATGATACATGGTCGAAGCAGATTTTCCCGGCAACCTTTTCTATTTTGACCGGATTAGTCGGTTCCACAACACTCGGCTTCTCCTCATAGATCTTCTTGATTTTCTTATTGGAGGCCACTGCCGCAGAGAAACTGTTGGTCAGCCAGCCTAACATCTCCATCGGCCATACGATATTGGTGGAATACTCCACGAAAGCCGTCAGCTGCCCCAGCGTCATTTCACTGTCTATGACAAATTTTCCGCCGACCAAAATAGTCAACAGCGGTAATACTTTAGTCACAACAGAAAAACACGGATAATACCGCACGAACACCTTAGACTGTTCCATATTCAGATCGTAGTACCTCTTATTATGTGACAAGAATTTGCTGATTTCGAACTTCTCTCTGGCAAAAGCCTTCACTGTCCGCACACCCGCAAGGTTCTCCTCCGCCACCGTGTTGAGCACCGCATTCTCCTCGCTGATCTCCTCATAGACCTTTCCCAACCTGCGCTCCATGATTACCGCAATAAAACCGCAGAGCAGCATTGCCGCCGTAGGGATCAGCGCCAGCTTCCAGTTAAGCATATACATGCACACCAGAATGATGCTCGTATGGTAGATTACCTCAATCAATAGCATAGTGACATAACTCATTGCATCCCAGATGCGGTCTACATCCTCTTTTACACGCGCCATCAGCTCGCCCGTATTATTCCTGTCAAAGAAATCCGCGCTGAGTCCCTGAATGTGCCTGAACAGATCCCTTCTCATGTCACCGGATATCTTCGTGCCGTTCTTGTCAAAGGTATATTCCTTCACATACTGAAAAACGCACCTGCCGAGGCCGATCCCCAGAAAACCCAACAGCAGATATTTCAATTCTCCGATATTACCGCCTACAATAACGTCATCCACTACCCGTGCCGTCAGCCGCGGTCCCATCATGTCAAGCGTAACCGCAATCAGCAGTGACGCGATGGCAAGCAGGTACGGAACCCTGTACTCCCATATGTAACTTGATATTTTTTTCATCATTATCCTCCCCCTCATAAACGCATAGAAAATGGCTGTGGTAAAATTACCACAGCCATTGAATAAGCCTTGCACATATATTGACCAATTCAGTCATAGTCCCTTTACTTAGCATGGTCTTCTATCTGCGGAGGTAATTTTATGTTTCGCCTTACTGAAATTTGCTTTATTATGCGCTGCATGTACATTGTTCCTGATCTTCATATCTTTAAACATAATTTATACCTCCTTTGCTTAGTTTTATTTGTTTTTAACCGGATTACTTATGCTTTCTTAACATATTCACTCTTATGTTCTTACCAGCTTAAGCAACGTTATTGTTAGCTTATACCAGTAACGCTTTCTTGTCAACAGGATTTTCTTTAATTTTTATCGGTAATCATCCATTTGCGCGATACCGCTCTTCCAATTCATCAAAATCCGTACCAAAATCCAAAAGCTTATTATAATACATGTCCTGCACCCTTTCGTTGACAAAGTCCCGAAGTTCTATTCTTGCATTTTCCGTTGAGGCATAGCTTCGCTTTCGGTCACTGTACGGATACGGCCGCTTTTACTCTCCTAAGTACGCTTTCTTCACCGCCTCATTATGCATCAGTTCATCCGCATCACCCGACAGCGAAATAGTTCCTGTCTCCAATACATACGCTCTGTCCGCTATGGACAACGCTTTCTTCGCGTTCTGCTCTACTAACAGCACCGTTGTGCCCGACTCACTTACCCGTCTGATGATATCGAAGATCTCGTTGACAAAGATCGGGGATAATCCCATGGACGGCTCGTCCATCAGGATAATGTTCGGCTGACTCATGAGCGCCCGCCCCATGGCAAGCATCTGCTGTTCACCGCCGCTTAAAGTTCCCGCCATCTGTGTCTTACGTTCCTCCAATCTCGGAAAACGTTCGTACACCATGTGCAGATTCTCCTTGATCTCGTCCTTATCTTTTCTCGTATAGGCGCCCATCAGCAGATTGTCATAGACCGACATCTGTGCAAACACGCGCCTTCCCTCAGGTACATGCGCCATACCCATAGGTACGATCTTATAGCCCGGCGTCTTCGTGATATCCTTGCCCTCGAAGAAGATACTGCCGCTGGTGGGCTTGATCAGACCCGTAATCGTGTGCAGGGTCGTGGTCTTGCCCGCGCCGTTAGCACCGATCAGCGCGATGATCTCGCCCTGTTCCACCTCAAAACTGATTCCCTTGATCGCCTCTATCACACCATAATGTACATGAAGATCTTTCACTTCTAACATTGCCATACGCCAACTCTTCCCTTCTATCAGTCTTCCGAGAACACTCGCTGCAAGCGGCATTCTCGCAGACGAAACATAGATTTTCTTTGGCTGCGTTCTATGCAGACTTAGAAAATCTTTTCGTCTTATGCTAGCTTCCTAAATATGCCGTAATAACCTCCGGATTATTCAATACGTCCTGCGTATCACCCTGTGCCAGCACCTCACCGAAGTTAAGCACCGTCAGTCTCTCGCATATTCCGGACACCAGCTTCATATCATGCTCGATCAACAGAATCGTCATATCGAAATGATCCCGCACGAAGCGAATCGTATCCATAAGTTCCTTCGTCTCATTAGGGTTCATGCCCGCCGCCGGCTCGTCTAACAACAGCAGCTTCGGGTCAGTTGCCATGGCTCTGGCGATTTCTAATTTTCTCTGCTGTCCGTAAGGAAGATTCTCCGCCTGATAGTCCGCATAGTCCTCTAACCCGAACACCTTGAGCAGTTCCATCGCCTTCTCATTCATTTCTTTCTCTACTTTATGATAACGCGGCAGACGCAGAATCCCCTCTAAGGTCGAGTAGGGATAATGGTTATGCAGTCCCACCTTAACATTATCAAGTACAGGCATGTCACCAAACAGTCTGATATTCTGAAAAGTTCTGGCAATACCCGCTTTGCAGATTTCAATCGTCTTCTTCCCCGTCAGATTCACACCGTCTAAAAGGATGGCGCCCTCATCCGGCTGATACACTCCCGTCAACAGATTAAAGACCGTCGTCTTACCCGCACCGTTAGGTCCGATCAACCCGTAAAGCTGTCCTTTTTCCACAGAAATATTAAATTCATTGACCGCACGCAGACCGCCGAAAGAGATTCCTAAGTTCTTCACTTCCAATAATGCCATGTCTTATGCCTCCTTCCCGGACTTTCTGCCCGCTGTCAAACGCTGCTTCACTCGTTTTCTGAAGAAGATTGCATTCGGACTCCAGTTAAAGATCATCATAGCAATCAACACGATGGCATAGATCAGCATACGATAATCGCTTAACACTCTTAAGACCTCCGGTAAAAGTGTCAGAAGTACCGCCGCAATGATGGATCCGCGAATATTGCCGATACCGCCCAGCACAACAAACACGAGAATCAGAATAGACATGTTATATCCGAAGTTCTTAGGCAGTGCTGTCAGCGAGGACAAATTATGCGCATAGAGCACGCCCGCCACGCCGGCCAGTGAAGCCGAGATCGTAAATGCAATCAGTTTATACTTCGTCACATTAATCCCTACAGACTCGGCGGCGATCCGATTGTCACGAATCGACATAACCGCACGTCCCGTTCTGGAATGGATAAAGTTCAACACGATGAAAAGTGTGACCAGCACAAGAATCACACCGACGGTAAAGTTGGAATCATTCGGCGTGCCCGTGACTCCCTGTGCTCCCTTAATCAACACCACACCGTCTTCTTCCATATTAAGAGACAATGCGTCCTTCATAGTAAAATGCAAACCGTTAGAATCCACGCCGAGATACAGTGCATTAACGATATTCTTAATGATTTCTCCAAAAGCAAGTGTCACAATCGCCAGATAGTCACCCCGAAGGCGCAGTACCGGAATACCCACCAGAAAGCCTACGAGAGCTGCAGTAACCGCACCGATGAGCAGCGCGATAAAAAACCGCAGTCCGCTCGGTATGGCATCTTTAAACGCCAAAGAGAATACCGCGCTGGAAAAAGCGCCCACGCACATGAATCCCGCATGTCCGAGACTAAGCTCTCCCAGAATTCCTACCGTCAGATTTAAAGCGATCGCCACAATCGCATAAGTACAGAAAGGCACCAACAGCCCCTGAATCAAACTGGATACATGTCCTGTGGAAACCAGAAGCTGCATTACAATATATGCAAGGATCACCATGGCATAGGTGATCAGATCATTCTTCGTTGTTTTACTTAATCTGCCCGCTTTCGTTTTCATATCCTTCTCCTTCCCTTCGCTTAAACCTTTTCCTGAATCTTCCTGCCGAGAAGTCCGGTAGGTTTCACTAATAACACGATGATCAGAATACTGAATACGATCGCATCGGAAAGCTGGGAAGAAATATAGGCTTTGCTCAGATTCTCAATAACACCCAGCAGAATTCCGCCGATAAAAGCGCCGGGAATCGAACCGATCCCGCCGAATACCGCCGCCACGAAAGCCTTAATACCGGGCATGGAGCCGGTGTATGGCGTAAGCGCCGGATAAGCAGAACATAAGAGCACACCCGCGATTGCCGCGAGAGAAGAACCAATGGCAAAGGTCACGGCAATCGTGCCGTTCACGTTGATTCCCATAAGCTGTGCCGCGCCCTGATCTTCGGACACCGCCGTCATGGCGCGTCCGATCTTGGTCTTTTTCACAAAAAGGGTAAGACCGACCATGATAACAATATTGACTATAACAGTCACAATAGTCACGCTCTTGATGACTAACTGTCCGTCAAACAATTCTAAATTCGGTAATGTCACTACATTCGTGAATGCCTTCGTATCCGAACCGAATACGAGAAGCGCAATATTCTGTAAGAGGTAGCTGACTCCGATTGCCGTAATGAGCACGGCAAGCGGTGAAGCACCCCGAAGAGGTCTGTATGCCACCCGCTCAATCGTCACGCCTAAGATCGTGCACACCGCCATGGATATAATGATCGACGCGAGGGGATTCAGTCCCATGCCACTGACCGTCACAAACACCACATAGCCGCCGATCATAATGACATCGCCGTGGGCGAAATTCAACATCTTGGCAATACCATATACCATCGTGTAGCCAAGTGCGATCAGCGCGTACACACTTCCTAAACTGATTCCGTTTATCAAATGGGCTGCAAAACTCATACTTACACCTCTGTTCTCTTGTTCATGGTTGTTTCATATTCATATAATAGTCCGCTCGAAGAAACGATGATTTCTTCGAGCTAGGTTATGTATGACCTATAGACATTTATGGAGAATGCCCGCTGGCAAGCGGCATTCTCCCAAACATGACTTAGTTGCACTTAGGCACCGTACTTTGGTGCCTTAGTGTAACTTCATGTCTTATTACATAGCTGTATATACGCCGTTCTTAATGATAACTGCCTTAGGAGCTTTGGTGGGTTCACCGGAAGCGTCCCATGTAATGCCTGCGCCGGTAAGTCCGTCTACCTTGATCTGTGTCATTGCTGCTGACAGCGCTGTACAAATCTCTTCGTTGGACATATCCGCTGTGATCCCTGCCTGCTCTGCCGCTGCCTTGATGGTGTAAACCGCATCGTAGCCGTCTGCTGCGAACTGGTTCGGGGTCTCGCCGAATTTCTCATTATATGTGGTAACAAACTTAACTGTCAGATCATCTGTTGCATCTGCTGCGAAAGGAGTCAGAAGCATAACATCCTCCGCTAAGGAAGCGTCGAAGTTCTCAACACCCAGAATACCGTCCAGACCATCACAACCGAAGAACTGCACATCAAATCCCATATCGGAAGCCTGCTTTAAGATCAGGGCTGCTTCATTATAATAGATCGGCAGGAACACAAGATCTGCTCCCGCATCCTTTGCCTGCTGTAACTGTACGGAGAAATCCGTCTTGTTATCCGCCGTGAAAGCACCTGCCGTCACGATCTCAAAAGACTGATTTGCCGCTTCCTGTGCAAACTTCTCATAAATACCGGAGGAATATACATCGGAACTGTCATAGATGACCGCGATCTTAGACGCAAGACCGTTCTCACCGATATACTGCGCGGATGCCGATCCTTGGTTAGGGTCTGAGAAACATACGCGGAAAGAGTTATCATTAGTAACACACTCTACAGCAGAACCCGAAGGTGTCAACTGGAAAATCTGATCCTCTGCCGACTTAGCCGCTACTGCAATGGAACATCCACTGGTTACGCAGCCGTCCAGCGCCTGCATGCCCCAGTCCTTCAATGTATTGTACGCATTAACGGATTTCTCCGCATCCAGTTCATCATCCTGGAAATTCAACTCAACAGTCATACCGCATATGCCGCCTGCCGCATTGATCTCGTCAACTGCGATCTGAGAACCATTCATCGCTGCGATACCGTATACTGCCGCACCGCCGGTCAGAGGTCCGATACCGCCGATCTTAAACGTACCGCCTGCGCCGGCTGCCTGTGCATCGTCTGCCGCACCTGCATCCTCTGTCGCATCTGCTGCCGCATTGTCTGCACCCGTATCCTCTGCTGCATCAACCGTTGTTCCTTCAGCCGTACTGCCGGCATCTGCGCCTGTAGAACCACAGCCAGTCAGCACTGTAGCCATCATGGCTCCTGCAAGCACAAGACTTAACATTTTCTTTTTCATAATCTTCTCCTCATTTCTGCGCTGCTTCTTGTACATAACGAGTTTGTGACCGACAGCGCACAGACACAAATCCCGTGATTGAAAAAAATTTTTTCGGATAAGGTTCAAAAAAGGGACTTCTATATAATAATAAGAAGTCCCTCCCTTGAAACTTAGAAAAATAATAGTCAAATTCTACAATTTTGTCAATAGTTTTTTGTTAATTTTCCTATTTTTCCATTTTCCAGAAAAAAGCACTGTATCCCGGCAGCTCGCTTCCGCCGCCGAAATCATGGCTTTCTCCGCTGATCAGATCCACCGCCATGCCGCAGCCCGCGTCGAAATGCGCGGTGTAGTTCTCGCTGTCCGCGTTAATTGCCACAAGCACTCTCTCACTGTCGCACTTACGCTCGAAAATACACTGCTTATTCGTCAGTACAACCGAACGAAAATCTCCATAATTGAGAGCCACGGAATTCTTCTTCGCCTCGGCGAGCCTACTGATCCAGTCGCACAGATCAGTCCACTCCGGCTTCTCGAAGCAGGCTCTGAGTGCCGGATCGCCCTCGCTCTTGTGCGCCTTTGCGCCCCACTCACTGCCGTAATATACACAGGGAATGCCGGGCATACCGAAACACAACGCATAGATCAACGGTAAATGTGCCTCGTTGTTCAGATTGCTCGCGATCCTCGTCACATCATGGTTATCCACAAAGGACAACATGTGCTCTCCCTTATATAAAGTCCAGTTCTCAGGACCGAACTGTCTGAGCAGCGAGTGATTGATCTCAAACATGTTCATGCTGTTAAAGCTGGAGAACAACCCCTTATAACACTCATAGTTCGTAGCGGAATGTAACATCTGCCCGTTGACAAGCGTCTTGTAATCACCGTGAAGCATCTCTCCCAATAAATAGAAATCCGGCTTCAGACCATCCGTAAAGCCACGTAGCCTCCTGACAAAATCATGATCCAGACAATATGCCACATCCAGTCTGAGTCCGTCGATGTCGAACTCTTCCACCCATCCTCTGACGCTGTCAAGGATATGGTTGATCACATCCTCATGTCTTAAGTTGAGTTTTACCAGATCGTAGTTTCCCTCCCAGCCTTCATACCACAGACCGTCATTATAGTTGGAATTGCCGCCCAGATTAATATTAAACCAACTGAGATATGGAGAATTCTCCCGATTTTTAAGTACATCCTGAAATGCCCAGAATCCTCTTCCCACATGATTAAAGACGCCGTCCAGCACCACTTTGATCCCGTTGTCATGCAGATTCTTACATACTTCCTTAAAATCTTCGTTCGTTCCCAGCCTGCAATCGATGGTGTGATAATCCCTCGTATTGTATCCGTGGGTATCGGATTCAAATACGGGAGAAAAATAGATGGCGTTTATTCCCAGCTCCTTCATATGAGGAATCCAATCATTCACTTTCAGGATTCTATGTACCAACTGCCCGTCGTTCTCAAAAGGCGCTCCGCAAAATCCCAACGGATAGATCTGATAAAAAACACTCTCATAAGCCCACATAATATTCTCCTCTTCCTTATGATCTCTCATTTTATTTTGTTTCTTTAATTCTCACGCCCTCTATTTTATCACTGTTCCCTTATATTTGCAAAGTATCGTTACATTGACCGAAAGAGTATCTTTTTAAATGAACTAAAATCCGTTTGTCGACTTTTCCACAGCATTTTACCCATTATTTTATGAAAAACGTTGCAATTTGCCAAAGAAATCCCCAATTTCCACATAGTTATCCACATCGACAGCTATGTCATATCATGATGAATTTTCCACCTTTTTTGTCAAAAAAGAATGTCATTTTCGGAATTTTCTATTATAATTTTGTCATTTATCTAAATTTCCCATGGTGAAAGGTGTCAATAAATATTGTATAATGTTTTCATTACAGTCAATAGATTTTGTGGGTTGACGTTATAAGTCAATCGAATTACGGAAAGGATGGTATTCAGATATGCAGCCGATACTGGGCTCCCATGTGGGAATGAGCGGTAAAGAAATGATGTTGGGCTCCGCGAAGGAGGCGGTGTCTTATGAGGCGGACACCTTTATGTTATACACAGGTGCACCCCAGAATACGAAACGAAAGGATATCAAGGAGCTGAATATCGCTCCTGCATGGGAATATATGCGCGCCCACGGAATCAATGATTTCGTTGTTCATGCACCTTATATCATCAATTTGGCTAATACGGTCAATCCCGCCACCTACGAAATTGCGGTGGAATTCCTTGCACTGGAAATCGAGCGCACGATTGCCATGGGTTCCCACATCCTGATCCTGCACCCCGGTGCACATGTGGGTGCAGGGACCGAAGCAGGTATTGACCGGATTGCTCAAGGCCTGAACGAAGTACTTACCGGAACACAGGACTGCTATATTGCGTTGGAGACCATGGCTGGTAAAGGTTCCGAGATCGGGCGCAGTTTTGAAGAGCTGGCTGCCATCTACGACAAAGTCACTCACAGTGATAAACTGCGCGTCTGTATGGACACATGCCATCTAAACGATTCCGGCTATGATATCGTAAATGATTTCGACGGGGTAATTGACCGATTCGATCAATTAATTGGAAAATCGCAGATTGCCCTGTTTCATATCAATGACAGTAAGAACGAGCGCGGCGCGGCGAAAGACCGCCATGCCAACATCGGCGAGGGCACCATCGGAACGGAGACTCTGCGATACATCGTCCACCATCCCGATTTCATACATCTTCCCAAGATACTGGAAACGCCCTATATTCCGTCATTGACTGATCCGGACAAGAAGGTGCCGCCCTATAAGGAAGAGATTATGCTGTTGCGAGCACAATAACACGGCGGCATTTACAGCCACTCGTCCCAGAAGCGTTCCACTCTTCGACCAATACGGTCAAGCGTCACAACTTCATAATTTTCCCATTCTCTGGGAAATAATCTCTGATAAGCAGGCGACAGAAACCTGTCATCCAAGAGCGCCACAATCCCGAAGTCTTCTACGGTACGGATGACTCGGCCCGCCGCCTGCAGCACCTTATTCATACCGGGATACCGGTAGGCATAATCAAAACCGTTCTCTCCCCACCCATCGAAATAATTTTTCAACAGTTCACGCTCATTGCACACCTGCGGAAGTCCGGTACCAATAATGATGGCGCCGATCAGGCTGTCATTCTTCAAGTCGATGCCCTCACTGAAAATACCGCCCATCACACAGAATCCCAGAAGACTTCTGTCTTCCTCCACTTCGATTTCCATCCTGATCAATGCATTCAGATCACAGTCCTCATTTCCAGTGAACCTGTTCAGAAACGCTTCCCGCGCCTGCTCATTCATATAATCTTCCTGCACGATGCACTCCACGTTTCCCTCTGCATTGAAATAGTGCATATAGATCTCATAAACATTTCGCAAAAAAGCATGAGATGGAAAGAACAGCATATAATTGCCATGCCTCTGCCGCACTACCTCATGAATATAAGAAGCGATCCGATAATATTCCTCGTCACCTCTTCGCGTATATCTACTGGTTACATCGCTGCCGATGTATAGCCCCATCTTCTCCGGATTAAACACCGACTTGGCGTACACCTCATAATCTCCTTCATCCGCTCCCAGCAGCGTCTTATAATACCCGATCGGCAGAAGTGTCGCCGAAAACAGGATCGTACTTCTTCCACGCTGCATACACTCTCTGAGATTCTTCGCCGGATTGACGCAGAAAAGTTTAAGTATAAAACTGCCGTCCGACTCCATCTCCGAGTAAGTCACATAATTCTCATCNAGAAGCTCATACATCTCCAGAAAATGGGACACCTCAAAATAAAACTCCANTATNTCACTGCGCACCGGACTATCCTCATGATNCTCCAGATAATCATCGATCGCCGNACTCAGCCTNGTNAATGCNCGCACNAAGGGATCAATGTACTCCTCCACCTTNTAATTTTCACACTCTCTTTTCAGNGCAAGCAATTCCNTGTTACATTTATCCAGATTCTTGGCGATCCGCTCATCGTATGCCCGAACCGTCCTTTTTAACTCCAGAAANTCTTCCTTNCGAAGCACTGCACTGTACATATCCCGNCCNCTCTCCACCAGATTGTGNGCCTCATCAATTAAGAAAATATAATCNCCCCGGATTCCCTCGGCAAAAAATCTGCGCAGATACACATGNGGATCAAACACATAATTGTAATCACAGATGACCGCATCGGCAAAAAGNCTCATGTCCAGACACATCTCAAACGGACATACGCTGTGCTTTTTTGCATATTCCTCNATTCTTTCCCTNCTGAAGACATCCTCATGGGTNAGCATATCGTACATCGCGTCGTTGATTCTGTCGTAATGCCCCNTGGCGTATGGACAGTGCTCCGGATTNCACTCCGTTTCCTCCATGAAACAGATCTTGTCCTTCGCCGTCAGCATAACGCTCTTAAACTTTAAACCATGTTCTCTGAGGAGTGCNAAGGTATGGTCNGCTACCGTACGGGTAATGGTCTTGGCCGTCAGATAAAATATCTTCTCGCACAGCTCCTCCCCCATAGCTTTCACTGCCGGAAATACCGTGGAGATCGTCTTCCCCNCGCCGGTNGGCGCCTCAATAAACAGTTTNCGCTTATGATAGATCGTCCGATAGACATAGGATGCCAGTTCCTTCTGCCCCTCTCTGTAAGNATACGGAAATGTCAGCGCCTTGATGGATTCCTGTCTCATCTTCTGCCATGCAAAGCTGTAGTCNGCCCATTTGCGATACTGTTCCATCACTTCNTCGAACCATNCCCGCAGNTCCTGATANGTATAATNATAATGAAAATAGCGTATCTCCTCGGTTTCCATATGNCAGTATGTCATGCGCACNCGAATCGCATNCANNCNNTTNTGNGNNGCATAGATATAAGCNTAACANTTNGCCTGCGCCAGATGAACCGGCACGGAGTCTTTCATTTTCTTAATATCCCGGAATACNCCNTTGATTTCATCNANGGTNACTCTGACTTGNTGAGTCAACTGTCCTGTTGTCTCTGNNGATTTCGNTGTTATATCCTCTGTTACATTCTCCGTAATGATNCCNTCNGCACGTCCTTCCACAATGATTTCNTATTCCCCNGNANCNTAGACGTACTTAAGTCCCACCTCCGCCTGATATTCCGGNCCCATACGCCGCTGAATCATGCGGTGGATTCTGCTCCCCTCCTGCATCGCGNTCTCAGGAGATGCCGTTCTTCTATTGTCNATATCGCCGGAGCGGAGGATAAACTCCACCAGACTCCTGACNGAAATATGTACTTCCATCTCAGACCATTTCTTTCTGCACNNGTGCNATTACATCAAAAACTCCCTACTAAGATATTACGCTATCTTAAATAGGGAGTCAATGTAACGAATTCCANATAAAACTATTGTCCTTTTACACTGTTGCANGTCCGGGACGGCGACAAANTCTTNNGGGCTGCCTTCNTAACACGCCACTGCNAACTTTTTGAGATATTTCTCAAACTCAGCATCGTACCCGTTATACGCAACCGTCAGAACCTGNTTAAAATTAAGTCCTAACACCCCGACAATNGATTTGGCATCTACAATATANCTGTTATAGGAGATGTCAACATCATAAATGCATTTCGANGCAGCNGAAACAAANTCTNNCACNTCATCCGGTCTTAATTTAATTCTGTGTTGCATAACATTCACCTTCCTTTTCCATTCATGTATGCAAAAGGCACACATAGAAAAATTTGTTTACTTACTCCTCGTTTGAAATGATTATACTCTTTTCATTTCGTTTGTAAAGGGGCTTTTTTTGTTCCTGATAAAAAACAATATTGCNACTTTCTTGCAACTTTACATAAATATTTTGAAGTTCAAANCATTTTTTGTTTAATCTGTCTATTATCTGCGTTTTCNTCCAACTCCCGTAGCCGCAATTTACTCAGNTTTTATTAAATTCAACCATATAATCTTGGAATCTCAGCGGCAGCATCTGACATTGTAAACGGATGTTTCTGCGTTCACGGATCGCGATCGTCTTATGGAACATGGTAAACAATTCCTGNTACTGCTGTTCCTTCTGCGACCACTGTACCNGATCCTTCGCTAACTGCTCCGCATCCGACACCAGATACCATTCCTTGTGCGCCGGATGTATCCCGTACAGTCCATGCTTCTCGTCATNAATCATGAAGTTCTCCGTTGCCAGCCGNTCTGCAAAATGCGGCATGACAAAAGGCACCACATTGTTCTCCGGTCCTATCAATGCATATAAAATCCCTTGCTGAAGCTCCTGAAACCGTATAAACTCCACTTCNTGGTGTGCTTCATTCGCAGTGCGTCTCGCCAGTTCAAATGTCCTGACCACATATGGGTTTCGCAGATTCTCCATCGTCCGTCTGCCGCTTCCGGNCGTAATNCCCTCTATCACGGTACGATAGATNGCCTCACCCTTCGNCTTGTCACAGGATGCCGCCGCCNTGCAGATCGTCACATACACCTCTTCACCCAGCCTNCTNTTCAGTGTCCTAATCACCTTATCAGTCTTGACAGAATCCNGGTGACTATNCATATAAGTTNCAAATAATCTGTAATTATCTTCCTCNCCCACNTGTATATGAGTGTGCTCATGCCCCTCCCTTAAAGCATAGGCATCATAAACTGCCGTGAAGATTCCCTCTAACGAGTCCTCACAGATGATATATTTCTCTTCCATAATATATGTCTCCCGTGTACCATTCACGAAATACTCCTATAATTCTGTGCTCCCAGAATCATCCCGTCATCAAATAGGGATATCTGCCTGTATGTCGTCCCATCCGTCATAAACGGCAGCCGCTCTCCCCGCCCCATCAGATTCTGATAGGTCAGATTGCGCACGATATATTCCTCATCAATCTTCGTCGGATACATCATCCTGCCGCCGCAAGTGATAAAATACAACGCCCGCTTTAACACCACACCCATCTTCTTTAAATCCTCAAATGTCAGACTGCCGAATCGTCTGGCCGCTATGATGCGCCTCGCGCTCTTGACACCGATTCCCGGAATCCTGAGAAGCAGCCGATAATCCGCACGATTGATCTCCACCGGAAACACTTCCAGATGACGCACCGCCCAATCCGCCTTCGGATCAATCGCCATGTTAAAATTAGGACGGTCTGTCGTCAACAATTCATCCACCTTAAAATCATAGAACCTAAGCAGCCAGTCCGCCTGATACAGTCTGTGCTCCCGGAGAAGGGGCGGACCGCCCGTCACGGCGGGCAGTTCCTTATCCTCGTTCACGTTCACAAATGCCGAGTAGTACACCCTTTTTAAGGAAAACTTCTCATACAGATTCTCAGCCACCGACATGATCTGGTAGTCGCTTTCCGGCAGGGCTCCCACCACCATCTGTGTGGATTGCCCGGCCTCACAGAAATGCGGCGCATGTCTGTATAAGGCAAGTTCATTCTTACTCTGGGTAATACCGTTCTGAATCTGCCGCATCGGTTTCAATATATTCTTGCGATGCTTATTCGGCGCCATCTCCCGCAGTCCGTCCGCCGTCGCCATCTCCAGATTCACGCTCATGCGATCCGCAAGATACCCCGCCCGCTGTATGAGCAACGGATCCGCCCCCGGAATCGCCTTCACATGGACATACCCCTGAAACCGATGTAGCGTGCGCAGCTTATGCACTGTCTCACAGATCAGCTCCATCGTATAGTTTGGACTGTACAATATCCCCGAGCTTAAGAACAAACCTTCTATATAATTGCGTCTGTAAAATTCCATCGTCAATTCACACACCTCATCCGGTGTGAAAGACGCCCGGGGCACGTCATTGGACTTCCGGTTGATACAATATCTGCAATCATAGATACACTCGTTGGTAAACAGTATCTTCAACAGAGAAATGCACCTTCCGTCTGCCGCAAAACTGTGACACAGCCCTGCCGCGACCGTATTTCCGATCCCCGTACCGTCATTCTTGCGGTTTGACCCGCTAGAACTGCACGATACGTCATACTTCGCGGCATCCGCCAGTATTTTCAGTTTATCCATAACCGACATCTGCGGCGATATCCTGACTTCCATCCCCTAATCAATTCCTTTTCCTAATAACAGATCATCCCATACATGCAGAACATTTGTTCTATACGTGTATCATATCATATACTATTCTCAAAGGCAAGTACTTTTTTCGAACATTTGTTCTTTATCTCATATTTGCTTTTCACGTTATTATTTAATCCCAATACCATTTGATTAAACCCGGACGCGCCGGACAGTATACGGTAGTCCTAAGGACGCGCTTCCGCTCGGTTCCAAACGGTCCTTATGACTACCGTATACTATCCGACGCTGTGTATCGAATATATTCTTAACTTAAATGACACCAACTTTAAACAATACTTCTCCCATACCCGGTTCATAGGGAGACCTTATATAACATTCAAACAGTACCTCTTCAATACCCAACTCTGAGGGAAGTCTTATATAACACTCAAATGTTACCTCTCCAATACCCAGCTCAGAGGGAAGACAATATCTTAAGGAGTCCCTTAAAAAGCGTCAGTGCTTAACGAGGTTATGAGTTGCGAAGCAACTCACGAGTTTAGCATCTGCTACGCTTTTTACGGAGCGGGAGCGCGACTCCGTAGATATTGCCTTCCCTCTGAGCGTCCGTATTAGATACCCTTCAAGCCCTCGCTGCCCACTTCCCAAAATTTATTCCTTCATCCCTCTTGATTTCTCCCTCAAAACGCGGTTAAATAAAAGTAAATTTGCTTCGCAAATTAACAAAAGTAAATTTGCTTCGCAAATTAACAAAAGTAAATTTGCTTCGCAAATTAACTTTACGAGTATTGCTTCGCAAACTCGGCCATCCAAATTTTTATAAAGCGAGGTTTCCTATGGACAACTTAATGATTCCCAAAGATTACAAATCCGCGCTGAATCTGCACGACACGCAGATCGGTATCAAGACGGTCAAAGACTTTTTTCAAGTACTGTTAGCGGAAGAACTGCACCTGCTGCGCGTATCCGCACCACTTTTCGTTGACCCGGCTTCCGGTCTGAACGATAACTTAAACGGCGTGGAGCGTCCGGTGTCCTTCGGCATCAAAGAGCAGAACGAAGCGCAGGCGGAAATCGTTCACTCTCTGGCAAAGTGGAAGCGCATGGCGCTGCAGAAATACGGTTTTACACATGGTGAAGGGCTCTACACGGATATGAGCGCCATCCGCAGAGACGAGACAACAGACAACATTCACTCTATTTACGTGGATCAGTGGGACTGGGAGAAGATCATCTCCCGGGATGAGCGCACTATCGATTATTTGCAAGAAACTGTCAGAGCCGTCTACAAAGTGCTGCGCAAAACCGAAAAATACATGGCGATCCGCTATGATTATATCAGCGAGATCCTGCCTCACGACATCTTCTTTATTACGACACAGGAACTGGAAAATATGTTCCCCGAATATACGCCGAAGGAGCGGGAATATTACATAACCAAAGCGAAGGGCGCTGTCTGCGTTATGCAGATCGGAGATTTGCTGGAATCGGGCGTAAAACACGACGGACGCGCTCCGGACTATGACGATTGGGCTCTGAATGCCGATATCTTAGTCTACTATCCGGTACTGGACATTGCTCTGGAGCTGTCTTCCATGGGCATACGTGTAGACAAGGATTCGCTTCTTAGCCAGCTTGACAAGGCCGGCTGCCCCGAAAGAGCCGAACTTCCTTTCCAGAAAGCAATTCTGAACGAGGAACTCCCTTTCACCATCGGCGGCGGTATCGGGCAGTCCCGAATCTGTATGTTTTTCCTGCGAAAAGCACACATTGGAGAGGTACAGGCTTCCCTGTGGCCGGAAGATGTGACAAATGAAGCGCTGGCAAACGGGATACAGTTGTTATAACAAATTAACGTTATTTCGTTTATATTTATTTATTTTTACACTTGACTTTTTCTCATTCATGCTGTATGATAAGTCCAACATGAGTAATCAACGAACCGTGCATTCGCACATTCAGGCAACTTCTGCCGCTTTACTCACAATCATAATTAAATAGCGGCAGAAGTTATCCATATGAACCTTCTGCCGAAAAGGAGGGCAATAGATTGAAAAATCAGAGATTTTTCAATCGCAAGTTTGTGCTTGCGCCCAAACTCGCAGGTTGAGCAAGAATGGGGGATTACTCTGGAAGCAGCATTAATTGAAAGAGAGGAACAGTTTATGACCATTGAAGGAGGCAAATCCTACACAACCGCGGATATCGAGGCGCTACCCGACGGAGAACGTGCCGAACTGATCGACGGCCAGATGTTTATTATGGAATCCCCGTCCGTAACGCACCAGAGAATTCTCGGAGAACTTTATGTACAGATCAATCTGTATATTAAGAAGAATAATGGTCCGTGTGAGGTATTTCTGCCGTTTGGAGTATATGTGGCGGACGATACCCGCAATTATGTGGAGCCTGATCTTTCCATCGTCTGCAAACCGGATAAGCTGGACGAAAAAGGCTGCCACGGTGCGCCGGACTGGGTGATCGAGATTACCTCACCATCTAATAAAATCATGGATTACGGGCGGAAGCTCTCACTCTATCAGGAGAATGGCGTTCGGGAATACTGGATCATCGATCCGAAGCAGAAATTCGTTACAATATATGACTTTGAGCATGGAGAAGGACCTGTGATCCATCCCTTCTCCGAACCTATAAAAGCGGGGATTTATCCGGATCTGTATCTCGATTTTACACCGTTTATGTAAAGAGGGAATCTGCGATCCCCTCTGCCATTTGTTGCGTTTTCCTATTCCATAAAATAAATTCTGGAGGCAAAATCCGGAAAATGCCTCACTTCATCGCTGTAACCCGTGCCACCGAAGGCCTGCTTTAGTCTGACACCACCGTACATCAGCGCGTTGCCGTAGGCGTAAAGATCTTCCGTTTCCCCGTCCATTTTCACGAACCTGGCGACAGCTCTGTGCAGCAGGGAATCCTGTTTGATATGGATCGGCGATACGGTGTTCACCAGATCTCCGAATTCCCTCACGTCATATTCCAGCGTTCTGTTGTAGAAATGATATTTCTGTTCGGGATCAAGTCCTTTTGCCTTATAGAACGCATACTGTGTGTTCGGCGCTACCAGCTTCTGTAACAGGAATCCCACGGCTTTCGAACGGTCTTCCGATACACAAGTCCACTCTGTCACATTACCGCTATTTCCGCTCAGACAACTGCCGTCTCCCTGCTCTGAAAATGTCCTGCCACGATAGAATGTGCCCCATTGCAGCACTTCGCGCCACTCCTTATACAGCTCGATCTGCGCTTTTACCGCTGCCAGTTCTTCTTTCTTCATATCACAGAAATTGCACTCGTAGCCGCAGATACCGAAACATGCCACATGGAAGCGTGTCTCCAAAGGCGTCGTCCTGAGTGTCTGATGGTTGGGACAGGCGGATACATGGGCACTGACCACAGACATCGGATAACCATAACTGTACCCTGTCTGAATCTCCGTCCGGCACAAGGCATCCGTATCGTCGCTTGCCCATATCTGCGGGAAATAGCACAAAATCCCCAAATCGAATCGGTTCCCACCCGCCGCACAGCCTTCGAACAAAATATCCGGAAACCGTTCCGTCAACTCCTTCATACAGCGGTATAGACCCATCACATAGCGGTGCGCCACCTCTCCCTGTCTCTCAGCGGGCAGCGCCGACGAATAATAATCCGTCACGGTGCGGTTCATGTCCCATTTCACATAGGCGATCTCCGCCGAGGAGAATATGCGGCTCATCTCTTCTATTATATAATCCTGAACCTCTTTTCTCGTCAGATCCAGAATTCTCTGATTCCTTCCCTCGGAATGAGGCTTGTCCGGAATCATAAGAACCCAGTCCGGATGTTCCACATATAATTTGCTTTTGACATTGACCATCTCGGGCTCCACCCATATTCCGAAATCCAGTCCCAGATCTTTTACTTTCCGCGCCAGTCCTTCCACGCCGTCAGGTAGTTTCTTCCGGTTCACTTCCCAATCGCCCAGCGACTGCGTATCGTCATCCCTGCTGCCGAACCATCCGTCATCCATCACAAAAAGCTCAATGCCCACCTCTTTTCCGGCTTTCGCAAGTTGCAGGAGCTTACGCTCATTGATATCAAAATAAGACGCTTCCCAGCTGTTGAGCAGGACGGGACGAGTCTTGTGTTTCCACTTGCCCCGCACGATATGCTCCCGCACGAACCTGTGCATATGCCGGCTCATTCCGTTGTATCCCTCATGAGAATAGCTCATCACCGCCTCCGGCGCCTCGAAACACTCTCCCGCACCGATCCGGAAGCAGAAAGACTGCGGATTGATCCCCATGACCAACCTTGTCTTGCCATATCCGCTGACTTCCGCCGCCTCATAGTGATTGCCACTGTAGATCAGGTTAAACCCGTAGCAGTCGCCCAAGTCTTCCGAAGTTTCCGGCTTACTCAGCATGACAAACGGATTGGCGCGGTTAGAGGACGTTCCGGTATAGGAGGCGTTCACATGTCTGCCCGACAACAGGCGCGTATCCGTTCGCTTCATCTCTCTCGCCCACGCACCGTTAAACGTTGTAAGCACATATTCCGGCGTATCAAAATCCACCTGCGCACTCATGAGTCTCGTGAGCTTGATCTCGTCCTCGCTGTCGTTCATGAGGCGTGCGCTTCTGGCGATCACATCACAATCCTCATACACATAATAGTGCAGTTCCAAGGTAAGCGCATACTGCCGGTCTTTTAACACGACGCACAGATGATCTGTCTCTCCTGCTTCATCATAAGAGGCCGGAAGAGTATCATACGCTTCCTTGCCCTTCGTGATCTGTGCCGACTCGAACAGAAAGTCCGATGTATAACTGCCGTCCGCATGGATCACCTCGATGAAAGGCTCCCTGATATCACCTTTTCCGTAAGAAGACATCTCCAACCGGATATCCTCCAGCGAAAATGTGGTATTTTCCTGATCATAGGCATTGGTATTGCCGGGCATGAATGTATGCTTCTCGACCAACGCCTTCATATCTTCGTCATCCGCCAGCGTAATCTTTCTTCCGTAATACAAATGCTCTAAGTGTCCCGTAGGGAGCACACGAAAGCAATACGTCGTATTGTCTGTCTCTAACACATAGTTTTGATTATATTCCCGAATCATACGTTATCCCTCTTTTCGTTACCATTCACACTCACGCAATTTTTCTTATGCGCTCAGAATGCGCCATACCCTAAGTGCATGGCGCATTCCGGACATTCATATTACGCTTCCTGCTGCCGCTTACTCTTGATCTGTTCTGCGATCTCTTCCACCTTCTGCTCGGAAAGGATATATTTTCTATGGAAAAGAAATACTGCCAGCAGAAGTCCCGCAATGGGGATTACCGTCATGGTCATTCGCAGACCGAATACAGAGCTTCCCGCCGCTTCTGCCGCCACAGTGTCTGTCGTATCGTTACTCAAATTACAGACAGAGAGACAAACAGAAGCGATAAGCGCCGCCACACCGGAGGCAAGCTTCACTACGAAGGTCTGCATGGAAAATATAACACTCTCGTCACGTCTGTTGTTTTTCAATTCTCCGTAATCTACCGTATTGGCAAGGAATACCGTAGTCAGTACGGTCAGCATACCGAATGCAGTAAATACAAAGAATGCGGGAACAAACAGAATAAAAATATTGGTAAGGCCAAGGCACATCAGTCCGAACAGCAATGCATAACCCGTGATCGCCATAACGAAACTTACGTAAAATACCTGCAGGGAACTGATAAACTTACGCAGTACCGGATAAAACAACATCATGGAGAGAATCTGGATACCGCCGCCGAATGTGTTAAAAAGCGTATATCCGTCCTGCCATTTATCACCGCCGAAATCGTATTTAAAGAAATAGATCAACAGGTTTGATGTAATATATAAAGAGCAGTTGATTAATACAATCGAAATCACCACGATCATGGTCTGATCATTCTGAATCAACGCCTTGAACATCTGCCCTACAGACGGTGCCTCCACATCCACGGTGGATTTTTCCTTAATATTCACACAGGTAATGATAATAAATACTACAAACAAACCGCCGATGATCAGTGCAAATCTCATGAAACCGATACGCTCATCGCCCTGTCCTAATGCCTGCACACACAGCACGGTGATAATCGTAATAAGCGCCGAGCCCACACCCGCGCAGGAACGGGCCAGTGTAGTCAACCCTTCACGCTCTCTTCCGCCCTCTGTAAACGCGGGAATCATAGACCAGTAAGGGATATCCATCATTGTATAGGTAACACCCCACACGATATAAGTAATTGCCGCGTAGGCTACCAAACCTTTGCCGTCCAGAGTTGGCGGAGCCGCAAACATAACCACGAGGATCACTGCGTTTAAAATCGTTCCGATCAACAGCCACGGGCGGAACTTGCCCCATTTTGTTCTTGTCTTCGCCACCAGCACACCCATGATCGGATCGTTAAATGCGTCAAACACACGCGCCGCCATCAGGATAATTCCCATCGCGATCGCGCTCACTCCCATAATATCCTGATAGTAATACAGGATATAGCTTGCGGAAAGCATGTATACCATGTCTTTTCCCACCGCGCCTAAACCATAAGATACTTTTTCTTTCGCTGTCAGTTTCATATAAGACTTTTCCTCCTCATTTTTATTTCTGTTTTGCTGTTCTGCTTCATATCGTGCTGTCTTACTTCATTTCTTGTTGCTTTACTTTGTTTCTTGCTGTTTTGCTTTGCTTCTTGCTGTTTTGCTTTGCTTCTTGCTGTTTTGCTTCTTAATTATAGAGTTTTTTATCGCCGGTTTTACGCCTGCTTACCTTTTCCCGCCATAGCCAGCTCCACTACTTTATATGCGCCGTCATAGACACCTGCCGCCTTGTTCTTTACAATATTCTCACACATATCCGCCAACAGGCTCTTCTCTTCCGTAAAAAGTCTGATCATCTGCAGCGTATGCGGAATGTCTCTGCACTCTAAGGTGCCGTCGCCGATCTCCGCCGAGTGGATCGCGCCCCACTGTTCATGTCCGCCCACCCGCTTGATAAACAGCTTTGGTACCGGATAGAATGCGAGTTCGCTGGGCTTCGTCACCAGCACGTCACAGCTCCGCATTAACAGATTCGTACAGTAGACTGCCTCGAAGATATTCATATGCCAGAATGCATGGACGCCCTGCACGTCTCCTGTAAGCGCTTCTTTGGCAAACCGCTCCGTTTCTTTCCACTGATCGAAGTGCTCCGTAGATACTTCCTTTAGTGCCGGAATCTCTCTCACTAATTCTTCCCACACATTGCGGTAATCTCCCACATTCACATAGAGCGCCGCCTTATTCTTGCGAATGAGCGGAAGCAGCGACTTGATAATTGCCGAGAAGATCTCTTTCTGTGCGCCCGCTCCGCCGATGGTCAGCAGGAAACGGATTGGCTTTCCCTCCGCCTGCCGCTTCAATCTGGCTTCACAGTCCGCCCCGATATTGCTCACCAGTTCATGATCGATATAGTGTCCCGTATATACCAAAGCATCGTCCGGCATAGGCTGCAGAACATCATTCCCCTGCATGCCGTTTAAGATACGATAACCCTGATAGGCATAATGTGTCTGTACCGTGTGAAGACTTCCCTCCGACAGATGAAGCGCCATCGGCCAGTTGTCCGGTATCGCATTGACCACATGCTTCATTCCCGCATGGATCGCTGCCTGCGCCGGCCATACGTGAGTCGCCACCACCGGAATATTCTTCGGCACGTTCCGGTATACCGGAGCCATCAGCTCTGCGTTCATCTGATCCGATGCATTATAGCTCAGTTTGCGGAATCCCTCATAATTCATAGGTTCCCACACCAGCTTGTTAAACAGCCTGCTCTTACCAGATAATCTGGAACCAAGCGAATAAAGGTCATTCTGTGCGCTGATCACCTTCGTACAGGTGGTCTGCTTATAGGAGTTCAGATCCATCCAGTAAGGTGTATACCCCATGGAGTTTGCCGCCGACGCGATTGCCATGGAAATTCTGTAATGCCCAAATCCCATACGGATGTTACCCACAATGATTCCCTTGTCTGTGTCAAAAGCAGTGCCTTCCTTACTGCTGCCCGGCTCCACGAGCCGTACATCCATAACCCCTAAAGAATCGCCAATATGCGCATTCTTTTCGATGATGACCGGATAATCCACGGCACTGTCATCGCCAAATTTCCTGCTGTACTTCTGCCTTGACCGCAGCGCTTTACGGTATACCTTCTCCGTCATCGGATTGCCGAAAATAACTTTTGATTTCTCACTCATATCTGTCCTTGCTCCTTTCAACCTGTTCCCGTCTCTTACTCCCGTTAATCATGCACTTTGATCCCTTCCATGAGTATGCTCACCACCTCGTCCAACGCATCCTGATAAGTAATCTTGTTACGGATCAATATATCCCGCCGGAAAAACTGTTCCACCGACGCTTCCAGCATCATCTTAAGGATAGGAATCTTCACCGGTTTAATACACCCTTCCGCAATTCCCTGTTCCAGCAGTTCGATGATCGTTTCCCAGCCGGTTTCCAGCCGAAGTTCCACCTGATCATAGATTCTGGGATATTTGTCCTTTAGGAGATAAAGTTGACGAAGATCCACATCTTTATACCCCTCCGGAAGCACACCGAGCACTTTGTGTATCTTCTCAGCCGTACTAAGCCTGTCATCCTCGATCACCTTCCGTTCGCTTTCCTTGATCTTGTCGAACATGTAGTCCACCATAGTCAGAAACAGCGCTTCCTTATCATCGAAAACCTTATACAGCGTTTTCTTGCTGATTTTCAGCCGTTCTGCGATGTCATCCATGGTAAACTTCAGCCCCTTGTCGTTAAAAACCTGAAGAGTACCCTTTAAGATCATTTCTTTTAGCTCCATCGACCGCCCTCCTGTCCATATCTAAGTCATTTTGTATCTGTTCAGACCCCTGTCCTTCACAGTTACGAAATTTTTCGTTCTGTGCTTATCACATTTTGAATTACACATAAACCAAGGAAACTGTTTTTCTTTTTCTAGTTTCCTTTATTCTAATACTATTTTATAAAAAAAACAAGAAACTCTTTTCACAAAAAGAGTTTCCGTTTTTTATGAATAATTACCATAATTTAGTTAAAATGCCCCGCTCGGCCTTAATCATTTTCTTTCTTTCGCACATTTGTTCTCTTCCCATACCTGATCGGCTCCGCCACCGTCCGGTTGAAAAAGGCGATCAGCGGTCCCATGAAAAAGGCCGTCACCACGGTGCCGATCCCCACTGTTGCGCCAAAGCAAAATCCCACCAGTGTGCAGAACAGATCCGAAGATATCCTGCAGATCTGAAACTTCCATTTCCTCTTCTCAGAAATGATCAGGGAAACCGCATCATAGGTGGAGACGCCCATGTCCGCCGTAAAATAGAGAGCCGCGGAGAAACACATAATGACAATTCCAAGCAACAGAAATCCAAACCTGACAGGCACGAACGGCCCCGGCATCAGCCTTTCAAAAAGCTTCGAAGAATAATCCGCCACATAGCCCAGCAAAAAAATATTGATCAGAGTGCCCAGCCCGATCTTCTTTCTGTCCGCCAGAAAAATGACTATCAGCATCAGCAGATTCACCACGGCATACACGGTGCCGAAACCCGGAGCCCTCTCCGGCATGATATAAAAAAAACCGTGTACAAAAACCTGAAACGGATCCAGACCCAGAGCCGAAAAATTGAACATTCCGACGCTGAACCCACAGATCAATACACCGATTATTGTCATCCATATTCTTCTTGTACGTTCCTGCATTCTTTTCTCCTTATATAACCCGTATTGCCCCTTGAGTCGATCGTGAAGAAATCAGCCGCCCAGAATCGCCTTCACTTGCTGCATCTTATCCGCTCTCTGCGCATACTTATGAAGCAGACCGTCCGGCGTACTGATATCAAGACAGGGACGACGAATCGTGTGAAACTTGTTACGATAACAGATCACGCCCTCCGTAACGGCAGTCACCGCCCGTCTCGGAACACATATCGCCTGGTAGAGCGGATAATCTCTCATTATCACCCAACGAGCGGTGATTGTAATATAGTAATCTTTGTACAAGGGAGCCGCCAGCTCTTCATTGATTTCCCGAAGGGTCTGCAAATACAAGCCTCTGTCCCGCCCGTCTACGAATTTCCTGACAGAACGTCCAAACGGCGAACGCTCCAGATGATACAATCCGGTGGCCGCGTAGAGAGTAATCGCCATAAAAACCACTGCCGTGCACCCGTATCGCCTTGCGTCAGCATAACAATTCTCAATCTCCAGCGGCGCCGCGCTCAGATCCCTCTCTATGGCACGCTGCAGCCCTTCCTCGTAATAGGTGTCTTCCTCCGTAAAAGCATAGCGGAATCCATCCTCATATGTATGTGTACCCTCCACCGCGATTCGTTCCGCCTGCTTCATCTTGCTCCACGACAGGACCGCGAAGAATACTGTCCAGATAATCAGGAAATACATCTTAAGATACCGCCTGATGCCGCGATAACGGTACAATCTTGAAAGAGTCCTTGGGTTGTCAAAATGAAAGAACGGGCGCCGCACCGCCTGATAAAAAGAAATATCCAGATATAAACTGTCCGTGAGCGTATCTTTCCGGATCAGAAGCTCCATTGTGCGAAAAGAGTATGCCGGCATATGCTCTGTACTGTCCTTGGCACCACCCAGCATGGAAGCCACGAATCCGCACAAATCCTGACCTGCAGCACCGTTTAACACCTGTAGGATTATATGATTCAGAGTTCCCCGCACGAAAGTCACCTTTCCGCACAGCGAAAGCCCTCCCTCACGCTCCGTAATCTGGAAGGGATAGATATGTTCCTGTGAGGAAAAGTTTTGTCCATCTATGGCAAAGTGACGCAAAAACGCTTTTTCTCCCGTCTTCTGATTGCAGCAAAAACCGTCTATCCTCACCCCGCTATAGTCCATCTCCATAAGAACGTTTCCTCCGCGCATCCCGATCCGCTGTCAAGTATCCAAAAAGCGATCCGGCTACGCTAACTATATCATATCCCTGAGATTATCTCTATTGGAATTTTGACGTAGAAATGCGCAATGTGGCGTGGCTATATGATGTGATTTGATGTGGGAAACAGAGTGCTTTAGAACAGATTTATTTATCATATTAGGTTATCGGTTAAACAACAACTTTAAAAGGGCAGCAAAGGGTAATTAAAAAATAAAAACCTTAGCTGTCCTTTTTATTTACAACTTCACAATAAAAAAATATTTGTTTAAATCTTAATGGCAAGATACTGTATATGCGTATGGCATATACACTACACCATTATTTATGATACACCTTCTCTTGATGTATACAAATATGTGATATGCTCCTTTCAAAAAACATGTTATTATGTTTTTCGAAAGGAGCAAAAATATGTTTAACATTAACAACGAAGAAATCGGCACTTTTGTCTCAAGCCTGATAGAAGAAAAATACGGATCGGCAAGAAAATTTTGCACGGCATATCTCCAAACTGTGGATGAAGCAGAGCCTGCCGAAGATGCCATACGAAATATGGCAAACCGTTTATCCCAAATCAAAAAAGGAACAAAAGCGATCCAGGTTTATGATTTGCCAATTTTTTCCGAACTGCTAGATGTTTCCTTTGAGCAAATACTGAGTGCCGGGAAATGCGGTAATCCTAAAAACAGCCGATTGACGAATTATACCGTTGCACAGTCGCATAATAAAAACGTGTGGATGACCTATATCGAAAAAGCTGAGCAACCAATTCTAAATCCCGATGAATACGGAAAAACGGTGCTAGAGTATGCCATAGAGTTTAGAAATTACGATTTTTTGAAATTTCTGATGGACAAAAACTATATCTGGTTTGACAGTCGAAAAGATAAGGACTATTACATGACCTTCGGTGCCGGAACCAGTATCCAGCGTATTAAATTTGAAGAAAGCTCTGATGGTGTTTTTATACGCCAGCCTGAAATGAACGATTTGCAATTCAAACTTGCAACAGAAGATCAGTTAAGGATGTACATAATTTCCCTTGCAGCAGATCACAACGATTTAAAAATGTTGGAAAAACTGAGAGCCAGAGAGATTCCTGAATTGTATTATAAAGCACATTATCTGAGCTGTGCGCATCCTGATTTCAATGTTCATTATGACAAAGCTATGGTAAGTCATATTGCGAAATCCAGCGATAAAGTGTTGGATTACTTTACTGACCCGTTTGAGATTCGGGATCAGATCCAGTACAAGGACGGCAGCAAACGCAGGCATACGTTTGTGTTTCCGTATATTTCCCAGCTACTTAACATGCTTATCGAAAATAACAGCACCTTTCTGGAAACAGCATTGGAAAAAGCCATAGCCCATAATGAAACAACATTGGAAAGTCTAAGTTCGTTAATAAAACAATCTATTAATAGTGGTTGTTATTACAACAATGGCTGGAAGCGTGAATTTGATTTTTTTGAAGATGGAAACATTGTCAGTTTTCGTGACTGCTTTGCTGTTACCGGTATTATCACGAATATCGCCAATGTAACAAAGGAATCCAAAGACGATCAAGTAAACAGACTTATTGAAAGGCTAAACAGATCCTACAATAGAATCCGCAGTATTAAAACGGAGGGAGTGACATGAAAAAATACCTGCTTACAGTATGGTTTCTGTTAATTTTTTCATTGTGTGGGTGTTCAAGGCTTATCCCCTTTGAACTTACGGATAATGACGGAACGACACTAATACCTACTCCCATTCCCTTTGCAGGCACTGATATTGAGACATTGACCAACTGGTCTTTCCAGTATAACGAGGGGACAAATGACTATAGTGTGTTCTTTGGCTTGCTCGATAAAGATGATGAGTATATATCCGGTGATGTTGATATTGACATCCGAATAGTAAATGATAACGATGAGGAAGTTTATAAAGGAACGAAATCCGTTTCAAAAAATAATTTCAGTTATTATACAAGTCAAGCCGCCGGAGAACGATATCTTGCAAATGTCAGGATTCCCGCATCGGAAATTACTTCCGGAACATCTACAAACGGAACAGTGTTTATGACAATTTATAAAGCTGATCTTGTCGATTTTGGCGAGGTCAGCTGCAGTGCATTGTACTGCCTTCCGATTGCAGATGTTCAAATGACTCTCGATTCATTTCCGCTTGATTTAAAAGTTAAGGGATTTGACGGAATTACGGAATCGATCATACAGATAAACGACGTGTCTTATATATTTGAAAAAGATTACCTGCCTCAATTAAAAATTATAATTTCCGGCGAAAAAACATACGGAACCGGCAATTCCGGTTACGATATCATCAGCTACAAATTATATGACAGCGAGGGCTATATGGTAAATACGAATCATATTTATCTTAATTCGCTTAGTCAGGGGGATAAGTTCAAAAATGATTCCACCGTGATTTACGATGTTATCCCCGGCGAATCATATACTTTAAAGTTGGTCGAGTATGATTGGGCAGGTTACTGAGCTGTAGAGAGAAAATCTCTACGGCTCATTCAAACCGATACAATTCACTCTGCTCCAAATCCCGATACTCATGCTTCTCATAGTACCCGATCAGAGTCTTCGTCTCGTCGCGGAGTGCGACCATGTAGACATCCTTATTTTCTTTCTCATTACGATATGTATAGATAATATTATGATCTGCGCTCTCCCCGAACCATGCCACGACCTTTTTGATCATTTCATTGGACTGCGCATTATGGCAGTCTAAAAGGCTCTGTCCCACCAGTGCCGCACCGCCGCGCTTCGCATACCGCTCTACCGCCGCGGGATTCATATAGATAATATCATGTTCCAGATTGCAGATCACCACCGCACATCTGTCCTGATCTACAATGCTCTTAAAGTATGGTGATAAATTCATAACGTTCTCCATGAAACTGTCTCCTTTTCTATTTTTCCGAGACATATCTTACCATAGATCTAAGCAATATGCAAAGAGACAGAGTTTTGACTAACCAGGTCAACTCTCTGTCTCTTTCATATTATATCTGATTTCTGCTCATGCTTCTCTTCCAACTCTGTTTAAATATCGCATAAACAATTTTATTCAAACATGCGCAGATACAAATCCCATATATGAAAAAATTTATTTTCCACACCATTTTATTACTTTTCACATCCACGCCACAGCCTAAGCTCAGAGGGGAGTTAATATCTTAAGGAGCCCCTTAAAAAGCGTCAGCGCTTAACGAGGTTATGAGTTGCCCCGCAACTCACGAGTTTAGCGTCTGCTACGCTTTTTACGGAGCGAAAGCGCGGCTCCGTAGATATTAACTCCCCTCTGAGCGGCCGGTTTAGACAACGTGTGAAAAGCACCCTATTCCTACACCAAATACACAATAATTGAAACGACCGTACTAGTCAATCCCACACATGCCTCGTAGGGAATCAATTTCATTCTTTCCTTTATACTCATTCCTGCCGCCCCGCCGGTCGCATGGAAAAACGAACCATGCGGAAGAGAGTCAATCACAGTTGCGCCTGCATGAATCATCGCACCTGCCGACAACGCTGGTATTCCGGCTTCTAACAGTGTACCCGCAAATGTCTGTGCACCAATGGTTGCACCCGCCGTAGTAGACGCTGTCGCACCCGCCATCAAGATTCCCGCGATCGGAGCCAGAATAAACGCCGGCATATTCATCACTTCCAGCAAAGAGATCACATCATACTGCAATGCCGATGCCTTGATGATTCCTGCAATCGTTCCGGTTCCAATCAACAAAATGGAAACGCCTGTCACTTTACCAAGTCCAAATTCCGCATACTCCTTAAATTTATGTATGTTTTTACAGGCAAGGGCACAGACAAATCCGCCCAGCGGAAGTGCGATCAAAGGATCGATCACGATTGAAAATAACGGGCGCAGGGAGAGAAGCAGAACCACTACCAGAGGTCCGGCTATTGCCTGTATAAAAGAAGGAAGTTCTTTATTATCCCTGTTCTCCAGATCCTGCTCGCCAACCAAGGCTCCCTGCTTTTTTGATAATACTGTAGCAAGAAGAATGGCTACGACAAGTGCGAATACCGCAGGAATCACATTTGCCAGCATCAAAGAAGTCAAATCTACCCCAAATGCCTCTGAAACAGCAATCGTATTTGGATTCGGAGAAATAATATTCCCCGCCTTGCCACCGCCGATCATTGCCAACAGCAGAGAAGGCTTATTGTACCCTGCCTTTTTCCCGATCGCCAGGGCAATGGGCGCAACCGTGATAACAGAAATATCGATAAAAACGCCGCCCGCACAAATAATCATGGTCGCAAGAGCAACCGCTATAATCGCACGCTTTTCTCCGAGTTTCTGCACGATCACTTCAGCAATTTTTTCCGCCGCACCGGTCTTAATCAGCGTCCCCGCCAGAATGCCGGAAGTCATAATCCTCAAGACAGAGGAAATCATGCTCTGTGAACCGCTGACCATGGTATCTACCGTCAGCACAAGATTACCGCTTCCGATGATACCGCCGACCAAGGCGCCTAAAATCAAGCTGTAAGCAGGCTGCACTTTTTTGATAATCAGGAAAATAGCCACAGCCATTCCGCATAACGCACCGATTGTTGTAAAATCATAATTCATCGCTCACCTTCTCCTTTCATTTCTTCGTCCGGATATTTATCAGCCGGAAGACCTGCTCCGCCGTATCCGAAAGATTTGCCTTCGCATTCTCCGGTTTCATCGCCTCATCCAGTGTGACAATACTTCGTAAAATGGGGAAAAACGCGTCAATTCCGTTTTTATTACATTCCGTCGCCTCTTTTGTAACACTTCCCGCAAATGCAATGACCGGAATCTGATGTTTCCCTGCAAGTCTTGCTACGCCTACGGGAGCCTTGCCCATAGCTGTCTGTCCATCCAGTCGTCCCTCGCCTGTCACGACGATATCAGCACCTTCCATGTACTGTTCAAGCCTTGTCTCTTCCAGAATAATTTTAATGCCGGATTCCAGCACTGCATTGGTAAATGTGAGGAACGCAAATCCCATTCCTCCTGCCGCACCGGTTCCCGCCTGCTTGGGCGCTGCCTTCGGGTACTTCTCTCTGGCCAAGGACGCATAATAAGCCAGCCATTTGTCCATCTGCATGATCATAGATGGCGTCGCACCTTTTTGTGGACCGTATACCGCACTGCACCCTGTCTCTCCGCAAAGAACATTAGTCACATCACATGCCACCCGAAATTCACATTCCGCCAATTCTGGAATTACATATGTATCTGTGATTTTGTCAAGCTGCTCCAGCCCTTTCGCCCCAAACGGCACCTGATTTCCTTCTTTGTCCAGAAATCCAAACCCTAATGCCTGCAGCATCCCCACGCCGCCGTCATTAGTAGCGCTGCCGCCAATACCGATGATAAAGCGGCGGCACCCCTTTGCAATCGCATCTTTGATCACCTCACCGACCCCATAAGTCGTTGTATGCAGCGGATTCCGTTTTTCCTCCGGGACTAAAGTAATTCCCGCCGCGCCGGACATTTCAATTACAGCCGTTTTCGTATCTTCAATGATTCCATACCCACAGTTTACCGGTGTTCCCAGCGGTCCTGTTACCTGAACTTCGTGCATCTTACCGTTCATCCCGCATACAAGCGCGTCCACAGTTCCTTCTCCGCCGTCCGCCAGCGGTCTTATGACCACTTCCGCCTGTGGATCTGCCCTGCGGATTCCCTCTGCAATCGCCTGCCCTGCTTCCATGGAGCTTAGACTGCCTTTCAACGAATCAATTGCGATTACTGCCTTCATTATGTTTTCCCCCATTCTTTTTATATTCCCATGCAGCGAGCCGACAGATACGCTTATTGAAATGCTAAAACATCCCTTATTTATTTTGGAGCCTGCTGCGAGGGTCGATATCCCGTAACCTGCTTACGGGTATTGCCTTGTTGAGTATAGTATATAATAATTTATGTCCGAAATATATGTTCTATAAGACAATTTCATTTTGATTTTCACCAAAATATTGTTCTATAGGACATATTCTGATAAAATAAAAAGGGGGTTGTCAATAACTGTGTTTATCGATGACTTTGGACCCCAAAAAGAATTGAACTTATACATGTTCTTAGTTTGCTGCTGGCAATCTGTAAGACATTGTATGGTATGGTATGACATTGCTTTGCATATGCATAACACACGAGTCAAATGTAATTCCGACTGATTTTCAAGGGGATAAATATGATACGAACAATCGATGAATCTCTTGCTTTTCAAGTAGTGAATACTGTAAAAGATGTCTGCGGACAGGATATTAATTTTATTAATAAATCCGGCATTATTTTTGCCAGCACGAATCCGAAAAGGATCGGGGATTTCCACGAAATCGGACATAAGGCGGCTCTGACGGGAACTACGATAGAAGTCTGCTCCGACGACAGCTTTGACGGAACTAAGAAAGGAATTAACCTGCCGGTCTATCACAATCACGAATTATTAGCCGTGATCGGCATCTCAGGGGAACCCGATCTTGTCAGAAAGTATGCCCATCTCTCGGAACGTATAACAAACTTACTGATTCGGGAACGGGAACTTGGCATGACAAGTCGGAATCAAGCCGATAAAAAACATTTTGTAATCGATTCGCTCATCCGGAAAACCAACATCAATATGAATTATCTCCATTCCTGCCTGCAAGAACTCCATATAGACTCTAAGACAAGTAAAAGATTGATACTGATCAAAGCAGACACTCAGAACCAGACGGTAAATCAGTCACTGCTGGAACAGAAAATCAATCACATATTCCAAATGCTCTCACTCAGCCTTTACACCTTTTACTATCCAAATGAATATCTGGCTGTTATAGACGTGGAAATGTTTGAGAAGAACGCTTATATGCTGAACCGGTTTGCTGTAGAGCATAACAATGTGCTGAAAATTGCCGTAGGGAAATCCTGCTCCATATACCAGCTGGCAGATTCCCACGCCTCGGCGCTCACAACATTAAAACATATTTCTGCCAATACGGAAGGTTTTCTTTTATTTGATGACCTGACGTTGGAAATCATTTTCTCCGGATTGAATGAGACAGAAAAAGAAGAGTTTCTGTCAAAAACCATTTCGTCCCTGTCAGAAGATGATCTTCGGCTTGTGCAGGCGTATTTTGATGAAAATATGTCTCTGGCCAATACCGGAAGGCGATTATTCTTACATAAAAATACGTTGCAGTATAAGCTGAACCATATTTACCGGAAATGCGGGCTGAATCCACGGTGTTTTAAAGACGCTGTATTGCTGTATCTGGCGCTGAAGCTGGTGCCTGAAGAGAGGAATGCCCTGTAGACGGTCTATCCCTTTTTATCACCATCCACTTAGGCTTTGTACTCGTGAAAAAGAAAAACCCTGCGGTTGCCGAAACAGTCGCAAGGTTTTTTCACTTTTCCTTTTTTACTGCATATACATATTCGTATATCCCATCAGGCTCTCGTCCACTTCTCTCGCGCACTCCCGTCCCTGACGGATCGCCTTGACCACAAGAGACTGCCCGGTATGCATATCGCCCGCGGTAAACACTTTGTCCACGCTGGTGGCAAACATTCCGCTGTCTGTCTTCACATTCGTCCTGCCGTCCAGTTCCACCTTGAAAGCATCAGTGACATATTTCTGGCTTCCCAGAAATCCTGCCGCAATCAGCACGATCTGCGCATCCAGCACCTTCTCGCTGCCCGCCACCTCTTTCATGTTCATGCGTCCGGTCTTCTCATCTTTTTCCCATGTCAGTGAGACAATCTTAACAGCCTTCAGATTGCCGCTTTTATCCTTAATAAACTCCTTGACCGTAGACTCATAAATACGCGGATCATGCCCGAAGACTGCGATGGCCTCCTCCTGACCGTAGTCGGTCTTGCATACCTTTGGCCACTGCGGCCACGGGTTATTGTCGGCACGCTTGTCAGGAGCCTTGGGCATCATCTCGATCTGCGTGACGGATTTCGCACCATGTCGGATCGCCGTACCCACACAGTCATTGCCGGTGTCGCCGCCGCCGATAATCACCACGTCCTTGCCCTTGGTGTCCACATACTGTTTATCCTGAAAATCAGAATCCAGCAGACTCTTCGTATTTCTGGTCAAAAAATCCACCGCAAAGTAAATCCCCTTGGCATCCCTGCCAAGTGCAGTAATGTCCCTCGGCTGGGAAGAACCGCAACAGAGCACGACACGGTCATATTCTTTCAGAAGTTTCTCCGCCTTCATGTCCTTACCGACATCCGTTCCAGTCACAAAAGTGACCCCTTCCGCTTCCATCACCTTGATCTTCCGGTCAATGATATGCTTCTCCAGCTTCATATTCGGAATACCGTACATTAATAATCCGCCTATCCTGTCCGAACGCTCAAATACAGTCACCGAGTGTCCTCTCTTATTAAGCTGATCCGCCACGGCAAGTCCCGAAGGCCCGCTGCCCACTACCGCTACCGTCTTGCCCGTCCTCACCTTGGGCGGCTGCGGCGCCGCATAACCTTTCTCATAGGCATTCTCAATAATAGCGTACTCGTTCTCCTTCGTGGAAACAGGATCATCATTCAGCCCGCAGGTACACGCCGCCTCACACAACGCCGGACACACTCTGGATGTAAATTCCGGAAAATTGTTCGTCTTGTGCAGGCGCAGATACGCCTGCTCCCAGTTCCCCGTATACACCAGATCATTCCACTCCGGCACCAGATTGTGCAGCGGACATCCCGAAGTCATTCCGCAAAGCGTCATTCCTGACTGACAGAACGGCACCCCGCAGTCCATACACCGCGCTCCCTGCATCTGCTGCTCCTCCATACTCAAATGCTCATGAAATTCATTAAAATTCTTAATACGCTGTTTCGGACTCACATCCTTAGAAACCCTACGCTCATAATCCAAAAAACCAGTCGGTTTTCCCATGGTATTCTCCTCCTTATCTATTACACTTCCCCATTACACCTCTGAGTTACAAAAGATATATCAATAAATTCCCGCAAACAGATAAATCAAACTATTCTCACGGTCTATGCCGGCAGATGAAACAAAACGCCCTCTCATAGCCTACACAGACAGATAAAACAATTCGTTCTGTCATAATCTACGCAGGCAGATGGAACAAACTGCCCTCTCATGGCCTGCGCAGGAAAATGAGATTTTCTTAATATTCCGTCCAATACCCAGCAATTTCGGGACACGGAAGTCCCGAAAAGTCCGACCTGAGCCCGGATGGCGAATGTCGGACGGTTGCGTCCACTTATCTCAGTCTTACCGGAATATTTAGAAAATCCATTTGACGAAGCCCGACATGAGAGAGCAGTTTGTTCCATCTGCCCTCCCACTATCATGCACATCTTACGCTTTCTTCGCCGCATAAAACGCCTCAATCTGCGCCTGCTCCGCACTAAGCCCCTTCTCTTCCATCTGCACGATCAATTTCAACATCTTCTCATAATCATGCGGAATAATCTTCTTAAACTTCGGCAGATACTCCCCGAAATTATCCAGAATCTCCTTCCCCTTGACGGAATTCGTATAAGCCACATGCTCCTTGATCATCTCTTTTAACTCAAGCACATCATACTTGGAAGTAATCTCATAAGAAGAAACCATTTCCTTATTCGTCTTTGTATACAAGTCATTGTTCTCATCCAGCACATAAGCGATACCGCCGCTCATGCCCGCAGCAAAGTTCTTGCCCACGGAACCGATCACCGCCACACGTCCGCCGGTCATATATTCACAGCCGTGGTCGCCCACGCCCTCCACTACCGCAAGGGCACCAGAGTTACGCACACAGAAACGCTCGCCCGCCACACCATTGATAAACGCCTTACCGGATGTCGCCCCATAAAGCGCTACGTTGCCGATAATGATATTCTCGTCCTGCTTGAATTTCGATCCCTTCGGCGGATAGACTATCAGCTTACCGCCGGACAGTCCCTTGCCGAAATAGTCGTTGGAATCGCCCACCAGCTCTAGTGTCAACCCTTTCGGGATAAAAGCGCCGAAGCTCTGACCGCCTGAACCGTTACATAAGATCCGGAAAGTATCCTCCTCCAACCGATCTCCGAATCTTCGGGTGATCTCGGAGCCGAAAATCGTTCCGAAAGTACGATCGGTATTGGACACATCCACCTCAAGACTTCTCTTCTGCCCTGTCTCAAGCGCCTTGGAGAGCTGCTTTAACAACACTTTCTCATCCAATGTCTTCTCCAGTTCGAAATCATACACCTGCTTCGGATCGAAGATACATTTCTCCTTGCTTCCCTCATAGGGATTGCTCAGAATCAGGCTCAAATCCACCTGCTTCTGACGATCCGTCAGATGATCCTTGATCTTCAAAAGTTCCGTTCTGCCCACCAGCTCATCTACCGTGCGGACACCCAGCTTCGCCATATATTCACGCAGCTCCTGCGCGATAAATCTCATGAAATTCTCCACATACTCCGGTTTGCCCGTAAAACGTTTACGAAGCTCCGGATTCTGTGTTGCCACACCCACGGGACAGGTATCTAAGTTACATACTCTCATCATGACACAACCCATGGTTACAAGAGGTGCCGTCGCAAAACCGAACTCCTCCGCTCCGAGGATCGCCGCAATAGCCACGTCACGACCGCTCATCAGCTTACCGTCTGTCTCAATGCGAACCTTGTTACGCAGACCATTCTGGATCAATGTCTGGTGTGTCTCCGCCAGACCGAGCTCCCACGGAAGTCCCGCATTATGGATCGAATTGCGGGGTGCCGCGCCCGTACCGCCATCATAGCCGGACACGAGGATCACCTGCGCTCCCGCCTTGGCCACACCGGCCGCAACCGTGCCCACGCCCGCCTCAGACACAAGCTTCACGGAAATACGCGCTCTCGTATTGGCATTCTTCAAGTCATATATCAGCTGCGCCAGATCCTCAATAGAATAAATATCATGGTGCGGCGGCGGAGAGATCAGGCCTACACCGGGCGTGGAATGCCTCGTCTTGGCAATCCACGGGTACACCTTGCCGCCGGGCAAGTGGCCGCCCTCACCGGGTTTTGCTCCCTGTGCCATCTTGATCTGTATTTCCTGTGCACTGTTTAAATATTTGCTGGTCACACCAAACCGTCCCGATGCCACCTGTTTGATTGCGGAACAGCGATTTAATCCGTCCGCTCCCACGGTCAGTCTGTCGTCATCCTCACCGCCTTCTCCGGAATTGGATTTGCCGTGCAGCCTGTTCATGGCAATTGCCATCGTCTCATGGGCTTCTTTGGAGATGGAACCATAGGACATAGCGCCTGTCTTAAATCTTGTGACAATCGTGTCAACTGGTTCTACTTCCTCTATGGGCACGGGTTTCTTCGCATAATTGAAGTCCATCAGCCCCCTCAGATTCTTAATGCTTTCCTCATTATTGACCGCTGCCGTATATTGTTTGAAGATTTCGTAATCTCCCCGTCTCGTTGACTCCTGTAGTAAATGAATCGTCTCAGGATTATACAGGTGTTCGTCTGCACCGCTGCGCATCTGGTGATGTCCGGGGTTATCCAGCGTCAGATCCGTGGATAGACCGAGCGGGTCAAAAGCCATGGAGTGGAGCGTATCCGCCTCTTTCTCAATATCTTTTAATGTAATCCCGCCCACACGGCACACAGTATTCGTAAAGTACTTGTTAATCACATCCTTGTCGATACCGATGGCCTCAAAAATCTTAGAACCCTGATAGGACTGGATGGTGGAAATACCCATTTTAGAGGCAATCTTAACAATTCCGTGCAGTACGGCGTCGTTGTAATCGTTCACCGCCGCATAATAATCTTTATCCAGCATATGATTCTCGATCAGTTCCTTGATGCTCTCCTGCGCCAGATAAGGGTTGACAGCCGAAGCGCCGAATCCCAGAAGCGTCGCGAAATGATGCACCTCGCGGGGTTCCGCAGACTCTAAGATGATATCCACGCTTGTTCTTTTCTTCGTGCTTACCAAATGCTGCTGCAGAGCTGACACTGCCAGCAGGGAGGGAATCGCAATCCTGTTTTCATCCACGCCGCGGTCGGACAAAATCAATATATTAACGCCATCCCGATAAGCTCTGTCTACTTCCACAAACAGTCTGTCGATCGCCTTCTCCAGACTGGTATTCTTATAGTAAGTGATCGGCACCACTTCCACTTTAAACCCGTCTGACTTCATATTCTTGATCTTGAGCAGATCCGTGTTCGTCAGGATCGGATTATGCACTTTTAACATATTACAGTTCTCCGGCACCTCCTCTAACAAGTTGCCGTCCCTGCCCAGATAGACCGTTGTGGAAGTCACCACTTCCTCGCGGATGGCATCGATAGGCGGATTAGTCACTTGGGCGAATAACTGCTTAAAATAATGGAACAGCGGATGGTGCGCTCTGGACAGCACCGGAATCGGCGTATCCACACCCATGGCCGCGATCGCCTCCGCACCGTTTCTCGCCATCGGCAGAATGCTGGTCTTCAGCTCCTCGTAAGTGTAACCGAAAGCCTTCTGCATACGCTGCCTCTCTTCGTCGGTATATTCCGGCACACGCTGATTCGGGATTTTCAACTCCTTAAGCGCTACCAGCTTACTGTCCAGCCATTCACCGTAAGGACGGGCCGATGCATAATGCTCCTTTAACTCATCATCGTCAATGACTCTGCCCTGCAGAGTATCTACCAAAAGCATTTTGCCCGGATGCAGCCTCTCCTTCTCCACGATCTTGGAAGGATCGATGTCCAGTACACCCACCTCAGAAGACAGAATCAGCGTATCGTCGTCAGTGATCATATAACGTGATGGACGTAGACCGTTCCGGTCAAGCACCGCACCCATGATATCTCCGTCGGAAAAAAGAATGGATGCCGGACCGTCCCAGGGCTCCATCATTGTAGCATAGTATTGGTAGAAATCCTTTTTCTTCTGCGTCATGGTCTTGTTGTTCTCCCATGGCTCGGGAATCGTGATCATGACAGCAAGCGGTAGCGGCATGCCGCTCATCACAAGGAACTCCAGCGTATTGTCGAGCATTGCGGAATCGGAGCCGGAAGCATTGATGGCCGGCAGTATCTTGTGCATCTGCCCCCGCAAGTGCTCGGACTCCATATTCTCCTCGCGGGCCTGCATCTTATCGGCATTGCCGCGTATCGTATTGATCTCCCCGTTATGCACGATAAACCTGTTCGGATGGGCACGCTCCCAACTCGGATTCGTGTTAGTGGAGAATCTTGAGTGCACGATGGCAATCGCCGATTCATAATCCTGATCCTGCAGATCGGAGAAAAAGGTGCGAAGCTGCCCCACCAGGAACATTCCCTTGTATACGATCGTTCTGCTGGACAGACTGACCACATAGGTCACATCCGTGGACTGTTCAAATGTTCTCCGTAATATGTACAGTTTTCTATCAAAATCAAGCCCCTTAGACACATTCGCCGGTTTCCTGATAAAAGCCTGCATGATACAGGGCATACACTCTACCGCCTTATGCCCTAACACGGAAGGCACGGTAGGCACAGTACGCCAGCCCATGAACTGCAAGCCCTCTTTCTCGGCGATGATCTCAAACATCTTCTTCGCCTGATTGCGCTGCAGCTCATCCTGCGGGAAGAAAAACATACCCACACCGTACTCCCGCTCGCCGCCGAGCTCAATTCCCAGCTCCTTCGTTACTTTAACCATAAACTTATGGGGCATCTGGGTCAGAATCCCGACGCCGTCACCAGTCTTGCCCTCTGCATCCTTGCCGGCTCTGTGCTCTAAGTTTTCCACGATCTTAAGCGCGTTCTCGACAATGACACGGCTCCTTCGTCCTTTAATGTTCACGCAGGCGCCGATTCCGCAGTTGTCATGTTCAAATTCCATGCGGTGAAGAGGCGCTTCCGGAACGGTTGTCTTCACATCAAACATAATTACCTCCCTGTCGAAGCAAAAGTTTTGTGCTTCTTTCAATATATCCCTTGGTTGTATTTCATGCTTATAAGCACAAAAAGAGGTCGCAAAGGAAACACATTGCGCTCCTTTGCGACCTGCATGTCTAATATACAACACTTTTGGGCGGTTGTAAACATAGACTTTTTCAAGAATTGTCAGATTGTTTTACAATTCGTGTTTTTTAAATGCAATTATGTGACATTGGCAGTGTTTATTGCAGAATTGTGAATATAATTTGCGTGTCATGAAAGCGGCCGCTCTCACTCTAACACAAACCGCATGATCACTGGATCATGATCCGAATACTCATACCCGCAATCCATATTCCTATATTCATGGACAATCACATTATCCGAGATGATAAACCCGTCCAGCGTAACCGTATAGGTCTCCCCTTCCTTATATGGACTATCGGCGCTTCTGCAGGATTCATGCGCAATATCTTCCGGCGTTTCGGCATAATCGAGCGCCATACAAAATCCTTCCGGAATCTTCTCCCGTGGAAACAGATACGCCCATTCCGGTGCATTCTCCGAAGATTCTTCTTTCACGTTATGATTGTAATCACCACCGCAGATCACATAGTTTCCCGCCTGATAATCCGCCGCCATATCTTCAAACAGCATGGAAAGCTGTCCTTCCCTGATTTCATCGTTGCTGCCGTAAGCCGACAAATGCACATTATAGAGACACAGGAACTTACCATTCTCCGTCGGAATCCGCGAAATCGAATAGCATCTGTCCAAATCTACAAATTTGCTGAGCGACTCCGATATCGGAAAGCTCCGCCGCATCGTCTCCGTAATCTCCCCTCTCGCATAAGTCACCATACCGGCTATGTTCGCACCATGCGGCTGCCATGGCGGAAAGAACAGGAACGGAGAATCGTAGTTTTGTGCAAAGTCATAATAATACCCCTTGATAAACTGATTCAAAACCTCCAATTCATCTATGTGGTAGCTTCTCGTACCGTCCCGGTCAACCTCCTGCACCAGTATAAAATCCGGATCGATATCGCTGATCATCGTCCCCATTGCAGAGACATTCGCCAGAACACTTTCTTTGTCCCTGCCCCACGAATATTTCCCGCCGTCCATGAAGAAACTATAATCCTTCGTGTAAGCGCCGAACCCGATATTGTACGTCATAATCAGATACTCTTCGCCCGGCCCGATCTGAAATTCCCGGTCAAAATCTTCTTCCGCCCCGCTTTTATTGACTTCAAGAGTCAAATAATCAGGTAATCGTTCATAAGCAATCAATACATACGCACAATACACGACAATCAATAATATGAAAACCGTCAATACAGCCAATACGATCTTTGTGATTTTCTTTCCCTTTTTCAATACCCTGATCCTCCTCCGGCGGGTCCGTCCCTTCTATCGGCTCTTCCCGCATTCATTTCCAACCAATAATGTCCCGCTGTCCCCGATCATATCCGGATTTCCATACCGCAATGCATCTGCATAAGCCGCTCGCTCAGAATCGGTTTCATCAAATCTATCGCTTTTTGACCCGTACAGTGCCCTGTATAGAAGACAGTATTTGTTTTCCCAAGCTCCTCTGCCGTCTGCAGGATCACCGCCTTTTCCTCTTCCGTATAATCGCTTTTCTTCATCATATGGAATCCGCTGATTACGATATCCGGCGCGCCTCCGTATATTTCCCGATACCGGTCCAAAATATTTAGTATGCCGTTATGTGCGCAGCCGGAAATCAATGCTTTCCGAGTCCCCTGTATCACAAGGCACTGCTCATGCCCGAACTCATCCTGCCTGTTCACCCCGTCTACCCGCATCGACAGCCCGATATTGCTCTGCGGCCAGAACTTCCTGCCCGTAATACCTGTAAAAAGCGATATCTCCCCGTCAATCTCAAGGTCGCCGGACAGCTTTTCCACCCGCGGCAACAGCCCGATCGCTTTATCAATTCCGATATAACGCTCATCATGATAATAGTCGTAAAGCGCGCTTTTCTGCATATAGACGACCGCCTCATGATTCCTATCCCGGAAAGACATCAGTCCGCCGGAATGGTCGTAATGTCCGTGGCTTAGCACGACGATATCTATATCCGATAAGTCCACGCCTATCCGTCCGGCATTTTCCCACGTCTTATCGCTCGCTCCCGTGTCCATGAGAATCCTGTGCTTCTTAGTTTCTATATAAAGACTCAGACCGTGCTCATACTCACACTGCGGATTGCCGCAAGTGTCTTCCATCAATACTTTGATATACATTTTCTCCTCTTTTCCGGAAAAAAGCCAAACGGTCAACCCTTCTTTCGGATTGACCGCCGTAACGATTCTGCCTTCCGCTTTCCTGTCCTCCTCTTCTCATTGTAAAATCAGGTCCGTCTCAATGATCAGATTCTCAACCGTATCATCATAATTATGTATAATCTGATTCACGTTTTCAATCGCGCTCTTAACCTCTCCTCAGTGCTTTAATACCGTATTTTCATAAAACAATGCTGAATTTTCCGTTTGACGGCACAACTTTTTTAGTCAAAATACATATATAATTATAAAATGCAAGGAATTGCATGTCAATATACGAAATGCTTTGGTCTGTATAAAATCGAGCTACGTTCAATTGTGGGATATTGCTTATGAGCTGCTGCGCATCTCCGCAAACTTGTGCATGAACATAGAAATTTCCTATAGCATAAAAAAAACACCAGCCAGCGGTAGAATTAGTGTTATAATGTTATAATCAATTACAGGAGCAGCAAACAAACGATTTTTCACTCAGATTTACGGAGGTACATTATGACGGGCGGACTTGCACTGGGTATCATGTTCGTATTTTTTATTATCTGTATGTGGCAGATTTATGCAGTTAAACTTGACGCTAGTGTCAGATATATACTGATAGGCATCGTCATTACATTGAATATCTGCCTGGTTATGCTATCCGAACTTAGAAAACAAGGCAAACTTTTACTGCTCTTCTGGTTCGTGATAAGCGGTGCCTTCTTACTGGCAGACCGTTTTCCCAAAAGAAAAACAACAAGGAACAATATCATCCTCCGCAGAAGCACGATCTCCCTGCCCGAAGATTATCTGTTCACAGTAGGCGTGAGCATGCTGGGGATAGAATTTTGGTTCCTGACGATCATTCAGGAAATCTTGTCTTCTCGATGATAACAACACAAACTGCAGAACCGGTAAGCAGAGCCGCACAGCCGGTCACCGTGAAAAGCCTCCCATGCAGAACCGCACTCTGGGCGACCGAGTACACCATAAGATTCGCTGTGGCATGAAACAGGCATGGGATGGCAAAGCTGTGCATCCGCTCATACAAATATGCCATCAGGATGCCCATACACCCGCCGTACAGTCCCTGCACCGGATTACCATGATAGATTCCGAACAACGCGCCGGAGGCGATAACTGCTGCCGCATGCGGAAAATAACGCCTCATACGGTTAAAGATCAGCCCGCGGAAGACAATCTCCTCCGTAATCGGAGAAATCAACCCAAACAGAATCATACCTACACCAAACATGACACTGTACTGCTGTCTTGCCACATCCTGATAGCTTGCGGAGGATTCGACTATTCCGGTCAATACAAGCAGGACATTGAGTCCCAGAGACGATGCGGCGGCGAGCACGATCGTGAGACCTGTCTGCCCCGCCGTTACGCCGTACTTTCCGCTCCCTGCACGTTTCTCTGCTCCGCTCATATTATCTGTCGTTGTACTGCTCCCATATACAGATTGTTTATGTTCCTTCAACTCACGCAGCAGCATCGGAAGTAACGGCAGAACAGCGATCAGCATAGACAATCCACTGACCAGACTGGTCACCGTTTCCGCATGTTCCGAAAGCCCGGTCAGATATTTCTCCCCGAGTTCTCCTGCAATCGTCCGACATAAAGATACGAGCAGAATAAATACCACACTGTAGAGAGCGTAAAAAAATAGGAAAGGGCGGAAGATTTCCCACATTCTATTTAACCAATGATTGCTATGATCACTATTCATAATCAGCATTCTTTCCTTCCAATTTTTCAATCATATCCCAATCTGCCTGACTGACGATCAGATCCGTAGCTGCAAATATTCTTCCCGTGATCAACGCTATCCTCACACTCTGCATTGAAACCGTTCCGGTCGCTTCGATGTTCCCTTTCGTCTGCACAGGTACAGCATTTGCGTCAGTACCATACCATTCTCGGAAACCTTATTTCCTAAACCTTTATCCCACTGCTTCGTCCTTATTATACTGAAAAAGCCGGTTGCACTCAACCGGCTTTTTGTTTTTTTACCAATGCGAAAACATAATCCCCGCAAGCGGTGACAACACGATCATAATCACTGAGAATGTGAACGATTCTATGGAAATCAACGTCGCCCGCTGTTCGGACGGAAAACTATCCTGAAGAATCGTATTCGTTCTCACCTGGAGTGCGTCATCACTGAGCGCAGCAATAAACCCGCCGATCGTCATGACGATATACATCCCGGAATGCTCGATTAAGACTCCCGTAAACACCAGAAATGCCGTCACCATGAACACGCTTCGGTAGCGTACTTTCTTAAACCAAAGTATCGCTTTTGAGCCGAGTATGCCTCCCATCTCCATGAAAAACAGGGCAAAACCAAGCGCCCATTTCGGCATCCCCGCCTCCGGCAGCTTCGCCTGCAGGAAAAACAGCAGTAAAATGTCAACCGCACCGACCAGCGAATTGCAAAACATCAATAAGATTGCCTTCTTCGCGCTTTTCAGAAAGGAAATACTTTCGGCAAAACACGTGATGAGTTCGCTTCTGATCGATGCGATCATGTTTTCCTGATGATTGTCCCGCTCCTCCCCTATGCGCACTTCCTGCAATGTCATGAGAAGACCGATTTGCACAATGCACATACAAACGTCCGTGCTGTACGCCAGTTTATGCCCGATCGAAAGCGCAAAACCGGCACACAAGGTCGAAACACCGCTGCAAAGGCGGTAAATAATCAATTGATTGGAGGCATACTTTTCGTAATACCCCTCATGCGCCACCGTTTTCAGAGAATCGTATGCAAGCGCATCTCCCGATCCCGATGAGAAGTTATAACTGAGCGCCTGAAATGCGATCGATGTACATACCATAAACAGGTTGCAGGAAAATATCATAATGATATTCCCGATCATCCGCATGATACTGCTGACCAACAGCATATTTTTCCTTCCAAATACATCGGCAAGAACGCCTGACGGAATCTCGAAGAGCAGGCTGATAATATGGAAAACAGTCTCCGCCATGCCGATCTCCACCAGACTATAGCCTCTCGCCGCAAGAATTGCCACCCATGCGCCTGTCAGGGACAGATTCCCCAGCACGGATGATGCATATAATTTCGATATTTGTTTTTTAATATTTAACATAAAAAACCTCCTTAACAAATTGAGCTTCGCTCAATTGTGAGCTGCGTTCAATTATGAGCGTCTCTCAATTGTGAGCCGCGCTCGAATATGAACTGCACTCAATTATGAGCGTCTTCCATATCGTTAAGGAGATAATGTACCTATTTTATTTTGTAAGATTTACTGCTGCACGACTGGTATCCTACTGATATACCAGTTATCTGCCCGACAGCATTGCCGGTCGCTCTGTTCCCATACAAATCTTCCTAAAAAAAGGCGCACTATCCCCGTTAAGGAGAAAAATATAACCTTTTTTCAATTGAAGATTTGTCATTTTCCAGATCATGTTTTAACCTCTTACAAATTATCTGGTTTTAATACTAGCATGTAAATTTGTATTTTGCAATGAAAACTTTATTTCACTACAGCTACAGCTTCCCCTACCGCATAAGCACATTCCCGAGTTCTTCCACCGTCTCCACGATCACATCGGCTCCCGCCGCTTCCAATTCTCCCTGCGCGGCATAGCCGTATGCCACGCCGACAGAATCAATATGATACGCTTTGGCACCTTCGATATCAAACTTCCTGTCACCTACCATGACAACATCCTGTCCCTGCTCCGCACCGTGCAAAAGCTGCCGCAAGGCTTCCTCCACAACTTCTTCCTTCTTTGCCCGCGTTCCGTCCAGCTCACTCCCCACAATCACCTCGAAGTACGCATGAATCCCGAAATGCTCCAAAATCTGCGTCACAAATACAGTGGGCTTGCTGGATGCCACCGCCAGATGCCGCCCCGCCTCTTGCAGTTCCTTTAACATCTGCGGTATCCCCGGATAGATTTCATTCTCGAATAAACCAATCGTAGAAAACCGCTCTCTGTAGTATGCAATCGCCTGCTGAATCTTTTCCTCATCAAATCCGTAAAACTCCCGGAAGCTGTCCGACAGCGGCGGCCCGATAAACGGTTCCAGCCTGTCTCTGTCAGGCTCCTCGATCCCAAATTTCCTGAGCGCATGCTGCACACAGCTTGTAATACCCAGTTTCGGGTCTGTCAGCGTTCCGTCTAAATCAAATAGTATGTACTGATACATTTCTGTTTTCCTTTCTCAAAACCTCCACCATCTCGCGCCAGTCATGAATATGTAAATAGTCAAAGTCAACCTCAATCCCGTCATTTTGATGTGCATAGGGATTAAAATCACCCGGCGTATCGCCCTCATACAATACCGGATACATGCCGGCTCCATGGGCCCCAATCACATCATTTACTATACTGTCACCGCAGTACCAGACCTGCTCTGCCGGGAGCCCCGCTTTTCTGAGCGCAGTGTCGAACAACATCTTGTCCGGCTTTCTGATGACATATTCGCTGGATGCCATGATAAATTCAAATCTGTTATTCGGGAGAAGTCTGTTGACTCTATTAGTCAGTGCGCGTCCAGACCATCCGATATTACTGATGACCGCCGTGCGTATACCATTTTCACTCAGATAATCTAACATCTGCTCCGCGTAGGGCATCACCGCACCCTCGGATGCGGCATTCCATTCGATTTCTTCAAGTTCCTCATAGGAAATGCCAAACGAAATCCCCAGATACTCATAAATCAGCCGCATAAACTGCCATTCGTGAATCTCTATGCCGCTGTTTCTCTGCTCGTCAAACCGGCTAAACAGTTTCTGCACTTCTTCGTAAATCTGCTCTGCCGTAAGATTCTGCGGATTTTCCACAATATACGGATAGGCCGCTTCCTCACATCGCAGCGGATTAAATCCCGGCTCATAGAGCAGTGTATGTCCATAGTCAAAAATGATCATTTCCGGCTTTGTCATGTGTTTTGGTCCTCCCTTTCCACTATTTTGACAACAACCCGTATTGTTGTCAAAATAGTGAATATCAGTGTCTCTGGCAGCAAAAATATCAAAGAGGAAATACATCTAAATCTTTACATAAAAGCAACATAGCAAAACGGTGCGAAGTATATCTCCTGAACTACCCGCACCGTTCTTGTTTCTGATTTATCACTGTCCTAATCCTGCCTACGCCGTCATAAACATCCCGTAAGCATTCAATGCCTGCTGCATCTGGTAACTAACGTTACTGCCGGTATCCGTCATATCGGCTGCGCCCTGACCCGCTGCCGCTTCGGTCGTCTTTATCGACTGTGCTGCCGCCTGATCAAACTGAGCTACCACTGCCCCGGAAGACTGAGCCTGCTTGGTCTCATCCTCTGCCGCCTGCGTCTCCTGCGCTGGCTTCATAACCCGTGCCGCATTATTCTGTCCACGCTGCATCTGCATCTCAAGCATACTCTGAAAATCAAGCGTCTGTCCCTTCTTAAGCGGATTAACATTCTTGCTTTCGTCAGTAAGCTCACTGTAATCAATCTTCTTATCCAGCACATTGTCAGAGATCTTAGACAATTTATTCATGCTGGCCGAACTTAACATATTCGTATTATACACATAAGGCTGAGCGCCGTACGCACTTAATGCTCCAATCGTCATATCATATTCCCTCTTTCTGACATCTGAAACAAACCATTCTTTCTGCCACTATTTTAGTACTTCTCCCCCAAATATACAACCCCATTTTTTAAAAAAATACACAACTCCCATCACTTAATCTCCTTTGCCACCACATCCAGCGCCTCCGCCTCCTGTTTCAGCACCTTAGCCGTCCGGTAGATTCTCGACACGATCCAGATATCCGACAGCCCGTCATAGATCAGGAACAACCCGATCAGCATAACTACAGTATCCAGCGCCTCAAAAGGCCGGCAGATCAACAGCACGCCGAATCCTATCGTAAGCACCCCTAAGATCAGCGCCACCCACCATTTGTCATACTTATCCTTGTACAGTGAGACCGCCTGCTGCAGATCATTGATTCCGTGCAGCACGATCACGATGCCGACAATGATCGGAATAATTGCCAACACCTTATCCGGCTTAATCAGAATCCAGATACCCACCACTGCCAGTACGATGCCCGTAATCAGACTCATCTGCGCATACATACTGCCGTCTTTGTTCGTGAAATACACCGCCAGCCGCACGCCGCCGCCGATCAGCAGTACTGCCCCGATCGCGATACATACGATCTGCATGGACAGATCCGGCCACACTACCAGCACAATGCCCAGCACGACACACAGTATGGCGGAAATCACGATATTTGTCTTTAGTCTCTTCAATAAGTTACCCATACCTATCCCCTCCCGTCTTTAGGATACTCTTACTTTTTGCTATCTGCACTAAGAAATCATCAAGATTCCTAAATGATCATCATCTTACCTCATTGATGCCGCTCACTTTGGCTCCTCTTTCCACTATGCATTCCATCTCTCCTGCCAATGTCCCTGCGCGCTGTCGGCACCACAGCAGATACACCGCCTTATAGCAGCCGTATCCCAGTGCGGCCCCCAGACAATTCAGCATGATATCGTCCACGTCAAAAGCGCCGAAAGCACTGAATAACTGGAACATCTCAATACCCAGCACAAACACGAAGGCATTCAGCATAACTGCCGGAAAGCTTCGCACCTCATCTGCTACAAACGGAATCAGAAATCCCAGCGGCACAAAAACCAGTATATTGCCGGCCAGATTTTCTACGCTGTTCAGTTTATGGGCATATACAATATACATTTTAATTGTTTTAAACGGCGTAAAGTTAGCCGTACCCAGCCCTTCCAATATAACGCTTCTCTGCCACGTATCAGCAATCGCCCGAAGCTGCTCGATCGGGTACTTGAAAATAATGACTTTGATCACAAACAAAATGTAGACGGCAAAAAAGAATTTCATCCAAACCTTCCACGGGTTTCCTTTTTGCATCACGCATTCTCCTTATCAAACCTGATCTCCCACGGATTCTCCTGACCTTCCATATACCGCTTACAGCTCATAAGAGAGTCCTTAACTACGGTCTCTACATAATTTTTCGTATAGAAGGCCATGTGATGGGAGACCGTCACATTCGGAAAACTTCTTAAAAGAGCAAGTTCCCTATTCTTTAATATATCCGACTTGTGGTCATAATAGTATAAACCAAACTCATTTTCTACAACATCTAATCCCGCCGCACCGATTTTGCCGTTCTCGATCGCCTCGATAAAAGCGTCGGAATCAATCAGCGCTCCTCTCGCCGTATTGACGATCACCACGCCATCCTTCATCTGCGATATCGTATCTGTGCAGATCAGATGATGATTTTCCTCGGTGAGCGGTGTATGCAGCGTGATCACATCCGCTTCTTTCCAGATCCGCTCAAGCGGCACATACTCGGCATACTGCCTGACTTCTTCTTTCTCATAAAGATCATACGCCAGAATACGGCAGCCGAAACCGGACAGGCTCTGTACCACTGTAGCGCCGATCCTTCCCGTGCCGATGACTCCTACGGTCAAATCTTTTAATTCTCTGCCGTTTAATCCCGCCAGCGTATAATCCTGCAGCGCAGTTCTCCCCAGAATCGCGCCCATTTTACGGATGGACATGAGAATCAGCATAACCGTATAATCCGCCACGCCGTGGGGGCCGTAAGGCGCATTGCCCACCTTAATCCCACACACTTTCGCCGCTTCCAGATCAATATGGTCATAACCGATGGTTCTGGTCGTAATGTACTCCACGCCGTTCTCCTGAAAAGCACGCATCAATTCCGCATCGATCTTAGACGTGATCACATCCACACAGCGGCTGCCCCGACATAGCGACACATTATCCTTCGTCGGCGCATCCGCACACAACACAAGCTCTATTCCCAATTCCTTAGCATATTCCGTAAAAAGCTCCTTCTCATCAAAAGCTCTGCAATTATAAACCGTAACCTGCATCTCTGTTCCTTCTTTCCTATGTTATCTTATGATTTATACAATTATTTCCATAACTTGCAATACCGTTTTTACTATTCTGACATAACCAATACCCAGCGCAGGTGGAAGTTAATTTCTTAAGGAGCCCCTTAAAAAGCGTCGGCACTTAGTGAGGTATTTTACGAACTTAGTGCGCGCTACGCTTTTTACGGAGCGAAAGCGCGGCTCCGTAGATATTAACTTCTATCTGCGCGTCCGTTTTAGATGCTCTACAAACACCCGGCATCCCCGCCCCCGCCTTTCCTATTTATAATCTTCTTAATAATCGCCGGCTCCTCCAGCCTGATCCGCGCGGCATCTGCCAGTTCGCGTTCCTGCTCCTCGGCTGACTGCATTTCCTCCTGATAAGTCGTCTCCATTTCTCTCTCATATTCTTCGACGATCGCCGTGTCCTCCGGACGAATCCTGCGAAATTTATTAAATCCCGCCACCAGAATCTCTATACTCTGTTTCGTGGTGTCGAACACACCCTCCTCATACAGATTGACAACGATAATTCCGATCGGCACCGCAAAAATCATGCCGACCACTCCCGCCACCTTGTATCCTATGAAAAGAAGAAACAAGGTCGGAATCGCCTCCATGCCCATGGAATCTCCCACGATCTTAGGCTGGATCATCTGACGGACAAGCTGCCCCACACACCAGATAATGAGCAGTCCCACCGCCATCTTATAATTTTTATTCAATATCTCGATAACCGCCCACGGAATCATGACCGTGCCCGTCCCGAACACCGGCAGGAAATCCAGAAATGCAATTCCCAGCGCCACCAGAAGTGCATAGCGCACATGTAGTGTCAGAAGCCCGATCACCAGCAGCACATACACCCAGCACTCGATCTTAAACTGCGCCTTGAAATAGCCGCCCACCGCATTGCGCAGACTCCTGCGGACCAGGTTACAACGATACCTGACGGAATCCGGAACATACTTCTTCACCATATCCGACATATAACTTTTATCCGCTACGAAAAAGTACGCCGACAGGATACACATTACCACGCCCAAGAATATATCCGGCAGCTGCTTCGCTACGTTTCCTACCGCCTGAAAGGTCGGCGTTCCGGCACCTTCCATAAAACTTCCGAAATATTCTCCCATCTCGGCGCCTATATTATCCAGCGTATTCTGCATGTCTGCCGGCAGTCTGTTATACACGCCTTCCAGATTCCTGCCTACCTCATTAAGCTCCGCCATGATGCTCTCCCACATCGCAGGCAGTTCATTGACAAAATTAATACCTTCGCGCACCAGCGTTGAACCGATCCCGTAGACTAGCAGGATCACACCTGCAAGCACCGCAACGATTACGATCACCGAAGCGCCCTTACGCCTTACTTTCAGCCTCTCCTCAAAAAATCTGACCACGGGAGAAGCAATCAGTGCAATGATCCAGCCGATGATAAACGGCATGAAGAAGATAATGCACCTTGGCAGCAGAAAAATGCACAAAAGCAAAGCGACCAATGCAGTCAATAAATTCAATATGACTTTAACATATGTCTTGAATGATTGGTTCATAGCTCTTCCTCGCACAATATCCCGTCCAGCAATTCATAGATTTCCTCCCTGCCTTGTTTTGACAGGGATGAATAGGGTATGACAGTTGTGTCATCTACTACGTCAAGTGTGTCAGTTATCAGTTTAACCTGTTTTGCGATCTGGCTCCTCTTGATCTTATCCAGTTTCGTCGCAATAATGATCGGCTTATAGCCTCTGTCCAGTATCCAGTTATACATGATCCGGTCATTCTCCGACGGTGCATGTCTGATATCGATCAGCAGAAATACTGCCCGGATCTGCCTTGACTGATGCAGATAATCCTCGATCATCTTGCCCCACTGTGCTTTCACCTGCTCATTCGCAGTGGCATAACCGTATCCCGGCAGATCTACGAAATACATCTGATCATTAATATTATAATAGTTAATGGTCTGGGTCTTGCCCGGCTGGGAACTGGTACGCGCCAGAGACTTACGATTCATAAGCCCGTTGATCAGCGAGGATTTGCCCACATTGCTCTTCCCCGCGAAGGCGATCTCCGGCAGTTTGTTCTCAGGTAGTTTACTCGTGATACCGCACACCGTCTCCAAATTCACATTCTTGATAACCATAACGCTCCTCATTTCCACAAGCACTTTACACTATATGGAAAATGCCCGTTTTCCGGCATTCACATCACACACTGATCAGCGCATATTCCGCAACCTGTTCCATATGACTCACCATATGTATCGTAAGCCCATCCGTAATTTCCTGATCCAGTTCCGCGATATCCTTGGCGTTTTCCTCCGGTACCAGAACTGTTTTGACCCCCGCTGTCTTGGCTGCAAGGATCTTCTCTTTCAATCCGCCGATAGGAAGCACCCTGCCCCTCAGAGTGACTTCACCGGTCATCGCTATGTCCGCGTGCACGGGAATCCCTGTCACCGCCGATAGTATCGCCGTGGCTAAAGTGATCCCGGCGGACGGTCCGTCCTTGGGCACGGCGCCTTCCGGAATATGGATATGAAAGTCCTTCTCGGTATACATTTCCTCCGAAACCTGATACCGTTCACTGACGGAGCGCACATAACTCATGGCAATCCTCGCGGATTCTTTCATCACATCCCCCATTTGACCAGTTAGGTCAATTTCCCCATCGCCCGGCATAATATTGACTTCTATCTGCAACGTATCACCGCCCACGCTGGTCCAGGCAAGTCCGCGCACAATACCAACCTCATCCTTGTCGTTAACCTTGTCCTGCATGTATTTCGGTTTACCGAGATACTGCTCCAGATCATCAGAGGTAATATTGACTTCCGCCCCACTGTCAGTCTGCGACTCCGCGGCCTGCATTTCTTCCAGTATATGCTTTGCCACTTTACGGCATACCTTGCCGATCTGACGCTCCAATCCGCGCACGCCCGCCTCTCTCGTGTATAAACGTATCATATCACGCAATGCGTCATCCGTAAACTTAAGTTTTTCCGCCTCGATGCCATTCTTCTTAAGCTGTTTCTCAACCAGATGCTCTCTGGCAATATGGAATTTCTCGTTTGCCGTATAACTATTTACCTCGATAATCTCCATACGGTCCAGAAGCGGCTTCGGAATCGAGTCCACGGCATTGGCTGTGGCAATAAACAATACTTCCGACAAATCCATCGGTATCTCCACATAATGATCGCGAAACGCGCCGTTCTGCTCACCGTCCAGTACCTCCAGCAGTGCCGACGCCGGATCGCCCTTATAATCATTGCTGACCTTGTCTATCTCGTCTAACAACAGCAGCGGATTCTTGACTCCGGCCTGTCTGACGGCGCTCGTGATCCTGCCCGGCATAGCTCCCACATAGGTTTTGCGGTGTCCCCTGATCTCCGCCTCATCGCGGATGCCGCCCAGGCAGATCCGCACATATTTCTTCTCAAGCGCTTCCGCCACACTCTTCGCCACGGATGTCTTACCCGTTCCCGGCGGTCCCACCAGACAGATGATCGGACTTTGTCCCTTGCCTGTCAGAACCCGCACTGCCAGATATTCCAGAATACGCTCCTTCACCTTGTTAAGCCCATAGTGCTGCGCATTCAGAATCTCTTCGGCTCGCACCAGATCTTCACTGTCCTTCGATGCCTTATCCCACGGCAGCTCCAACAGTGTCTCGATATACGCCCGCTCCACCGCGGCCTCCGAGTGGCTTCCCGCCACATTCTTATAACGCGCGATCTCCTTACGGATCTTCTCCTTAATCTCCTCCGAAGCCTCCAGCTCCTCCACGGTTTTCTCAAACTGCTCCAAATCGGAGTCCACGGTGTTCTCGCCCAGTTCTTCTTTAATATATTGTAACTGTTCCCGCAGAATATAATCCTTCTGGTTCTTATCGATCCGCCCTCTGATCTTCTTAGACAGATCGCTCCTGATATGAACGATCTCCACTTCCCGCATCAATATCCCCGTCAGCACCTCAAAACGCTCCTTGACTGACAACGCCTCCAGAATCTTCTGCTTATCCGCTACCGTAAGAGGCATGTTGATCGTAATGCTGTCGAGCAGTCTGCCCAGCGGCATCTCCTCCTCGATCTGATCCGCCACTGCCTTGCCCACTTTGGGAAAACACGTGTAATATGCCGAAAAAGTTTCCTTGACCGTTCTGGTCATTGCCTCTTCCTCAACAGCAGACACATCTGTCATATCATCGTTTTCGTATGACATTTCCGCCATAATATAGTCGTAATCCCTTGTAAACCGGTATAATACCGCTCTCGATTTCCCTTCCACCAACACACGAAGCGTATGCTCCGGTAGCTTTGTCACCTGTCTTATGACCACGACAGTCCCCACACCATAGACATCCTCGAATGTCGGCTCTTCCTCACCCGCATTCTTCTGGGTCACTACTAACAGCTTCTGATCCGAGAGCATCGCCTGTTCCACCGCGGCGATCGACTTGTCTCTGTTTAAGTCAAAGTGTATCACCATTCCCGGAAGAATCGTCAGCCCACGAAGTGCCACGGTCGGAAGCTTATTCTGTTCAGGTATTCCCGTATACCCTGCAGCTTCCGCACTATTTTGTTCCTTATTAATTTGTATTTTTCTGTTTAAAAAACTCATCTTTTTATCCCTATATTTTTTCCGGCTATTACGCAGTATAGTTTCCAACTGCAGACTTTGTCCTATGAGTCCAGAACGGGACAGCCATGCATGAGCAAACTCCGGCTGTCCCGTTATAAATTCATATTACTATTCTGCCTGCAACAGTCTGTTGCGATAGGTAACACGCGGTTTCTCATTTCCGTCCACCGCTTCCTTCGTCAGCACACACTCCGATATATTATCATCTGACGGAATCTCATACATGACATCCATCATCACACTCTCCATAATGGAACGAAGCCCTCTGGCACCTGTCTTACGCTCGTATGCAAGTCTGGCAATTTCCTTAATTGCCTCCTCTTCCACACTCAGCTTAACCTCATCGAATTCAAACAGCTTCTGATACTGCTTGATCAATGCGTTCTTCGGCTCCCTTAAGATGCGGATCAAAGCCTCCTGATCCAAGCCCTCCAGCGTGACGGTAATCGGCACACGCCCGATGAATTCCGGAATCAGACCGAATTTCATCAGATCCTGTGGCGCTACTTCCTTGAGCACCGCCCCGATATCCTTGCTGCTCTTCTCCATGATCTGTGCGTTAAAACCAATAGAATTGCGGTCCAAACGCTCTTCCACGATCTTCTCCAGCCCGTCGAAGGCTCCGCCGCAGATAAAAAGAATATTGGAGGTATCGATCTGAATCAGTTCCTGATGCGGATGTTTCCTGCCGCCCTGCGGAGGAACGCTTGCCACCGTACCCTCTATGATCTTAAGGAGCGCCTGCTGTACGCCTTCACCGGATACGTCTCTGGTGATCGATACGTTCTCGCTCTTCTTCGTAATCTTATCTATTTCGTCAATATAGATGATACCGTATTGTGCCCTCTCGATATCATAATCTGCCGCCTGTATCAGCTTCAGCAGGATATTCTCCACATCTTCACCCACATAACCCGCCTCAGTCAGCGTGGTGGCATCTGCGATCGCAAACGGTACATTGATAATCTTTGCCAATGTCTGCGCAAGATAGGTTTTGCCGGAACCAGTAGGACCAACCATAATAATGTTGCTCTTCTGCAGTTCCACGCCGTCCTCATCCTCCTGCGGAGCCATGACGCGTTTGTAATGATTATATACGGAAACCGCCAGAACTTTCTTGGCTTCCTCCTGCCCGATCACGTAATCATCAAGGAATTTCTTGATCTCCACCGGCTTTAGGAGATTGATCTCCATCTCCTCCACATCCGGCTCTTCTTCGTATTCTTCCTCAATAATATCTGCGCAGATATCTACACATTCGTCGCAGATATAGACGCCCGCGGGACCGGCAATAAGCTTCCGCACCTGATCCTGCGTTTTGTTGCAAAAAGAACACCTCACCCTGTCATCAGAATTCTTTCCTGCCATTTTAATGTTCCATGCCTTTCTTCTCTATATAATGTCCTCTCACACGAAGAATCGCCCCAGCGATTCTTCAGGAGATGACATAGATATTCTTAGGCGGCGTCTTTTTGACGCCTTAGAATATCTTCATCTCCACTTACACAGCATTGGCATGATTGGTAATAATACGGTCAATCAGACCATATGCTAGTGCTTCCTCAGCAGACTTCCAGTTATCTCTCTCCGTGTCCGCCATGATCACTTCAAAGTCCTGTCCGGTATTCTCCGCCATAATCCTTGCCATCTTCTCTTTCGTTGCAAGAATATGCTTCGCCGTGATCTCAATCTCGGTTGCCTGTCCCTGTGCTCCGCCTGCCGGCTGATGGATCATGATCTCCGCATTGGGAAGCGCCATTCTTTTACCTTTCGCACCGCCCGCCAACAGGAACGCGCCCATGCTGGCCGCCATACCGATACACACGGTAGACACATCACATTTGATGAAGTTCATTGTGTCATAAATTGCCATTCCCGCGGTAATTACGCCGCCCGGGCTGTTGATATACAGATGAATGTCCTTCTCCGGATCTTCGGATTCCAGAAACAACATCTGCGCCACAATCACACTGGCGGAAGCATCGTTTACTTCCTCACCAAGAAAAATAATTCTCTCTTTTAACAATCTTGAATAAATGTCGTAGGAGCGTTCTCCCTTGGAAGTCTGCTCAATGACATAAGGTATTAATGCCATGCTAATTCCTCCGTTTCTATTTCAAGTATACCCTGATTGCCCCTCATAATAAAACCTGTTATTTCTCTTTCGCATTCTTCGCTACGAACTCGGCTGCTTTTCTGACTGCCAGATCCTGCATGATGTTCTTCTTCTCTCTCTCGCCCATAAGCTCTTTTACCTTGGCTACTTCCATCTGATACACCTCAGCCATGGTTTCGAGTTCCTTCTCGTAGTCTTCATCTGTTGCCTCGATCTTCTCGGCCGCTGCAATCGCCTCCAGTACCAGACGGGACTTGATGCGCTCTAATGCCTGAGGTTTCACCTGCTCTACCATCTTCTGATAGTTAGTGCCCGTAAACTGGAAATACTGTTCCATGGAAAGACCCTGCATAGTGATCCTCTGTGCGAACTCGTCCACCATCTGTCTCTGCTGCGTCTCTAACATGGCATCGGGAATCTCCATCTCGGCAACTTCCACCGCCGCCTTGATCGCCGCATCCTCTCTGGCATTCTTAGCGTCCTTTTCCTTCTTCTCGGCCAGATTCTTCTTCACGTCCTCACGATACTCCGCAAGCGTCTCAAACTCAGATACCTCGCTTGCAAACTCGTCGTCCAGCTCAGGCAGCTCTTTCTCCTTGATCTCCTTAACCGTACATTTGAATACCGCCGCTTTGCCCTTTAAATCTTCCGCCTGATAATCTTCGGGGAAGGTGACATTCACTTCCACTTCCTTGCCGATCTCGGCGCCGACAAGCTGCTCCTCGAATCCGGGGATAAACGCACCAGAACCGATCGTCAGCGGATAGTTCTCACCCTTGCCGCCCTCGAAAGGCACGCCGTCCACAAAACCTTCAAAGTCTAACGTCGTCATATCGCCGTCCTTCACGGGTCTATCCTCAACGGTAATATTTCTCGCATTATTCTCGCGTTCTCTATTGATCTCTGCGTCCACCTCTTCTTCGGTGACTTCCGAATCAATCTTATCAATCTTAAGTCCTTTATACTTGCCGAGCTTAACTTCCGGCTTCAGCGCAACTGTGGCAGTAAACACGAAAGGCTTGCCTGCCTCGATCTGCGTCACTTCAATCTTCGGGGAAGACACAATGTCCTCCTCGCACTCTGACAGCGCCTTATCGTATGCATCCGGAATCAACTCATTTGCCGCGTCTTCATAGAACACTTCCTTACCGTACATCTTCTCTACCATCTGGCGGGGCACTTTACCTTTTCTGAAACCGGGGATGCTGATCTGCTTCTTCTGCTTCTGATATGCCTTCTCAATCGCCTTCTCCAGTTCCTCCGCGCCGACTTCAATGGTAAGCTTCGCCATGTTCTTTTCTAATTTTTCCACCTGTAAACTCATTGTATGGGTTCCTCCTTCAACTACATCTGTAACATGTATAATCACGCTTATTTCTCGTACCAAAGCCCTGATTCCGTTTCCAGTCACAGTCATCTAAGCATTATATCACATACTGGCACAAAATGCTAGTAGCACTTTTGCACCCTGCAACAGTAGCCAAAAGTTTAAATTAAATTTATAAGGATTCCGGAACCCTTACAGCAACCAGAAAACAACATTTTAACAGGTTTTCCGAACGTTCGGAAAAACCAAGAAGCGGATACATCATAAATTACAGCCTGTTTTAGTTAGGCTTTTGTCTTTAACAGGTAAAAAGCCCTCTGGTGTATCCATATTCGAAGGGAAAGAGGTACAAAGGTATGACAGCAGAAATTATTAAAGCAGCCAGTGACAAGAAGAACATGGTCAGTGTCGAGCTCTTCGGTATGATTGAGAAAGCAGAACTTATTGATTCTGATCTGCTTCTGAAATTCAACGTGAGGTACATAGCAACTGATTATGAGTATTCCGGTTATGACCTTTACGAAGATAACTTATCCGGTTACTTATACGCAACAAAACTGTAATAAAAGGGAAAGGGGTACAAAGATATGACTAAGCAGGATTTTGAAAAACTTATTGGTAAAGAAATAACTGTGGATCATTGGAAGACTGTTAACTTTTGCTATGTTGCATGCGTTCATTTATTTCACAATGACGAGCAGTCTTTAGTTGATTATTATAACCGCAATGGTCTTGAAGGCTTTTATCAGCTCCGCGAAGACTACATTAATGGAAAGGAAAGCAGTTCAGGCACGAAAGCTGTTAATGAATGGGTCGAATCCCTGAAAGATGAAAGTGAAACCTGTCAGTCTGTTGACGTGGATATGACAAAAGAACACCTTGAACAGTTGTTTGACTGCACTTTAACAGATAATGAATATTTCAGTGTTAAAGAATGCTATTCCTGTTATTCCAGTGAGCACGATCTTTTTGAATCTGAAGATGATTTTGTTTTATTCTTCGATACATTCGGTATGGATGGCATAAGAAAACTTAACTGTCATTGTGCCGGAGAAAAAGCGGTAGAAGTTCGTTTGCGCGAAGATGCCCGTGCAGAACATAACAAATACTTAGAAGTATGTATTAAAAATATTCAGTTAAGTTCTTATATATCGGCTTTCCTGCAGGCGCTTGTTAAGTTATTTAATGAGGTCTTAAACGATCCGCTTTTTAGCTTTGATTATAGTAAAAGCGTGTTCCATGCCCTTATTGATTACCTGAACAAAGAGATCAAGCGCTTCGAAAGTGAGGTGAAATAACATGGCAGCAGCAAAGAAAGCTACGGATACTACAAATAAGTCAATAGATACAGCAGCTAAAGAGGAAAAATTAAAGGTTGCTCCAATTTCTGGGTTTGAAGTTTTTGAAAAAGGTGACGGTAGCAAAGGTTACCGTTGGATTTTAAAAGGTAACGAAATTTCTGACGGTGCTATTTTTGTTGAGTCCAGAGAAGAGGCTTCTGCTCTTGCCTGTCTTCCGTTTCAACCTTCAGGCTCACATGATTTCAGTGCAAAGACTAAGGCAGAGTTTGAAGAATACCATAGCCGTATATTTGATTCTGTTATAAATATTGATAATACAGCTTTAAAAGTTGCTTTTGATCTCCATTGGATCAATTCGAAGCAGGCTTATAAAATTAAAAATTTTCCAACTATTGTCGATTATGCAAAGTTCTATTTCGGCTACGAAAAGACAAGCTGCTATTCCCTGATTGCTGTCGTTGACCGCTTCGCCAAGCGTGACGAAGACGGAAACATCTTGGAAGAAATCGACGATGCTTACTCGGCTTACAGTTCTTCCAAGCTGGCCTTAATGGTCAACCTTACTGATGACCAGATCAATGCAAGCCTTAAGCCTGCAATGAGTGTGCGTGATATCAAGAAGATCGTGAAAGCCATTGAAGACAGTTCCCTTCCGGATCATTCCAAGGATTCCGGAGATAAGAAGGAAGATAACGGAGATGAAACAAAACCGCCGGAGCAGTCCGGCACAGACACCGGAAAAGATACCTTTGTGGATTCAAAAGAGATCATCCGCAACACGCTTTTTACCTTTAAGGGTGTCAAGGACTACGGTAGAAAATTCAATGCCGACAAGGTCAACGATCAGGTTTCCAGTATCCTGAAAGACCACCCTGACGCACTGATCGAGATCTCTTACATTCTGCCATAAGAAAGAAGGTGCTACATGTCCAACATGAACGTTATGGATTTCTGCGGATATTTCGAAACTGCTTCGGAATCCGTCCAGCAATCCATTGAAAGCGGCAATTATGAAGATGCTTATGTCCATCTCGCTTCTTACCTGCTGGAAATCTATTCACGTTACCAGCGCGGAGACGTAAATAAAGTGGTCTGGAATGAGACAATACGCTTCTTCTGCCGCATGGCCTTAACGGTCATTGAAGAAAGCAACATACAACAGTCTATCAAAAATTCAGAAAGTGAGGATTAAACATGAAAATTTCAAGTGAAACAAGATTTATTGTAGTAGGCAAGGCTGAACCCACAAAGTCACAGGATGGCAAGAGTACATACTACCGTGTGGCATGCATGCAGGAAGGACAGGCTACCAACGTATCCGTATCGGAAGAAATCTATGACGCCATCCCATCCGGTATCGTGGATGCACGGTTTACCACTTCCTATGATGACAAGTATCAGTCTTTCCGTATCGATGCACTGATCGAGATCATCTCCGTCAATGGTGTCGCTTATGGCGCAGCTCCCGACGTAAAGCCCGATGCAAAGCCTGACACCAAGACATCCGGCAGCACTCCGGACAAGAAATAGCAATCCTAAGCTGTTATTCACTGCCGCCTAAACGAAAAACGGATCGTCAACACTCTGTATCCGCAGAACAACCAAAAAGGGCGGACGGTGCCCGCCGTGGTGGCAGTGTCTGACATAAACAAGGTGTTTACACTTTTTGTGTTTACATATCTTTGTACTGTGCCCTGTGTACCAGAAGGCATGCGGGGCACTCCCCTTAAAGACAGAAACGGGCGGTTATTTCTTACCCAGATTCTTATAGAACCCTACACACAGTATAAGGATCACTAACGGCACTGCTTTTAATGCGTTGATCAGTTCCATGATCTAACCCCCTTTCTCATCCCGTGGCGGTATGGTCTCCTTCTACCTGCCGCCTGCTAACGGGAACTGTAGTATATACGGTATCTTACCACAAAATAATCCAGAAAGAAAAGAGGACATACCACATGCTAAACCCGAAGATCATCTATCTGCTTGTAGCAGTAGTTTTTATCTATATCGTTGCAAAATTCAAGCTCATGCCCTATCTTGCCGCAAGGAAGATATTGAAGGATGGAAAGAATAACGGCACACAGCAGACAAACGCACAGACGCTTACAGATCAGGCTGCCCCTGCCATCCCTTTACAGTTTCTAGCAGCCATGCAGCAGGGTCAGGCATTCGGCAATACTCCCGCCCCGTCTGCTTCCGGCAATATACCAAAATTTGAACGCCTTGAAATACATTTCGATTATACCCTTGTTGATCTGTCCTGTGATCCTGATGATCCTGATACTGATGTTTCCAAGGATCCCGTGCAGGTTGCCGAAAGTATAACCACCGCTGTCAACCGGTATATCGCCGATCTCCGTAAGTATTGTGTTGATCCGGATTTCCTCGGTATCGTCCACCTGACTGACCGTACATTCATGATCTATGCGACCTATACCCCGTGACCTGCAAGGGGCAAGCCTTTTTAAAGGGTTATCCCTCTCAAAAGGGTACAACAAAGGCAGGTTCCAAGACTCACGTGGGTCCGGTGCCCGCCGCTGGATGGCCCCACAGGCGTATCAAAGGGAACACGTACAGCAGAGGAAACTTTTACTTACACCCTTAGTCAGCCCTCAGGGTGTGGTAAGACTTGTTTTTATGGCAGCACGGAAACTTTCCCTTAAAACGGCCAAGATTCCCCCTGCTTTGTCCATGTCGGATATCTGCGGGGATGGACCCCAACCAACCCGACGGTGAGCCGCCTTGAAAGTCTCCAGCTTTTCGGTGACTTTGGGGCGGTTCACCGGCGGGGCGGTAGGCCGAAGGATGCCCCACCGGCGGGAACGGCAGGTTCCTAAGAGGTGAAGTATATCCTTCCACTGTCAGAACAAGAGGGCCTCCGTCCCTTCATTGTGCGAAGCCCTCTTGTTCGTCAGGAGAGGAAACACTTGTTTTTATAACAACAAGGAAACTTACACCTACAGCCCGCGTCAAAGTAAGCCTGAGGGGCCATCCAGCGGCGGGCACCGGACCCACGGAAACCGCCGGAACCTGCCGGACGTGATAACCCCCGCTTAAAAAGCAGACAGGCAGCACGCACCAGCAGCAGGATCACATCCGGAAGAAAGAGAGTAACAAGATGAGTATAAGTGAAAATGATATTCAAGACCCTTCCACGGAAGAACCGGAGAACCCCACAGATTCCGTTGGCGGTGATAATAACGACAATGAAGGAAATGAAGAGAATAATAACGGTTCTGACCCGTCTGAAACAGACGGCAAAGAAAGCGGTAACGGTGACAATACGGACGTTCCCGATACTGGCGGCGGTGATCAGACTGGCGGCGGCAATAGTGAAGATCCTCCGGAAGTAGAAGCTCTTGACTATGGGGAAAGGATCCTTGAAAGCCTTGACTCCGTAGTCTCTGCCCTTGAGGATAACCCCGATTATAACGACATTGCCGACTCTGTCCGCTCCCTCGTGGATGTGGTCACCCTGCAGACAGAAGCCATACAATCCCTGTCCGTTTCCGGTGTCCCGATCTCCGGCTATACAGACTATGCCTACCCTGTCTATGTGGTGTACCGCATATACCCCACTGCATTAGGCAGTTCTACCGGATATTCCGAAGCGTATGACACGCCGGAAGACTTCGAAAACGGCTACGCTTATATGGTCGATTCCGTTAATCAGGGGAATCTGGCATGGTTCAGTATCGAGCGCATCTTTGATACTGACAGCAATACAGTTTATGACAGTAACGCCACCGTAGAGCCGGAAGAGCCGGAAGAACCGGAAGAGCCGGAAGAACCCGACACCTTCAGGGATGATGTTCTTGCACGCCTTGACGCTCTCGGTGAAAGCCTTGACACCGTCAGCATGAACAGTATAGACCACTGGAAACAATCTTTTGAGATTCAGGAACAATCCTTGGAAATGCAGGAACAACTGCTTGAGCTGCAGCAGGAAAACATACAACTTCATTATGGCATCCTTGCCGGAACGCTCGTGATGTGTTTTACGCTCCTGTTCACCCTCGGCTATACGGTAGCACATGGATTCTTACAGCGTATGAAAGTAGGTTAGATATATGTATGATCTGATAGATTACACCGCACTTGTTGAAATAGTTGAGCAGTTTTTCACAATGTTCATTAACTCAGGCTTCACGAAAGGCCTGCTTGTGGGTGCTTCGCTCGAACTCTTGGGTTACGGTATTTTTAAGGCTGTCAGCCTTATTAATATAAACTATTAAGGAAGGAGGTACACGTTATGCATGGTTTAGTAGTAGCTGCTTTTGCTGAAGGTGCCACTGGCTATCTGTCGGCTGATACGCTTTCCGCTTTTACGGAAGCTTTCCAGAGTATCAACGTCGATGTTAACGCCATGGTTAAGGTAGCCCTGCCTATCGGCCTCGGCATCATGGGCTTGTTCCTTGCCATCCGGTTAGGCATCCGCTTTTTCCGTTCCATCGCTTCCTGATCGGGGCATGGACAACACGCATGCAGGGGGGTCCCCCTGTGTGCAGCTTAAATTTTCCGAACGTCCGGAAAGTGATAACCGAAAGCATGTGATTAGCGCCGTTTCTTTTTAGTTACGGCACACAGAACTACCAGCGGAATAAACCAAGGTACTTCTGCAAAAGCGTTTCTGAATGCATCAATAACGTCCATGTTTTCACCTCCTTTTTGGGTCAGTGTTTATTTTAGATGTCGCAGTCTTATTGTATCACGGTCAAAGTCCAATTAAAAGGACTTTATCACTCGAAAGCGTCCGGAAAGCTACCGCATACGGGGCTACCCGTCCCGTATGCAATCTAAAAAAAGAAAAGAGGTGTATTTTATGTCATCAGCATTAGAGTTTTTAGGGCTGGACTATTCCGCTACGTGTGAGCTGGGCGGCTTTCTTATAGCTGTGATCTCAGGCAGCATTTGTATGGGTCTTGTCCTTTACGATGTATTCTGTGGTTTTATGGATCTGTTCTGTGATATCTTGTATCGCGCTTTTAAGTTTTGCAAGAAGCGTATTTTTACGAACGTCCGGAAAAAGAAACGCTAAGAAAAGGGGGCGGGATATGTGTCACGCAGGTCAGTTTTAAGGTTCAACAGTTTTGAATACCGCTATCAGGAAGAATTCGGGACCATGCCCGACTATGATTTTGACAAACTTGTAGGAACCATAACGCCCTACGCCGAAGCTGTCCGCACATGGCAGAAACGCATTGATACGGTATGGGCAAAATTGAAATATGAGCATGAACATAAGGACGAGATCGAGCAGGCGCGGATCATGAGCCAGCTTGCAAAAGAATGTCCGTTTTAAAGAGGTGATATCATGGGAAACTGGAACGACACGCAGGAAGCGTATTATGAAACACAGACTGATCTTTCCGAACGTTCGGAAAAACCGGATAACTGTATCATGCCGGAAATGCCATACTGTCCATCGTGTAAGTACGGCTCTATCGTCCGTGATGAAGAACCTGATCCGTCAGGCATCCGGATGGAAAAATGGATATGTCTTTATGATCCAGAGCAGCCGTCAGTATTTGCAGATTGATATAAAAAAGGGGGGAAGTACATCATGTCGATTTATATTTTTGGTAATTTATTCTTTGTTATGGTCGTTTTGCAGGCTCTTTGTGCAGTTCATATCAAGTATATTTATGATTTTGACCAGTCCTGTGACGTTGTTAAACACTTAGTCACTTTTGTTATCATCTTTATAATTCTTTTCATTATATTTATCTGTTTATGTGTCGCTTTTGCTTATATGGCTACAAGGGGGTTACTTTATGACTGAACAAAATACTACTGCATCGGAAGAAATGAAAAAGGCTCTGGAAGCCTATAACACGATACGGGAATACTGCCAAAATCAGAAATGCAGCAACTGTCTTTTCGCCGATACGTCTGATTTATGTCTTTTATACTGTAGAGATGGTGTCCCTGAAAGCTGGCAGGAACTTGATCTGGATTAACAGAAGGCAGGTGAAAAATATGTCTGATCTTATCTCTGTTATTGTTGGCAATATATTGTGTTATTTTTGTATTTATGTTCTTGTTGGTATATTTGGCAGCTTTGACAACTGAATAGTTTACACAGCCGTAGTTTAATGGTATAATGCCCTATGTAGTTTGATAAGAGGGGGTGTTTATATGGATGGTAGCAATTTAATATTTTTTTTAATTGGTATCATTTTGTCTATTTGTTTTATTGGTTCTTTATTTAAGCTTATTTTTTCTCTTATTGATTTATGCGATACTGCTAAGAGATATTTAGAAAATAAGATTGATTCTGATAAACAGTAGAACGGTTCTTTTAAAAACGGCTTGTTAGCCGTTTTTTTATTGGGGGTATTTATGAAACAAAAATATTATAGAATCTTATCTTTTACTTTAATTATCGTCATTATTACATCTTCATTTTTATATTATTCTTTTCCCGTCTATGCTTCCGGTGGCGGTGTCACGATGGGTCGATGGGATGTTGAGCTTGTTAATGCTTCTAATCATTATTTAGAAACTGGTGACGGAAGTGATCTTAAAGAAGTATTTCAGAAAAGGTTAGATTATATTAAGGCTGTTACTCTTACATTAAATGCAGTTGTAAGCGAAGACGCTTTAAATTATATTGCCGCTTCTGAATCTGTATTAGATCTAGTTCCCGGTAATTTTTCTGCGGATGAAGAAAACGGCGTTTTTTTTGGTGTTGATCTGGTTTCGGCTATCAAGCAGGCCCTCATAGAATACGCCGATGAAACAAACCCGTTCATACTCGAGAAAACTTATAACATGTACGAAATCCCCGTAAGTACTTTTCGTACTAAGGTAGCGTATGATGCATTTAAATCATATTGTTCATCCCATCATTTTACGGTTGCACTTCCCCAGTGTTCCGTTAATTACATGTATTTAGCTGACGCAACCCCGTATATTAAGGACGGTGGCGCTTTTGTTTCTTATGGCA
>JAAUZK010000027.1 GCA_014804655.1 Lachnospiraceae bacterium | reverse complement strand
TTGGTATGACGGGCATGCCCGTGTTCTGTGGTGAAAGTCCACTTGGGCGTAGCTACCGACGAACTTTATAGCGATTCTCAAGGTTTGTATCGCGAGGTACAGGCGGGAAGAAGAGATAGCGAAATCGTAGCCCTACGAACAGAAACCTGATAACAAGGCGTATATGGTGGGTGAGTTGACCAATGACAATGAAGCCCCAAAGGTAGCCGTAACCCGTATGCGTAAATCAGGAGGGTAGACGAGGAAAGAACACGGACTTATCCCGTGAGGTCTCACAGGCGGTCTCATTAGCCGTAGTAACAACGAACTGTGAGAAGTCAGCAGAAGCCATAGTAGAAATCTCTGAAAACGGAGACAAACCGAAGGGCTGAACAATGTAACCGTGCAGACAAATGTATGTGCCTGTGGATATCTGACAGCGGATGTAGGCGAAACGTATATGAGCTGTAAACGCACAACATATGATGAACTACAGGGAGCGGAAAGGAGCGAAGCACACAAAGTATGTCGGAATTACTTGAAAAGATACTGGACAAAAGGAACATGAATGAAGCGTACATGAAAGTCTGTGCCAACAAAGGTGCAGGCGGCGTGGATGGCATGGAACTTGAAGAACTAGACGGATATATCCGTGAGAACTGGGACAGTATCAGGGAGCAAATCAGAGCAAGGAGCTACAAGCCCCAACCAGTGAAGAGAGTAGAAATACCAAAGCCGAACGGAAGCAAAAGGAAGCTCGGTATACCAACCGTCATGGACAGGGTAATCCAGCAGGGGATAGCACAGGTGATCAGCCCGATGTGCGAGCCTTTGTTTTCGGATAACAGTTATGGATTCCGTCCGAACCGGAGCTGTGAAATGGCAGTCAGGGAAACGCTCGTATTTCTAAATGAGGGATATGAATGGATAGTGGACATAGATTTGGAGAAATTCTTTGACAATGTACCACAGGACAAACTGATGAGCCTTGTACACAACATCATAAACGATGGAGACACGGAATCGCTGATACGGAAATATCTGAAAGCAGGGGTAATGATACAGGGCAGATACGAAAAGACGGACAGGGGAACACCGCAGGGAGGGAACCTGTCACCGTTGTTATCAAATATCATGCTGAATGAACTGGACAAAGAACTGGAAAGACGGGGACTACGTTTCGTGAGGTATGCAGACGACTGTATCATAGCGGTCAGAAGCGAGGCAAGCGCCAAGCGGGTCATGCATTCAATAACAGAGTGGACAGAAAGGAAACTCGGACTAAAAGTAAATGCAGAAAAGACAAGAATTACAAGACCGGGCAGACTGAAATACCTGGGATTTGGATTTTACAAGGACCCAAAGACAAAGGAATGGAAGTGCAGACCGCATAAGGATTCTGTTGAAAAATTCAAACGGAAATTAAAGAAGCTGACAAACAGAAGCCAGACCATGGCATTCGCCATGAGGGTGCAAAAGCTGAACTGGGTAATCAGAGGGTGGATAAACTACTTTGCGATAAGCTCGATGAAAACGGCAATGAACGACATAGACGCCCATTTGCGAACAAGACTACGTGTAATCATCTGGAAACAATGGAAAGTACCGAAAAAGCGACAATGGGGATTGCAGAAACTTGGCATAGGAAAAGACCTTGCAAGAGTGACCGCATACTGTGGAGAACGTTATCAATGGATAGTAACGAAAACATGTGTGGTCAGGGCAATCTCCAAAGAAAAACTGTCACAAGCAGGACTGGTCAGCTGTTACGACTATTACATGGAACGTCAAGCTTTGAAGTTATGTTGAACCGCCGTATGCCGAACGGCATGTACTGGTGGTGTGAGAGGGGAGATTTAATCTCCCCTACTCGATTCAGAGCAGGGGCGCATGGATGATATTGTGCGGGCAGCGAAGGATAGAAAATATCAAGAGCAGTTGTTTCGGGAAGAACTCGGCAGCAGATAAATTATAAAACCGTCTCATTGCATGACTGCAGAAAGTAGTCTATGATGTAGCCATGGAGGTGCTTGGAATGGCGAATGAAGATAAGAAGGATTTTAATGCGATGCTGCATAAGGCTACGGATATGCCGAAGATACAGATTGTGACTGATGAGACTACGATTAAGAAATATGGCGGAGAGAAAATGTATTTTGCGCCGCCGCTCTCATATGATGAGATTATGAAGAAAATTCCATACGGGAAAGTGATCACGGTCGGGATGATCAGAGACTATCTGGCAAAAGAAAATGGCGCGGATTTCACCGACCCTATTACGGCCGGAATCTTCGTGTCGATCGCGGCATGGGCCAGTTACCAGCGCACAGAGGATGAAACGCCGTATTGGAGAACATTGAAGGCCGGCGGAGAGCTAAACCCGAAGTATCCCGGTGGCGTTGAGGCGCAGCGGGAAAAGCTGGAGGCGGAGGGACATGCGATTATCCGAAAAGGCAGGACGAATATCAAGTATTACGTGAAGGATTATGAGCAAGCCGCTTTTATATTATAGAGTATAAAAGAGCGTCAGTTAAGGATTTCCTGCTCGTTAAACAGTCTGTCCACAGCGCTGATATATTCTGCAATGCGGTTAGCCTTGCGTATCTTTTTCAAATATTTCTCATAGTTTGTAAAGCTATGGCTCATATATGTCCAGAGATCCTTCATTTTGAAAAGAACGGGAGAATCTCCGGACATAATCTGTATATACCCCTCCAGAATCTCATCGTGGAATGCACGCCAGACCTCCTTGGAGGCAGCGTGATCGAAAAACGGAATTATTTCATGACTTCCGCATACGGTGCCATCAGAACGAGACCGTTGTAACTTTCCGGCAAGAGCCGGATTCTGAATGATTCCCCGGCCAATCATGATACGATCCATGCGCGTAGAGGCATGATTGACTGCGGCAACAGTCGCATCGAGACTTTCTGCGGAAATAATATCTCCGTTATAGCAGAGAGGAACCGGATCGGCAGTACCCGCCGTCTGCAGGCGCAGTACGGCTTTTGCATAAGCTTCGGGGTGCGTCATACCGGTATAGAATTCATGTTGTAAGCGTGTGTGGATAATTAATTCGTGAATCGGATATTTCGCATAGATATCAAGCAGCCTGTCCCATTCTGCAAGGTCGGATACGCCCAGCCGCGTTTTGATGGAGATCTTTAAGGGACATTTCTCATAAATCTCATAGAGAAAAGCGTCCAGGTCGTCGGGAACGCTTAAGAATCCGGCACCGCGCTTCTTGGCAGTGACGGTGCCGGAAGGGCAGCCCAGATTTAAGTTTATGGTGTCATAGCCGTAGGAAGCAATCTTTTCGGCAACAGCCAGAAAGCGAACGGCATTGTTAGTAAGTACCTGTGGTACAAGAGGGATTCCAGCGTTGTTTTCCGGCAGAATATCTCGGAGCTCTCTGGGATTTATGGATTTATTGCCGGAAGAATTTCTATCTGTGATAAGATTTTTATCACTGATAAAAGGCGTAAAATATTTGTCGATTCCGCCGAAGTACCGTGCGTGGGCGTTTCGATATATATAGGTGGTAATCCCCTCCATGGGTGCCAGATAGTATTGCATTATCGTGACCGTACCTTTCTCAGTTTACCCTTCTTTTTCCTGTGCAAAAAGGTTGTCTCTCGTAATATTCTTAAGCCATTTGCCGCTACGATACCGTTTGATGACCCATGGCCATTTCACGAACTCATCTGTACACAGCAGGAAGTAGACCACTAACACCGGCAGCTTGAGTACAAATGCGGCAATGAATCCTAAGGGCACCGCATAACACCACATGTCCACGGAATCACAGATTAATCCGAATCGGGTATCGCCGCCGGAGCGGAACACGCCCGCAATCAGGGTGGTATTGACAGCCGCACCCATTACATAGTAGGTGTTGATAAGCAGCATGTATTTCAGATAGTGCATAGCCGTCTCCGAAAGAGAGGCGAATTGCAGTACGAAAGGAGTGGCGATGAGGATCAGGATACCTCCTACGGCGCCGGTTATGACGGTCAGTTTTAAGAGCTTGGAAGCGTACTCTTTCGCACGTTGCATATCGTTTTCACCCATAACGTTGCCTAGCAGAATGCCGCCTGCACTGGCGGTTCCGAAGCAGAGTACCGTGCCGAAGTTGCGGACGACTACTACCAGTGAGTTGGCAGCTACCGCATCGCTTCCGAGGTGTCCCAGAATTACGGAATACATGGAGAACGCAACGCTCCATGACACATCGTTGCCAAGTGCGGGCAGAGACAGGGTGATAAAATCCTTAAGCAGCGCTTTATTGCGGATGAACATATAGGCAGGGTTCAGTTTCAGATCCTTGCTGAGTACAAGCGAAACGAAGAAGCAGGCCAACAGTTCCACGATACGGGATATGGCGGTTGCCATTGCAACGCCGACTGCTCCCAGACGCGGCGCACCGAACAGGCCGAAAATAAACACTGCATTTAGGAAGATATTCATCGTGAAAGCCATAACGTTCAGAACCATGGCGGTCGTCACCCGGCCGACGCTTCTCAGTACGGCAAGGTATATTTCGATAATACTCCAGCACAGATAAGTCAGTGACATGATCCGCAGATAACCGGCGCCTATGCTGATCAGTTCCGCATCTGTAGTAAAAAGTTTCATCATAAGCTCCGGAGCAAACAGCGCAAATCCGGAGAAGATAACGGTGATCAGAAGGGAAAAACGAAGCGCGATTCCCTCAATCACGCGGATCGCCTGCAGATCCTTTTTGCCCCAGTATTGTGCGCACAGTAAGGTCGCGCCCGTACCCAGCCCATAGTATACCATGAAGAGAACGCTGGCATAGTTTGAGGCAAGGGACACTGCTGAGATCGAGGACTGACCCACGTAGTTGAGCATAATAACATCCGCCGAATTGACGGCGGCGCTGAGCAGGTTTTGGATTACAATGGGTACGACCAATTTCAATATTTGAGAGTAGAATCTGTCTTTCATGGCGTCCTCCGTATCAACATTAATATGTAACCGTAGTGTTAATAAGAATACGCCCAATACTCCAAGATTGTCAATACAGAAAAATAGTCGTTGCAGACGGAATATGAATGTGCTATGTTGGTTTGAAGAAATTCGAGTTGATCGAGTTGAGGAGTATACCTGATTGTCAGGTAAATCATTCCGCAGAGCTATCTGCGGTGAAGAGAAAGGACAGAGTATTATTATGGAAAAAGATATGACGAAAGGCAGCCCGTTTCGGCTGATCCTTGGATTTGCGGTTCCGCTTCTGTTTGGTTTGATCTTTCAACAGTTCTACAGTATGGTGGATACCATTATCGTGGGACATTATCTCGGAGTGGACGCGCTTGCGGCAGTGGGAGCTACAGGCTCCGTGAATTTTCTGATTATCGGATTCTGTATGGGTGTTTGCAGCGGATTTTCCATTCCCATTGCACAGGAGTTTGGTGCGAAACATGAGGAGATTCTTCGCAAGTATGTGGCGAACTGCGTGTGGCTGTCGTTGATTTTTGCAGTGGTCATGACAATTGCGGTTGTTATTTTATGCCGTCCGATTCTGCAGGCCATGCGCACTCCGGCGGATATCATAGAAGGCTCTTACAGTTACATAGTGGTTATTTTTATGGGAATTCCGGTCACATATCTGTATAATATGACGGCGGCGGTTCTGCGTTCANTGGGCGACAGCAGGACACCGGTCATTTTTCTGNTAATGGCGGCAATNATTAATATTTTCCTCGATCTGNTATGTATTATTGTGTTTCATATGGGAGTCGNGGGCGCTGCTGTTGCTACTGTGTTATCACAGGCNCTGGCAGGGGTCTGCTGCCTTGTGTTTATGTATCGGAAATTTACTATCTTGAAGTTATCCGGAGANGAATGGCGNTGGAACCGTGACTGTGTGGGTAAGCTGTGCGGTATGGGAATTCCCATGGGGCTGCAGTACTCGATTACTGCGATCGGCAGCGTGGTTCTGCAAAGTGCCGTTAACGGAATCGGCTCCGANGCTGTGGCGGCGGTTACGGCNGGCAGTAAACTGAGTATGCTTCTGATGTGTCCTTTNGATGCAATGGGATCTACGATGGCGACTTATGGNGGACAGAATGTGGGNGCCGGGAATCTGGAACGGGTNGATCAGGGNTTAAAGTCCTGTACGATTCTNGGATTGGTATATTCGGTGNTNGCGGCCGGCATTGCATATATGCTGGGAACNAACCTGCTGCNTCTGTTTCTGGATGNCGGTGAGNCGGATATTNTNNCTAATGCATATGCTTTTATCAGAACGAATACATTGTTCTATTTCCCGCTTGCNCTNGTGAATATNGTCCGATTNNTGATNCAGGGCATGGGATTCAGNAAGCTTGCNGTGTTTGCCGGNGCGTTCGANATGTTAGCAAGAGGANTGGCNGGCTTCGTGCTCGTCCCGTATTTCGGGTTCCGTGCAGTATGCTTTGCCAATCCTCTGGCGTGGATNTTCGCTGATATCTTTTTNATTCCGGCGTTCTTCTATGTTCGCANAAAAACAGCGCGGCTNTTAGATNGTAAATTGACGTAACAGATTGGTAAGTTCCGCTGCGCGNTCCTGCAGGATGTTCGCAGCGGTATCTAATGTCTGGATGGTGTCACGCTGTGCATTCACGGTNNGGCTGACATTGCCGGAACCGGCCGAGGTTTCGGCNGAGATNGCGGAGATGCCGGCTATTGCATTNANCGTAGCGGTGCGGGCNNCTTCCATATTCNGCATACTATCGGAGATCTCCGAGATGGAGTCTAAGAGGGTATGTACCTGTGAATCCATNGTGACAAAAGCGTCGGTAGTCTGNGNCACTGCCTTCTCCTGNAANTCNACGGTGGATTCCGCTTCTTTGGCAATATCGACAACTTTGTAAGTNGTCGNAACNATGTCGTCTATGATCAACTGAATCTGTCCNGCGGNTTGTGCGGACTGGTCAGCTANCTTGCGGATCTGTTCNGCAACGACTGCAAAACCGCGTCCGGCTTCTCCGGCTCTGGCGGCTTCTATGGAAGCNTTTAAGGACANGAGNTTTGTCTCTNTTGCAATACTGTTGATACTTTCCACNATCTGNCCGATAGANCGGGATTTATCTGACAGNGNNTCGATCGCCTGAATGACATGATCNGTAATCTCGGAAGTCTTCTTCGCGCTGTCCGTCAGAACGGACANGGAGGAGATTCCTTCNCTGATAGAGGAGCTNGTATNCTGTGTCANGNTNATGATNTCNTTTGTACCATCCGCCACGGTGCCGATNTTGTCGGACANTGAGTCCATCTGNGTCAGGCAGTCTTCNGAATTNNNATCCANNTGTGTCACGCCGGTATCGATCTCGGTGATGGCATTCTGAATATCCTCCGCCGTTNGGACGAAGGCTTCGGAGGCGGAACTTACCTGNNCNGCNGCCAGATTCAGAGNNTCNCTTGCNTCGGTNACATTGGTGATCANAGCCTTCATGCTGTCCGTCATGGAATTTACGCCGCCGGCAAGCAGTTTGAATTCGTCCTTGCTCTTGGTCTGCAGNCTTNCCGTCAGNTCGCCGTCTGAGACGATCTGCAGTTGTNCTAAGATATGGTAGATATTACNGTTAATATGTGCAGANAGGAGATAACCGAGCAGCAGTGCTATGAGTACGGCTACAATGACAAGAATCATGGCAACAGTTTTAATNCCCGCCGCCTGTGCCAGAATGGTGGATTCCGGAATCAGGGTGCAGATCATGCTTCCCTGTGGTGATTTCGGGGAGNACATGGGAGAATAAAGAAACAAATATTTCTGCCCGTTATANTCCACGTATTTCATACCGCTTTCTTCCGATTCCGCNACNTCNTTATAGAAATCGGAGGANGTAAANACGGANTTGCGNGNGGCGNTGCCATCGGAATANAATTCGGTTCCGTCNTGTGTGANCAGTGCGGCATAACTGNCATCNCCTGCGCTCAGGGAAGNNAGNGAATTCAGTNANNNNGTCNCTGTCTATGTCGATGAGCNNGATGGACTTGCAGTTGTGTATGTATTTAGCNATTCGAANGGAGTAGTTCAGCTTATNGGTGCCAAGNGCCTCATCNGCATCACACAGATTGCCGAACAGATGATACGAAGANCGNTCNTCATTGACCTGTNCGCCNTNCGNAGTCTGTGNATATGCCGTAANAAGCGCGGAAGTAGTCGGNGCNCTGCTGGTAAGNGAGATNACGTCNTCGGANATAATATAGAGATCACTCACCAAGGAATTAGTATTTGTCTCACGTTTTAATTCTTTAGTGTATTCAACGGCAAACTTTTTAGCCTGAGACTCGTCCATATTATCCTTAAGGTAGGTTGCCAGATCAGTGTCAGAAAGATATGACTTATAATTGGAGCGAACTGTGTCGACGAGCAGCGTCAGGTATTGATTGGTCATGGTCATTGTTTCCTGCAGGGAGTTTTCATAGTTAGAGATGATTGCGGCAGATGCCCGCTGGTATGAAATGACACCTAACAGGATGATGCAGATTACAGGCACCAGAAAGGAGGCTATGAGTTTCGTGCTTAGCCTGCGATAAACAGGGATCGCGAGGGATGATTTCTTCTTATTGTTTTTCATAAATCGTAATCCTCCGGAAAATTAATGGCGGGTTATTGCGGTTTGCCCGCAGCAAATATTTAGAACTTTTAAGACTGTATATTAGCGTTACATGTAGTATAACATATATCATGATTGGACGGCTATATATTTGTGGGAAATTGTTTGAAGAAATTGGGGTTTACAGTTTTCTAAAACGGACGCACAGATGGGAGATAATATCTACGGAGTCGCGCTTCCGCTCCGTAAAAAGCGTAGCAGGCACTAAGCTCATGAAAGACTTCGCTAAGTGCTGACGCTTTTTAAGGGACTCCTTAAGATATTATCTTCCATCTGTGCTAGGTATTGATTATGGCGACTATGCCCAAGCCGTAACAAAGAAAATGGTAATAATGAAAATAGAATAAAAGATTGAGGTAAAGAAGGGTTCATGGTAAAATGTACGCGATGGCAATGAGCAGTGATAGGGCGAAGCCCGCGAGCGAGAAGAAGCGAAGCGGAATCGAGCGGGTACTGTGGGGTAGAAGCGAAGCGGAATCGAGCGACACTGCGGGGCAGAAGTAAAGCAGAATCGAGCAAGTACTGCGGGGCCGGGCACAGAGCCCGGGGTGAAATCTGCGAGTGAGAAGGAGAATAAAATGGGATATCAGGAAGCTTACGACAAACTGGAGAAATATGGACAACTACATGTACTGAAATATTATGATGACCTGAGCGGTTATGAGAAGGAGGCGCTGATTGCGCAGATCGAAAATACGGATCTGGAAGTGTTGGGACAATGCCTACATAAGGAAGAGCTGAATCCGAGAGGTAAAATTACCCCGATCGAGGTAATGCAGCTTCCGGAAATCGAAAGCAGGCGGGAGGAGTATACCAAGATCGGTATAGAGGCGATCAAGGCCGGAAAGGTGGGGGCTGTGCTCTTAGCGGGTGGTATGGGCACCAGACTCGGTTCCGATGCACCGAAAGGGGTCTATAATATCGGGCTTACAAAGGATGTATTTATTTTTCAGCGGCTGGTGGAAAATCTGTTGGATGTGGTACATCAGGCGGAGGCGTGGATTCCGCTCTATGTTATGACCAGCGATAAGAACCATGAGGCGACCACTGCTTTCTTTGAGGAAAAAGGATATTTTGGCTATAATCCGGATTTTGTGACCTTTTTCATGCAGGATATGGCACCGGCATCCGATTATAATGGCAAGGTATATATGGAAGAAAAATGGAAGATGTCTACGTCGCCTAACGGTAACGGCGGCTGGTTTTTGTCCATGATGAAATGGGGCGTGGTGGATAAGATCAGGGAAACGGGTGTGGAATGGCTGAATGTGTTTGCGGTGGACAATGTACTGCAGCGCATCGCCGACCCTTGTTTTGTGGGAGCGACTATTGACACGGGAAGCGCGGTGGGCGCTAAGGTGGTCAGGAAGAATGCGCCGGATGAGAAGGTGGGAGCGATCTGTCTGGAAGACGGCAGGCCGTCCATCGTGGAGTATTATGAGATGACGGAAGAGCTGATGAGTGCCACTGACGCGCAGGGAGAACCGGCGTACAATTTCGGTGTCATACTGAATTATCTTTTCCGGGAAAAAGACTTGGAGGAGATCGTGGCGAGGAAGCTGCCGCTGCACATCGTGGAGAAGAAGATTCCTTATCTGGATGACAACGGGATGCCTGTGAAGCCGGAGAGCCCTAACGGATACAAGTTTGAGCAGCTTGTGTTGGATATGATTCATGAACTGGATTCGTGCCTGCCCTACGAGGTAGTCAGAAATCATGAGTTCGCGCCAATCAAGAATAAGACGGGAATAGATTCCGTGGAGAGCGCGAGGGAGCTGTGCAGGGAAAATGGGATTGAGTTGTGATGACATTCAAAAGCTGATATAGCGATTTTTGCTTGATAATAGTTTAGCCATGCCATTCATAAGCTGCAAGCAGCTTATGTAACATTTTGACAGATTTGAATAACATTAGCGACTTGTATAGAGCGTGGATGAGAGTGTACACTATGGGTAAAACAAGAACAGGATATGCAAGTGATAAAATGTATCGGCTTCATCCGATTAACATTTTCACAAGGCAGTAGATTGAAGAAAGGGCAGGTGTATTGAAATGGCAATTTTGGTTACGGGCGGCGCAGGTTATATCGGATCTCATACGGTAGTAGAATTACAGAATGCAGGATATGATGTAGTGGTTGTGGATAATCTGGCGAATTCCAGCGAGAAATCATTGGAGCGTGTGGAGAAGATCACAGGGAAACCGGTGAAGTTCTACAAGGCGGATATTCTGGACAGAGAAGCTTTGGAGAATATTTTTAAACAGGAAAAGATCGACTCCTGTATACATTTTGCAGGACTGAAGGCCGTGGGCGAGTCCGTACAGAAGCCTTGGGAATATTATGAGAACAACATCGCAGGCACATTGACGCTGGTGGATGTTATGCGGAAGAACGGCGTGAAGAATATTATCTTTTCTTCTTCCGCTACCGTATATGGTGATCCGGCGATTATTCCGATCACGGAGGAATGCCCGAAGGGACAGTGTACGAATCCTTACGGCTGGACGAAATCCATGCTGGAGCAGATTCTTACCGATATGCAGAAGGCGGACTCGGAATGGAATGTCATACTGCTTCGTTACTTTAATCCCATCGGTGCGCATAAGAGCGGTACGATAGGTGAGAACCCTAACGGTATTCCGAACAACCTGATGCCGTATATCACACAGGTTGCCGTAGGCAAGTTAAAAGAGCTGGGTGTGTTCGGCAACGATTATGACACACCGGACGGAACGGGTGTCCGTGATTATATTCACGTAGTAGATCTTGCGGTCGGCCATGTGAAGGCGCTTAAGAAGATTGAGGAGAAAGCGGGACTTTGTATCTATAACCTGGGTACGGGCGTAGGCTACAGTGTATTGGATATCGTGAAGAATTTCGAGGAAGCGACCGGAGTGAAGATTCCTTATGTGATCAAGGACAGACGTGCCGGAGATATAGCAACCTGCTATTCCAACGCGGATAAGGCAAAGAGAGAGCTGGGCTGGGAAGCACAGTACGGAATCAAGGATATGTGCGCAGATTCCTGGAAATGGCAGAGCAGCAACCCGAATGGCTATGAAGATTAATAAAAAGTAATAAAAAGAGAAGGCGCGGATTAAAAATCCCAGCCTTCTTTTTTGTTACGCTACATATTGATACATAAATATGAAATGGCAGATACTCCCGCCCATCACAAAAAGATGAAAGATTTCGTGGGAACCGAAATGCTTATGCTTCTCATTAAAGATCGGCAGCTTCAGGGCATAGATGATGCCACCGACCGTATAGACGATTCCGCCTGCCAGAAGCCACAGGAACGCGTTGTGCGACAGTGTGTTTCGTAAGGTGCCAAACACGGCGATACATGCCCAGCCCATGGCGATGTAAAGCACGGAGGAAAACCATTTCGGACAGGTGATCCAGCATGCTTTGATGATCATGCCCACAATGGCGATACTCCATACAACGGCTAACAGCGTATAGCCCAGTTTGTTGCCCAGAACAACGAGACAGACGGGCGTATAGGAACCGGCAATCAGTACGAAGATCATCATGTGATCCACTTTACGAAATACTCTTAGTATACTGTCTTTAACGGTGACACTGTGATAGACGGCGCTGGCGCCGTACAGGGCAACCATGCTGCTGATAAATACTGTCATGGCAATAAATGTTATATGATCTGCGCCCGTGGCGGCTTTGACCATAAGCGGGGTTGCCGCTATGATCGCCATCATCATGCCGATGAAATGTGTGATGGCGCTTCCGGGTTCACGAATTGTAATTTGCATAGATAATCCCCTCCTTGATATAGTAGTGTTGCAATCAGAATTTCAGAAAAGTAGACATTCCGATCATGATATTACAAACTGTAATATATAGTATTAAAAACTACATAGAATATACTACAATACTACTCTTTAAAGTATGCAGTGTCAATGTTATTATGCACAATATTTGGAGATTTTTTTGAGACCATATGGAAGAAATGTTAAAAATATGAAAGAATGGACATTCGGCGGTCAGTCTTCTTCAATAACGTGGATTTCCAGATAATCGAAATCAATGGATTCGATAAAGCTATCCTGCGTAAATCTTGTTTTATCGTGGCGCTTAAAGTCCTGAACGTTAGCGTCCAGCCAGATGGGTTTGCCCAGATCGAATCGGTAGCATACCTCGTCCAAGGCATGAAATACCTTATGTGTGCGCGTCTCCGACGAGGCATCCTCAATGACGGTGTCACGCAGCATATGATTGTCTTTAAATTCTTTAGCCCACAGACGAAACATAGATACACTCCTTTATAAAAAATAACTTGATCGTAACTGTTCAGTACCTTCACAGTTACGATGCAAAATCCATTTAAAATCGTCTTCGACGATGGGATTTTGCACTCTTGAATCATATTCTTACGGTCTCAGCAGTAAATGCTTCGACCTACACTGAATAGTTACGCTTGATATTACTATACAAATCCCAGCGTAAAAAGTAAACACTTTTCAGCACACATCATCCCGTACTTCATATATTATTCTTAGGGGCTTTCTTTCAGATGGCAATTAAGGCGGCAACAATTCCAGCTGCATGTTGTTACCTGTCCGCAGATGTGAAGAATCACGAAGGTAAAAATATACAATAAAAATTAAATAATTATGAATTTTTTGTATAATATATACACTTTGACCAAAAAATATGGTATACTCTTCATATATAGTTAACGACAGGGCGTTTACTATAAATATTGAGCAGCAAATTTGTGTGAATCTCAGGGGGAAGTAACAGAGGTATGGAAATCAGAATAGATCGGGACGGAGATATTGACAGCTGGAAAGAAGTGACATTGATCTATAACTCCGCTTTAAAACAGATCTCCACGAAGCTGGAGATACTGAATGATGAATTTCAGCATGTACACAGGTATAATCCGATAGAACATATTAAGTCACGTATTAAGACGCCTGAAAGCATTGTTAAGAAATTAAAGAAACACGGTTATGAATCTACGATTAATAATATGATCCGCTATGTCAACGATATTGCGGGTATCCGTGTCATATGCTCGTTTGCATCGGATATCTATCAGATTGCGGAGATGATCAGTAATCAGAGTGATATTAAGGTGATCTCGGTGAAGGATTATATTGTGAATCCGAAGGCGAGCGGGTATAAGAGCTATCATATGCTGGTGACGGTGCCGGTCTATCTGTCTGATCGTATAGCGGATACTAAGGTGGAGATACAGATCAGGACGGTTGCCATGGATTTCTGGGCGAGTCTGGAGCATAAGATACACTATAAATTTGAAGGCAATGCACCCGAACATATCAAGGATGAATTGGTAGAGTGTGCGCAGATGGTGTCGGATCTGGATGCCAGAATGCTTGCGCTGAATGAAGAGATTCAGCATATTGAGCAGCAGGAGCTGGAAGAGTATTCGGAGTAATGGATGAAAACGGATAAGAGCATCGCGGGATGACCGGTTGCGGTCACGAAGCGGTGCTTTTTATGTTCCGATTAGAATAAAGGGTTTTTATGAAAACCCTATAAAATGAGGAGTGCCCAAGCACCTTGCGGCGCCTGGGCTATTATGAAAAAATTTATCTATGTGTGTAATGATAAACATTACATTTTCTCTCGTTTGGTATAGTTAAAGTATACTGTTTAAATATGAATAAACTATGAACAACATGTAAAGTTATCGTAAATGTTTACAATGAAGAAGATGAAACACTGTTAAAGTTGTGCAAAATATATAAAAATGCAAAATGGGAGAGTAAAAGTAGAATTGAAAACCGGATCGTTCTGCATTTGCTTTGCGGTTGTCATATCATTGTAAAAGTGTTAAAATGCCAATAAGTTGTTGGCAATATACATAGGCGGAAAGAAACGGGAAACACGACAGGAGCAGCGCGGAGGAAAGATATGGATACTTTTATTGATAAAATTGCACAAAAGAGAAATGCACAGGAGATGATCCGGGCGAACATGACAGCGGAGGCTGTTAAAATGGAGCAGATGGAGAATCAGATGAAGGAATATGATGCACTCATGCAGGAGATCAGACAGGTTAATCTGAAGACGGCGGCGAATGTCTCGGAGCTTCAGGATGCGCTGAAAGAATGTATTTCCAGATTGGAGGCCATGCAGGCGCAGGACGCGCTGAAAGAATGCATTTCCAGATTGGAGGCCATGCAGGCACAGGAGGGACCGGAGACGTTAAGCAGTCAGGAGCTGGCGCAGATCAGAGAGGTTATGGAAGAGAAATTCAAGCAGTCGGACGATTTCCTGCATCGTGAGAATGTCAAAGTATACCGTAATGTGCAGGCGGCTGTGGCGGAGGAACTGAGCAAGCAGACGGAGGAGCTGAAGAAGAGTCAGATCGAGAATCGGGGAAGCAGAGCGGTGCTGCCGATCGCTGTCCTGATCCTGATCGGAGTGATTGCGGATATTTTGATCAAGCTGTTTGGCATTGTGATTCCGATGTAGAGATGCGGATACGGGAAACGGAGTGTTTACGATGAGCAGACAAACATGGAAAGCGGGAAATATGCTCTATCCGCTGCCGGCGGTTTTAGTCAGTGTGGCTGACCGTGCAGGCAGGTCCAATGTGTTTACCGTGGCATGGACGGGGACGATCTGTTCCGATCCGCCTATGGTGTCCATATCCGTCAGACCGGAACGCTATTCTTACCATATGATAGAGGAGACGGGAGAATATGTGATCAATCTGACGACGGAATCACTCGCTTATGCAACGGATTACTGCGGTGTTAAGAGCGGCAGGGATGTAGATAAATGGAAAGAGATGGGATTGACGCAAATCAGGGGCGGGCACGTGCAGGCACCTATGGTGGCGGAGAGCCCGGTGAATATAGAGTGCCGCGTGACGCAGAAGCTTGAGCTGGGAAGCCATCATATGTTTCTGGCTGAGGTTCTTGCGGTTCATGTGGACGAACAGTATATGGATGAGACAGGCAGATTTCTGCTAAACGACGCCAAGCCGTTAGTCTATTCCCACGGCAGGTATCTGGTGGTAGGGAAAGAAATCGGTTCATTCGGTTACAGTGTAAAAAAGGGCAAGACAAAGCAAAAGCATCGGAACAGCATGGCCGATCGTGATAACAGGAGGCGATAGCCGCCGGCTTTAGTGCTGCCGGGGAGGGTGGTCTTGCAACAGACTGCCGCGGACGATCGCATCCGCACCATAGCGTTTTCGGATAGAATCCAGAGCGGCATCGAGCTGCTCTTTTTTCTTGGAAGAAGGCTCTGTGCGTGAGACGGACGACTGTGAGGATTGAGGCAGGTCGAAGAGGGACAGCTGCACCGGCTCCGTGCAGGAGACCAGTTTGGAGGAGCGGATACCCAGAAGCCGCACCGGCGTGCCGTCCCAGATCTCATCAAAAAGGTTGCAGGCGGTCCGATAGATCGTGTCTGTGTGGTTGGTCGGGGTAAGCAGGGTGGTCTGGTGGGAGACCTTCTTAAAAGTGTTATATTTGATCTCGGTGCTGATCATACCGGCGGTCTGGTCGGAAGCGCGCAGCCTGCGGGAGACGGACTCCGCCAGGGACAGCAGGACTTTGTGAGCCGTCTGTGTATCTTCGGCATCCTGACTTAACGTGGTAGAGTTACCGATTCCCTTGGCATCCGCGTGGGTGGTAACGACCTCGGAGTTGTCGATTCCGTTGGCGTATTCCCACAGAAGCATACCGTGGCTTTTCAAGTGCGCTTTCACGATGGAGCGGTCGGTGCGGGCCAGATCGCCGATGGTTAGTATCTCTAATTTGCGTAGTGATTCCACGCTGGAATGACCGCACATAAACAGGGAGGATACGGGAAGAGGCCACATCTTTTCCTGAATCTCATGGGAGTACAGCGTGTGTACCAGATTGGGTTTGCGGAAATCGGATGCCATCTTTGCAAGGACTTTCCGATCGGAGATCCCCACATTGACGGTGAAGCCCAATTCCTGCTCCACACGATCTTTGATTAGATGGGCGGCGGTTTCCGGCGACGGATACTGTCTGCGTATAGGGGTATAGTCCATGTAGCACTCGTCTACACTGACCTGCTCGATATCCGGGCAGAAGCCGGACAGAAGTTCCATCAATTCCCGGCTCCTGCGATCGTACAGTTTATGATCCGGGGGCGCAAGCGTCAGACCGGGACATTTACGCATGGCATTGACGATGGGTTCACCCGTAACGATGCCGTAGGATTTGGCGGGTATGGATTTTGCCAGAACCACGCCGTGGCGCTTCGCCATGTCACCGCCGATGATGGAAGGGATCGTGCGCAGATCAACAGAGTCGCCGTTATGTAGTTTTTCCAGAGCGCTCCAGCTTAAGTAAGCGGAGTTGACATCGATGTGAAAAATAATATTGTCCATACCCGAATTATACATCACTTTACTTTTCGTGGAAATACTGCTAGAATATAAAATGTTACGTTTTTGTTACAAATGAGCATTGTTCGGATATAATCAATACTTGGCGCAGATAGAAGTTACCAAAACATACCAACCGGCATACGGATAAATGGTTTTAAAATAAAGATGATGAAAAAGTCCAGCAGATATTATAAAAAGATGAAAATTGCATATATTAAGGTTGCGGTACTTGCAATCGTTGTCGCCGTACTCTTTTTTCCGAGTTATCAGAAATTAGAAAGTACGGGCGACAATATCTTTACAGTGTATTTAAACGGCACGCAGGTAGGGATCGTGAGCGATCCGGGGCAGGCGGAGGACTGTCTGATCGCAGCCCGTAAGCGACTTGCGGGAACGAGTGATGAATTAGTGCTTGCAGACAGCGAAATGAGTTATGAGGGACAGGAGGTTCTTTGGGGCACCGTTGACGACACGAGTGTCATAACTTTAAATATGACATCTGTGTTAAAGAACAGCGTTAAGGAGACACTGAATCGTTCTTATACGGTCAAAATTAACGAGTACACTGTCAACTTATCCAGCACGGAGGAAGTGTTGGCGTTATTGCAGGCATCGATCAACAAATATGACAGCGGAAATGAATATTATGTGGATCTGGTGCTCGACGGTAACAGAGAACTTAATGTTCTGACGACGCAGATCTATTCCGCCAGCGAGCAGAAGGAAGAGGAGATGGCTGCGGAGGAAGTTATGACCAGTGTGGGAATCAACGCGGAACTGGATGCAATGTTTGCGGATGTTGAGCCGGCAGTGGAAAAAGATTTCTCCGATTACGAGCTCGGGCTGAAGTCTCTTCAATTCGGTGATACGGTGGAGGTAGTGGAGTCTTATCTGCAGGATGATGAGATCACGTCTTTAAGCCAGGCGATAGAAGAAGTGACGAAAGAGCAGGAGAAGGAACAGATCTACGAGGTGGTTTCCGGAGATACTTTGTCTCAGATTGCGGAGAAAAATGAAATCCCGTTGGCGGATCTCATTGCGATGAACGAGACGATAGAGAATGAAAATTCCATGATCCGCGTGGGGGACGAGCTGATCGTCACCGTGCCGGAGCCGGAACTTTCGGTGGAACGTACGGAAGAAGTATACTATGAGGAAGATTATGAGGCGGATATTATATATGTAGATAATGATGACTGGTACACAACGCAGACGAAGACTCTGCAGGAGCCTTCCGCAGGGCATCGTAAAGTTGTGGCGAATGTCTCTTACCGTAATAATGAGGAAGTAGTCAGGGATATTTTAAAAGAAGAGATCACTTATGAAGCGGTTCCGAAGATCGTGGAGCGGGGAACGAAGATTCCGCCGACTTACATCAAACCGATTTCCGGCGGACGTCAGACCTCTGGCTTCGGCAGACGTAAGTCACCTACTAGAGGGGCGAGCAGTAATCATAAGGGAATAGACTGGGCTACACCTGTAGGTACGGCAGTCATGGCATCCTCTGCGGGAACCGTTGCGAAAGCGGGATGGGGCAGTGGATACGGCTATGTGGTATATATTAATCACGCGGATGGCAGACAGACCAGATACGGCCACTTAAGCAAGGTATTGGTATCACAGGGGCAGACTGTCAGCCAGGGACAGAAGATCGCGCTGAGCGGTAATACCGGTGTGAGTACGGGCCCCCATGTGCACTTTGAGATACTGATAAACGGCACACAGGTGAATCCGCTTAATTACCTTAATTAAGGTGGGGCTTACACTCCGCAGTGATCTGTGGCGCGGATCGATGATAACGAATGGCGACGGCAAACAAAGGTTCCCGTTTACAAATATGTAAAATATGGTATACTGATATTTAATTGTTTGATACTTTTTTTGAACATGCTTTGATAAGTGATTAAAAATTTTTGTTTTTGACTTTAACTTAGATTTTATTTCGTTTAATATACAGGGGACAATTATGGAACAATATGCGATTAAAGGTGGAAATCCGTTAGTCGGCGAAGTGGAGATCGGCGGTGCCAAGAATGCGGCACTGGCTATTCTCGCTGCGGCTGTTATGACGGATGAAACCGTGGTGATAGAGAACGTGCCGGATGTCAGGGACACCAACGTGCTGATGCAGGCGATGGAGAGCATCGGTGTGATCATTCAGAGAATGGACCGGCATACGGTTAAGATTAATGCGTCACAGATTAACGATCTTGTGATTGAAGACGATTATATAAAGAAGATCAGAGCATCCTATTATCTGTTGGGTGCACTGCTCGGTAAATACAAGAAAGCGGAGGTTGCCCTTCCGGGCGGCTGTAACATCGGGCTTCGGCCGATTGACCAGCATATTAAAGGTTTCCGTGCGCTGGGGGCCAATGTGAGGATCGAGCATGGTCTGATCATCACAGAGACGGAGAAATTAGTCGGCAATCATGTCTATATGGATGTCGTGACGGTGGGCGCGACAATGAATGTGATGATGGCGGCTGTTATGGCGCAGGGACAGACTGTAATCGAAAATGCGGCGAAAGAGCCGCATGTGGTAGATCTTGCCAATTTCCTGAACAGTATGGGCGCGAATATTAAGGGCGCCGGTACGGATGTGATTAGGATCAGGGGTGTGGAGAAACTGCACGGTACGGAGTATGTTATCATTCCCGATCAGATCGAGGCGGGAACCTTCATGTTTGCGGCAGCAGTGACTAAGGGCGATGTGACGGTTAAAAATGTGATTCCGAAGCATTTGGAGTCGATCAGTGCCAAGTTGTTAGAGATCGGCTGCGAAGTGGAGGAGTCCGACGATGCGGTCCGCGTGGTGGCATCGAAACCGCTTGGCCATACGCACGTGAAGACCTTGCCCTATCCCGGATTTCCCACGGATATGCAGCCGCAGATCACAGTGACGCTGGGATTATCCGGCGGGACAAGTATCGTGACAGAGAGTATATTTGAAAACAGGTTCAAGTATGTAGATGAGCTGACCCGTATGGGGGCCAATATCAAGGTCGAGGGTAATACGGCGATCATAGATGGTGTCAAGCAATACACCGGTGCAAGTATTACAGCTCCGGATCTGAGGGCAGGTGCGGCGCTTGTGATTGCGGCGCTGGCGGCAGAAGGAATCACGACCATAGATGAGATTAAGTATATTGAGCGCGGTTATGAAGATTTCCATCTGAAGCTGCAGGGACTGGGTGCGCAGATGGAGAAAGTCGAGACCCAGAGGGATATGCAGAAGTTTAAGCTGAAGGTCGGCTAAGTACTTGACATATGCTCCGTATGGGTGTATGTTATGTACAGATATGAAAATTCCATATTGTGATGTTTTCTCTTATTCAGAGTGGTGGAGATACATAGGATCTGTGAAGCCACGGCAACCCCTGCAAAGGAAGGTGCCAACCTGAGCGAAAATACTGTCATATGGCAGCTCGAACAATAAGAGGATTTGATTATCGACTGTCAGGTCCGCTTATTAGATAAGTGGATCTTATTTTTTGCGCGAATAAGCAGAGTCAGAAGGACTGATTATCAAGCATCATGCTTGCATGTAAGCTTGATGATCGGGACTTATGACGAGCAACGCGAGCGAGGAATGGAACATTCCGAGCCTGCTTATTCACGCAATTCACAAAAACCTACAAAAAGGAGAATAAACATGGAAAAGAGATTATTTACCTCAGAATCAGTAACTGAAGGACATCCCGACAAAGTCTGCGATGCCATTTCCGATGCCATCTTAGATGCGTGCATGGCGAAAGATCCGATGAGCCGTGTTGCCTGCGAGACTGCGGTCTGCACTGGATTCGTGCTGGTAACCGGAGAGATTACCACGAATGCATACGTTGATATGCAGAAAATTGTGCGTGAAACCGTGAAAGAAATCGGTTATACCAAGTCCGAATATGGATTCGACGGCAACACATGTGCCGTGCTGGTAGCGATCGACGAGCAGTCCTCCGATATCGCAATGGGTGTGGACAAGGCTTTGGAAGCAAAAGAAAATAAGATGTCCGATGCGGAGATTGAGGCTATCGGCGCGGGCGATCAGGGTATGATGTTCGGATATGCTACGAACGAGACGGAGGAGTACATGCCTTACCCGATCTCTCTGGCACACAAACTGGCATTACAGCTCACGAAGGTGCGTAAGGACGGCACACTTACCTATTTAAGACCGGACGGCAAGAGCCAGGTGTCCGTAGAGTATGACGAAGCAGGAAAGCCGGTAAGATTGGAAGCGGTTGTGTTATCCACGCAGCATGATGCCGATGTGACACAGGAACAGATTCATGCGGATATCAAGAAATATGTATTTGATCCGATTCTTCCGAAGGGACTGATCGATGACGATACTAAGTTCTTTATCAATCCGACAGGACGTTTCGTAATCGGCGGACCTCATGGTGATGCAGGTCTGACAGGCCGTAAGATTATCGTAGATACATACGGCGGCTATGCGCGTCACGGCGGCGGCGCTTTCTCCGGTAAGGACTGCACGAAGGTTGACCGTTCCGCGGCTTACGCAGCACGTTATGTGGCTAAGAATATCGTAGCGGCAGGGCTTGCAGACAAGTGCGAGATTCAGTTGTCCTATGCGATCGGTGTTGCGCAGCCTACTTCCATCATGGTAGATGCTTTTGGTACAGGCAAGGTATCTGATGAGAAACTGGTAGACATCGTTCGCGAGAACTTCGACCTCCGCCCGGCGGGAATCATCAAGATGCTTGACCTTCGCCGTCCGATCTACAAGCAGACAGCGGCATACGGACACTTTGGACGTAATGATCTGGATCTGCCTTGGGAGAAGCTTGACAAGGTGGACGTGCTGAAGAAGTATCTGTAAGAATTTCTGAATAGATGAAAGATCTGGAAAGATGAAAAAGGGGATATTGCTTAGGCGGTATCCCCTTTATATTTGCAGCCTATATATATCCTCAAGGGTCAATAAACGAAGTGTTTCCGCTTCTGATTGACCGCGCAATGAATCGGTAAAACCGAATTTTGAGAAGAAGTAATAGTAGTGATTTTGAAAATGCCCCATAGCCTGTGCATAATCTTTCATCAAATCCAGTTCGTCAATATCAATGGGAATATTTCGAAATTTACAGGAACCGATAATGCAGCTGTCATCACATGCAGAGGAAGCAACAACATCAATTTGAGCCTGTTTGTGTGTCCTCGGATGCCCGCCCCACCATTGCCCGATCTGATCAATGGGAAAGGGCAGATCATTATCATAATAAAGGATGTAATCACGACACATCTTTTCAAAAGTGAGTCCCATGTAATCTGACAGCCGATTTTCCACGGTTACTCCATAGTTTTGTTCCATTCTGCCGGACAGGACGGCGGACATGTTTCGCGACACAAAGGTAAACCAGAACCGAAAGAATTGGTCATCGATCAAATAGAGGGGACGTTTGCTGGCGGGGTCTGTGACCGGTGTCTCACGACGGATTACGCCAAGGGTGATCAGGTTGGAGAGGTACTTAGTGCAGAGCCCGGTTTCTATCCCGACGGTGGAGGCAATCTCTGACAGCTTTGTTTTGCCGGAGGCAATCGCTGTGATAACCGCGTTATAAGTTGAAGGTTCTCTGAGTTCCTGCTTCAATAAGTTTGCTGGCTCTTCAAACAACATTGCATTTTTATCAAAAAGATTTTCCAGAAGATTTTCCCGTATACTTAAGGCGGGTGAAAATTGTTCTAAATACAGTGGGATACCGCCGGTAATACCGTACATGATGGCTTTTTCTTCACACGAATAATCAGGGAACCATTTTCCGGTATCCAAATAATGAAAAGGCCGGATCTTAAATTGGGCAGTTCTGCGTCCGTAGAGAGAGCTTTGGTATCCCAATACTTGTTTTTCCATAAAACTCATGGAAGAACCGCAGAGGATCAAGAATAATTTTGTATTCTTAAATTGATGGTCGAGATAATTTTGCAACATGGATGAGATGCCGCGCTCTGCCTGGGCAAGATATGGGTACTCATCGATGACAAGAACGATCCGCTCAGTTGCTGACATTTCTGCCAGCCGGTTAAATGCATCTCCGAAGCTTCTGTAAGTCATATTTGCGGTAGTGCTACCGGAGTCGATTTCCGCAATGGCGTAGGAGAGTAACTCCAGATTTTGCGCCGCATTGTTTTCCTGTGCCGCAAAAAAAACGGTTTTTTTGTCCTTGCAAAATTCGGTGATCAACGTTGTCTTGCCGACGCGCCGCCGACCATAGATAATGGCTACTTCTAATTTACCGCTCTGATACATTTGATTAAGTTTTCTGAGTTCCTGTTCCCGTCCTATAAACATAAAAGAGTCTCCTTTATAGGGAATATATAAGAAAGATTAGTGAATCATAATATACTATATTATAATTCACTAACCGAAACTATGTCAATATACGTAAGTCTTTCTGGGGACTTTTTTAAAATGTTTCTTTTCACGCCCATGCCACAGCCTAAGCTCAGAGGGGAGTTAATATCTGAAGGAACCCCTCAAAAAGCGTCGGCACTTGACGAGGTATCTCACGAGTCTAGTGTCCGCTACGCTTTTTGCGGAGCGAG
>JAAUZK010000026.1 GCA_014804655.1 Lachnospiraceae bacterium | reverse complement strand
TAAGGACGGTGGCGCTTTTGTTTCTTATGGCAACATGGTTACAGTTATGAACTCTGATTGGAATACACAATTGTTACCTTATGATTATTACCAGTTAAAAGTTGTTGACGGTAATGACATTGTAGATATCACAGAAAATCGCGGGGAGATTCAATGGATTGCCCACTATGACTCGAATAAGACAGATTTCGGCGTATTCCGTCAGAATCCTTTTATTGTTACACCGGACGGCGGCAGAATAAGGGTATTTAAAAGCGGTACGGAATTCATGAATTATGATGCCGGACAGCGTAAGGTCTATTTCGGCTCTGGCTTCTATGACTTCGACCCTTCTGACATAACTGCCACATGGGATGAGATCAACGACAAAATCGGCCGCATGGATGACCTGCTTCAGGACATTATTGACATCATAACCGACAATCCGAACATATCCGAAGAGGAACTCGAAAAACTTATTGATCAGCTGATCGGCAAGATCGGGGAAATTGGTGACAAGACTGACGAAACCAACACCATCTTGGGCGGTATCTCTTCCACCCTTGGCGGTATTGCTTCGTCACTCTCCGGCTACTTTAACTCCGTGCTGTCCTATCTTGATCAGATACTGGAAGCAATAAAGGCCCTTGTCTGGATCGAAGCCGGAGAAGATCAGGATGAGGACAAGACAGACCTTTTTGACCTCATAGATAAGATTTGGGAAGACCCCGAAACCGGATCACAGGAAGCAGCGGACGCCCTCACGGGCTCATTCTCTGATATTGCCCGCGGCCTTACCAAGAAGTTCCCTTTTTCCATCCCGTGGGACATCTATAACCTGTTCCGTGTTTTTTCCGGTGCACCGGCTCCGGATGAAGCCACCTTTCGCACCATGACATTAGGTGTCGAACCCTTCACTGTGGACAATGAGGATCTGGAACAGGACATTCATGACGCTCCTTATTTCAAGCTTCCCCTGCGGCTGGATTCCTACGGGATCTATGAAGAGCTGGTGATTGACCTTTCAGATTTTAAATCTGTAAGCACCCTTTCGCGTGCCCTGCTCTCCGTGCTGTTTGCGGTGTTCCTGATCAAGTTTACCATGCTCTTAATCGATTTGTTTAAAGGGGGTGCAGGTGATTGATATCTCTGATTAAGTGGGTCATTGTGACCATCTTCAACATACTTCCGGATTCCCCGTTCACCCATATGGTGGACGAGCTCGAACTGAATCGGGACTTTCTGCAGTATCTGAACTGGTTCCTTCCCCTCGATATCGTGGGGAACATGATTATTGCATGGCTGGACTGCGTTCTTTTGTATGTCATATTTTTTATTGTCTGGAAGATCATAAAACTCCTGATCGGCTTAAAGCTCAAGGGGATCTTTTCGGCATTTAAGTTTATAGGCAAATCATAACGAAAGCGAGGTATATACATGATCTATTTCATCCATGGAAGGCCCGGGGGCGGTAAATCCCTCTCCACCGCCGAGTATATTTATAAAGCCATCAAGAGGGGGAAAAACGTGATCGCAAACTTTGAGATCAACATGGACTATTTCGCCAAGTGCCGCCATCCGGAGAAGCTGGGTAAGTTTATCTATGTCAGCAATTACGAATGGCGGGAAAACGCATATAAAAACATCAACCCGAAAGAACGTAAATTCTCGTACATAGACGGCCTTTGGGGTATGTTTTACAATTACCACAGGCACAACGTAAGACGTGACGGCAGGCCAAAGGAAAAGCAGACCCTTCTTGTCTTGGATGAGTGTGCCAACCTTTTCAATGCCCGCACCTTTAACGCCCGTGACCGCCTTGAATGGTGTGAGTTTTTCCGCCAGCACCGCAAACTTGGCTTTACCGTCTACCTGATCGCACAGGATGATGCCGACATCGACAAGCAGATCAGGGAACTTCTGGAAGAGGAAATTGAATGCCGCTGCGTGAGTAATTTCAAGTTCTTCGGGAAGCTCCTTGGCTTTTTGTGCGGCGGTAAGCTCTTTGTGCGCATCTACCGGAGCTATACCGTCAAAAAAGGCGGCCACCGTAAGGACGCAAGAGAGGGCTCGGAGTTTTTCACGGGCAGGAAATACTATGCCTTTTATGACAGCTATAAGCTGTTCGGCTGACACAGCACGCGCCTAGGACACTTCCGACGGCGCGGGCTGGGGCAGACGGACGGGCGTTAGCCTCACACACGTACGCGCGCGCGTTACTTGACAATAGCAATACTTTTAACTCACTTCGTAAAAATCAGTTTTCCGAACGTTCGGAAAAAGGGGGAATGATACAAGATGGAATACAATTGCAGGGTCTACGATTATCCGGCTGGCCAGCATGTCAGCATTTACCGCCGGACAATCACAAGGAATGAAAAACATGCACTATCCGAAACAAAGACGGAAACAGAAGCAGCACCCGACACAGACACCGCCACAGCAAAGACAGACACAGACGAAAAGCCGCTGACCATACCGGATAATTTCACTAAAACCAATCAGGACCCCGACAGGTCGCCGGAAGCAGAGGAACACAGCCGGAAAGTAAGCCTTGCGTCAACCAAGAACCGCCTTTACAACATCGCAAGGTCAAACAACTGGCAATGGTTCATCACCCTGACCTTTGACCAGAAAGAGACGGATTCATCAGACTACACTGCAGTTATAAAACGCCTGCAGAAGTTCCTTAACAACCTTCAGCAACGCACCTGTCCTGATCTGAAATACCTCATTGTTCCGGAGCTCCACAAGGACGGTATGCACTACCACTTCCACGGACTACTTGCAGACTGCGGCGGCTTACAGTTTTCTTACAGCGGACACAGTACGGAAGACGGGGAACCGATCTATAACATCCTGAACTGGAAACACGGTTTCACCACTGCAACGCAGATCACGGACACCCGCCGCGCCTGCTCCTACATCACGAAATACATAACCAAGGAATCACAGATATTCCTAAAAGAGAAAAACCGTTATTATGCTTCCCGTAACGTAAACCGCACTGCCCCAGATTTCCATATCGTTGATCAGGAAGATTTCTTAAAGGTCTACGGTGACCGCATCCAGTATGTGAAATCCGAAAAGATTCCGGTAGCATACCAGCAGGTGAACTATTACGAACTGGATTATTGAAAATCGATTTTCCGAACGTCCGGAAAAACACCTCCGGCCAGTAGCTCCGGAGTCCTGCCAACTTAACAATGAAAAGCATAAAAAGACATGCAGCACAACATTGATCTACTAACTGTTGAACTGTATGTCTTTTTCTGTTAATCTTTTATACTACAAAGATAGCACTATCTGAAAAGAAAGAGGGGAACAAAGATATGTCAGAGTACATCACTATGTGCCAGCGGCAGATCATAGAAGCCATGTTAAAAAATGGCTGTAAACCGAAAGAGATCGCCGCCCGTATTGGCAAACACTACACTACCATTTACAAGGAAATCAAAAAGGGAACTGTCACCCTTTTAAATTCCGATCTTACCTACCGTGATGAATACTGCGCGGATGCCGCCCAGCGGATCACGGACGAACGCCAGAGGAACAAAGGGCGCGACCTTAAGATCGGCAATGACCACGAACTGGCCGCACATATAGAGTACCTCATAGGGGAACTGCATTATTCCCCTTATGCTGCATCCTGTGACATCCGCAAAAGCGGCAGGTTTAAAACTGATCTCTGCGAAGGCACTATATACAATTATATCGACATGGGGCTTTTCCTGAATATTTCCAATGATGACCTTTACAGTAAGCGCCACCCCCGTAAGGAAAAACATAAAAAGACTGTCCGTTCTTCCTACAAGAAGGATCCTGACGCAAAAAGCATTGATGAACGCCCTGCGGAAATAGAAAGCCGTGAGACCTTCGGACATTGGGAAATGGACACCGTTTATTCTGGTCAGGGTAAAAGTACCGTCTGCCTTCTTGCCCTCACTGAACGCATGGGAAGGGGTGAACATCTTTTCCGTATGCCTGACCGCACGCTGCAGAGCACAGTCACTGCTCTTGATAACCTTGAGCGCACGATCGGGCTGGAAGCATTCAGGGAACGCTTTAAGACAATCACTGTAGATAACGGCGGTGAGTTCTCTGATTTTTCCATGATCGAAAGAAGCTGTATCGATCCGGAGCAGAAACGGACTGCACTTTATTACTGCCACCCTTACAGCTCATCAGAGCGCGGAAGTAATGAAAATTCAAATAAACTCATCCGGCGCTGGATTCCCAAAGGTGCAGATATCAGCGAATATTCTGATGAAGACGTTCAGGATATACAGGACTGGATCAACGGCTATCCCCGTGAACTGTTCGGCGGCCTTTCATCGGATGAGTACATGGAAAGCAAGCTGGTTGTATAACCCTTAATCCATACACCAAAATCATTATTTTTCATACAGATACAGAAAGACACACTTTCGTGTGTCTTATCCGCATGCAAAAATATACAATATAAACAAAAAACAACTGGTTTAACATTTCGACTATTGTACATTTCTCACAGAAATTTCATTTTTTAGATTTTCCTCTTGAACTTTTCCGCACCCTGCAACAGTAGCAGTATACTGTATTTTCACCCAAAAAACAACCCGCCTGAATTTTCAGACGGGTCATTCTTTTTAGCTGTTCTTCGCTTATTTCATCTGCTCTTCCTGGCTCTTGATCATTCTACGAACCATCTCACCGCCGATAGAACCGGCCTCTTTAGATGTCAGGTCACCGTTGTAACCTTCCTTCAGGTTTACACCTAACTCAGATGCAACCTCAGTCTTGAAACGATCCATTGCTGCCTTAGCTTCAGGAACTTCTACTCTATTCGTCTTGTTGCTTGCCATTTCTTTCACCTCCGAAATACATTTGAATGATCTCATTTGCATGATTTCATTCTGTTATCTATATTATTGAGATAAGCGCTGTCGTTTTGCGCTTATCTCAGAGGAGGTGCCTGTTGCAGAAACTTATTTCTACAGTCTGGCAATCCGTAATCGGATCCTATCGTCTGTGAAAGCGCTCACTTTTATCGCTTATCTTGATGTTAGTATGTTCGGATAGAATGAAAATATTATGGTAAGTTTTGCCACTGTTTTTATCATCCAATAACAATATTTTTATGAATTATAAACGATCGCCTCCGCCATCTTCTCTGCTGCTTCCTTGCCCTGCAGCTTCTCTAAAATCGCAAGCCCGAACGGAATCGCCGCGCCCATGCCGCGTCCCGTAATAATATTGCCGTCGATCACCGCAGGCTGCTGTAATACCTGTGAACCTTCCAGATGACTTTCAAAAGTAGGATAGGAACAAGCTCGCTTTCCCTTAAGGATTCCTCTGTGCCCTAAGATACTCGGTGCCGCGCAGATCGCCGCCACCAGTTTGCCCTGTGCTGCAAACGCATCCACCTGCTCCATCAACACTTCGCATGCCTCCAGATTCTTCGTTCCCGGCATGCCGCCCGGCAGCACGATCACGTCAAGTTCTTCATAATCCACTTCTCTCGCCAGCATCTCCATCTCTACCATTATACCATGTGAACCTTCCACATGCCGCTGATCCATGACAGACACCATCAAAGTCTCAATCCCCGCTCTGCGCAGGATATCCACGACTGTCAACGCCTCGATCTCTTCAAACCCTGTTCCGAAAAAAACTGCCCCTTTACTCATAACCGCCTCCGTTCCTGAACATCATCCATTCAATATTTACTTATTATTATATCCGGTTAAAATGATATATTAAATTCTATCATACGCAAAAATGCAAATCAATGATTTATTATTATCAATCCAAATACACCCTCGCACGATAATATAAATATGTCGTCTTTTTCTTTTCTTTCAAAATGCCGAGCAGCTGCTTCCCCTCATATCGGGCATCCTTTACGTCCTCCTCGGCCGCGCTCTTTCCTCCATATATAATTGCCTCATACTTTTCTATGAATACCGGCTGCTTCTTCGAAAGACCTAACTGCACCGCGGAACGTTTTCCGAATTCCTGTAAAGTTTCCGAATCTTGTCTGCGCAGACCAAGCCATGCCAGAATCCGCAGATTGTTCCGGAATACCATATCGAATCTGCCTGCCGGATTCATTTTATGATAGCGTTTCTTTCTGATCACCCTCTCAAATATGACAAACAACAGACCTGCTGCCGCACACATCACTACGGCATATACCGCTATTTTCAAATATTCGGAGACAATACTTTCTCCCTGCGCCGTGTCCTCTTTTGCTATCCCTTCCGCTGCACCGGAAAAGGCAAGCGCGTCGTCCGCTGCCGCGCCGTATTCCGGTTCACGGTCTCCTCCCAGGGCAAACGAAGGTTCATACTTCCACCCTGTCTCCCATGAAGTATATCGCAGACTGCCGTATCCCGGTGTCGGCTCAAACGGAATCCAACCCACGCCGTTTATATAAACTTCCGGCCACGCATGCGCCATATCACTGTAGACTACCGTTTCGCTGTCCTGCTCTATCGGAACACAGAAGCCCTGCACATATCTGGACGGCAGCCCCTCGGCTCTCGCAAGAAGCGCAAACGCCGTCGCAAAATGAGTGCAATATCCTTTCCTGTTCTCCAATAGGAAATAATCCAGAAAGCTGCCTGCATCTTTCACGGTATCCGACAGTTTCCCGGGAGATTCCGCATAAATATACGCGGTCAGCTCCGCCTCTATCATTCGCAGCTTTTCTATATCGTTATGTGCAGATTCTGTTATTTCATCTATATACGCTCTTGCCTCATCAGACAAGACCACATCTTCTGCATAAACATCATTCACCTGCCGGATGTAGGAACTGACATCTTCCACCGTTATGTCTATTCCGGTCTTGTCGGCGCGCGACTGCAGGATCGATTTCATAACGGCATCCTCCTGAATATCCTGATCCTGCATCGACACCAGAAAATCCTCGAACGCTTCGGAGCCGGCATTTAATTGATAAAATACCGCGTCATACTCCGTTCCGTACCCTCTCTGATCCGTATTCCGATGACGGGAATCCGCAAAGAAGAGACTGCCGCCTGACGGAATAAAAGACAAGTCTCTATTTCCCTCCATGATTCTTTGCGTCTTTAGAGGCACAAATACATAAGCGGAGTTAAAATACTGATATCTGACATGCAGTGTCGTCAGAGACATGCAATCGTGTAGATATCTTCCTTCGAATAATTCAGCGGCATAACGCGTCTGTATCGTATCTAAAAAAACATCATATTCCGTATTATCATCTCTCCGGTACCACTGCCTGCCATCGAAGGCATCATAGGCTCTCCCGGCCAGATATACATTCCCCGCCAGATTCTTTTCCCCTTGTATGACCATAACAGCGCGGTGATCATCCTCCAGATTATCCCGAATCTTTCCGTCATCAGGGAAACCGCTGAGTACCGTATCAAAGTTTTCCGTTCTGCCGCGCACGATATTCTGCGTCAGCACCGTAAAAGATTCCTTTACCTGCGAAAAGGCGTTTCTGGCAAACTGCCACTTAAAAGGTTTCTCGGGATAAGGCAGCCACAGCATAACAAGCACATAGACCGCCATAAACGGCATAAGCCAGAACATATACGTCTTCCTGTCCTTCTTTTGTTCCTTATCCCACCACCACTCTATCCATTCCCCGCCGATCACCATAATATATGCCAGAGCACAGACCACGCCTGCATGGGATACCGGCGTTTCGGTCAGCAGGCAGTAAACCAGAGCGCACACAAGCATACACATCACTGCGGTTTTCAGCAGAAAATACTTTTCCAAAATCCATTGCAGGATGTAACAGCAGACCGCAGCAACAATTACCTGCATCACTTCGTAACCCGCCACCCACTCAGGCTCCCACATATCCGCGCCGACCAGCCAGCCGGCATAAGACCGGATAAAGAGAAAACAATTCCTGATACCGAAAGTCATACCTAAAATAACAACCGGCGTCAGAATGCCAAAAGCACGCCCTTTTTTCGTCATTCTCTGCATTCCCAGCATGGCGGCAAGCACCGCAAAAGCAATCGGAACCTGTACCGCCGCTTTAGTATCCCTGATTCCTATCGATTCCCCCGCGCCCATAAGCAGAATGCATACAAGAAAGGCCGCCTGCACGAACCGATAGATATCCTGTGTCCTGATCCGCAGTATACGCTCCCTCATAAGACCCCCTCCAGTTCCCCTTCTATGGAAATGGCAACAATCCTTCGGCGCAGGCTGCTTAACTTCATATACTCCTGCGCGTCTTCTTCCGTAACAAGATAAGCCACCACGATCACACCTCCGGCGGACAGTTCCTCAGTCATCCGGGCAATGCTCTCATCCCACCTATGCAAGATCACAAAAACAACCTTGCTGTTCCGGATTCCTCCTCTTATCATGGCCTCGGCCAAAGTTACCCCGACTTCTTCCGCCTTGTCAAAGATCATTTCCGAACTCTTCAGATAAAATTCTTCGAAATCCCCGAGGCTGTCCACATGGCTATTCCGCACACCACTCTGCCCGTAATATGCCGTAAAAGTAATATTTCTCCCGGCAAAGTAAAGCCCCAGCGCGATCAATATCTCCAGCATCCTGCTCTCCAACGGCAGATATACCCGCTCATCCTTACTGTAACGCTTCGTATCACAAATAACGGCTATGCCCTGTTTCTGCTCTCCGATATGGGTTCTCACTTTCAATTTCTGCTCCTGTGCCGTTGCTTTCCAATGAATAAGACGAAAAGCATCCCCCTGTACGTATTCCCTGACCGGAACATCCGGCTCCGTCTGTAAGTTCTGCGCATCATTTTGTAAAAGCGCTGTCATGTCCGTAATGCTGCGCAGTTCTTCCACACGCACGATTCTGGGTCTGACTAAAGCCTTGATCGGGGACGCCGGTGTGTATGAGAGCTGAAAAAGGCGCAAAAAATCAGTAATGACTATTTTCTTAATCCCCACTTCATACTCTCCACGATATTTACAGATGAGCTTGGTTCTATAGGTGAGTTTATCTCCCGGAAGCAGTTCGTACTCAATACCGTCTGGTATCTGTTCCACATAGGAAAAAGAAGAAAACAATCTGACACTGACACTGGAAAAAGCAAAGAAATCATCATTCTGCAATACAAAATAATATGGAATGGCATTGCCGCATACCATACTTCTGTTCTCCACTTCCTGATAGATTCTGAACCTGTAATAGACTAAAAACAAATAGATCCATGATATAACCGGCAGCATCGTCACCCCGAAAAAGAAACTGTAACTGACAGCACCGCCGTAGAAACTGATCGCCACCAACGAAAGAACCCACAACCCAAACAGCATCCACCTGCGAATTTTCATCCTGCCACGCTTCCCCCTAAACCGGAATCTTCACCTTCAGTATAATGCTCTTTAAAATAGAGGCCGCGTCTTCCTTGCGTATTCTAGCGTCCGAAGAAAGAACAAGTCTGTGCAAAAGCACATGCATTGCCACATCTTTGACATCATCCGGCTTTACAAAATCCCTGCCCTTCATGAATGCCTTCCCCTGCGAGGCACGCATAAGCGTCAGCATGGCACGCGTACTTGCCCCGAGGACAAAGCGCTCTTCCTTTCTGGTCAGTTCAATCATATCTTCTATATAATCGAGAATCGGTCTGCCGACCGTAATATTCTTAATCGCTTCTTTCATATGCAGGATGTCTTCCGCCGTACATACCGCTTCGGCATTCTCCGGCGCTTTACCATTAAGAACCTGCGCCGCCAGCTCGATCTCCTGCTCCCTCTCCGGATATCCGATGGAAAGCCGCATCATAAAACGATCCATCTGCGCTTCCGGCAGGGGATATGTCCCCAGAAACTCCACTGGGTTCTGCGTGGCGATTACCATGAACGGCTTCGGCAACACATGGACGATCCCATCCACCGTCACCTGTTCTTCCGCCATAGCCTCCAGAAGGCTTGCCTGCGTTTTCGGCGAAGTTCTGTTGATTTCGTCCGCCAGCAGAATCTGATTCATTACCGCGCCTTCCCGATATTCGAATTCACCTGTTTTCATATTATATACCGATACGCCGCAAATATCTCCCGGCAGCGTATCCGGTGTAAACTGGATTCTGCCGAAGCTGCAGGCAATGCTTCTCGCGAGCAGGGCGGCAAGCGTTGTCTTCCCCACGCCAGGAACATCTTCCAGCAATACATGTCCACCTGTAAGCAGGCAGACTAACAGGTTCTCGACGACTTCTTCTTTGCCGATGAAGAACGTGTTGATGTTATCTTTTAGTTTTGTTATGGTTTCGTAGTCGTTCATGTTTGGGCTCCACTTTCAGAACAATAGTTTGTAATCAATTATATCGGGATAAGCCGGATTGGTTTGACATTGATTTTTCAATACTTTATGTTAGTTTACCACACTGGTTTTGTTTCAACAAGAATGGTGATAACTTGTTATGTGTGATATGTATATTACTATTATGTTCACACATTGGCAAACCGGTCGCTCAGAGTGGAGTTAATATCTGCGTCACCGCGCTCTCGCTCCGCAAAAAGCGTAGCGGACACTAGACTCGTGAAATACCTCGTCAAGTGCCGACGCTCTTTGAGGGGTTCCTTCAGATATTAACTCCCCTCTGAGCTTAGGCTGTGGCATGGTGCACAAAATATCCTTCAAGCTCCCTTCCAATAAAACCAATAAAACTATTTCTACAAACCTTCTTGACATACCATAACCTATATGCTATCTATAATTACATCTTTTATGTTTGGTCTATGTTGCTTATTCAAGTCATATCTGTTGCGACAGTTCGTTGCAAAATCCAAACAAGCGATATATCGTATGTTTTTTTGTGCATTGGCAGCTGAATAAGACTTTACACCGCCATGAAATCCCTTTATAATTTAGATATAATACAGCCAACAACTTTGTATCTATGAAGGAGGGTGAAAGGATGATTGAGATGCCATCTGATATTCAATTTAAAGATGAATTAAGAAAAAAGAAATCAAAGTAGAAAATCAACTGGAAATGTTACATAACAAAGAATATGAGCTCCTTGAGCAGAAACTTCAACGTGATTTGGAAAGAATCCGTAAAAGTCTTCAAGACTAATTAATCACGTAACCACGAAACCATGGTATAAAGTCTTAGCATACGGTAAGACTTTACACCGTAAATCTGAAAGGAACTACCATGGAAATCGAACGCAAATTCACAGTAAAAAAACTCCCTGAGAACTTGAGTCAATATCTCTGCCACATCATTGAGCAGGCATATTTGAACACTGACCCTGTTGTCAGAATCCGCAGACAGGACGATGACTACTATCTGACTTATAAAGGTAAAGGCCTGATGGCACGGGAAGAGTACAATCTCCCGCTCAATGAGCTTTCCTATTATCATCTGCGTGATAAAGCCGACGGAAATGTGATTTCTAAGAAACGGTATGTCATACCGATTGACAATCCGACATTTATGTCAGATAACATAGAAAGTATTGACCTGAATAGTCTATGCGTAGAATTGGACATTTTTGAATCACCCTTTGCTCCTCTGGTAATTGCCGAGGTCGAATTCCCCTCGGAAGAAACAGCGAATGCATTTATTCCTCTTGACTGGTTTGATCAAGACGTAACGAACGATCCGTCCTACCATAATTCGAATTTAAGCCGGCAGAAATTATGACTCTTTAACGGCGGCCGTAGACTCTCTCACCACCAGCTCGGCCGGAAATATGATCTGCTGGTGTTCCTGTCTGCCTGCGATCACATCTAACAGAAGGCGGATGGTGTTCTTCGCCATCTCCTCCACCGGCTGTTTGATCGTAGTCAGCTTGGGATTATAATACTCTCCCAGCTCTATGCCGTCATACCCCGCCACGGAAATATCCTCAGGAATACGCATGCCAGCTTCCAGTACCGCTCTGCATGCCCCGATCGCCAGTGAATCGGAAGCCGCATAGATCGCCGTCACCTTTTCGCCGGATTCCAGAAGTTTACAGGTCGTGATATAACCGTTCTCCATAGAGAAATGATCCAGCTCATCCTGAACATAGCAGACCAGTTCTTCCCGAACTTCCAGTCCGCGGTCGGCAAAAGCCGCCCGATATCCCTCGATACGCCGGCGGCCGATTGACTCTTCCTGCCGCTCCGTGACAAATGCGATCCTTCTGTGTCCCAGCTCAAGCAGATATTCGGTCATCCTCTTACTCTCCAACTTATCATCAACCGCGATATTGGAAAACTCTACCCTGCCGATCTGATCCGAGATATCCACTCCGATCGTACTGAATATAAACGGTACGTTAAGCTTGCCTATTTTCTCTTCCGAATGGGTAAACCGACCGCCCAGAAACACGATACCGCGGAGACGCTTCTCCTTCTCCAGTTCCAGCGCCACATCCACCTCGTCCTCATGCGCCTCGACGTGCCGCAGCACCAGTGCATATCGGTTCCGCTGTGTTTCTTCCTCTATGATCTGAATCATATTGCTGAAAAAAGGGTTTGTGATACCCTTGACGAGTACGGCGATACATTTTGCGTCCGTTCTTTTCAGGTTCCTCGCACTGTTGTTGGGAATAAACCCGGTCTCCTCAATCACTTTCATAATCATCTTGCGGGTTTCCGGATTAATGTCCGGGTGATTATTGATCGCCCGCGACACCGTGCTGATCCCCACACCACATTGTTTCGCTATATCCTTGATCGTCGTCTCTGCCATATTTATCCCCTTCAAACTACAGCCGAATGGACTTTTTCTGTCTCGTTTTCCGCTTATCCCGAAGCCATAACTCCGCCTGTGTATCAGTGTTCCCACATACGGACGCTGACAGCCCCACTAGAAGACTGCCAGCGCTATGTTTAATCTATTTGCGTGCTCTGCCGTACAACTTCGTCATATCCAGAATGCGCTCCGCCAGCTCATCCGTAAACTGCCCCGGCAGCATTCTCCACTTCCAGTTAATGCCCAGAGTGGACGGAATATTGATTCTCGCCTCGGCGCCCAGTCCCAGATAATCCTGCATCGGAATGATACAGGTCTCAGACACGCTCGCCATTGCCGCTCTGATAAACTCCCACTGAATATCTTTATTGGAACGTATATTCAAATATTTCTTTGCAAAAGCTTTATCCCTGCGGTTAAGCTGTCCGTACCAGCCAAGCGTCGTATCGTTGTCATGAGTTCCCGTATAAACAATGCTGTTCGCCGTATAGTTTTGCGGCAGATAATCGCTCTCTTCCCTCGAATCAAAAGCAAACTGCAAAATCTTCATGCCCGGATAGCCGGTTCTTTTCACCAGTTTAATGACTGATTTGGTCAAAAATCCGAGATCCTCCGCAATCACGGCCTTTTCACCAAGCTTGGCCTTCATCGTCTTAAAGATCTCATACCCCGGACCCTTCTCCCAATGTCCGAACTCCGCCGTTTCATCACCGAAAGGAATCGAGTAATACTCGTCAAATCCGCGAAAATGATCGATACGCACCACATCGTAGAGCTCATAACAGTAAGCGATGCGCTTCATCCACCACGCATAACCTGTCTCTTTATGATAATCCCAACGGTACAGCGGATTCCCCCATAACTGCCCCGTAGCCGAGAAGGAATCTGGCGGGCAACCCGCCACAGCAATCGGAGTCAGCGTATCATCCAGTTGGAATAACTCCGGATTCGCCCATGTGTCCGCGCTGTCGAAAGCCACATAGATCGGAATATCGCCGATAATCTGTATATTCTTGCTGTTCGCATATTCTTTTAATGCAAACCACTGCTTTGCGAACAAATACTGTTGAAACTGATAGAATACCACTTCCTCGGCATATTTCTCACGATAATGCTTCATCGCCGCACTCTTCCGCAGCTTGATATCCTCGTCCCACTCGCTCCAGCTTCTCCCGTCAAAGGAATTTTTTACAGCCATATAGAGCGCGTAATCGTCCAACCAGTAACTGTTATCCTGCACATATTTCTGAAAATCTGCCTCTTTCTCAATATGGCTGTTGTGAAAAGCGGTCCTAAGCACCTTAAATCTGGAAAGATATATTTTCTCATAATCAATATACTCGTCATTATCGCCGAAATCGCACTGATCGCAGTCCGCTTCAGTCAGATATCCGTCCTCGATCAACGTCTCCAGATCAATATAGTAAGGATTTCCCGCAAAAGTCGAAAAAGACTGGTAAGGCGAATCCCCGTATCCTGTCGGACCAAGCGGCAGGATCTGCCAGTAAGACTGCCCTGCTTTCTCTAATGAATCGATAAAAGTATATGCCTGTTTAGAAAAAGTACCGATCCCGTATTTCGACGGAATGGAAGATACAGGCAGTAATATCCCGCTTTTTCTCATGTTTTAAAATCCTTTCGTGCAATCAGTTTACATAATACATAATTTTCTATCCTAATATATGGAAACTACCTTTTTATTTTACACTTTCCCTTGCAATCTATCAAGGAAATATTATTTTTTCTAAATGCATAGCCTTATGCTTATTTCTTGTCATACCCACGCCACAGCCTAAGCCCAGAGGGGGCTGATATCTGAAGGAACCCCTCAAAAAGTTAATTTATCCTTTCACCGCTCCCGCCAATACACCTTCGATGATATACTTCTGGCAGACGATATAGAAGATCACGATGGGCAGGATCGCAAGCACCAGAACTGCCATCATGGCACCCCAGTCGATCTGTCCGTGGCTCTGTTTCAAATATTGCACCGCGATCGGGATCGTCTTATATCTGTTGATATTTAACACCAGACTGGGCAGCAGATAGTCATTCCAGACCCACATAGCCTGTAAGATCGCCACCGTAACCACGGTCGGTTTCAAGATCGGGAACACCACCAGGAAAAATGTCTGGATCGGATTGCACCCATCAATCATTGCCGCCTCCTCGATTTCCAGTGCAATGCCCTTGACAAATCCCGTAAACATAAACACTGCCAACCCCGCGCCGAATCCCAGATAAACAACTATGATACCTACCGGATTGGACAGATGCAGCATGTTTGCGAACTTAGACAACGTAAACATGACCATCTGGAACGGTACGATCATGGAAAACAGACACATTGTGTACATAAATTTAGAAAATACAGAGTGTACCCTAACAATATACCATGCGCACATGGAACAGCACAAGACGATCGCCATTACCGAAAATACCGTGATAAACAACGAATTACCGAAACATGAGAAGAAGTTGGTCGTCTTTAAGCCGTTCTTATAGTTAAGCGTTCCGCAGAAAATCTGCCTCGCGCCCTCCATAAATTTATCCCATCCGTCAGAGAGAGACTTGGAACTGAAGCCGAAAGGATAACGGAAAATAAATGCTTTTCTCTTAAAAGAATTCAACAGCACGACCAGCATCGGAGAGATCCACAAAATACTGATCACGGCAAACAAAGCCGAAAGAATACCGCCGTGCCTTGCTCTTCTTACTGCACTGACCTGTTCTTTACTCTTAGCCATTAATCCACAACCTCCTTACTCGTCGTCAATTTATTCTGTATGAGTGCGATGATCGCTACCAAAATAAAGAAGATAACCGCCTTCGCCTGTCCTACGCCCTGCCATCCTGTCGTACCGTACATTGTATCGTATATATTAAGTGCCAGGAGCTGTGACGACTTACCCGGATTACCGCCGGTGAGCGCCAGGTTCTGATCAAATAGCTTGAAACCGTTTGTCAACGTCAGGAAACTGCAGATCGTGATCGTGGGCATTAGCATCGGAAGCGTCACGTTGCAAAGCATCTGCCATGCATTTGCGCCGTCGATCTTCGCTGCCTCAATCAATTCTCCCGGAATATTCTGAATGCCGGCTATGTATATAATCATCATATAACCGATCTGCTGCCAGCACACGACGATGATCAGTCCCCAGAATGCGTACCACTGAGAGTACACGATCGTCTTGGAAAAATTCTGTAATACCGCATTGAAAATCATCAACCAAATATAACTGAGCACGATACCGCCGATCAGATTCGGCAGGAAAAATGCCGTACGGAACAGATTTGTTCCCTTGATGCCCTTGGTGAGCGCCATACCGATTCCAAACGCCACTACATTGATGACGAGCACCGACACAACTGTAAACAACGCCGTATACCATATGGAATGTAAGAAAGACGTATCCAGCTTGCCGTTGACTACAAAGATTCTTGTATAGTTCTGAAATCCGACCCACGACCAGTCCACAACTGTCGTGAATTTACAGAAGGATAGAAAAATTCCGTACGCAAACGGAACAATGAACCCGATGATAAATGCAAGGAGGGTCGGAAGCGCAAACAGAGGGAAATATCGTTTAATTGCTTTCTCCATAATATCAACCTTTCTCTTAGAAAAAGGGGGCAAGCTTTATTTCACTCACCCCTCTATAATATTTGCTGTATATTACATTTTGTATAGAGCTTGTTACATATCGTCTGTTATGCAACAGTTCTCCGCCTGTGTCTTAGGCTTTATTCTTCATGAGACAGATCCCAGTAATATGCCCACTGATCAACGAACGCTGTCTTCACATCATCCCATGAACCGCCTCTTTCCGTGTACTCTGTAAGAGGTGCTACGAAGTCTGCTCTCCAGTCATCTACGGAAGGAGTTGCATTGAAGCTCCATGCTACGGATGTCTTACCCTGTGCGGCATACTCGTTAGCCATTGCTGCAAAGCCGTTGTTTGAAGTGTACTCGTTTGTGAAAGTATCAAAAGGTGCTGTCAGACCCATCTTGTTGGTGATCGCGTCACGACCTTCGTCGGAAGTGATAACCCACTCTAAGAATTCTAAAGTTGCGTCAATGTTTGCCTGAGATGCCTGTGCATTTACTGCCCAGTGGTTCTCCGTACCAACTGCAAGACCTTCATTAGCGTCGTCTACACCGAAGTAGATCGGCATCATGGACAGGTCATCTGTTGTAACTGTATAACCGTTCTCGTTATCAGGTGAAAATGCTGCGTACTCCCAGTCACCGTTCTGATAGAATACTGCCTCGCCTAAACCAAGTTCCTGCTCAGCGTTGTAAGAACCGGAATCCAAGGTTGCCTTGTCAGCGGAGGATGTATTAATGTACATATCCCATACGTTCTTGAAGTTATCCAGATACTTGCCAGATACGGTGCCCTGTCCTGCTGTCAGATCACAGCCTGCATCCTTGAAATCATAGTACAGTGCGATACCTGCAAGGTGACCGGAGAATCTCCAGTTAGAACCGCTGTCCAGACCTGCGGAAGCGAAAGCGCCTGTCAGGTTTGTGCCGAGCGCGTCATTGATCTCATCTACACGGTTGTTGATGTCTGTTGCTACAGCATTTAATGTGTCAAAGCTGTTGATCTCGTCTACGGAGGAAACTACCGCACCGTCCATGCCGCAGTAACCTTCCAGAATGGTCTTGTTGTAGATGATACCGTAGCACTCGTAGCAGTTTGCAACTGCTGCAATCTTACCGTCGTACTCAAGTGCCAGCGACGGATCTGTCAGATGACTGTATAATGCGCTGTCTTTTAAATCATAAATATAGTTAGCGTACTCTGCACAGTCAGCTGTGCTGCCGATGGTGAAGATAGTAGGTGCCTCGGACTTAGCTAACTCGGACTGTAATGTTGTCTTATACTGTCCGTCTGCTGCCGTTACGACCATAACCTCTGTACCCGTCTGGCTTGTGTAAGATGCTGCCAGATCCTGCCATGCGCCGTCTGTCTCAGGTTTAAAGTTTAATAAGTATACGGAACCATCTCCGCTGCTTGCTGCCGGAGCTGCCTCATCAGCACCTGCACCGTCATCAGCAGACGCTGCCGCATCAGATGTTCCTGAAGAACTGCTGCCGGTAGATGCTGAACTTCCATTATCGGAACCACAGCCGGCTAACAGTGTGGAAATCATTGCTACACAAAGTAATGCGCTTACGAGTTTCTTTTTCATGTTTTTCCTCTCCCTTTCAGTAAATGAATTTATTTGCTACTGTTTTCCTATACCGTACCGGATATCATTCCGGATACGGGTTAGGTAAATGCCGCCTTGGTAACGTTTGCGGTAACGATATCGGTATCGTTATCGGTAACGTTTCCATTGACTTGGGTTAAGTATATAACCTATCTGGCATTTTGGCAATAGGTCTTTTTCATTTTTGCTATATTAGATAGATTATCATAGGCGATTTTGTTGAAAATAGACAAAAGAAGCCCGGTCTGCTTCTGACAGACATGTTCCTTTGCAGACCGGACAAACATTGATAACCTCTTTACTGCTTTTGCCCCAATACTTCCCGAAGCGTTTTCTTAAACTGTTCAAATACGATGGGTTTGGCGACATGCGCATTCATTCCGGAATCCATAGCAGCCCTGACATCGTCTACAAAAGCGTTTGCAGACATGGCGATAATCGGGATCGTTCGCGCCGAAGGATGTGCGCTTGCACGAATCGCTCTGGTTGCTTCATAACCGTTCATGACAGGCATCTGTATATCCATCAGAATAAGATCATATTTATCCGCGGGAGCATTTACAAACTCGTCCACCGCTATGCGCCCATTCTCCGCGATATCGCACTCTGCCCCCATCGTACCCAGAAGCTTCTTCAATACCAGCTGGTTAATATCAATATCCTCAACCACAAGGACATGTTTGTCTGCCAGCAGGCTCTTGTCACTATCGGTCAAAATCTTCTTTTGTTCCGAGCCCGGCATTCTCTGGATCGCATCTTTGAAATTACTCATAAAGAACGGCTTCTGCAGGAAATGCTCCACTCCGATCTCCAAAGCCTCCTGCTCAATCTCTGCCCAGTCATAGGCCGTAAACAGAAGGATCGGTATTTTATTCGAATAATTCTCCCGAATCAGCCGCGCTGTCGCCATCCCGTCAAGATCCGGCATCTTCCAATCCAGCAGAATCAGATCATAAGGTTTTCCCGCCTCCTGTGCGCTCCGAATCATTTCAATCACTCGGGAGCCGCCGGTCGCATATTGTACTTCCACACCCGTCCCCGCCATCTTTTTTACAATATCGCGGCAGACGTCCTCATCATCATCCGCAACGATCATATGCGTTATGCTGTGCTTATTCCAGAATTTGGGATCGTCCTCCTTGTTCTGGCTTCTCAGCTCCAGCTCCACTATGAAGGTAGTTCCCTCTCCCAATCTGCTCTTCACTTCAATGGAACCATGCATAAGCTCCACCAGACTCTTCGTGATCGTCATACCAAGACCGGTGCCCTGAGCCTGATTCCACGCCGTATTCTGTTCACGGCTGAAAGGCTCAAATATCACCTTCTGATATTCCTCGCTCATTCCCTGACCGTTATCGCTGATGGTAAAACGGATACGGCTATAGCTTTCATCTACCTGCGGCAGTTCGTCTACCGTCATCTTGATATTACCGCCAAACTGCGTATACTTTACCGAATTAGACAAAATATTGATTAAAATCTGGTTGATCCGCAGCTTATCGCCCAACAAATGCTCGTTGTGTAAAGATATTGTGGATATCTCAAACCTCTGCTCCTTTGCGTTAGCCTGCGGCCGGATGATCGTGTTGATCTCATCAATAATCTCTGCCAGATTCAATTCCGTAATATTCAGTACCGCACCGCCGCTTTCGATCTTATTCATGTCAAGCACATCGTTGATCAGTCCCAGCAGATGATTGCTGGCGGCCGATATCTTCTGGGTGTACTCCCGCACATGTTCCGGATTGTCCGCCTCTTCCTGCAACAGGGGAATAAAACCCATGATCGCATTCATGGGCGTGCGTATGTCATGGCTGACATTACCCAGAAAAGCACTCTTTGCCTTATTGGCCGTCTGCGCCATATGCAATGCTTCGGAAAGCGTATTCTCAATCTGTTTCTCTTTGGTTCGGTCCGAAATATAGATAACGACTTTCTTGATTCCCTGTACCAGCACGCAATATACACTTTCGCGGAACCATTTACGCTCACCTGTTTTCCGATGAATCCGCTCGGTCTCCATAGGCTCCAGCGCCATTCCGGGCTCCAGTGCGGACAGACCTTCCCAGCCGATCTCGCCCCCTGTAATATATTCGGCATGACCGATCTGATTTACATCATCCACTATGACCTTCCACGGAATACCCAGCACTCGTTCAATATTGGAACTGACAAATTCAGCCTTTTTCCCTTTCGCGTCGAGCATCATATAGACATCGTCAATATTATCAGACAGGAAGGTGGAAAAGATCTCAAACATCTGTTCCTGATACCGTATCTCCTGATTTTTCTCCGCCAGTTTCTGCTCATCCTTCAATTTCTGTGCCGTATAATCAATCAGAAATCGCTGATAATACAGCTCGCCGCCCTCCTCAACGAGCTTAATATTTCCAAGAATATGCAGTTCTCGCCCATCCTTATGCCGCACGCGGTACTCTGCGTTAACACTGTCCCCTGCTTTTTTCAGGGAGTTGATACATTCCCTGAGTTTCTCCTTATCCTCGTCCACAACCGTTCCGGCAATCAGGTCAAAGTCATCCGTCGCCAGATCCTCCAGCGACTCATAGTCCAGAAGTCGTAAGGCCGCCTGATTAATGCTGATCAACTGCGTTCCGTCGATACTATGGCACATCACGCCGCAGTCCATCGTGGCAAAAAGCATTTCCAAAACCCGCTTCTTCTCAATAATCTCCTGCTCGTAGGCCTGCTCCTTCGTCACATCGACCGCAATGCCCACCGTTCCCATGACGCTCCCGTCAAGGTCATACAGCGGGGATTTATAGGTTGTCAGTGTTCTGTCACCTTCACCCGTCCGGATATGCTCTTCTGAGACACAAGTCTGTCTCTTCCGCATAACTTCCAGTTCCGACTCGATACAGGCCGGATCGTCCTGTTCCACATCCCAGATGTAAGCATGCCTGCGTCCCTGCACCTGCTCTCTTGTTTTATTGACCACCTTGCAGAAACTCTCGTTTACGATTTCGTGAACGCCTTCTTTGTCCTTGAACCAGATCAGATTCGGCGAACTGTTTATGCTAAGCTCCATAAACTGATCGGACTGCCACAGATCCTTTTTCAACTTATAGTCATTCTGCCATTTCCGAAGGCGGAATCTAAGTTCCCTCTCCTGTAAGGGATACAGCCATATATCCTCAATCTCAGACAGATCATCCGGCAAGACCATAACCTGCTCCCTATCGGCAAGCAGAATCAGCTCAGCCTCTTTTTTCTTATGCGCGGTAAGGATTTGCAGCGTTTTCGATACATCCGCTCCCTGCAGATTGACAAACAGCACATCCGCCTGTGCGGCCATCTCTGTTTCCGGCACATCGCTTTCCCAAAACGAGTGCGTAAAACGGGCAAACGGCTCCATTTCCCTGATGGATTCAAATATGACATTATGACCGCCGATAAGATAAAATCGAATATGGCAATGATACATGACGTTCCCTCCATACTCCGCCGGGCAAGTCCGACAGAGCGTACTGAATGATCAGCGTAATTTTAGTAAAATTTTAAGACTCCTGCGCCTCCGGGAGCTCCCGATACATCTCATAAATCATGTCCTCCACAGAGAAAAAGCTTTCCAGTAACTGCGGATTAAAGACTCCGCATTCTCCGTTACGAATCATCTCTAACACCTGCTCCCTGGGATACGGCGGCTTATAGACCCGTTTGCAATTCAAGGCATCATAAACGTCCGCCAGAGAGACCACCTGTGCCCATGGCGAAATTTCATCCCCTTTAAGCCCGTCCGGATAACCTCCACCATCCCAGCGCTCGTGATGGTGTCTGGCGATATCACAGGCATACTCATAGATATTACTGTCACGCATCTGCGGGATACTCTCCAGAAGAGCCACGCCGTTTACGGTATGCTCCTTCATAACCGCATACTCCTCTGCAGTCAGTTTCCCCGGCTTTGTCAACACGGCATCCGGAATCGTAATCTTTCCCACGTCATGCATCACGGCAGCAAGCGCGATGCTGTCAATTTCTTTGTCATCCAGATTTTCCCCGAAAACGGTGTTCTCCAGCAGCAGCCTTGTAATCTGGCTAATGCGCTTTACATGACCGCCGGACTCCTCATTCCGAAACTCAATGACGGTAGCCAGCGCCTCGATCATTCCCTGATTAAGATCTATAATCCTTTGCGCCTGTTCCAACAACTCAAGTCCCTGATTTACCACCACTGTTTTTAAGTGTTTACGCGCCTCGAACAGCTCGACAATGGACAGCACGCGTCTGACTACCATATAGGACACCACAGGCTTGCTGATGAAATCCATGACACCCAGCTCGTATGCCTCCTTCATCACAGCCGCACTGGTGTCCGCCGTGATGATAAACACGGGGATCTTTTCTATTACTCCCATTCTCTTGAGGTGCTTTAGTACTTCGATACCGTTCATTCCGGGCATCATCACATCCAGAAGAATCGCACATAATTTGTTTTCTTCCATCAAAATCTGCGACATCCCATCATTTCCGTTTTCCGCCTCTATGACCGTATAATATGTTGAAAACAACTTTCCTAATATCTTGCGGTTGACAGGGTCGTCATCCACGATCAGAATCTTGTCTGCCCCTATATCGTTTATCCGGTTGTTATATTTTGTTTCCATGCAAGTAGTATCCTTTCTCCTATAGTAATCTTTTTATTCCTATATTTACGTACTCATGTGCCGCTTAATGCAATCCATAATCGCATTCTGGACGGGCAGGACCCGCTCATATTCCTTCTCGGCCTCCTTCGGGCGGCCGCCGCGCAGAAGCTCCAGCATCTGCATATATCCTGTAAAAAGCGGAGTCATTGCCAGATTACCGGTAAGACCTTTTAACGCATGTACCCTCTCGATCAGCGTGTCAACGTTGTCCGCGTCAAAATCTGCTATTTCAATCGGATTACCGTTTACCGAGTCAATAAACATGCCCAGCATCATTTCATACAATGGCGCGTCGTCCATCACGCGCTCCAGACCTTCATCCACATTCACTCCCAGATCTTTTAATTCTTCAAACAAACTCACGATTCATCCTCCCTTTCATTCGTTTCCTGTTGTTTTCGCTTTTCAAATACCTGTTCTATGGTATCCTTCAGCTTATCCAGCTGGATCGGCTTGGCAATATGCGCATCCATCCCTGACTCAATGGCCTCCCGGATGTCATCAACAAACGCGTTGGCGGTCATGGCGATGATCGGCAGCGTTTTTGCCGAAGGGTGACCGCTGCCCCGGATAGCCTTGGTGGCCGCATAACCGTCTAAGACAGGCATTTGTACATCCATAAGAATCAGATCATAGGCACCGGGCGCAGAACCCGTAAACAGCTCCAGCGCCTCCTGTCCGTTACAGGCCGTCTCGCAGACTGCCCCCAACGAACTTAAGATTTTAGCCAGAACAAGCCGGTTCGGCTCAATATCATCCACCACAAGAACATGTTTTCCCTTTACTACCGTGCTGTCATTTCCCAGCTCGACCTTTTTCTGACTGCCCATAGCCTTGCGGATCACTTCCTTGAAAGTCGTAATAAAGAAGGGTTTGGGCATGAAATGCTCCACACCGATCTCTTCGGCTTCCTTCTCGATCTCTCCCCAGTCATAGGCTGTGAAAATCAGGATCGGAATTTTCTCCGAATAGCCACTGCGGATCAGCCGCGCTGTTCCCAACCCATCCAGATTCGGCATCTTCCAATCCAGAAGAATCAGATTATAGGGGGCTCCCTTTTCACGGGCATCGCGCATCATCTGCACTGCCTTTTCGCCGTCGGTAGCATAATCTACGATAACACCGGTTTTTTCCATGGCTTTGACCACGTTAAGACAAATCGTCTCGTCATCATCCGCCACTATCATTTTGTTGATGTTATGGCGGGTCCAGAATTTGGGATCATCGTCCTTCTCACTTATGTACAGCTCCAATTCTACGGTAAACACACTTCCCTTACCGAGTTCACTCTGCACCGTGATCGTTCCGCCCATCAAATCAACCAGACTCTTAGTGATCGCCATACCCAGACCCGTGCCCTGAATCCGGCTAATGATCTCCGTATTCTCTCTTGTAAAGGGATCAAAAATCACCTTCAAATATTCTTCGCTCATTCCCATGCCGTTATCGCTGATCGTAAACCGGATACGGCTGTACTTATCATCCACCTGCGGCAATTCATCCAGGCGCATCTGAATGGTGCCGCTCTCCGGCGTATACTTTACGGAATTGGATAATAGATTAATAAGGATCTGATTGATCCGCAGCTTATCCGCCCGCAGATGTTCATGAATGACGGAGGACGAGAATATTTCAAAGGTCTGGTCCTTTGCCTTCGTCTGCGGACGGATAATCGTGTTGATCTCGTCGATGATATCGGCAAGATTCACCTCAGAGAGATTCAACGTCGCACTCCCTGTCTCAATCTTATTCATATCCAGCACATCATTGATAAGTCCCAACAGATGCTGGCTGGCGGCATCGATCTGCTGCACATATTCCCGCACATGATCGGGATTATCCGCTTCATCCTGTAATAACGCAACAAACCCTGTAATTGCGTTCATGGGGGTTCGGATGTCATGGCTGACGTTGCTGAGGAAAGCACTCTTGGCGTCATTTGCCACCTGCGCAATCCGCAGCGCCTCCGCCAGCGCATCCTGAACGGCACGATCCTCGGTTCGGTCGGAAATGTAGATAATGATCTTACGCTCATCCTGTACCAGCGTACAGTACACACTGATCTGGAAATATCTATGTTCATCGGTTTCCGGATTATTCCATTCTTCCGACATTGTCCTCAGTGACGTGTCCGGTTTCATCCGATACATTTCATCAAAATCAAGCGTTTTCCCGAATGCGTCTACGGCCCCGGACAGAAACTTCGACCCGACGGTAATATTTTGTACGGAAATACCCAGAATTCTCTCCGCATTGGGGCTTATGTACTCAACCTGTTTGTCCTCCGCATCGACCATCATATATATATCATCCGTATTATTAGCCAGATATGTCGCGAAAATATCAAAAAGCTGCTCCTGATACGCAATCTCCAGATCTCTTTGCCTGATATCCATGCCGGTGCGCCAGATCAAAAGGACAAACACGGCACAGATGACCAATACGGTAAAAAGGATTCCGACCGCTATCTTGGAATCCAGCAGGATCGCATCCGCCTCCGCCGTGATCGCGTTCTCCCGCACAACGGAAACCAGATACCACCCCTCAGTATTTTCTATCGGAACATAGGTATAGACAAACGACTCTCCGTCCCCGACAAATATAATACTGTCCGTTTCTCCGTTATCCAGTGCCCTGATAAAATCGTCGTTCTTCTCCTGATCGTCATTATGTCCTGCCAATATTTCAAGAATATTGGCATAGAGATGATCTCCCAGCATTCCGACAGATCTTATGAGAATATCTCCCTCACGATTTACCACATAGGCAAGCCCCTGATCATTATAAAAAGAAAGGGAAAAATCCTCTGAAATCTTACTGCAGTCATAGCTTTTCTGAATCACTCCGCGGGCGCCGTCGGCAAAAGTAAAACATTCATAGTAGCCCAGTCTCATATCGTCAGCATATAGTCCTGTACCCGGCTCCCGTACGCCACTTCCGGAAAGCCCCCGATAGAGCTTCAGTTCCTCATTTTCCAACTGATTGACTTCATATGACCCATTGCTGTAGAAGCTTCCCGTCTCCAGATTGAAAACCAGATAAAGGGCATTCACCTCATCGAATATATGCAGCCACCGCCGGATGCTTTCGGTATCATCGGAATCTCCCTGCGCAAGATACTCCGCATAGCTATGGATACGCTCCAGATCCTGCGCAAGAAAATTATCGAACGCCTGCTGTTGCTGCATCGTTACGGTTAAGACATTGTGGACGGCCTGTTCCATCAGGCTCGTCCGCAAGGTTGAGATATAGTGAATTCCTCCCCACAGAATGGCTCCCATACAGATCACACACAGAAAACTACACCACGTTCTCAGGTTTTGTTGCATTTTTTTAAACATTTCTCTCACCTTTTTCAGTCAGTAGACATGATTCAAGTTCCCAGAAATCTTTTCAGTACGGATATGAAGACATCCATATCAAGAGGTTTCGCGATATGGGCATTCATTCCGTTCATCAATGCCGCCTCTTTATCCTCCTCCAGCGCATTGGCCGTCATGGCAATAATGGGCAGATTCTGTACGTCTTTTCTGGGAAGTCTGCGGATGGTTCTGGTTGCTTCATAGCCATCCATAATAGGCATCTGCACATCCATTAAGATCGCGTCATAATAATTTTCTTCCGCCTTCTCCATGATCGCCACCGCATCTGTCCCATCCGGTGCCGTATCCACAAGGAAACCGGACTCTTCCAGAATCATCTGTGCGATCTCGCGGTTCATCTCGATATCCTCTACCAGAAGAATACGTTTTCCGCCAAAATCAGCCAGCGTCCATTCCGGAACTTCCTCTTGTTTTTCCAACATATTGTTCGCGGCAAGTAGTACCGTTTTCAGATCGGACATAAACATAGGTTTCGCACAGAAAGCGGTAACTCCCGCCGACTTCGCTTCTTCCTCAATATCTGTCCAGTCGTAGGCCGTCAGAATGATAATGGGCGCCTCCCTGCCGACCGTATCCCGGATCTTTCTGGCAGTTTCCAGACCGCTGAATCCCGGCATCTGCCAGTCAATAATGAAGGTATGGTAAGGATCGCCCTCCTCACGTGCGGTCTTTGCACGATATACAGCCTCTCTGCCGGAGGTCGTCCACTCGGGGCGCAGTCCGATCTGCTTTAACATCCTGCTGACGCTGTCGCAGACATTGAGATCGTCATCCACAACCAGTGCCCGCAGACCTTCCAGTTCTTTGATCTGTTTCGCGGTTTTTTCCACATCCTGCAGTTTTAATCCGAATTCTACCGTAAATGTGCTGCCCTTGCCCATCTCGCTCTCGACACTGATGGTGCCGTTCATCATCTCAACGATGTTCTTGGTAATGGCCATGCCCAGCCCGGTTCCCTGAATACCGCTCTGTGTCACGGTGGATTCCCGCTCAAAGGGTTCAAAGATATGTTCCACAAAACTCGGCGACATTCCGATGCCGTTATCCTTGACGATAAATGTATAATCGCCGTATCCGTGCCGGAATGTGCCCTTCTGCATGATCCGGAAGGAGACCGTGCCGCCGGCAGGCGTATACTTCACCGCATTGCTTAACAGATTGATAAATACCTGATTTAACTTCAAGGGATCTGCAATAACATCCTCGTTAGTAACCTCAAAGGTATCGATAAATAACTCAAGCTGCTTTGCCTTAACCTGCGGCTGGATAATATTTACCAGATTATGTATCAGCTCGGAAATATTGCACTCCTGCTCTTTGATCTGAACCTTGCCGCTCTCGATCCTGCTCATGTCGAGAACGTCGTTGATCAAGCTTAAGAGATGGTTGCTGGAGGACAGAACCTTCTGCAGACAATCCATAACCTGATCTTTGTTGTCAATATGGCTGACGGCAATGGTAGAGAATCCTATGATGGCATTCATGGGCGTACGGATATCGTGGGACATATTGGACAAAAAGGTGGTCTTAGCCTTGTTTGCATGCTGCGCCTGCATCAGCGCGTCCTGAAGCGCCTGCGTCTGTTCTCTCTGTTTCCTGACTTGTTCCGTGATATCCTTAGACAGTACCATAACCATAATGTCGCCCGTATCCTCATCTCTGGTCATGACAAAGGACTGCCGCACACAGATCTGATTCTGTTCGGAATCTCCTATCCAATACTCAGCGACTACTTCTCTTTCGCCCTGTTCATAACTTCCGATCAGATTCTCTGTATTTACAATGGCAGTATAATCTTCCATGGATTCTGCCAAAACAAACTGTTTCCATTTTTCAAAATACTCCGAAGCCTTACACGGCGCTGTCAGGCCCGCCTGTTCAAGGAACGCAAGCCTACGCCCGTCTATGTTGCCGATAATATCCTGCTCAAGAAGATCCTGCGTCAGATTAAACTCAAAATTGCAGAAAGAATTGGACATAATCGCTATCTGGTACTGTCTCTCCTTACGGTTAGCAAGCGCCCTTTCCGCCTGGATACGAAGCTCTTTTTCTTTTAATTCCGTTACATTCTGACGGATAAATAAAATTTTGGAAACCTTATTGCCATTTCTTTCCAGACAAATGAGATTCATGTGCTCCCAGTCTGTTCGTCCATCTTTTATTACATGGCGCTCATACCGCAGATCGTTTTGCCCGGACATAGCCTTGACAATGGCATCTTTATTTATAAAATCAAAAAACTCCTGCCGGACACTCTCATCCAAATCGCCGGCCAGATACCTTATGAGAGCCTGATACTCTCCGCTTTCTGCAATTCCCGCGTCCTCAGGTTTCGTGCCCGCCAGATACTGATAGGTCTCCTCTTCCATATCAACCATCGCAAACCGGGAAAACAGTGTGGTGACACCGCCTATAATGTACCCCATCTCCCGGTTTTCCTTCTCCAGCTCTTTCCGTTTACGTCCGCCGCGAATGAGAATGAGAATAATGTAGACAGCAAACAGAACGATCAACATGACCTCCAGCTGGATACCCACAAGATTTTCTTCCGCAATCATGCGCCGTGTAACATTCTGAGGAAATGTCTGTACAAAAACATATTGATTGCGCGGCAGATACGTGACACAGATATTGTCCGTTTTGCCGGAGGAATCACATACAAAAGCTCCTTCTCCGCCGTTTTCAAAAACCTGCCTGACCTGATCGGCAACAGACTGATCGATCACCTCTGCCTCTGTCAGCGCATCGAGAAGATAACTTTCATAAATCTCATCGTCAGAGCTGGCAATGACTCTGCCGTCCGGCGTACACAGGAATACGTGTGCTTCCTCTCCGAAATACGTGGTGCTGAGCATGCTTTTCAAATATTCTTCAGCCAGAAAGACTCCCCGCAACACTCCGATGATCTCGCCGTCAAATCTGACAGGCGCATAAAAACATGCCATTGTCTCGTCAAAAAAGTAGGGATCAAAAATAACCTGAATGCCGCTGTTTCCATCTATGCCGTCAGTATAAAAGCGCCGCCCCGTCACATCGGAAGTCTCTCCGCCGGAGGTATAATCCACACCGTTAATATCCGTGAATAAAATGGCATCGAATTGGGAATTTTCCTCCATTCTTGCAAGCATCAGCGCAGTGACCACAGGTTCATCCAGACCTTCTCCCACAAAGTACGCATAGGTTTTGATCCAGCCCAAAGCATTATTCAGTTCGTCATCGATCTGTTCGGACTTCATCCGCGCGGAGTCCGCCGCATAATCTCTGTTCTGCTTCTCTGTCCGGCTACTGTTCTGTGCCGTAAACCAGAAAAACAAAAGGATGATGGCGATAAAAAGAAAAACAGCATAAATAATCTCCTGCAGTGACTTTTTCTTTTTCATACTTCGGCACCTCGTATATCTTTTATTTTTAAGCACAAGACTCTGTATTTCGCGCTGCCTCTGACACCAACAGATGTTTCATCTTATTAAGTAAAGTATATCAGTCCGGCAATTAAAAGACAACTTTTGTTTTCGCTTCCCAAATGACAATTTCAACGGCTGTTACTGTTCACTCCGCGACAAGTAATCATCAACTTTCATTTCATGGATTAACTGATTAATCTCCTTTGCCTGCATTTCCTGCCGTCTGTGGAAATACCAGAAAACAAACCCATCAGTAACCAGAAAAATCACTGTAAAAGAAACTAATCCGGGAATATCCATGCTATCCCAAATAAACAAGCGGAAAACAAACAATGACAACAAATATAAAACCGCCGATTCTGTTATACAGTAATGGCTCCATTTCCGAAATTCTATTTTACTGATAATCAGATCTATAAACTGGCATGCTACCAGCCACACAAATAGTACCGGCAAAAAGAGGGACACATCACCACCCCACAACAGATTAAGTCCCCAGTTTCCAATCACAATCAGGGTGAAGCAGATACAGATGGAAGGAATGCGTGTAAATAAAAGGTTTTTCATAGATTTTCTCCTCTCAGCTTATTTTTTAGGGCTTCGATATAATTACGGGTAACGATCAGGGTTTCACCATTTTCCAGCGAAGCCTCCAATCGGTGATTATACATTGGACGTACACTCTTCAAAAAACTGGTATTGATAATGCAGTTTTTGCTGATCCGTATAAAAGAGGTATGAACCAGTTTTTCTTCCAGCACAGTCAGCGTATTCCGGCAGAGATAAACCTCTTTTTCCAGATAAAGAAAGGTCTTTCCATCAACAGAGTCTATAAAATAAATCTGCTCCAGAGGAAGTTGAAATTCCTTTTCTTCCTGATAGGCGGTGAGAGAAAAACTATGCTGACGGATCAGTGCGATCAAACGCTGGATTCTAACGTCCATATGGGCACAATTAATAATGATCTCTGTTTCAGGAATGTCAGGATCCTGATGTATCGTCAGTTTCATTTAAAATTCTCCTACTACAATATATTTATGGTTAATATTCCTAACATCCAGCTAGGATGTTACCCATCTTGTTGCTTAAGCTGTTAGAATGTATGGAGCAATCGGTATAGCGGAAACCTCCTTGGGCTTTGCGCCCGTAAGTAAGTCTGCTACCCAGCTCCTCATTCGCAGCATTCGTTTTATGCAGGTTGAACCCATGTGCGTTCGCGTGATACCCCAGTAGATTGAATAGGCAATGAGTAAAACTGGTATTGACCATTGCTATCATTAAGATAAGGAGCATTGTATTATGAACGCAGTAGGTATTGATGTTTCTAAAGGTAAAAGCACTGTCACCATACGCCAGCCCGGCAACGTGGTCGTCCTCCCTCCCTGTGACATCAGGCACACCAGATCCGGCATTGACAGCCTGATAGACCAGATCAAGGCCCTGGATGGTGAAACAAAGGTCTGTATGGAGCACACGGGCAGGTATTACGAGCCTATGGCTTTATGGCTGTCTTCTGCCGGCATATCTGTCAGTGCAGTCAACCCTGTCCTTGTCAAGAACTTTGATACTGATGAATCCCTGCGCCGCCCTAAGACTGACAAAGCAGATTCCTGCAAACCTGCAAGATATACCCTTGACAAGTGGGACAGCCTGCCACAGTATGGTCTTATGGATAAAACACGCAATCAGTTAAAGACAATGAACAGGCAGTTTGCGTTCTATATGGACGAAAAGACCGCCATGAAAAACAACCTTATTTCCCTTCTGGACCAGACATTCCCCGGGGCAAATGATTTCTTCCCAAGCCCTGCACGTCCTGACGGGAGCCAGAAGTGGGTGGATTTTGTCTACACCTACTGGCATGTTGACTGCGTCCGTTCCAAATCCCCTGATATGTTCACGGAGCATTACCGGAACTGGTGCAGCCGCAATAATTATAACTTCAGTGCGGACAAAGCCGGATACATTTACGAAACCGCAAAAGACCTTATCGCCGTGTTCCCGAAAAACCCGGATACAAAGCTGCTGGTCCGGCAGGCTGTCCGCCTGCTCGATACGGCTTCCCGGACTGTTGAAACCCTGCGCATCCAGATGAATGATACCGCATCAAAACTTCCGGAGTACCCTGTTGTCATGGCAATGAACGGTGTAGGGCCGTCACTCGGCCCACAGCTCATGGCTGAGATCGGTGATGTGACCCGCTTTGTGAAAAAGAGTGCCATCACAGCCTTTGCAGGTGTTGACCCCGGCGTAAACGAGTCCGGCTCCTACAGGCAGCAGAGTGTGCCCGCTACCAAGAAAGGCTCTCCCCATTTACGCAGGACACTCTTCCAGGTTATGGACGGCCTTATTAAAAGGGCTCCATTAGACGACCCTGTTTACGCCTTTATGGCAAAGAAACGCAGCGAAGGCAAGCCTTACTATGTCTACATGACTGCAGGTGCCAACAAGTTTCTCAAAATCTATTACGGACGGGTGAAAGAATACCTTGCCTCACTTCCGCAATGACCACTTCTTCCATACTCTTGCTTCAGACCAGCGGTAATCGGTGGTCTGTTTAAAGTACGCAAAATTCCTACATAAAACTTGTTTGAAAAATTTCAATTTCCTATTGACTTTTTATTTGCAGGCTTGCATAAGCAGTAATCTGTTTGTGATACGGGAAATTGTCTTTTAAAATCCTCACTATCAAAATAAGCATCTCGGACATGGTCTCTAAAATGAGTTTCGCCTACAAGATAATAGTTATACAATCCAAGACCTCTTTGAGTCGGATTTTTGTATAAATCCCATGTTACATCAATATTGTATCATGCATTTCCTAATCTAACGATATTCCATGCATGACTCTCTCTCATTCTTTTCTCAGTAATTATCCTACACGTAATACCAAACATAGTCATAAATCTATAAAACAATAAAGCACAGCCTTCACATATAGCCTTCTTATCTATCAATGCATCATAATGCATCATATAATCATTATCTGCATTTTTTTGTTTATTGTAGAATACGAGTCTGCAACTGCTTTTGAAAAGGCTTCCAGCGAAACATTCAATAACATATTTATATTCCCCTTATCTGTATTTTGGGACTATCTTTCCCAACACTTATTCGTGGCTTTATTTCTGGGAAAATATCTGGATTAAAAATAAATGGGTTTTCATAAGGCAGTGAGACAATACACTCGCCTTTTTTTAGTTCCGTTATGTCCCAATCCTCAATGACGTTACCCTGTTCATACTCTTGATTTCCACTTTGTGTTGCATCAGTATATGGCAGGCGAATCAGTTTTCTATTCTTGCCATGTCTTTCTGATACAACTTTCCTGCTTTCTTCATCAAAAAGATGAAAAATGAGATACGTTGAAAAGCCCGACAAAATACTGGCTCCCAACGAATCTCCATATGCTCCATTAATCTGGTTGACATTTTGGATTCCTGCAATTACTCGTACGCCTCTTGAGCGTCCAAAATTCAATAAATTGTCTATATAATTCATCTTTGGAATTAAGGGAAATTCATCAAGCACAAAATATACAAAACGATTGTTATTCTCGTTGGCTAAGGCCTCTTTGCATGCTAAATCTAATAAAACGGTATATACAACATCTATTAAATTGCTATTAACTATATCGTATTCTAAAAAAATGGATTTACCACCTCGATTTCTAATTGCTTTTTTTATTGAAAAATCACCTTTTCCCCCAAAATGTGCAGTGAATACATCATTTACAACACTTCCTAACGGCGATAAATAGCTTTGCGTAGTTGCACTTCCTTCATTATGCATATACATATTAATCCAGTTCATATCTGTATGATTATTTAGAACTTCTTTAAGTCCCTTAATATCAAAAGATCGTATTGCATTCTTTAAAGTATGATTATCCAGATTCGTTTTTCCATCACGAAACTGAGCTTCCAAAATAGAACAAAAAATATCGCGCGCGCCAGAAGCAAAAGTGGGGTCTTTAGCCGTTTCAATACGTTTTCGAAACAATGATGTTGCTATTTCTCGAATAGAATCTTCGCGATCTCCTCCAGTCGTTTTTAATTCTTCATATACATTCCAATATGATAATTTATAGCCCGAGTATTGATCTGGATTTCCTATAACAAAGTCTCCCGGACGATAAAATCTTTTTAAAAAATCACCTTTTGAGTCAAAAAAAACCAAGACATCTCCTTCGGAGATATTCTTGATTATCTCTCTGACAATAAAATAAATCGTATTGGTTTTGCCACTTCCAATACTTCCAATAGCTAACATGTGTGTACTCAATAAATCGTCATTAAAATTCCAACCTTCTCTATTCTTACCATCCACATGGAAGTTTCCACTCGTTACCGGGTTATTTAATAGTCTCTGTCCTTCCATTACTTCTTTAATTATTCCACTATTTTGAAATTTCATGTTTAACTACCTCGCATAATAATAATCCTACTTAGGGAAAACGACCACACCCTCGTCTGCCTCTTTGCCAAAGAAAACGCGTAATACATTTTTATGTGGATTCATAACAAGTGAGACTTGCCAATTCAATGGAAAATTCAATCTTTGTGTTTCCATATCCATCCCGGACATAAAAACAGACAAGTTATTAGGATGAGTATGAAACCATCCTAGAATAACAAGTTTTCTATCCTGATTCCTCTTTTCATTTAATATTCCTAATTCATTTTGCATGTCTCTCCACATTTCTTTTGTAAATTCGACAAATGCTGGCATTCCCTTTGTCTTAGCCAATAGAATATCATCAACAAAACAGTATATCTCATCTTTATAAAAGGAAATAGCACCAAGTAATATTCCTCCCTGTTCAACTTGATTCCTACTTGTTAACTTGCCCCAATCCAATGCAGACTTCAATTTTTCGATAGCATAATCATTAAATATCAAATATCCCGCTATATCACCCTCAATTTCTCTGTTGATGACACCTGAAATCGGAAATGGTGCATCTAATTGTATTGGTTCATAAATCGATTTCGCCTTAATTACAATTTGTGGTTTTTCTTCATTCCAGAATGAAACTCCATCATAATTTTCACTATTATCGTGGGAGAGTAACGTATCATTTCTTATTGCGGAGTCTTCTTTTTCGCATTTCGATGAATCATCACTTGTACCTATAATAGCACCGTCTAATTTACTTTTTTGCTGCAAATCACTAAGACTTCTACTAATTCTCCTTATCCAAAAGATAATCAGTACAAAACCAATCAAGAAAAACACGTCAACACTCCCAATAGCTATAAGAAATAGTTCAAATTTATTCATTTATCCTCGCTTCCTAAAACCAATCATGTCATTTCTATTTATTATTTGTATCCATCTGCTATGTTTATAATTAATCTTATCCGTAGGAAAGATGTTCTTTTGTTTTTCACTATTGTACCATCCCACTGCATTTCTATTTCCCAGTGCTGTTGCACTTATTTTCTTATATTATAAATCAAGGATCAATCTCGATAAGTAATCATATATGCTTTCATCTTTGCAACTATCACTATCTATCCATCCCCCGTCTGCCGTAAAATTGGATTGGAAAAAACCTTTTCTCAACACTTTCACTCTTGGTACATCAACAGGATATGTAAATGGAAGAAATAATCGCATATGAACAGCATCAATATATCTCAGAGTCCAGTCATCTACTGTTCGAACATATGCGACTATAGCATATAAATATCCATCCTCATCAAATCCTGAGCGAGTAATAATAAATGGTTCACCTGTTTTATATGATTCTAATCCAACTACTGCATCGCTAAATAAATTATCCACAAAAATCTCTCTCTTACTGATCATCTTCTTTTTCCACTATCTTGTTTACTAACTCCACAGTATAATCGATGTCTTCATGCCATGTATTGAATATATATTCAATCAATCGACTTTTAATAAAAGTTTCAAAATCATCTATTTGATTATTCTCGTATTTAACACACAACTCACTGTACTTTTCCAAAATAGTTTTTTCATCTATCAACACGATTCATCTCCTAAAAAATACTTTCACAGTTCTTACAAAACCATTTTCTAACACCAGATGAGTTTGGAACAATAATATCAATGTTATTCTCATCGCGTGCCGGAGAAGCACAGCATGGACATCTTTTAGGTTTTCCCTGCTTTTTTACAGTTATACCATGTCCGATGTTTTCTCCTGTCATTTCAGGTTCAGTTCTAGTTTCATTATGTCTATTATTCACATTTCCGATTCTAATTCTTGGAGCGGCTTGAGCCGGATGATCATTCCATGAATGAATCTCTATTTGCGGAATATCTTTTGACTTAAAGAACTTATATTTTATTTTAGTAAAGTATTCCTTAGCCTTTTTTAAGACATCCCCATTCATGATATCTTTTAAAGCTGACATCCGTTACTCCTCCACATCTGATTCTTCTGGAATCAAAAAGAATGCTTGGGTTGGGTAACACTCTGCAGCACGAAACGCTTTCATCAAATGCCGTTGTGGATTAATCACCACAGAATATGTGTTGTCGCCATCAAAGAACAGTTTCTGTGTGCTTCTATCCGTTCCAGACATAAACACTGGCAACATATTAGGGTGAGTATGAAACCATCCAACAATAACTACCTCATCTCCGCTCTCAAGCTTATAGTCATCTATCTTATCATGAATAGTGCGCCAACACTCTGGTGTAATTTCGAGAAATGCAGAACTTCCATCAGCATTCTCAGAAACAATGGCCTTACTGACAATTGCGAAATGTATATCCTTTGTAGAATCGTAAAAGCGTTTTCCAAGAAGCACTCCTCCCTGCTCGACTCTAATATCCGATCTTTTTCCAACATCCCATTCTATAAATTCAAATATATCTTTAACCGCATTAGATTGAATAATCAATTTATGATCCTTATTGGCAGAACAAAAATTATCACTAAAAAGCACCTGGCCAGATGTTATTATTTTTTCATCAAAGACCAATTCAATTTCATCATTCATTTGAGTGTTTATACTCAGAATTGTAATCTTCATAGATAATCCCTCCTATCGAAACTCGAACAAACAAAAGTTTACTCTTTGTCTTTTATAATTTTGATCAACATATGTCTTTCCGTTTTCTCTATAATAGGGTTTAAATATTTTATGTCTACGGCTATAAACAATCCCCATATTTCCCAAATGCTGAATTTCATGACCACTAAACCATGGTTTCTCTATTTCATCATGTGCATATGATTTGGGCGGAAAAAACACATCGGTCCACTCTCTATATGGCTGATTCGTTACTACAACCTTCGGAACCATATGCGTACCAAATGTTCTAGATGCCCAAGCCGCGCTTTCCTCATTAATAACAGAAAAAAAATACATTGTTTCAGCCATTCCAATTAACTGCTGACGATAATCCTGCGTAGCCGAAAGTTTAGAATAAAAGTCATCATAATTAATAATCCTCACGCTATTGGGCAGATTAATGATCCCCCAAAAACAGTTCACCATCGTATCGCTCAGATTGTCAACTATTACCATCAGCGGTCTGTTCTTCAGTTCTATCCGCGATTCTATTTCCAATCTTAAAGTACGAGATAAATACCACTGAAAGCACTGTTCATTTAGTGAATTTCTTAAATTTCTGGTTACATCATTTTTTATTTCAATATACAGGCATTTTCCCGCCATAATATCTGACAAGCAAATTCCTTTATCATTAACATTCGTATTATGCGGTGATATATTTATCTGTGAATTTCCGTTTGTTCCCAATATCCTAATCTGTGGGGTATTTACGCTTCGAATCCTTATTGTGGGTTTTGAATTACTTATTTTTCTAAACTTATAAATATAATCCTGTATAACGCTTAGAACCGGTACCGACACCGATTGTGCTGAATTAGCTGCGTATGTATACTGCTGTCTCACACTTTCTGTGATTTCACCTGTATCATACAACCTGTTAATCTCATGAAGCAGTCTCATATGGTCAAGTTGTCCGGTCAACAAATCTGATACTGCTTTCCCATTTGCGAAAAAAACAGAGACGCACACACTTACATAATTTCTAACTAGCATCCCATTTATTTGATCGGTTTGGAAATCGCACACCAACCCATAAAAGAAATCAGTGACTTCATCAATCGTTAAGCCAGAGAAGGGACTATATCGCTTACTCGAGTATTCCTCGGATATGTAGTTTATTGAGGATTCATCAAAAATTGTTCGAAGCACATTATATAGCAAACCATTTTTCCCATTTGCAGAGATAACCAACGGAGTGTATCCTTTTAAGAGGCCAGCAACAATTTGTCTGGTAATTATTTCATTTTTATATAATGAATCACCCGTTATCAAAGCGTTTACATTGTCTATTGGCAACGATGATCCATCACTACACTTAAGTGTATTATCAAAACTATACACCCAATCCGCCAGGTTTAGGTTTCTTCTCTGTGACAAACTCGCCCCTTCCCTGATTACTATTTGGTGTGAATCATTAGAAGGTCTGTCAAGTGCTTTTTTTATTATATCAATAAGTCTCAAAAATACGCCCCCTTGATAACATCTTACTTAAAAACGTAATTTAAATACAATAATATCAATCCTATTATAAATGACATAAGAGCCGCACTTCTGCAGTTTTTAGACAAAGATTCCGTCTTTCCATATATAATTGAAGCAATTATTCCAACAACAGCAACCGCAAAAAAAGCAAATATAAAAATAATGAAAATTCTCTCCATATAAATCCTCCACGATCCGACCTGTTTTTTCATTCTGTCACTTGTCGAAATAATCGATAAGCATTTCTGTTTTTATCTTAATCAAACGAACCAGATCGCAAGTATTATCATATACTCTTATTGATTCGTTGCATATAATCCATAATATAGATTGGAGTCCAACCATCATAAGCATAAAAACATCCAGCGCATTCTGAACTAATATATTTGTATTCCCGACAATTGGAATAAAAGAATTCTTAAATTGCACGCCAACTGAATCAGACAAAATGTACTCCTTTAGTCTATCAACAATGATAATAGTCCTTGGCAGAATTACCTCTTTTCCATACATTAAAATATTCTCATTGGATATCAGCCCTTTGTAATTCAAAAGAATCACGCTAATAATAGCTACAAGCAACATGAATTCTAACACTCTGTGAACAGTTCGTATATATCGTTCTGCTTGTTGCAATACCTTTAGATTTTTAAAATAGTCAGGTGCAAGCGAAATTTGTTTGTTGCAACTTGGACATTTTCCAATATATGGTTGTTTTCCATGCTTACTAAAAATAATAGTTACATTCTTATTACATTTTGGGCATGCTCCAACGAAAGTATGCAGCGAGCCAGGTTCAACGTTCTCACGATTAAATTGAACTAGTTTCTTACTATGGCAAGTAGGGCACTCTCCATCATAAAACTCTGCAAGCATTACATGCTGTCGATCACAGACAACAACTTCATCCCCTACGGAAAAATGACTCCTTGAAATAGAATCAACTTGCCCTTTCTTAATAAACCATTCATCTGCAACTGTAAGTCTGTGTTTTTCCATATTTCATCAACACCCGAAAGTATTCGGCAAAACTCTATTTAAGTCTTTTGTCAACTCAATATATTTTACGTTCTCATCATTTCCTTTTTCTCTAACTGTCAGAATATGGAGCGGCGGAATCCCAACTTGTTCCAACGAATGATCCATCAAGTATTGTTCATCCATATCAACTGAAAACAAATCGACTGCGGAATAGTCAGGTGTATACCCACTTGCATCTGTTTTAGTACAATTATCACAGTATAATTCATCCGAATATACTTCTGACATAGGTTTATTAACAACGATATCTCTATGACAATTGATGCATTTTGCTCTTGTGACAAATGCACTGTCTGGATATGTGTCTATAACACAGTCATATCCAAATAACTCTCTTAATTTTGCCAGCACATCGCCTAATTTGTCTTCCGAAGAGAGTTGGGTTTCTATAACATTATCAATACTAAAATGCGCTGAACACTCTTCCTTAAAAGGAACTCTCATCTGTTCAAAAAGATGATTCATTCCCTGATAATAGTATTTTTTCCCATATTGAACAGGAACTTCAAGATCAATTCCATTCAAATGGTGAAGTGCTTTAATAGCTTCTTGCACCTGCAAGGCACTAACTATTGCTGTTGAAATCAATACAGTTGCAGCATGACCTTCTTGAATTGCTCTTTTCTTAAAAACATCACAGGAATAACGAATTCTTCTTTCTCTAGCTATATCCTTAGAATCCATACCGCACTCCAAGCAACTAGATTCAGGGTAATGGTGAACATTTAGTGACAAACCTAAACCCGATATTCCTGCGTCCATGTACGGCTTCTGGAAAAGGCAGCATCGCCTGTTAACATCTTTTCGAGTAAGCATATTATCTAGGCATCCTAAAACCACATCAAATCTCCTAAATACTCCATGACCCAGTTTATTCACTATGTCACCAACAAAATAATCCACCTTGCATTCTGGGTTGTTGCTCATTGCCAACACCCGTTCCGATGCTATTTCCGCCTTATATCTACCTACATCATTTATATTAAACAATACCGTCCTACTCAAATTAGAAACAGATATGGTATCCATATCGCAAACAAATATCTTACCAACACCTAACAAAGTTAAGTTTTTCAGTGTCTCATTACCGATTGCCCCAGCTCCCACGACAAGAATTTTACTCGAAGAGACTACATCTTGTGACCACCATGAAATAAGTTTAGCTCTGTCAAAAGCTGTCTCTCCATATTCACTGTTGTAAAGTGTTATTTTCTCATTCATATAATATCTCCTTTACTATAATGGATTACCCTTACATCAACAGAACGACTACTTATTTCATCAATTATCACTATGAATCGAACTTTAGCTTTTGATGAAGTTCCATACAATCCCAATGCAATGGTTTTAAGTTTTTCTCCTTCGGTTAAATCTTTACCGAAAATGATCCGGCAATTTGCTTCTTCTTGTTGAGAAAGCGATAAAACAGCACAGTCATTTTGTTGATACATTTTCCCATATATCAAAGGGCTTTTATTCTTGCCGACAGGCTGCAATTTCAATAATCTGCCTATTGTTTCTTTTTTAACTATTAGTCCATAATTTGGAAATAGCTTAAATTCTTCGTTTGATAGAAGCGAGTAGAAAGCGCACCTTATCATTGCACTACTATTTTCGGGCGCTCTTAGTATTTCTATCTTAGGAGCATTATTACTTCTTTCCTTGCTTAATCTCTCCTGACTTTCCCAAATTGGTTTTTGTTCTCTTCTCCGTGCACTGATTCTATCAGCTGGCAATCCCTGATCTCTTGACTCTGTGCGTGCGTTTGCATCTGTGTGACTATCATGCCCAATATTTTTTTTCTTCTTTTTCTTTCCAGATAACAAACCGCCTATTCCTGTAAAGAACTGTCCTATTACTGAACTCAATGTATCCTGGTCATCATCCTCTTCTTCAATTGCGTGATTAACCTGTTTTCGAAGCGGTATGGGATTTCCGTTATCATCTAAATGAATGACCGTTCCGTCTTTCTTCAGAACAGAGTCCCCATTTACCTGTTTAATTCTAATTTGGGGATTCTCCTCAATCTCTTCCGTTATACTATTATCCAAAAGCAACAGCCCTTTGCATTCTGTGCTGTTCGGACCATAAAAAGCTGACCATTTCTTTTGATTTGGGTTAAACACAACTCCAAAACTATAATCAAATGTAAATGATTTTTTTTGTGTGCTTCTATCTAATGCCGAAAACCTCGTATTGATATTATCCAAATGAGTATGGTACCAACCTAATACCTGCATCCCTTGGCTAATATATTCCTCGGCATCCTCGTACATTTTGCCCCAAGCCTGTGCAGTAATATCAATATTTTCAAATGTTGCATTAACCAAATCCGAATCAGACGGAATAACAGCAATTACATCCCCCCAAATCACCTCATCGTGAACAGATATATCCCTATAATACTTTCCTATTATTATCCCGGCTTGCTCAACATCGCCTCGATGATACTTCTTTCCCCAAGAGATATGGTTAAACAGTATCTTCACAGCAGATGATCTAAATACGATTCTTACTTTATCCGATGCTGAAACCCCACCTGTAGGGCGAAGCAGGGTCGTCAAATCGTCAAACTCTGGAAAATTTTTTTCTTGTATAACATTACGATCATTCATGCCCTGAATGTCAATTCTCAAGTCAGACAATTGTCACCCTCCTTACAACAAATAAATATATTTTAGTCGTTTGCGAAACGCCAGAACCCACATAAATACGGAATTCTTTTTTCTCAAAAACAAATAACTCCTCTCCGGATATGGTATAATAGAGTTGTCCAGAAACCATTAACCATCCACCCGGAAAGGAGTTATTCTGATACCTATGATAGCATATATACAGCTCTCTTTGGCAGATATTTTTCTGGATTACCAGGATAAATTTGATAACGACAAACCTGCTTTTCTTTCTCTATTAGAAAACCATATCGACCTTGATGAAATCATTCTGGTTTCCTTTTATAATCATTTCTATGCATTAACAGGCAGAACCCGTAAATACCCTTTAAAAGCTTTTCTGTGGGCTTTGATCATCCAGCGTATTTTTCCCATTCCTACAGATCAGCTTCTTCTCACTTTCCTCCACTACTCCAGACCTTTGCGGGAATTCTGTGGCTCTCGTAAGGTTCCGGATGCTTCCAAGATCATTCGTTTCAAACAAGATTTTCTTGACGATTTAGCTTCTGTTTTTGATAACCTTGTGGATATCACTGAACCAATCTGTCAGGCCATTGATTCTTCTAAAGCTGAAATGACCATCTTTGATTCTTCCGGTATCGAAGTCTTCGTTACTGAAAATAACCTTAAATACGCAAACCGAATCATAAATTAATTAAAAGCCTATGCGAAAACTATAGGCTTTGATAAAAACTATGACCCCTATAAAGTCGCTTATGGAGCACTGTCTTCCCATGCCTCTGCTAATCCTGAGATCAAACAGTTATATATCAATGGTCATTTTTGCTATGTCTTCAAGTTTGGTATTGTTACCAATGGTCTTGGCATCATCCGGCATATTTCTTTTTATAATAAAGACCTTATGAAGTCTCATCCTGATATTGTTGTCGAAAAGGAATCCGATTCTCCGGATGAAGATAATTGTGTCCATGATTCAAAACTTCTTATCCCCACCCTAAAAGATTTCTTTGCCAAACATCCCTTGATCAATCCTAAAGCCTTCCTTGGCGATGCTGCTTTTGATACGTTAAAGCCTTATAAAGACCTTATTGCAGGCGATATATTTGGCAAAAACCGTCACTTTCTTAAAGCATATATACCTCTCAATGCAAGAGCCCATTTTGAAAATGCCGATTATACCATCAATGAAAACAGTATCCCTTGCTGTCCTCATGATTCCTCCCTTCCCATGAAGCCGGAAGGAAGCAGATCTAATCTCAGGAGCGGACTGCCGACCTTTAAGTTTGTCTATCCGAAAATGAGCTAGGTCTATGACCCTGATGCCCGCAAGTCTTTCCAACAGTGTAATTGTGATGATCCCTGCACTTCTTCTAAATGCGGGCGGATGGTTTATATCTACCTAGGAAAGAATCTCCGTGCTTATCCCGGTATCGTCCGTGGAAGGAAAAAATGGGACAACACTTACAAAATGCGGACTGCCGTTGAACGGAACCTCAATCATATCAAGGAAAATCTCTGTCTTGCAGGACGCCGCACTCAAAATGAGAAAACCCTGCATGCGAATTTAATTCTGGCAGGTATCACTCAACTGATAACTGTCGTTCTTGCAGATAAGATAAAGCATCACGAATACATTTGCAGCCTGAAGCCACTTGTAACTTAGGACTTACCAACTTTATAAGTTATAAGGCTTATTAAAGTGTGCCTGATTTTGCCACCGTCCTCTTTTATCCTTGAAATCCTGCTCCGCAGGATTTCTTCCTTGTTTGGAATCAAGATTGCGAACTTATTTCGCAATTACCTAAATAAATATATATCGGTGAAAGATAGTTACTCTCACCCCGCTTGCGTTGCTATAAGCGTCTGAATCGTGTCATTATTTCCTACGCCATTCTCCCCGATTGTCTTGTCATTGTCCAACGGAACGCTTTCTTTTCTCGCTCCAGAAGGCTTCAGAACCCCTGTGTACGGCTGTCCTGCACTGAGAAAATTAGCATCGATCAGCTGGCTGAATACATCTCTCAACACAATGTTCTCCGGAAGTCCGATGTCAATGTCTGAATTGTTCGTCGGATGAATGATTTTCACATTAATGTCTGCCATTTGCTTATCCTCCTATTATTTGTCATAATTTCTCGGAATCTTTAGCCCATATTTTTAGGGCTTTCAGACTCTATCTTTCAAAAATCACCCACTTTTTTATCAAAATCACTTGACAATCCTTTCAAAAAATGCGGTGCTACGCGCCCTTAGTCAATAAATACATTTTTTGATTGGAGGCGATCTTTGATGTTACCTTATAACCCTGGCGGACATGCCGCCTTTCCAGGATACTTTCGTATCCGGTTTCCTTAAATTTTATCCTGATCCCTTTTCCCTGCCCAAAATCACCTAGGATTTTATCATCCAGTTCTGGTACCTTGACCTGTCCCTGACCGATTCCATCATGCAGGACTGCTATTCTGTCTTTGGACACGCCCCGCGGCTTCCCTCCTGCATGCAGCGCTCTTACCTTCTCGCCCTAAAGCTGAAAGTCACTTCCATTACCCTCTGGTGCCGTATGCTCAGGGACACTCCCTTATATGCCATCCTCAGCGGTTTCTCTTTTGGTGATACTCCCGGTGTCGGCACTTTTTATGATTTCTTTTCCCGCCTTTGGCAGGATGGTTCCAATAACCATTCACCCAAAGACCGGTTCCCTAAACTGAAACCTCCTAAAGGCAAAAAGAAAGGTGACAAGACTCCCTGTGATTCTTCCAGTGTGGCTTCAAAACTCCTCTCTCTACTGGAACTCTGGAAGTTAAAACCTGAAAATCCTTTCTGGCTTATTTTTAAGCTGTACAGCCAGCAGTTCCTTGGTAAATCCATAGAACGCGGGCTACTCGACCCGGCACATCTTTCCCTCGCCAGTGACGGCACCCCTGTCCGCACCGCCGCACAGCATCGTAAAAAGAGGCTCTGTAACTGTCTAGAAGAAGGGTGCCTCAGCTGTAACTGCAGACACCATTACTCACGGCCGGACCGTAACTGGGGATGGGATTCCCACCGGGAATGCTATTTCTTCGGTTACCACCTCTACATGTACGTAGCTTCCGATTCCCATAGTGACCTTCCCGTTTTCCCTCTTTTGGAACGGGCTTCCAGGCATGATATGCTTTCCTTCCTGCATTCTTTTTTCACCATGGAAGCGTATCTCCCGGAATTCCACATTGAAAAACTCCTTCTGGATTCTGCACATGACGCCTATCCTGTCTACGAATACTGCAAACGTGAGGACATCTTTCCTTTCATTGGCCTCAATCCAAGGCATACAGGGCATTTCATTTATAAGGAGGATTTCACCATTGATGATGACGGTGTCCCTGTCTGCAGAATGGGCTTACGCATGCATAAGGATGTCTATGAAACTACAATGCGCCGGGCAAAATACCGCTGCCCCAAAGCAGATCGCAGACGGGGGCTGTTTCTGTGGACATCCCTGTTCCCCTGCCAGATATGGCAGGACGGTACATATTTATACCAGCGATAATCCAAGACTGTTTAACACACCGCCAAGGGAATCCGAGGCATGGAAAAAGGAATATGACGCAAGGACTTCCGTGGAACGTTCCAACAAACGTGAGAAAGAGGACTATAAACTAGAAGACGGCAGGCACCGCGCTACAAAGATGTGGTACTACCGCCTCTACGGCATCATGATGCTACAACATCTTGATGCCTGGGAAATGCCACCGACTGAGGCATTTCAGGAATCATTATTAAGTTTAGCCGCTTAATAATGATATCTTACCCTTACACGAGATATTTTTCAAGGTATAGTACCATCTATGTCCAACGTTTATGTCCATTTTTCTCAAATTTCTTTTCCTACACGATATTCAGTTGTCAAATTTCAAGTGAAACCTCATTTATTGAGATTCCGAGAAGTTATGGTTTAATGAAACACTTACTTCTTACCATCAAGCAACATACCTACCGATTTTATTATCCCGGAAACTTCTCCCTTATGACCACAGAAGGCACACTCAAATAATCTGTCTCCAAACCAACATGACATCTGATTACATGAACTACACTTAACAAAATTCTTGGCTCCGCATCCTGCACAACAAAATTTCTCATCAGTTCGTTGAGGTGCATCAAACACCAACTCCTCAGTGCTGTACAATCCGGCTATCCCGTGTCCTTCACCGTTATTAAGAGTCTCTTTCCAACACCAACCTGTAGAATCACGCGTCAATTTTACTAAAATACCAACGCCAGTCTTTCCGCATTTGGCAGGAATCATTTTTGCTGCAGTTATCTTTTCGGTATAGTCCTTGCCGTCAGTTCTATTAATTATTTTGATTTTCTGCATAAAACCCCTCAAATTAACAAACATCCAAGTTAAAGAGACTTGCAACTATTCTATGCCTAAATCAAGCTTGCGTTGCTATAAGCGTCTGAATCGTGTCATTATTTCCTACGCCATTCTCCCCGATTGTCTTGTCATTGTCCAACGGAACGCTTTCTTTTCTCGCTCCAGAAGGCTTCAGAACCCCTGTGTACGGCTGTCCTGCACTGAGAAAATTAGCATCGATCAGTTGGCTGAATACATCTCTCAATACAATGTTCTCCGGAAGTCCGATGTCAATGTCTGAATTGTTCGTCGGATGAATGATTTTCACATTAATGTCTGCCATTTGTTTATCCTCCATGTCATTTAATAGTAATCTTGGGCTTTTGAGTTTTTAAGATTTTTATAGTGGGAACATCAGCATCTGAAACAGGCAATCTTTTAGTATCTGATGGTATGATACCCAACTTCCCTCTATTAGCATTCCAAAAGGGAACCGCCTCCTTATTTGCAGCCGCATCTATCTTAGCATCAGTAAACTCTTCATCAAACTGAATTGTTTTAGCGCATCGATAAATATAATTGGCAAGAGATTCCTCTTTCGTCCAATAGCCAAAGCACCAAGTACCACTTTTGTACCAATTTGGATGCCATGGTTGAGGCATAGAAGAACTATCCACTGCCATTTTGGGGACAACATCGGGATATCCAGCAGGAATTGTTAAAATACATACTGTTTTTTCTCTGAATGCAGGCACAGGGCTTATTACCGTTCGCAAGTAAAATGTTACCCTGTACTTTTCATACGGAGCATTTCCCAACGGCTCAATCTTAATAACATTTCCACTAATTTTCATTAATTCATCATATTCATTCTGTAGGCGTCTTTGCCTTAATGCCCTCTGATCCACCATTATCACATCGTTCCTTTCGTTCTATTTCCTGATAATATTAATCTTAGGTTTTTCGGCCTGTGTCTTTATTGTAATCTGTGGAGTTACCTTTTGATTAATAGTTATCTGTTCTGGTCCATCCAACGTTGGCAGCACTTGTTTATCACACGGAATAACTCTACGATTGTTTTTATTAGCCTCCCAAAAAGGGATAGCATCACGATTTGCAACGCTACCAGGGTTCGCTATTTCTGGATCAAATTGAAGTGTTCGAGCGCATCTATGTAAATAATTCACTAAAGATTCTTCACGATTCCAATTTCCCAAACACCATCTGCCACTCTGAAACCAGTTTATGTGCCAAGGGTAAGGTGTATTATTTGCCGTAATACTCGGAGCTCCCTCTGGATAGTTCGGGGGGATTGTCAAAGTACAGATGGTTTTCTCACGATACGTTGGTGCAGGACTAACGATGGTCCGAATATTGAAAACTATCGTATAAGACTCATACGGAGCATTTCCTTGCGGTTTAATTTCAATAACCGAACTCTTTTTATCCAACTCCATCAATTCTTTATACTCATTCTCAAGTCTCTTTTTTCTTAATGCCCTAGGATCAGCCATATTCCATTCCTCCTCAGATATTAAAACGAGCCGTTAGCTATTTGTTTTCGTATTTTCATCGATTGCTTGTGAGACCATTTCCTCGAAACCATCAATTTTACTTAATGCTCCTCTTGTCAGCCCATTGTTCTGAAAATACGCCAAAAGTGCAAGAAAAACCGTCCATGACATCTCGCGTTTTCCAGTTTCAATACTACTATAAGTTTGTCGAGAAACACCGATTTTTTCAGTTACTATCTCTTGTGATATCCTTGCTTTAGTTCTCAAAACTGGCACCTCGTCCTTAAAAACCTCTATCAAGTTACGTCGAATATCCACATTGTCTGTTGAATTCATGGTTATTTCCTCCCAAATCATTTCTTCTACAGTGCCTCAAGCGCTTTTCGTAATTATACATCTTGCCGCGCAATATGTTAATATGACACATCATGGCAATCACATAAAACGCATGACACCCTTTCCCTATACCAAAATTACATTTTACTTTTTTATAATTATCCAAATATGATTTTTTCTAAATGTCCTTCATTCGGACACGCCTTTTGCCTTTTTACATTCATACTCTCTTTGATACTTGTTTCCTTCTTTATCATATTTAGCGCTTTTCCTATACTTAGGGATAAAAACAATATGGTACTGGCATTTCCATTTCGTATGTAATAACCTTTAACTGTCAATTGGGACTGCCTACTATTCTTTGAGATTGGTTCCCAACAGCTTTCCCATTGTATCATAGGAGGCTTTTTATAATCTCCTCTACGCTACTGCTTACTCTATTCTCCCCAGCATAGCTGGGGATTAACGTTTTCAATTATTTATATAATATTTACTATGGAACCGTACTATAAGCTTCATAATATTACTCTCTATATTTATAATACCACATTTAACTACAAAACGCATTCCTTTTTATACATTCCTTGCTTTTATCTATGATAAAAAATACCCCCTCGCCGTCTGCCTTACCATAGCATTATTCTCAATAATGTAATTGGCAACTTAGATTACACGTTCTCCAATATAACCCTTCAAGAAAAAGCACTTCAGAACATTTGTTTACATTGTATAAAGTGATCTGAGGGGTTATGACTGTTTGTTAGTTCAAAGGTTATTCTTATTCAAAAGCACAATTCTTTCAAGCTTTTCTTTAACGCCGAAATATCCTTCCTTTATTTCATTGATAAAATATCGCATACACAATCGTTCCTCTTACCATAAATTGTTACAACGATATGGTCAAAGCTTCGTCTCAATGCGTCTCATCCATTCTGCAAAATGACAACACTTTCCAGCAATATTCTCAATTTCTTTTTTTCAAGTACTTCTAGGCCTAGTCCTATGTTTTGCTTATCAAAACAATTTACAATCTAATTAGAGGGTGCCGTTCCTGCTTCATCATTGATTATTTCTTTTAACCAGGATTTCTTCTTCAATATTCTTCTCATTTTCCATTTTAAACTTTGTTACATTACATTGTATCATATATAAATCATCCACACTTTTCTGCACCCACCAGATTACTTTAGATAAATATTTGCTCCAATCCCATCTTCCGAACATAATCTACCCACTCGTAAATATCTTCGGTATCATATCTTGAAGCCGAATCACTATCCTTTGTCTTTTTTAATGCAAGAGTCATCAATGCATACTCATTTTCTAAGAGAGTATCAAACACGCCTTGATCATCAGTATTGATTGATACACTCAACGATGTATTTGGCTCAACTGCCTTCAATTTTCTGGCATTGAACCTGACAATCGGATGTTCTTCATACTTGTTGATTGTACCAATCAGATAGTTTGATGACGGATTAGTTTCTATCCCGATTCCTTCCTGCACAAGCTGTCTGATCATATGATCCTGTATCTGCCGAACCAGATTCCCGTATTTCTCTCCTGTTTTAAACTCTGCGATCTCATTACCTTTCTCCCGAACCTGCTTATTGTAATGGTAAATAAAATACAACTCTTTGTATTTCACGTTTTTTCTCAAATTATTGCTTATCCTATCGTTGAATTGATACCTGTCAAATCTTTCCAACTCAACATCCAACAATTTTTTCTTGAATGCCTCCATGCTCAGACGATACGGTTTCGGATTATCTCCCCGCAGCTTCCAGCTTTGATAATAATCAAAGACCGATATAAAACATTCTTCGCCCATACTACACCCGAATATCTCGTCATACAGGCCATAAAATCTTTCTTCCAACTTTGTCTTCAGGGAACTCTCTATCTGGCAGCCATACTCGCTTGCTTTACAAATCAACCATGCTATATCATCCATTAGCACCTGTTTGGGAAGCACCAGATTACCGCTTTTTAAATGATAGTATTCTTCCGGCATAATCCCGAGAGCCAAGGCATGTCCCAGCCTGCTCCCGCGTTTTAGCCCACAAAAAAGAATCGCTTCATCAATTGCACGAAGCCCATCCACTATATCATAGAAATCCTCCCCTGCATGATAAGTTGCATTCAAATTCGTTGTTCTATTTTCGGCAAGTCTCATCTCTTTCCAATCTTTATTACAAATAACAACCGCATCTAGCAAATACCGGAATATTTGTCCAAAAGCTTCTGGCCGACAATCCAGTTCACTGGCACAGGCATCTATTCCCTTAATATGTTCATTAATCTTTATCTGTCTTTCCAACAATGCCACAATACTTTTCGCCTGATGTTCATATTTTTGTCGAACATTATCATTTCTAGGTACACCCGATACATATTTTTGATCCCTGAATTTCGGAAAATGCATGACATAAATCAGCTTACTGTACAATGACCTTCCGGCTTCATCTCTTAGATCCCCCTCCTCTTTGTTTTCTCCCCTTACAATTCTTTCATAATTTTTCAACGTTTGAAGCAGCTCAGAAGAATTGTTCTTCGGACAAATACGAGCTTCCAGAGAAACCATATTCTTCTTTCTTAAAGATTCATTCAGCGCCAGACGCACCAATTCGTCTTCATAAGGTTTCTTCCCTTCTATAAAATACTCTTTCCGGTCCTGATAATCTGAAAAATTCGCAAATCCGACTTGTCTGTTTGTCTGAACAAGTTCGCCCCGAAAGTCAGTTTTGATGATCAAATAACTATAAAACATATTTTTCTGTTCGTCTGTAAACAAATCAGACATTACATATTTAAAACAATCATACAGAAACTTGCGCTCGCCCGCGAGAAGCCGACACTCATTTGCATTTTCATCTACCATATTTCTTTCCAGAGCGTAGTCAAGTACATTTTCTCCATATCTTGCCCCATAGATATTCTTAGCCAGCACAATCGCGTCCTGTATATCTGTTACCAATTCTTCCGGTCGTGCTCCTCTTTTCAGTCTACCCAGTAAATCCCCCAGCTTTTCTTTTAGGAATTTATCCTCCTTCATCACAGAAAACAAATACACCCTATATACTGCGCCTCGCTGACATTCCGCATAGAAATCTTCTCTCTTTTCAGGGCCATAGATAGGATCCGCACAATGTTCCTGCAAGGTACGGTTTATTTTTTTAAAATCATGTATTCTATTATCAATTCGATTCATTAAGCTAATCCAATTCAAATCAAAAACCCTTGTAGAACCAGCCAGATGAAAATGGTTATCAGCAATGCCTTTTTCCAGAATATTGTGAAGCCTGTCATTATCACTTCTAATGGTTGGAAGCCACGAAAAACATTTTGTTTCAAATCCCCTTCCTGTATCATAAACCGCCAGATACGCACATGTAAATATATCCTGTCCCATCAAAAATGAAATTTCTCTCCATCGAAACATCTGATCGAATTTACATCTTATCTCATTTCCGTCCGTTCTCAGCAGTCTCTGGGACGCTTTAATAAGCAACCGAAAAACACAAGGATCATTTCCCTGTGCACCTTTCATCTGTTCACATGCAAGATGATAGCTGTTGTCGCGTTCATTATCTGTCATATTAATAAACACAGATCTGGCATAACGCATATACAATTCCCTATTGATCTTTCGATATGTATGCTCAGTTTCCACCGCCAACCTGCCTGAATCAACTTGCCCACTGATATCCAGATAATTCATTTTTTTAAACAGTATTTCTATATTTCCCCGTTCGACGTCCATATATATCCTCTTTTATTGGCATGCTATAAGATATTTTTTGATCACAAGTTTATACTCTCTGTTTAACTCTTCTGAAATTTCATTTTGTGGATTTTCCAAAAATATATCCACAATTTTTCCATAAAAGCTGCACAGTTCTAAAACTTCCGCTTCCTCCAGTATTTCCTCTTCGTGCAAAGAATAATATCTCTGAATATTAGAAGCTAATCTGCTCATGTTTCTTTCTGCATTTTCAGCCGTTTTATTTATCAAATACCGTGATACATTTTCAATCTCAGGCACCTTCTCCACTTGATCTCTTAGCTTTGACGCAAATGCCCTTACCATCTCCTCCCGTTTTTGCTCGTCATGGCTTGTTAAGGCATTCGGTTCATTTCCCTGAGTGGCCGCTTCTATCAACAGGGCGTATATTCGACTAATCGCAATCTCTTTCTTATCATTGTCATACGCTAATTTAAGACTTCCCATGTCGTCCGACTTCATCTCCAAATACTCTTTTGCAAAATCTCTTGCATTTTTAAAGAAAATATCCACTGCCACCTGATTTCTTTCCAATTCATCCTTAACACCCCGGTCTTTTATATCCCTCTTTTTACTGCAATATTCTATCAATTCCATAGCAATATCCGTATTGACCGTAATCCTTCTAAAAACTTCTATCACATTATCATTGAACATCAGAATTTCTTCCACAACCGCATGAAATTCTTCTGGGCTTATTCCCAAGTATTCCATATTTACTTTCTTATATATGCTTTCCGGATTGCATAAACTTACAATATAATTCTCAATACTAACATGAACAAACTGGAGTAAAGAATAATTCGTGAAAACAATTTTTTGCGTATTATACGTATAAATCAACTGATAGGACTCATTCCGAAACCAAGTATTGGATAACATTCCCAGCAACGTCCACGTCACAATTTTCTCTTTTCTCATTTTGTCGTTAGCAGAAATTTCTTTCACATAATACTGCATATTTTGAGATTCCGGCAACAAAATATTCCTATCTGGATACAATTCTTCTGCAATTATATTAAATACACGTACAGTAGGCAAAACAAAACGCGAGCGGTCAATACTCGTATTTAGTACATATGGAAGAACATTGTGAAAATTTCCCCCGAATATGTATCCTCCCATAAAATCTGTCAACTCATTGTATTTTTCATTTCTCAGTAACTCGTTCAAGCGAATAGTGTATAACACTTGGAATACATATGCATATTTTCTTAGTTCTTCTCCAAATACATTCGTATGGTATATTTTAAGCCATCCCATAACCATAAAAAAACTGTCACTTGTTTCAGAAAAGAACTGTGCCGAACCCGAAGAAATTTTCTCTTCTGTCAATTCATAGTGTTTCCGTAATAGAAATGCACTTTTCTCATGCAGCTGCTCCTTCGCATGAATCAGCTTTTGTATTCCCTTATAATCTTCCAAAGATAAATTACTGAATAACCATTGTCTTTCATAATAGTTAAAAAATCTCAGGATATTCTCATAATAAACCGAATTTTTCTTTTTCGGCTCTTCCATATCACTTAAAAGTGCAACAATATTTACTGTATCGCGCAAATTATCTGGCAGGAAAAAATTCTTACCGGTCTTATCCGGCAGAAACTTCATTCCTGTCTTTTGATAAATCAAATTCAATAAAATCTCATCAAAAGAAAATACACTTTCCATACTCAGTATATCTGTTGCATTTCTATCCCTATAGATTAATTTAACATTATGCATCATATGCACATTGGGCAAATAATTTCTTCTGCTCTTGGGAACCAATTTCGCAACATAACGTTCCGACATATTTGTAATTTCTTCAATAATATCTGGTATTTCTTGTTTTACCCACAACATTCTATTATAGTCCTTGTGGTTCTTCTCCGACACACAAAGCTGCAACTGTTCCAGTTTAAGTGCCATAACAATCGCAACATTTGGTATAATCAAGTATTTCCTAATCTGCTCTGCTATCTTATAGGCATAACTATTACATAAATCCAAATCATCAATCGCGATCAATAAACAACCTGATTTTCCGTTTTTCTTTTGGGCATCCGACATAATTTCTATATACCTTTTAATCAGATTATGTAATTCCTTTTTCAACCCCGTACTCTGTCCAAGTTTGGACAGCTTCCCAATGTTTCCCTCATAATCATATTCATCATCCAGCATTTTCATCTGATTATTAATTAAAGAAACACATTTATAAACTTTCTGAAACTGATCCAGCAATTTTTCTCTTTCATAATCATGAACAGACTGATTGTCCCCATTATACTGATCTTGAAATTTTTTATATAAAGTTGCAAGTATAATATCCAACACGTTGTGCACATCATCAAGCATCGACGGATCTATGACAATTGGCTCTACAAAATAAGTATTCTTTATATTCTTACAATCAGCAAAGATGAGTGCTTTATCGTCATTACTATGCTCATATACAGCTTTTGTAAAACTTATCATCGCACTGCTTTTTCCTTCACCGCGCTCTCCGCAAAAAGCAATTATATTATTTTCAAATTCCGACTTTTCCCATTTATCGCAATCATCATCTACTGTAGATACAATATCATCCAGCATTTTTGCCGCTGAAACATACTGATCAAAAAACAAATCGGTTGTCTCGATTTTATCTTTAATGCTAATTTTGAATTCTTCTCCCCTTTTTATCACTAATTCTCTTTTGTCTTCCATTTTGATTTCTCCTCTCTGATCCTCGTTTCCTACCACAAAACAATGCACTTTATCCTTATTTAACAACCAGATTTCTATTTGTCTGTTTTCAATTTTACAAACTCGCATATTATATATTTTGACACTATTATACACGCAAACTATAAACATAGTAAAGATATACATTCCTCAAATCAGGCTAAACTTATAAATCGTTTTTGATGCCAGACACTTTACAGAAGAACCTCCTTATAGCCACAATCACTTTTATCACAAGTAGCACAAAGAGGACGCAGTACTTTAAAATCCAACGTATACATTGCCTCTAGCACGTTAGATTTTCCGCCACCGTTTGGACCATAAATTGCAGAAACAGCCAAAAACAGTTCACCATCAGCGCCTACAATAACCTTATCTTTATGCTCCGAAATAGCAACCCTACATATCAAATATAGCCTCATCACGTATGCTCTTATAATTTTTCACAGTAAACTGACATAACATAGCTCTACCACTAGATTATACCTGATTTAAATTTTGCAAAGATATATATGAGATTTATCCTCATATTATGCTCTAAAAATATATTTTTAATAGAAATATATTGATTAATAGAAATACAAAGAATTCCACATTTTTTCATGCAATAACATTTTCCAAGACACAAGTAAGGGAGTTATAAATCCATTCCTACGGACTCATAACTCCCCTTATATATAAAATCTCAAAGCAATGCCTTCTCTTAATAATTACTCATTTATCAAACTTACATACTCTTCAATTTTCTGCACAAAATATTCTGCATTCTTAAGCTGCACTTCCGCCTCTTCACGCCCTGCAACATAAAAATCATCATAATCCGATTTCTCCCGGCAAAGCGAACTTTCTTCAGTTGCTAATTTTCTATCTAAAACCTCCGTCTTCAAATATTCCTTCATAAAAAAAGCGATTACCCCTGAATGTTTGATGAATCAAATCCTTTTAATCCATTAGCTGACCGCATTGTATGGAAAACCGCATAATATGATCTGTTCAATGAAGTCTTATACTCCCCTATCTTCAAATTATTTTCCGCTGCCGACAACATTTCCTTGGCTCTCTCCAATCGGTATCCTGCCAATTCTTTTAAGCTGCCCTCCATAAAACAATCCCCTCCTTCCGAATATTCTGATAAAACGGAAGAACTCTTTCCCATCTTTTCATATTATCTTCCTGTATATCCACAATCGAAAAAACCTTCTCATAGCGAATATCCATATCTGCCGCCCAACTGATAAAACGCTTTTTTGTCTGATTGTCCATCTCTTTTTTTATTATAATCGCAATATCAATATCACTCTCATCTGTTGTCTCATTTCTCGCCACTGATCCATATAGAATAATCATTGATATATTATTTTGAAAGATATCTGTTAACCCCTGTACCAATTCTTCCCTTATATTATCCAATAACATTTCTTACACCTCCCGAAATATCCTATGCTTCGTAGATACTTTATCGATTTATTATACCCTCAGCTTTTTCATTTCACAATCAAATATTTCAAAAGGAAACCCCTCAGAACACTTTTTTACATTGTATGAAGTGGTTTGAGGGGTTATGACTGTTTGTTAGTTTAGAAGCATAGCTATCGATAATTTCTGATTTTTTCAGGATCGAAATCGTCCGGCAATCTCTTTTCCATATAAATCTAAGCGCATATTTTCCCTTCTTTATAACATTCAAAAATATATTCTCGTGACTGATAATAAAAATCAGTATTATAATTCGATATAACATCATCAATCCATGAGGAGTAAACATCCATAATACAATCAATTATATTATCCGTATCATCTCCTGCGATATCTTCAATCAAACGCTCATAGACTTCACCAATTATCCAGTAATCTGGCACTTCATATCGACATTTTGCCACATTATCAAAAGAATCCATGGGAATATTACAGCGAGTAATAAACTCATCTGCGGTCTTCTCAATCGGCTCGCAATGAAAAACATCTGCATAATTATATATTCTTTTTATTATATCTTTTCCAAGATACTTTACTACTACAGACCTACTCTGTTTCTGCTGTCTTCCAATATATTCAATCATACTGCATGTATAAAACAATGCGCTGTTATTCTTCATCTCTTACTTCACAACCTTTCATAAACTGTAATGTTTCCAATGCTTTTGCTGTATGAAAGCTGATCTGATGTGTTGGTCTTTTGAATTTTGCTAAATCCCAAAAAGCCTCACGACTGATCTTTCCATCAATATAGTTCTGAACATAGTTAAATATTGTGTCATCTGCCATAGGTCCTTCAACAATATCATAGTCATGAGACTGCCCCATTCTGCATGCAACAATAAAATCCAGCCATTCTTCACACATTTGGGGAAATCTCCTAATCTTTAATGTGTCATTCGGTATATATTTATATTCATTCAAATATCCCACTCCATCAAATCTTGTAGCCCAACGCTTTGCCTGCTCCAGGAATACGGTACAGTAAAATCCAAAATAAAAGTCTTTGTTATACTTTTGAATCCTTATCTCAGGAAACTCAACAAGTTCCTTGCTTCCATGATAAAGAATCCTCTCAGAAAACTCATTTTTCAAATCCAAAACCGATTCTGTCTGCATCCTAGATACTCCTATGCAAAGATTTATAATCTATCATCTTAAATTATTATATCTAAACATATAATAAAAAACAATCTTTACTACATAAATAAAGGATAGCACTCACAGCTATCCCTTAAACTTCACTCTCTTATTTACTGTACTGCCCACAATAACCGTTCTATTTCGTTACTACCGTATGTACCGTACTCTTACTAATCCCAAACTCCTTCGCAGTCTGTCTCACCATAGCATTATTCTCAATGATATAATTGGCAATCTGGATTGCACGTTCCTCAATATAATCTTTCAAAAGGAAACCCCTCAGAACACTTTTTTACATTGTATGAAGTGGTTTGAGGGGTTAT
>JAAUZK010000025.1 GCA_014804655.1 Lachnospiraceae bacterium | reverse complement strand
TCATGTAAGTGGCCTCCTTTTGTATGCGGTAATCCCCGCTGTCCGTGTTATTTGGTCAACATGGATTATACGGGTAAATCCACGTTGATGCAAATGTGAGGTCACTTCATATTATCTAAAAGAAGTGGCAGCATAACCTCCGTTGCAAATACGCCTTCCTCGTTCTGCCTGTTAATAAACCCGCCATATTTCGACGCGATCCTGTCAATCCGGATCAGCCCGAAACCATGAAGCCCCACTTTTGTCGAAAGATACTGTAACCCCCTTCTCTTTGCTCTCCCATTCATGGAGTTAGTAACAGAAATATATAATTGCTTTTTTACTATGTCAATATAGATCCTGATGAAGCTCTCATCCTTATTTACTATCTGCATGCATGCCTCCATGGCATTATCTAAGAGATTTCCGATCAGTACAGATAGGTCGATCCCGGAAAACGGAACATCCTGCGGCACAATTGCGGTTGCGTCTACATGAATCCCCTTTTCCTTTATCATAGTGAGTTTGCTGTTCAAAATCGCATCTACCATAACATTCCCTGTCTTGATAACGGTGTCAACGGTAGTCAGATCATCATTCAGCATATCGAGATACTGCTTTGCTTCATCGTAACGGCTAAACTCCATATGCGCTTTTAACACCTGAATATGATTATGATAATCATGCCTCCAGCCACGCATTTTCCGATACATAGTCTCAACCTCAGCGTAATGCTTGTCAACTAACTCATTTTGAAACCGGCTTATTTTCTTATCTACATACCATGGCATTAAAAAGATCCACAGCCCGGCATTGATCAAAATTATCGTTGTAATGATTATTGCTAATGTTAACCCCATATCTTTCACCTCTGCATGCTTCTATAATATCTCAAAAACTCATACTGTACATTTTTCATTCGGCTTCTTGCAATCGGAAGCTTTTCACCATTATCCAAAATAAGATTCGCATTCTGAATGACCGAAACAAACCTCAAGTTCACAAGATATGCCCTATGGCATTTTACTGCCTCGCCCATCGGAAGCACTTGTTTTTCAATATCGCCAAAGGATTCCTTCAAACGAATTACCTCATCTACCGTATGCATAATACTTCCGTGCCCGGCTGCCTCTACATATAAAACATTATTTATTTGAATACGCCATACCCCATTTTCTGAATTTACTATAAGGCTCTTTACGGTTTCTTCCTCCTCGGAAAGCTTATTAAGCGCTTGAAACAGCTTTTCTTTATTCACCGGCTTTATCAAATAGTGAAGCGCTGATACATCATAACCATATTGCATATACTCATCATAGCCGGTGATAAAAATAATGGGAATCCTTTTGTCCTCTAAACGTATTTTTTTCGCCAGTTCCAGACCGCTAATTTCACCCATCTCTATATCAAGGACAAGAAGCGCGTAATCCTTGACATCTTCCCATGAGAACAGAAAATCTTCGCTACTTTCAAAAAAGAAGAATTCCACTAATTCTTTCTTAGCCTCTGCCCATTCCCCAATATATTTGGCTATGATTTCCTGTTCTCTTATCTCATCATCAACAATGGCTATCTTCATGCTAATAACCATGCCTTTCTATCAACCTGATTTTTCACCCTTAAATGCTTCCGGTTCTACTGACGCAGTCTCCTGATTAATCGACTCTGCAATCTTGTCTATATTTTATTATCTTATTTCAATTAACGCAACATAACCCTTATGGACCAGTTAAGACATCAGCCCTCAGAATTTATAGTCACCTCAACAAATCCACAACTAACTCCGAAAATATTCCCGAAACACTGATTTCATTTTCACTGTCGGCAACATTTTCACACTCTGCTGCTTTACCTTCTTTTACATAATAAACATTACATTTTCTGCCTTTATTGATAATATTTACCATATTTTGTTCCGGAATATGAATGATTGTTTTTGCCTTCCATTGGTTAATATCCAATCTTCCCGTGATCTTGTCAACAGTAATCTCATAATCTGTCTTTGCTGTCAATTCCAGACTTCCACTGCTGTCTGAAATCAAGACCTTCTCCGCGTCACCATCATATTCTAAACGGTTCACATGAAGATTACTTATTGCAAGAAGTTTAACGCTGGCCGCAATCTCACAGACATCAGAATATTTATTCGGAAGAGTAATCTCAACTGTCAGCGACTCCTCCGCTTCATAGCGGCTTAGCTTATTTTTATTAAGGCAAATGACATCAAGCTTATTTTTCTTATCATCCAGCTTTATCTTAAACATGGATCCTATATTCTCAAGGATTTCAGAGGACAGCTTAACATGCAGCTTCTCATCATCGCCTGATGAGAGCATGATCGTAGCCGCACTGCCTATATTGACATCAAAATGTTTCTCACAGTCAATATCATAAATTGTTTCACTGGTATACACAAATGTTTCCGGGGTTTTCTTTGTGACGGAATCCATAAGCAGCTCATCTATAGTTGTCTTAAAAATCTCTGCTATGATTACCATATTTTCAACATCCGGTAAACCTTTTCCGGTTTCCCATTTCGTGATCGCCTGCCTCGTAACACCGATTCTCTCGGCAAGTTGCTCCTGTGAGATACCTTCTTTTTTCCGTATTTCCTTTAATTTCTCAGAAAAATTCATACTGATTCTCCTTCCTCAATGTACATTCTTCTGCATGAACCATTTCAGAAGAATCGCCTTAAAGTGATTCTTCGAAACGAACTCTGCTCGTCTTACAATACTTAGATTTTCGTAGGCAGGGTCTTTTGACTCCTTAGAAAATCATTTCGTCTTTTTCAATCTTTTAGAAGTGAATATGCCGTAATTTTCTTAATTGGTGCTGAAAGAAATACGCTGATTACAAATGCCACGGCAGTGAACATTATTGCAAATACAATCAATATCCATACAGATACTTCAAAATGATTTTTTACAGCTCCAATCAGGGAAAAAATGATATTGTTGATTGTGGGAAGATACCACAGCCCGGCTATTGCCGAAATGATTGACGCCACAGCCACAACGGGTATAAACGCAAGCGCAGTCTTAACCGTAAGCTGCCTGTTTGTGTATCCAATCGCTTTATAGATACCGAATTCCTGCCTGCGTCTGCTTATCATTGAATTTATGATGACATACATCACAAGCAGCACCATCAGAACGGAAATCACAAACAGGACCATCACAATCACAGAAACAATACCCGTATATAGCATTTTGCCGTTTTCACTCATCTGTTCAAAATTTACTGATGATTTAATGAGCGCAACGTGGTTTTCTTCATACTCATTTATAAACTCACCGGCATTTTTATCATATAAGTAAACATTGACGGAATTCGTTGCTTCGCCGATTTTTTCATATCCTTTACTTGTCAGCTGACATACCGCTCCTGCATTATTAACACTTTGAATATAGCCGGTTACAATGTAATTTGCCGATTGATTACCTACTGTCAGCTCTATTTCATTACCGATAGGAAACCTGTCCGAAATGGCATTTCCTACTGCAATTTCATTATCTTTCACGGGACTTTTGCCCACATAACATATATCATTGGTTGCTTTTGAAAAATCTTCACACACAAAGGCTGTAAGACTTCCGTCTTCATAGCTTACAGGTACAGAAGCGTATTCCATAAAAAGCTTTACACGACTATCGTTTCCAAGAAGTTCCTTGAGTTCCGTCATTTTTTCATCCTCTGCCGAAAAAATAACAGACGGTAATTCCTCTGAAAGTGTATTCATAAAATTATCCGGCTTGACATTTACATTGTATAGGAGCGTTCCCGCGAAAGACAGCAACACCATGATACCAAATGAAACAATAAATAATAATATATTTTGTCCCGCCGACTCGTCTCCAGTGATACCTCTTATGGCGTTGATTGGCTCTAATCTATGTATTTTCCCTGCTGAAAGATAGGAAAAAAGTAAGACCACGCATGTCAATGTCAACAGTACAATCAGCAAAGCCATTATATCAAAATCAGGCGTATAGGAAAATCCTGACTGGATTGCTAAAATACCGGCTACGGAAGGCAGAACTGCGTAAGACAAGGCGATTCCGATTACTGTAGAAACAATGCATACAAGCATATAGGGCATAACTGCCCCCGCAATGATCAGATTGCTTGTATAACCAATCGCTTTTAATACCCCCATCTGTGCCAGCTCGCCCTCGATTGCACTTCGTATCCGGAAGTTACTGAGGAAAATACTCACTACAAGTATAATCGCCGCAAGCGCCATAAATATAATGATAAGCAGGGTACAAACCATCGTTCTGGTCTGCTTTGCGGTGTCCCTGTCATTGATATTTAATAATGCAATCCCTTTATCTCTTAAAATCTCAGAGATTGTATTTTTCACTTCGCTTAAATCAGCGATGCCGCTTGTTTTTAAGGAGTATTCTGCAATGACATTGTCACTATATTCACGCACAAAGTCCTTATAGACAGCTTCCGGAAAATATCCGCCCATCATCCCGGTACCGTAATTTCCATACTGCATTTCCGATACGATTCCGCCAATATCATAAGTATGCTCACTGCCATCTATGGAATAAGCAATATTGCCGCCTTCTGCAAAACCACCCAATTCCTTCATATACATGGGAATATAAACAGAACCGTCACTCTTCCTGGAATATTCCGTAACATCAAGCAGATTCAGCGTTCTTTCCTCATCAAGATTGTAAAAAACAGTATTCATGTCAAAATCAGAGCCAGCAAATTCACGGACTGTAACCGGTGTAAATACCCCGTCATGCTTTTCAACAAATAATACCCCGTCAATGCCTTCCACTTCTGTGAACAGCTCTTTATTATCCTGAATCTGTGGAATGATAAAATTGATGTCCGCTGTGTTAAGCTGGTCAAACCGGCTGTCATAAGCGTTAAACGTCTGAAAAGCAAGCACAAGCGCAATATTTATAATAAATGCGGTCAGGCAGATAAACACACCAAAGGATACATATTGTCCTTTTGCTTTATTCAGATTATGCAGAGTCAGAGTGGATATTTTTTTCATAATGCGAAGCTCCATTTATTACCACCCCATTTCCTTAATGAATCTATCAAGTTTTTCAGTTCTTTCGGTATTGTCCTGCTCAAACTTTCCCAGATCACACTCGCCGAAAATTTTCCCATCTTTAATATAAATGATACGATTTCCCCGCAGAGCTGATTTTTTGTCGTGAGTAACCATGACGATGCTCTGCCCTTTCTCGTGAAGTGAAGTAAAAACATCAAGGACTGCCCCCGAATTTGCTGAATTTAATGCACCAGTCGGCTCATCCGCAAAAAGTACGTTAGGACTGTTGATAACTGCCCTGACAATCCCTGCCCTTTGTGCCTCGCCTCCTGAAATTTGGGAAGATGTTTTTCTCCATGTTTTTTCAGGAATATTTACCAAAGAAAACAGTTCCTTTGCACGGTTTTTAATGTCTTCCCTGTCTTTGCTTGTCAGTACCCCTGCCGTAATGACATTATCCATAAGGTTCATTTTATCAATCAGATAAATCTGCTGGAATACAAATCCACACTCTTTCCGCCGAAATACAGCCAACCTGTCATTGTTTAACTTCGTAATATCCGTTCCGTCAAAGTGAATCTCCCCACCGTCCGGCTTATCCATCCCTGAAAGGGAATACATCAGGGTAGACTTGCCTGCCCCCGACGAACCCATGATCACAGTAAAATCTCCCTTGTAAATATCAATATTCAGGTCTGAATAAATGACCTGAATACTTTCACCTTTGCCAAAAGCTTTTTTCAAATGCTTTGCCGATATAACTGTTTGTTTGTCCATAATACAACTGCCTTTCTTTTTATTAAGTTCAACAACTCTGTTGCTTGCAGCGGAGATGTTGGCTTTGTGATAACCATAATGAAAAAGTCTAAATTGCACCACCAACAGTTGTATACATTTGATTTTTTCATGCTACTTTGCATTGCATGGCAAAGCAACATCATCTACTAAAATATCTTCCATTTATCTATTGCAATAAAATAAACGGCAGTATCCTTTTTTTGGAAAGGAACTGCCGCTTTTATTCTTAATGTTTTTCCTTTATATTTTATTATTTCAAGATTCTAACCAAAACTTAATATAGTGTTGTAAGTGCCTCTCCCTTCAATATCCTTATCTAATAATAAATTTGCGTGCCGCCTTAATGCCGATCTTATAGGGCAAGGGTCTGAGGTCGTGGTCAGCCTCCTTTAATTTTTCACGGATATTGATATGCTGCGGGCAATGTTGCTCACACTTACCGCATCCAATGCACTGCGATGCAAAACCGGGTTCCTTACGCAGCCCCATGTTCTGAACAAACTCAAAGCGCGCGGAGGACTTTTTCTCCATATACATCAAATTATAATAATAGAAATTGCTCGGAATATCCACTCCCTTAGGGCAGGGCATACAGTACCGACAGCCCGTGCATCCTACCTTTTCCCGCTCACGAATGACCTGTTTGATCTGCTCAACGATCTTTCTGTCTTCTTCTGTGAAATGTCCCGGATCGCTCTCTGATGCGATGCGGATGTTCTCGTTTATCATATCCTCAGAATTCATGCCGGAAAGCACACAGCTGACTTCCGGCTGATCCCACAGCCAGCGCAGCCCCAGTTCAGCGGGCGTATAGCCTTTACTGTCAGACGCAAGTATCTCTTTCGCTTTATCCGGCAGGTTGACCAGCTTACCGCCACGGAGAGGCTCCATAATGATCACCGGAATCCCTTTCTCTGCAGCTGCCTGAAGCCCCCTCTTTCCGGCCTGAGTATGCTCATCCAGATAATTATATTGGATCTGGCAAAAGTCCCAGTCATAAGCATTCAATATCTTCAGGAACATTTCCGTATCGCCATGGTAGGAAAAGCCGATGTTACGGATACGGCCTTCGGCTTTCCGGCGTTCAATCCAATCCTCAATACCCAGAGTCTTAAGATGCTCCCATTCCGCATAATCCGTGAACATATGCATCAGATAGTAGTCAATATGGTCTGTGCGGAGACGAGACAGCTCCTCGTTAAAGGTTTTATCGATTGCCGCGGAGGAACGCATGATATACTGCGGAAGCTTTGTGGCAATATATACCTTATCACGGCACTTATTTTCATCCAGAATCCGTCCGAGACATTCTTCACTGCCGGAGTAGATATAAGCGGTATCAAAATAATTGACACCTTTTTCGATAGCAAGAAGAACTTCTTTCTCGGCCTTTTCATAGTCGATGGTATTTCCTTTTTTGCTGAATCTCATGCAGCCATAACCAAGCTGAGAAATCTGATTACCGTATCGGTCAAGTCTGTATTTCATTATAACCTCCCGTCAAGCAGTTTATATAGCAGTCAGTATAACTGCTGCGCCTCCTGCTGTTTCACATTGACACATGCCCTTCGCATTACGCGCTTCGCCCCAGTTCAAATGCTTTCTTATTAAGCTCCAGAAATTTCGCCGGTACGCTATGCTCTATTGCATCCATCCACTCCTCCGGTGTAAAGTCAAAATGATTAGCCAGCTTGCCCATGAGTACCAGATTCACAGCTTTGCTGCTTCCTGCCTTTTCCGCCAGAGTAAGCGCATCGAGCGCGTCCACTTTAATGCCCAGTGCTCCAAGCTTCTCTTCCAGATTCTCCGGATAAGCTGCCGCGCCCGCAATCACCGGCATGGGATTGACCTGCTGACTGTTGACGATAATCCTGCCGCCCTGTTTTAAATATTCCGTATAGCGGGCTGCTTCCAGAAGTTCAAAAGATAAAATGCAGTCCGCCTGTCCTTTGTCAATAATGGGTGAGTAAACCCTGTCGCCCCAACGGACATAAGTGACAACACTTCCTCCCCGCTGGCTCATACCATGCACTTCGCTGACTTTCACATCAAATCCTTTGCCAAGGAGCAGACGTCCCAGAAGTTTACTTGCAAGCAGGGTACCCTGTCCGCCTACACCCACAATCATAATATTCTTAGTTTCCATATTTTATCTCCATTCTGTAACTGTTCAGTACCTTCACAGTTACAATGCAAAATCCATTTAAAATTGTCTTCGACAATGGGATTTTGCACTCCTGAATCATATTCTTACGGTCTCAGCAGTAAATGCTTCGACCTGTACTGAATAGTTACTCCATTTTTATACTAGCCAAGTGCATCAAATTTACAGAGCTGCTTGCAGACTCCACACCCCACACAGAGGGTAGAGTCAATCTTTGCCTTGCCGTTCTCCATGCTTATTGCCGGACAGCCGATGTTCATACATGCCTTACAACCCTTACACTTTTCCGAATCGGAACAGATGGGTCCCGGATGCTTCACATACTTCAGTAATGCACAGGGACGACGGGAAATGATAACAGAAGGCTCTTTTGCCGAAAGTTCTTCCTCAATCGCCGCCTGGCAGACTGCCATATCATAAGGATCTACCACTCTCACCCGTCTGATTCCGACCGCACGGCACAGGCTCTCCAGATCAATTTTTGTACAAGGGTCCCCTTTCAGGTTATAGCCCGTTGTCGGATTCTGCTGATGTCCCGTCATACCGGTGATGGAATTATCCAGTATAATCACCGTAGCGTCGGACTCATTGTAAGCGATATTAATCAGTCCGGTGACGCCGGAATGAATAAATGTGGAATCTCCTATGACTGCCACAGTTCTTCCCGCATACTCTTCATCGCCGGCCTTGACGAATCCGTGGAGTCCGGAGACAGAAGCGCCCATACACACAGTAGTGTCAATTGCGCCAAGCGGCGGTACTGCTCCCAATGTATAGCAGCCGATATCTCCAAGTACCGTAAGTTCCATTTTTTTCAGAACATAAAAGATGCTGCGGTGGGGACATCCTGCACACATCACCGGCGGTCTGGCAGGGATATTCTCATCCAGAGAAGCTCCAGCCTGCACCGTCCCTCCTAATTTCTCTTTCACCAGATTCTGACTCAGCTCCCCGACATTTGAAAACATATCTTTTCCAGATACCGAAAGACCAAGATTCTTGCAGTGAGTCTCAATAAAGCCATCCAATTCCTCCACTACCACCAATTTATCTACAGAGGCCGCAAAATCCCTGATTTTCTGCTCCGGCATAGGCCAGATCATTCCCAACTTCAAAACAGAATAGGTATCTCCACATGCCTCTTTCACATACTGGTAACTGGTTGAGGAAGTAATGATACCATAAGACTTATCGCTGCCCTCTTCAATCCGGTTAATCTCCGCCGCTTCCGCCCATGCTGTCAGCGCCTTAGTGCGCGCCTCTATCTCCGGATGACGCTTCTTCGCATTACCCGGCATCATAATATATTTCCCGGGATTCTTTTCATATTTTTTCTGCTCCGGGAGTATCCGCTCCCCCGTCTCCACTACGCTCTGTGAATGACTCACGCGGGTACACATCTTAATTAACACCGCCGTATCGAATCCTTCCGAAAGCTCATAGGCAAGCTTCGTAAAGCTAAGCGCCTCCGCAGAATCGGATGGCTCCAGCATGGGAATCTTCGCCGCCTGCGCATAATGGCGGGAATCCTGCTCATTCTGCGAACTGTGCATACCGGCATCATCGGCCACACCAATCAGAAGTCCCGCGTTAACGCCGGTATAAGAAATGGTAAAAAGCGGGTCTGCCGCTACGTTCAAGCCTACATGCTTCATGGCGCAGAAACTCCTCTTCCCCGCCAGAGAAGCACCAAACGCTGCCTCAAGAGCTACCTTTTCATTAGGAGCCCACTCTGCATACATTTCTTCATATTTCGCCGCGCACTCAGTAATCTCCGTGCTGGGCGTTCCGGGATAACTGGATACAAAGCTGCAGCCTTCCTCATAGAGACCTCTGGCAACCGCCTCGTTACCAAGCATTAGTGTTTTCATATATCATTTTCCTCCTTCAATACTACTCGCCGATGGAATCTTTCACAGAAACCGTTACCTTTTTATCATAGCAGGAGAAAATATTCTCCAGGGTCTTCTGCTCAGGTGCCTTCGTCACCATACTTACCACGGGCACGATCACAAGCCCTGCCAGCATACAGAAAGCACCGGCATTGATTGGCGACTGCAGGTATGTGGGAAAGCTTGAACGGAAGAAAATGTTAGCAAGCATCACGATCGTAGAGAATAAAAAGCTCACCCAGCATGCCGCCTTAGTGGTCCGCTTCCAATATAAGCCATAGAGGAAAGTCGCCAGAAATGCACCTGCCAATGCTCCCCAGCTCACACCCATGAGCTGCGCGATAAAGGTAACGTTGGAACGGTACTGGATAAGCGCAATCACAACGGAAATCGCAATAAACACCACCAGAAGCGCCCGCATCCATTTAACCTGTTTCTTTTCATCCATCTCTTTTATAATATTACCTTTAATGAAGTCCAACGTCAAAGTGGAGCTTGATGCCAATACCAATGAAGAAAGCGTGGACATTGAGGCTGAAAGCACCAGAATCACCACCACGGCAATCAATATCGTCGGAAGTCCCGACAACATGGTAGGCACTACCGAATCATAGCCGTTCGCCGCAATATCAATCCTGTCACTGAAAAGACGTCCGAATCCGCCCAGAAAATAGCAGCCGCCGGAAACGATGGTGGCAAACACAGTGGATATAACCATACCTTTATTGATTGCGCTCTCACTCTTGATGGCATAAAATTTCTGTACCATCTGCGGAAGCCCCCAAGTTCCGAGACTGGTGAGTATCACCACGCCTAAAAGCCCTGCCGGGTCCGGTCCGAAGAAGGAATTGAAAACGCCCGGCGCTGTAGAAACTGTCTCATCACTCACTGAAGACAGTGCATTAAGTGCCGCAAGAAAACCGCCCTGACTGTTTAACACTGCAACAATCACGGCAATAATACCGAAGATCATGATGATTCCCTGAATAAAATCGTTGATGGCGGTAGCCATATATCCGCCGGCTATGACATAAATTCCGGTAAGCACTGCCATGGCTATTACACACACGCTGTAATCAATATCAAATGCCATACCGAACAGACGGCTCAACCCATTGTAAAGACTTGCCGTATATGGAATCAAGAAGATAAAAATAATCGCCGAAGCTGCCAGTTTTAACGGTTTGCTCTCAAACCGATATCCGAAAAATTCCGGCATGGTAGCACTGTCCAAATGCTGCGTCATAATACGGGTACGACGTCCCAGCACAGCCCACGCAAGAAGAGAACCTATGAAAGCATTCCCCAGCCCGGCCCATGTGGCAGCAATTCCGTATTTCCATCCAAACTGTCCCGCATAACCTACAAAGACCACTGCCGAGAAATAACTGGTTCCGTAAGCAAATGCGGTAAGCCACGGACCTACGCTCCTTCCTCCTAACACAAACCCGTTTACATCAGTAGCATGCCGGCGGCAGTAAAGTCCGATTCCAATCATTACTCCGAAAAATATAATCAGCATAAGAAGCTTGATAAAAAGATCCATCTCTGTTTTCTCCCTTAGTTTTTAATCTGTACTTCCACGAGACTGCCATGACAGTATCGTTCTCTTAGAACCGGTTTCTCAATCTTCCCCGTAGGGTTTCTTGGAACCTTTTCAAAGATCAGCTTTCTCGGACGTTTATATCTGGGAAGTTCCTCACAGAAATTCATAATTTCCTCCTCAGTACAGGAAACGCCCTCCTTAAGTTCTATCACCGCCGCCGCGATTTCGCCGAGTCTGGCGTCCGGCAGTCCAATGACAGCCACATCCTTGATCTTTTCGTTTCGACGCAGGAAATCCTCTATCTGTACCGGATAGAGATTCTCGCCTCCGGAGATAATGACATCCTTCTTCCGATCTACCAAATAGATAAATCCATCTTCGTCCATGCGTGCCATATCTCCCGTATAGAGCCAGTCACCTTTTAAAACCTCGTCGGTAGCTTCGGGATTCTTGTAATAACAAAGCATAACGCCCCGCCCGTGGACAATGAGTTCACCGACCTCTCCCTGAGCGACCTCGCTCCCCTGCTCGTCCACAATCTTCGCCTCCCAGCGATAACCCGGTTTTCCGATGGCTCCCACCTTATGTATATTTTCCACACCCAAATGCACACAGCCGGGTCCTATGGATTCGCTAAGGCCATAGTTCGTATCGTACTGATGATGGGGGAAATGCTTCTTCCAGCGCTGAATCAGACTCGGCGGAACAGGCTGGGCTCCGATATGCATAAGCCTCCACTGCTCCAGCAGATAATGCTCCATTTCCACCTGTCCGGAGTCAATGGCATCTAATAAATCCTGTGCCCATGGTACCAGCAGCCAAACAATAGTACATTTTTCTTCCGTGACCGCCCTGAGAATCCACTCCGGTTTCACACCCCGAAGAAGCACAGCTCTTCCGGCTGAAATCAGAGAGCCGAACCAGTGCATTTTCGCCCCGGTATGATATAGCGGCGGAATGCACAAAAAAACGTCCTCTCTTGTCTGCCCGTGATGATTCTGCTCCGTCTCACAGGAAGAGAAAAGTGACAGATGGTTGTGCAGAATTGCTTTCGGGAATCCGGTGGTTCCTGACGAAAAATAGATTGCAGCGTAGTCAGTCTCACTCAAAGCGATCGGCGGTGCACTGGAAGAGCAGAATCCCATCAGCTTTAAGAAATCCTCTGTATAGGAAGGACCTTCTTTTCCCGGAAAAAACATCATCCTGACACCAGGCAGATCCTCTGCGATCACATCCATACGACTGATAAACTCCGGTCCGAAAACCAGAACCTCCACATCTGCCAGTTCCAGACAATACTTGATCTCCTCCGCGGAATAACGGAAATTCAACGGAACGGCTACCCCGCCCGCCTTCAGTATACCGAAATAAATAGGCAGCCATTCCAGACAATTCATCATCAGAATGCCCACTTTCGTCTCCCGCTTCAAACCGCGGCTAAGTAGCAGGTTCGCAAAACGGTTGGCACGCCTGTCAAAATCCGCCCAGCTTAGCTCCCGACGATAGGGGGCTCCGTTTCCCGCGCTCTCAATCAGGCTTGCCTCCCGCCATGTCACCGCGCTGTCACGTTCCGAGGAAGGATTCAGCTCCACAAGCGACGTATCCGAACCGTAGAGACGTGCGTTCCGCTCCAAAAGCTCCGTAATTACCATGATATGGTTCCTCCTTTTATATCATATAATCGTATATCAGATATCATTTGTTTTTATTAAATAACCACATATTTGTTAATAGTGTCTTCTAATTAATAGCATAGCCATTCAAAACGGCATGCGCCACATAAGTGCCCAGCTCATCCCTTACATCCGCCGTATATAGTGCGGTGGTACGTCCTTCCCTCAAGCAAGTGGCCTCCGCGATCAGGCGCTTCCCTTTTGCGGGAGAAAGGAAAGTAATGGAAACATTCTGACTGACCGTCTTTCTCTCGGAATACCCGTTGGCCGCAATGGCGCAGGCAAAATCCGCCAGTGTAAAAACAGCGCCGCCCATCGGCACGTTATTCTCATTCATATGCCGTTCCTCTAAGACCATAGAGCATACCGCCTTTCCGGGCTCCGCCAAGTCAATGACGATACCTGTGGTCTCCATAGCAAAGTGGTCATTTTTAAAACGATTGCGAATTTCTTCTAACGCAGACATAAACTGACTCCTTTCTACCATGCAGTATGTAAACCTCGTATTATATTTTGTCCTTATATACCTTAGTCATTGCTGCAAAGGAACGAGATTACCCGATCCACATTCCAGAGCAATCTATAAGGGATATCTTTCCTTTCAGTTAAAACTGCCATCGTACCTGTTACATCCAAATAATTGAATGTTGGAAATGCTTTGCCACTATCCTTAATCAAACGCATTATAAAATCCGAATATCGCATAACATCCGTCGTTCCGATATGAAAAGTACCCTCTTTCTCCTCACTAATTATCCATTCGACATAATCTGCTATCTGAATGTCTGTCACATAATTACTGAACAAATTATCATAAACATCCATTATACCCTTTTGACACCCATCCTCAATTTGGTGCATTCTCACTGAGTTTTTTCCATACACAAACGGAATTCTCAATATAATTGCCGAATTCCCCATAATCTCTCTCAATTTATTTTCACAAGAAATTTTAAATTTTCCATACTCACTGTCAGACTGCAGACTGTCACCCTCATAATGCGGACATTCCTGTTTGCCATCAAAAACATTTGCTGTAGAAAAATATATCAATCTCCCATGGTTTTTCTTTAGATACTCCGCTGTAAAAATATGTACATCCATCTGCTTTTTAAAATCGCCTCGCAATGCCGATATTACGATATCAGGAGCAATACGCGCTAATATATCCTTTATTTTTTCAGGATTTTCCAAAGAGAAATAACACATATGCGGTGCATTTGACTTTAAAGAGAAAAATGTTCCGTAAACATCAAATTTATTAGATTGGCTTAGTTGCTCATAAATCGCAGTTCCAACAAATCCACTTACCCCCAGTATCAGTATCTTTTCTGTCATTTTCACTTTCTCTCTTGATCACGTTCCTTTTCCTTAATTTAAATAATAACCATAGTTTTCCTCTAATACTTCTCTTGAAAAACCATATTCATCCACAAGATGTTCCAGCAATTCTTCTACACTGTTTCTATACATATTCAAATCGATATCGATATTCTCAACTTTGTCAGCGGCAATAGAACCATCCTGATCTACTTTCACGTCATAAATATCAGCATATGACAGATCGGCACAATCAACCTCAGCAACGACTACATATAAATCACCGGCAGCCCTGCTTTCAAAGGTAAATCCAAATTTCATACGCGCAGACATCTGATTCCGATAATATGGTGCATTAATTTCCTTAATAATGCCTTCCTCAGAACAGACATATATTGCCTGGCTTCCCATTGAACCGGTTCCCTGGTTTATGATGGTCATTTGATTATCCTCAACCGACAACTGCGGTATTCGATCAAACCGAATGCTCCGAACGCTCTCTATGACAATAAATATGCCTAAAGCCAGCACATACGCAAGCACTACTTTGCCCGCCATTTTTGCTAGTGGTTTACTCTTGTTTATAGCGGCGCTGACCATCATGAGCAGAAATATGACTGCTGTTATGATCCCCAAAAAAGCAATGAGGAAAAAAGCTAATAATGCATATCCATTCATACGCTGCTCCTTTATTGCCTATTCGATAAAACCCGACTTTTCTTTTGATCACTCCGGAGCAGGAAAATCTTTCACCGCCTCCGAAACATCAGTCCCGGCTCCGATCTTCGCGAGAAGCTGCCACCACGCAGTACGTGCTTCAGCCCATTCGGGAGTAATCTGATAATAGTCACCCATATATGGCATAAAAATGCTGTATTCCGTCATAAGCATATCATTCTCATATATATTACCCATATCCCGCACCGGCCAATAGGAAGAAGCCCGTACTGCCCTAGTGTACGGAACGTCATTTTCTGCCATATAGCGGATAAAAGTTTTGGCTGCCGTGATCTGTTCTTCACTGCCATTGTCAAAAACACCAAAGCCCCAGATACCACCTTGAAGCCTGGGTGTGTCTTCGCTGGTCGGAAAAGCCATCGGAAAAACTTCAAAATCCAGCTCCGGGTGGTTGATGGTCTGCTGCACTTCCATGGACACATTCCAGCAGAAACACATGGCAGTTTCCTTTTTGCAGAACAGATCAATTGCATCCGAGGAGGTATAAGATGGTTCAATGGCGATACCCTCTAAATCATAAAGAAGCTGTAGGGCTTTCTTATTTTCTTCACTGTCAACTGTATAAAATGTGTGTTCAGCATCGGTAAAAGAGCCGCCATACAGATTGTTCACCAAGGCGCGCGTTCCCTGATCGCCGCTTTGATTTTTACAGTATATGATGCCCGCATTTCTATTCTGCCCCTGGTCAGTTCCGTAAGCATTCAAAGCCTGAACCGCTTCGATAAAATCTTCGGTTGTCCATGTGTGCGTGTCTTCATCAATGTACTGAAGGGCTCCTGCCTCTTTAAACATATCATAATTAATGGCCATACAGTGTGCTGACATACAGATTGGAAATACATAATACTCCCCGTTTACGTGATGGCAGGCTTCCTTTACATTATCATATATTGCATCAGCTGTATCAGATTCCCATAGTTCGGACAGATCAACCATCCATCCATTTTCACCCCAGCCTGCCACAAGGCGCTCCGGTCCTTCCAGAACCAGATCCGGCAAATTTCTATCTTCGGCCGCTTGCCTGATTCTTTCATCTCCGTTATCGTAATTTAGATATTCCACGGTAACATGGATGTCAGGATATGCCTTATGAAAATCGGCCAGCATGCTGCCTACCGCCGTAGGATTTCCCCAGTTTCCTACCGGAAAAGTCCATAAGGTCAGTTCCGTATCTTCCATACTGCCGCTATCAATCTCCGATTCGATATCCGTTTTTTTACCGCTGCAGGAAGACAGAAGAACAGCGGATAACAGGACGCTTATCAAAGCATATATTTTTTTCATAGCAAAATATCTCTTTTCATTCATATTAATTACCATTTAATAGCCATGCCTTTTCACACTAATACCCATGCCTTTCTCACAGCCCGCGAATTTATAGCCGCAAGGCACAAATTTGCGATTGAAAAATCTCTGATTTTTCAATCTATTCTCAATGAATATACTGTCCTAACAGTGATAAAAGCTCCGGTGCTTCTAAAGGTTTTGCCATATGGGCATTCATACCACTATCAAGACATTTTTGCTTATCATCATCAAATGCATCTGCACTGGCTGCAATAATCGGAATGGTCTGTGCATCTTCCCGTTTTAGCTTACGTATTGCCTCCGCCGCTTCAAAACCTGTCATAACAGGCATTCGAAGATCCATTAATATGGCGTCATACCATCCCGGAGCAGACCGACCAAACAGTTCCACACAGATCTGCCCGTTTTCCGCCCACTCCGTTTCCAGTCCAAATTCGCGAAGTATTTCATTTGCAATTTCCCAGTTCAATTCGTTATCTTCCGCTACTAGAATACGTCTGCCCTCTAATCCATCGCCGGATTGTTCTTTCTGTTCCTGCTGCACATCTTCCACTTCTATGAACCGACGCAAACCATAATAAAGACTGGATCGGAACAGGGGCTTTGTAATAAAGCCACAAATGTTAGCCTTCTCAGTTTCTATTTCCTCTTCATCCCATTCGCCGTCCGTGATAATTATGATGGGCAAATCCTTTCCGAAACGACCGGCCAACTCCTCGGCATCCTCGAGCCAATCATGCCCCTGTATATCCCAATCCAGTAAAATCATGTGATAGTTCTCATTTATACCGCTGCGCTCTTCTATTAAATAGAGAGCCTGTTTGACATCTGTTACCGCCTGTGCATTAAGCCCGATGGATTCTAATGATTCGACAGCGAGATTGCCTGCCTTTTCATCGTCATCAATAATCAGGACATTCTGCTTAGGCAAAAGCAGCTCTTTCTCCTGGTGCACTGTTTTTTCCATATCCAGAATAATATGAAAATGACTTCCTTTTCCCTGCTCACTCTCTACGGTGATGGTACCCTCCATTGCGTCTACAATATGCTTGGTAATGGTCAGGCCCATTCCGGCGCCGGCTTCTTTATCCACACGGGCGTTGTCCTCTCTGGCAAATGCGTCAAATACTTTATCCTGAAATTCTTCAGACATACCAATGCCATCATCCCTGACATGCAAATGAGAACGGATATAATCATTTCCTTTCGGAGAAGCCTCTTCATACAGGTCAAGTTCAATAGTGCCGCCTTCCGGGGTGAACTTAACCGCATTTCCGATAATGTTCAAAAGAATCTGGCTTAAGCGGACCCTGTCCGAACACACATTTTCATGATAGATATCATGTATATAAATATTGAAATTCTGTTTTTTCTCCTGTATCTGCGGTTGGATGATTGTCTCAATATTCTGCATAATATCACGAATACAAAGCGGCTCCATGTTTAATGCCAGCTTCCCGTTCTCGATTTTAGACATATCCAGCATATCGTTGATCAAGCCCAATAAATGCCGGCTGGATATATGTATCTTTTTCAAACAGGAACGAACCCGGGGCGGATTATCCAGACTGCCGATGGCGATCGATGTCATGCCCATAATGCCGTTCATTGGTGTGCGGATATCATGGCTCATATTGGAGAGGAATTCATTTTTCACCTTGTTAGAGCGCTCCGCTGACAGCATTGCCTGCTCCGCTGTTTCCCGGGCTTCCTCCAATGCCTTCATATGCATTTTGGTCAGACGGTAGTATCCCAGAAAGACAAGAAGCAGTGCACAGATAATTAGTATGCCGCCGCCAACGGAAACATAGGCCCATTTTCTCTGAAGAAGATTTACCGTCTCATTCAGCGTATTATGAGAAATTTTCAAAAGCAGACACCACTCTGAATTGGGTAGACTGGTACAATAGACATTCCAGGATTCACCCGAAATCAAGACTTCACTGGTATAGTCCCTTCCATTCTCCAACGCGTCACGAAGTTCTTCCGCATACTGGGCCGGATCCTTTCCATTGCAGGTTTCATAAATTCTTTCAACCCGCTCGAAATAATTTGTTTCCTCTACGGCATGGTTATTCAAAACATAACTGCCGTCCTTGCGAATAATCGAATATTCCATGATACTGCCTTGAATATTGGTTTCCAATCTATCACTGAGATACTGGCTGGGCATTCCCGCAACCAGCGCAATGCTCGTATTGCCGTCACCCACGGGATAAACAGCCGGTACACCCATTAAAACAACGGGAGTTCCCGCTGCATCCTTTCCTGCACAAACATTATACCTGCCTCCTTGAACAGAGCGGTGCAGATCCTCCGGAACATCTGCCGTCACCTGGGAACCGTAGATCATATGAAAGTTTCCATCCTCCGTATAAAGGGCCAGATATTCAAAACCCACGGAACGTGCATTATAGCTCAACCCTATGCGCATGGCACTTTCTCCTGTAACGCGTCCGGGCGGAACGGAATCTACAAGCGATTCTACCTGTGACAGACGAAGCTCGATGGTAGTTCCGAAATGGGACGATACCTGCTCGCTGATTCCTGACATGTAAAAAATACCCAGCTGCCTAATGGCATCTTCTCCCATAAAATTCACACAGATGGCCTGAATGATAAGTATAAATATGCAGAAAAGCGATACAAGAACAAGGCCTATATTCAGAAAACGTGTTGTTCTTTTTTCCATGATTTATATCTCCAAAAAAGTAATGATTAAAGCGTCTGTTAATATTCTGATTCATGCAGATAAAGTAATATGTATCTATTATAGTACATCATAAATTTACTTTCAAGGAATCTTGAATATGGTTGACAGCTTCACTTGAGTGTTTAGAGACAAAAGAAAAGCCCATATACTTATTTTTACATAAATACATGGACCCTCATTTGACCTGATGTTGTAATTTACACCTATAGATATTTTTGAAAAAATATCATCCGAATCCTTTACTGCCTATTGGATACGATCCGTATTTCCTTTCTGCCCTTTTTAAAGGTGACATCCCGGTATCCGGAATGCAGTTCCTCCCGCACACCGTTTATGATAATAACACATCCCGCATTGGCAGTCCCAGTAACAACAACTTTTCCCTCCGCAGAACGCCGATTGATATCGATCAACTGCTCCCGCTTCGTAGTAATCTCTTTTAACTTAAGCTGATAATTGATCTTTCTGCGCATCTGCTCCGCTTTTTCCTGATTCCGTTCAGGGGTCATAGGTTGAGTCTTTAGCTGCCATGCAATAAGGTCCAGAGCCTTCTCGGCCTCCTCCATGTTATTCTGATATTCTTCTACCAGACGATCGATCTCGCCCATCTTTTGTTTGAATTCACAATCCAAACCGATAACCAGCAGTGTCGTTACTCCGGCACGGTTTCCGATGGAAGCCGCCGAAATCTGTTCCACCGCCGTAACAGTGCCTCCGATGATGTTACCCCGGCTGCCGGCGATCACCACGCTCTGTCCCGCTTCCACTTCACAATTCATCAAAGCTCCCGTGTTGATTTCATTTCCGGCATAGACCTGCGTCTGCTCTAAAAAACGTGCCATAACATTACCGCCTGCCCGAATGATGCCATTGCCCGATCCCTGCATTCCGTTTTTTAAGATAACATCCTTTCCCGCAAAAAGGCTCGCTGTTTCCACATGTCCATTCACGGTGATGTTTCCGGTTGTTTTCACGGTAACACCGGCGAATACGTTACCCTGTATCAGCACATCCCCATGAAAATCCACATTCCCGGTAGCGGCATCCAGATTACCTTTAACCACATAGATCGGTGTTACGGTCAGACGCCCTCCCGACACCGTGACATTTCCCTCAGTGCTGGCATAATACTTACTGCCGCTTTCATCCGGCTCGCAGCGTTTACACTGTAACGGCGGCAATTCCTTCCCTTCATAAGCTTCAATGGTATTCCCCAGAACATCTCTGCCGGTTACATACGGCACTGCCGGATGATAGGTGACAAGGAGCTGTCCTTCTGTCACAAGCTCTATCTTACCCAGTACATTATAATCTACCGTGCCATCCGGCAGAATAATCGGCTTTGTTGCAGGATTCGGATTAAAATGATACTCAAAATAGCCGTCGCGGCCGTCCTTTGCGGCAGTACCGGTTGCAACCACGGTCTCCTCATAATTCTTCTTCCCCTGAGCAAGCTCGCTGAGCGTTTTTTCTCTGATTCCAAAAACAATTCCGTTCTCTTTTAAAAGACCATTAAGCTCCTCCAGCGAAAAGGTGCGATATAGAGTGAGCATAACCTCCATTCGTGTCTCATTGATGCGCAAGAGATAATCCGAACCGTTTATAATGTTCGAATTCTCCTGAACGGTTTTCTCATTTGAATCGCCGGGCAACGTTTCTTCCTCTGACGTGCCCTGCCCGTTCTTACCTTCGGAAATGTATCGTTCCTCCGGCGAAAGAAACATGGTTTTTTCCAACTCGTCGTTCTCAGAAGATGTCTGTTCCGTCTCCGCTATTTGTACTTTTTCCGTATGATCGGTCTGTTCTTTCTTCTTTTTCTTTCCTGCCTGACTAAAAAACCCCATATCAAATCTCTCCTGCCAATGACTCCTGCACTCCGCGTATTAATTCTTCGGCTAATTTGTGTTATATTTACATTTTATCCGAAACAAACAAAAGGTGCAACCCTAAGAAAATATCACAAAAAAACACCCCGCATGCATCTGCCACGAGGTGTTTCCTTTCATTTATTTACCACGACCGGTCAAAAAACAAGCGTATCCAGACCAACGCGTGAGAAAATCAGGCTTTCGACCTGATCTACTCCTGCTAACATACCGGCTAAGGAATTTATCCTGTCTTTAGCGCAATCAACTCTGTTATGTACTCTTTTTCCTCAAACCATTCCGTCCGGATTGGTTCACCCCACTTTCTCAAAAGTTCTTCGTAAGAATCATTGGCACAGTCAGCTTTCTCCGGCTCACCATAATACCAGAAAAACGTCCCTACATCCTTATTGGTGCCCTTATATGTCCATGTCGTCCAACTGATACCATACTCGTTGCAGATGCCCAGTCCGGACATATTCTGGAATTCTCCCACATACGCCGCCACATCATATTCTTTTGCTGTAACAGCCAAATCCGCCGCCCATGTCCTGAATCCATCCTCATCATCATACAGATGAAGCTGATACATCATATTTGTCCAGCCCATCTGTGCCGGGTCCGGTAGATTTGATACACGCCAGATTCCCTCCACCGTTATGACATGATTCGTGTCAACGGCCCGTATCGCTTTAACCATCCTGTCATACACTTCATTGCTAAGCTCCCACGACGTACTTTCCCATGGATCATAGCTGTTTATCCCTTCATATCCACCGTTATTCTGCGGTTCATTCATGATATCGTATGCAGCAACCGTTGCATTATCACAATATCTCTCTGCAAGCGCCACCCACAGTGTCTCCATGGTCTGCTGACATTGTTCATCTGTATACAGCCTGTTCTCACAGAGCGTCCCACAGCAATGATCCATGCTCTGCCCGCCGGGACAGCCATGCATATCTAAAATGACATACATGTCATACTTCTCTGCCATATCGATAATCCAGTCTAACCGCTTCACTCCCGGATTATCATCCAAATCCTCTGTAATCCATGTTCCCTGCTCATCCCTCATGAAATTGCGATACCAAAACGGCACCCTCACGACATTACATCCCAGATTTGCTATGTTTTGGATATCCGCTTCCGTTATCCAGTTATCCTGATAGGTATCCAGCAGTTTCTGCACTTCCTCATCGGTAAATCTGCTCTCCAAAAGTTCCAGTGTGTCAAGGTTTGCCCATTTCCTGTCCTCACCGTTGACAGGACACATCCAGCTTTCCTGTATCATCCAGCCGCCAAGGTTCACACCTTGTAATACTACGGACTCACCCTTGCCGTCTACAAGCTGTCCGTCACTCACTTTCAAAAATTGCTTATTTTGATTTCCTATACCGCAGCCGCTCACCATCAATGCTGTCATTACCATCAGTATTCCCACTCTCTTGATTTTCTTTAAATTGATACGCATAGCTTACTCCCAACAGCAAGTCATAATGGAGTGTTTTCTGATCTCCATTTTACCGCTGTTTTTCCCATCTGCATTCAACACAAATGCAATATCATTTTCCGAACGGTTGAGCAACACCAAGACCTTAGTGCCATCTTCATTCTCAAAAGCTGTCGCTTCTATATCAGGAGAATACTTTGACACCAGGATCCTCTTTGCACCCGGACGGATAAACCGGCTGAAATGTCCGATATAATAATAGGAGAGTTTCACGTTGATTGTGTCTGTATCAACATCACACATAATCGGCGCATCGCAGTAATTACCTACATGATTTGGACCACCCTGCTTATCAAGTATCAGATTCCAGTCTATAAACCCATTCATACCGGCATTGAAATCCCCTATCATATCATGCGCATACATCTCGGCATGACGTACTTGATTGTCCGTTGCAAAACGTGAATATTCCACACAACCTTCTGTAAAAATCAGTTCTTTGTCCGGATATCTTCTGCGCACCTCCGCCAGAGCCTCAAAATGGTCTCCCGTATACCAGTGGAACGCTATGCCATCGATTGCTTCCCGTGCCCCCTCCACGCCAAAGCTTTCCGCTGTACGTTCTAAAATGATTTCTTTATTATGATCCCACACGTTAATTTTCACATTGGCATACCCTGCATTGTCCAGTGCAGTCCTCAGATATCTGACGGCATACTCTGCCTCCTCTGCTCCCGTAAAAACACAAGAATCCCAGGTCTGAACTGCCGCCGGCTCATTTTGAACAGTAAGCCGCTGAATCGGAATTCCTTCCTTCTCATAGACACTGACATATCGCGCAACCATATCTGCCCACATCTGATAATATTCTCTCTTAAGTTTCCCACCATGGTTCATTTCACCGTTAGTCTTCATAAACGCCGGCGGACTCCACGGAGATGCTAAAAAGCAAATATCTTTATCTTTATCCAATGCAGCCTTGATAAACGGAATAATATATTTCCTGTCTCTGTCTATGGAAAAGCTGTTTAAATCTTTATCCTGTGCATCTTCTACATAAGCGTAATTTCCCAGTGCGAAATCACAGCTTTGGATATGCAGCCTGCAAAAATTATAATGATTATTGCTGCTCCCGAAATATAAATCCAGAAGCTGTTGCTGCTTTTCATAACTCATCTTGGAATATGTATAAGCGGCAGCCTCCGTAAATGCACCTCCGATGCCTAATATCTTCTGATAAGAAACTTCAGGATATACATGCACCTGCTGCATCTCCCCACCACTGCCCTTTACAAATTTAACTTCTGTTTCCTGAAACTGAACATCCTTATCTGAGATATAGCACTTCATAATCAAACCTCCTCCTGATGATAAGTATCTATCATCCTACATAATTTTTTTCCTTCTCGTGTTCCGAGAAACGAAAAAAGGGGAGAGTATAGCTTCCCCATACTCTCCCACCCTTTTTACTCTCCTAACTTTTCTCTGTTAGCACTCATTTTCTCGTTATAAATCTTTACAATATCATCCCAGCTATTTGCTGCCCTGAAATCTATATGTTCCGCAAGAATAGAATCAAACTCATCATCATTTCCGGAACGAATCAGACTTGTCAGGGTCGTATTCCAATTAGTGTCTATGGCACTAAGCGCCCTTGCTTCCGCGGAACCCTGATCCGGAGAAATATTCTCAATAACAAACTGCGGTTTGAGCTTCCCTTCTCCCCATTCCTGCATCTGCTTCGTGGATTCTGTCACATCTGCACTATATGCATCATACTTATCATTACCGAAAACAATAAACTCGGAAAGCCTGTAAACCTTTTTAAATTTATCATTGTCAGTTTCTTTCATTTCCTTTACTTCGGGAAGAAGTTCATAGAGACCATCACTGTTAATCGTATATGTCTCACCCTCCACACCATATCTGCATATCAATCCGCCATAATCAGATATCAGGTATGTAAAGATTTCTATTGCCTTAATCGGATCGGAACAGTCTTTTGATATATAGTTGATCATCCATCCCGAGAGTCCTGCCTGAGAAAGTGTGGGAGCATTGCCTACCGTACTCTGCGGTCCGTCAATCGCAATGTACGCCGCATCCGGATTCGTGTTCATCCAGACTTGCAGAGGTCCAGACCGCTGTGGCGTTCCTCCGATAAAGATACATGCATATTTACCTGTTTTTACTTTATCCTCATGCGCTGTGCCATCATCCGAAAAATTGTCATCACTGATCAACCCTTCGCGATATGCTGCACTCAATGTCCTGATCCATGCAAGATAATCCTCATCCATATTCCTGTCATACCATGTACCGTCCGCATTTTCAATCGGTACGCCCAAGAAATTCTGTAGATCTGCACCAAGTGAACCCGTATTATCTGTCATGGAATTTGAACCAAACGGGATCAGATCAGGATATTTCTCCTTGATCTCTCTAAGTACCGTAAGAAACTGTTCCGGTGTTCCCATCTCCGGCTCGCCAAGCGCCTCATACACATCTTTTCTGATAGCAAAAGCCGTTGAAGCCTTCAGCAGTCCGCTGTCATATACTTCCTGTCCGTTTGAGTAGTCCGGATAACCATATGTCTTGCCATCTGAGAGCTTGAACCAGTTAAAAGTATCCTTTGAAGCCACCTCGTAGAAATACGGATCATATTTGTCCGCCAGGTCATTCAAGGACCATGCCCAGTTTGCAGCCGACTGTGCTACTGAGGAGCTTGCGTCAAATATCGTAATAATATCGGGCTTCTTACCTCCTGCAAAAAATGTGTTTAGCTTGGTGTCATCACCTGTTATAAACTGCACATCAAGGTTAAGGTCTTCCTTAATCTTCTTGGTAACGGTATCCGTCGCCCAGTCCGTGTTCCACCAGTCCGCATTGACGTACCATGTAAGTTCTGTGGTGTCTGTTTTCTTGTCAAGCTGCCATGCAGGCTTCGTTGCATCAAGTTCATACCTGTCTGATGTAAGCTCAGGCAACCCTCCATCTGCTGAAGCAGAGCTTCCGCCACTGTTTTTGCCGCAGCCTGAAAGCAATGTTGTTACAGCCATCGTCGTTACCAGCATTGTTGACAAATAACGTCTTGTTCCTTTTTTCATGATTTTTCCTTCCTTTCTCAATATCTCCTACTTTTATTCTTTTACCGCCCCGATCATCATTCCTGACACAAAGTGTTTCTGAAGAAGCGGATAAATGATTAATATTGGCACAGTAGTTACTACAATCGTAGCAAGTTGTATTCCCCTTGAAGTTGTGGTAATCTCCACACTTGTCGGATTCTGCATGGATGACATCTGCGACTGGACTATAATCTCGTAGAGTTTCATCTGCAGTGGATAAAGTTTTTCGTTTAATATATACATTTTGGCAGTCATGAAATCATTCCACTGCGACACGCCATGAAAGAGGGCTATTGTCGCAAGCGCCGGCTTTGAAAGCGGCAGGGCAATCATTAGAAAGATTCGCCAGTAACCTGCACCGTCAATTTTGGCTGATTCTTCCAAAGACTGCGGCAGTTGCCGGAAAAAGTTCATCAGGATAATCATGTCATAGTAGCTAAAGAGCGCCGGGATAATATACACTGCAAAGCTATCCAACATTCCTAATGACTTGATTAATAAATATGTAGGAATCATACCGCCTGAGAAAAACATCGTAATGACGCCCATCACCGTATATAGTTTCCTTCCCTTCAGATATTCCTTGCTCATGGCATACGCAACCATTGCACAGAAAAACACATGACACACAACACCAATTAAAGTTTTTAATACTGATATCAGAAAAGCGTTCCATATACTGGTATCTGAAAATACTGCCTTGTAATTCGCCGTGGAAAATTCCGCCGGCCAGAATATACTTTTTCCCGACGCTACCGCTGTAGCGCTGCTGAAAGAGTTGACCACAACATTCCACAATGGAAACACAATAATACAGGTAATCAGTGTCAATAACAATTTGTTTATAATGTCAAATACTTTGTCACCGCTCAATCGAATACTTTTTTGTTTCATCCCATCAACCTCCTATAATACTGACTGTTCATTCAATTTGCTTGTTAACTTATTCGCCACAACCAGCAATATTACAGATACAATGGAAACGCCCAGTCCTGCCGCGGATGCATATGAGAAATCTCCCTGCGTAATACCCATGCGGTATACATATGAATTGATGACCTCTGCACGCGGCTGGTTCTGTGTATTCATAAGCACAAGTGTCTGGTCAAGGTTGGAACCCAAAAGTCCACTCACTGTAAGAATAAAATTCAGACCAATAATCGTCTTGATTAATGGCAGCGTAATACTCCAAATCTGTCTGACTCTGCTCGCTCCGTCAATCTTAGCTGCTTCATAATAAGTGGGGTCGATGCCTGCCATGCTCGCAAGATACAGGATCGTCCCCCATCCCATACTCTTCCACACATCTGACAGTGAAGCAATCCACCAGTATTTATCTGCATCCAAGAGGATATTTCTCCCTTCTGAAACCAAACCCAAAGTCTTTAATATAGAGTTAAACATACCATTGGTAGACATCCAGCTGATCAACATACCGCCCAATACGATCCAGGATAGGAAGTGCGGCATATAGGAAATTGTCTGCACTGTTTTCTTGAATATGCCATCCTTCAGCTCATAAATCATAACAGCCAGAATAATCGGAGTAATAAATCCAAACAACAGCTTTAAGAAGCTGATTCCCAGCGTATTGTAAACGCTGTCCCAAAAATACCGGTCAGTAAGAATAATTCTGAAATTCTCCATTCCTACCCATTTCGCCGAATCAAGGGTATCTACCACCGTGTAATTCTGAAATGCAATCTTTAATCCATATATGGGAATATAGTTAAAGATGATCATGAACACAATTCCCGGCAATACCATCATCTGCAAAGGCATCTGTTTCATAAAATCCTTTATCCATAATTTGATTCGTACACCAACCGGTTCCTTTTTTTTCTGCTTCATTTACTTTCCTCCCTTCCTATGTACCAATCTTAGCATGGCGCTATAATCCCCAACAAGCGCGTATCTTGTCTTACGATAGGTCAATATTGCTTTTTTAAGGAAAATAAAATATACTTAGGAGAAAGGAGAAACGAAATATGAAACCAGACATCAATTCTTTTACACACGAAAATGACCGGATTACGGACGGATTTGACATTTTTTTCTGGGTGTTTAACGATTCCAGCAGTTTTGTTGCCGCTCACTGGCATAGCGCAATAGAAATAATGTATATTATGGACGGAGAAGTCAGTGTGACCATTAACGCACAGAAAACGCTCCTGCTCCCCGGCGATGTCTTTCTGATTGACTCCTCAATCATCCACTCTACCAAGTCAATCCATGGAAATCACGCCGTTTTAATCCAACTTCCATATGCGCTTCTCCAGAAATATATTCCTGATATTGACAATTTGAGCTTTGCCTTTGACTGCCATACCGGTAACCCAATCATACATACTAAAATATTGAAACTCATAGAAGTGATCAAAGAAATGCAGATCATCTTTGAAGTGAATCCCAAAGGGGGAATTTTGCGTTTTAACAGTCTGGTTTTTGAAATGCTTTATCAGTTATACCACAATTTTTCCACTCCCATTCCTGACACAGACCTCAGAAAAGACAAAAAACATTTTGACAGGATGAAACTGGTTATGGACTATATGAACAGCCATTATAACCAGGCATTGTCACTTGACGAAATATCAAATGTTGCATGTTTCCAGAAAGAATACTTCTGTCATTTTTTCAAAAAAAATATGGGAAAAACCTACCTCGAATATCTCAATGAGATCAGGCTTTCCCATGTATATAAAGATTTGGTCTCGACAGACCTTCCGTTAAAAACAATTTTGGAAAATAACGGTTTTACAAACTATAAATTGTTCCGTAAGCTCTTTTATGAGAACTTCCACACAACGCCCGGCGAATACAGGAAAACGCACAGTTTCTAAATCCTTTTAAAGATCTGCCGTAATTTATCAATTATCTTTCCTACAACGTCCAGTCTCCGAAAAAGCTGCTGCCCAGCGCATTGTTCATCACATTTCCGTAAGCCGAAGAGGCCAGACTGCTGATTCCATAGGGGGAATATCCGTATCCCGACATTCCCAGACTCAGACTGCCCGTTCCTCCGATCAGACTCTGTATCAGATAATTCTGCAGACTGCTTTGTCCCGTCAGATTCAGATAACTTGACTGTATATTATCTGCGGCATAGCTGCCTGAATAATAATCCTTCACTTTACCCATCACCGATTCTTCCCATTCCGGATCGGTCTCCATCTTCTTGAAGGCTTCCTGAATAATAATATCGCCTGCCGTTGAAAATGAGGGAGTCACTGTAGACTTCTGATTATCCACTGCCTGCTTCATCACTGTGGCATAATCACTCGAGGTTTTCCCTGTAGCCGCATTTGACATTCTTGCGATATTGTTCCTGTTATTAACTGCGGAAATTCTTCCTACGCTGCTTCCACTATTTATTCTGCCTATGCCGAGATCATTAATATACATATGGGCTTCCCCTTTCATACTACTGTGGCTATTGTAGCATAAAATTATTTATTTGTAAGCATAAATGTCACAAAAAAAGTAGAAAATGTCATAAATTCGCAACTCGTATATATATTTATAAATCATCTAAATCCGCCAGTATTTCAAGATTAGCCTTTTCATATTCGTTAAATACATCATCATCAAAATCTGACCCGTCACAAGTTGGACTATACCAAATACACCCCATAAAACAATTATACAAATCTTCATTGGTAAATATATAACCATGTCTTGCATATATTTCATTTTTAGCTAAATGAATTACCAACCTTGGCTCATCTTCAAATTCTTCTTTTGTATAGTATTTCTTATCTGTTTCAAACAACGGTTCAATCAAGTTTGAAATATCTCTTACTTCTCTGACGTTTTCCCAATAATCAATGATTTCAGAATAATAGGCACTGGCTCTGTAATATTGGCTTCTCTCACTGACTGCATTTATTATTTCTTCCTCTGTCCATGATGAATTATAACTCGGATAAACCACATTATCATCATCTTCAATATCTTCTTTTTCTCTTATTAACTCAAAAGAACCATTGATACCGTAATCACTGCCATTTTCTGCCTTTTTATAATTCAATACCTCTACATATATGCTGTCACTCAAAAACTGGATATGTAATGTTCCGCTGTTTCCCCATTCATCATCAGCATAATCAAAATATAATTCTTCCTGTTCTATTTTTCCGCTAATATCCTCAATCGATGCAAACCGCTGAGTTATTTCCTGCTGCGAAAAAAGTGTTCCCGAAAATTGATCATCTCCCGCAATCGTACAAGATAATTCGATTCCTCCATCTGCCAAAATCTGTTCATGTGTTTTTCCCTCATAAGACCAATAACCGCTGTATTCATTATAGACGATACTATCATTCTCATTTTCTGCATATTGTTCTTCACTTTGTATGCCGCTGTCTTCCTGCTGTTCACTATTTCCAGTTGAACATCCTGTGAATATAACGGATAATAAAACAATCATCACATATTTTACCTTTTTCATATTTCCTCCTCAAGTTAAAGCGCTCTTGCTTTTGTAACACATCCTTGATACTTCCATCTGTCTTCCTTCCTATATCTTGGCATTTTCATTCTTTACTGACCGATATCTTCGCTTATCACCATCTCCTCCACAGAAGACACCCTTCCCTCATTCAAGGCAATCTCGTACTGTATCTGTTGTTCCTGATCCAGATAAATCCATCCATCATATGGGATATCACTCTCCACTTTCGTAAGAGAACCTCCTGCCTCTTCCACTGCTTTCTCTAAATCTGCAAAAAACATTCCCAGCATAAACCGCCCGTCCCGGCTCCCGCCCTCCTGAATCCTGATTGCAGCCAGCTTATTCTGACCGTCAAAATAACAAAAATACTGGCTATACAACGCCGAAAGAAGGTTCTCATCAACCCGAAAAGTACGCATATCAGCACTGTTTAGAATCCCCTCGACTTCCTCTATGGACAGGCCAAACTCTAACTTGCGCAAGATTTTCATATTATTTTCTACAGAGTATTCTACTGCTTTCATAGGAAGGAAATCATCACTGTACCGATTGGTCTGGGTTTCCACAAGATCTCCGTTCACCTCGGTTACTTTCTCCTGATCACCTATGTCCAGTCCAACAGCCAGCAAGCTGTTATCTTCTGTTAATACAAAAGTGTTAAATATATAATCCGTTTCCCAAATTACAAACTCCGAAGACCGGCTTATGGGATCACTAAAGACGAGGCTTTCAGGCCAGACCATTTTCACATTGTCCATGACCTTTACGGGAGTGCGGACAAAATCATCCCCTGTCACGGGTGTTCCGCATTGTCCAAAGACATTAAATCCCCATGTATACAATTTTCCCGACTTGCTGATGGCGGCTCCGGTAAATTCGCCTGTGGTGACATATTTACACTGTTCCATGATCTTCATGGGTTCAGCGGCAAACATTTTGACCGGATTAGATGCATCCTCTTCCAATTTCCAGTATTCCTGATAACTACTGCTTGCATTAGTATGTGTTAAAGGAGCATACTGTCCCCACCAGTAAGCAGTCTGATCATTTTGAAGGGCAACGATGCATTCCCTTCCCGCTCTTGCATAAGCTACATCTGTCATTAATAGAACCGGCTCCGTGACCTTTTGAAAATCATAATCTGAATCAACCTGAGATTCGCTTCCTTCTCCTAGAAGCACTTCCGAATGATTCAAACCGACACCATAGAGTTCTCCGCTTTCCGTCAGATAGATACAAAAAAAACCGTTCCAAGAGGCATCCACAGAAACTATATTTTCTGCAACCTTAACCGGTTCTTCATAGTATTCCTCTTCACCATAAGTACCTGTACCAAGCTGCCCGAATTCATTCTTTCCGATACCCCAGAGCACTTTATTTTCATCTATATAATAATGATTTGAAAAAGTATAGCGGCTGGTAATATAGTAATCTTCCAGCGAAAAGTTATCCCCAATCTGAAGTGTATTCAAATCTTCCACATAAAAAACCGGAAGGTCTTCCGTTTCCTCACCAGACAACATATCTGCACCTGCATTTTCTTCATCGTTTTCATCAGCTGATTCTTCTTCCGACCTTTCTGTCAACTCTTTCTCCACTTCTTCCGTTTTCGCATCTTCCTCCACATTACTCCCCTTCGTTTCGGTCAGAAACATCACAGACAGCACCACAATCACAATCACTACTGCGATTCCAATTCCTGAAAGCGTATATTTGTATTTCATGATATTTTTGATTCTTGACTTTACATTTCCCTCATCAAAACTAATTGGTGCAACAAATATTCTTTTCTTTCTTGCCCCGTTCTCTGTGGCAATATGCAGCAGTGCATAAGCGTACTCCTTCCGTTTCTCCCTGCTCATAGTCCGGATAACTTCTTCATCACATGCCTTTTCCATATCACTTCCAAACAGAAAATAAGCAATCCAGATAAAAGGATTGAACCAGTGAATCAGACATACTACATAGGCAAACATTTTAAACAGCCCGTCTTTTCTTTTGATATGCACCTTTTCGTGGGCAATGACATAAGAAAGATCCTCGGCTTCCATAGAAACCGGCAGATAAATCCGGGGATAAATCAAGCCGAAAACCATAGGAATATCAATATTTTCTGCCCACCAGATATTATCTTCAAATAAAACGCTTAACTGCAATTTTCTTTTCAACGCAAAATAGGAATACAGCATATACCCGAAAAAGCAGCTGAAACCCGCCAGCCATATCAATTCTATCATACGCCAAGTCTCAAATTTTGCCGGACTATTATCATTTATCTCATTCATTCCTGACATACTTTGTCCCGCCGATTCCACAGGAATTGCACTATCAGTTCCCGCAGTGTCTTTTGGAGCAGCGGCAGGCGTACCTGTCATAGTACTGTCAGCGATACCGACCGGATTAACAATATTTCCTGTACCACGGGTTTCTCCGTAGTTTTCGTTTTCCGCCAGTCGGAGTTCTGAAATCACCCTCATTTCTTTCGTAATACTTGCATTGTTCCAAAATCCGACTGGCAGACCCAGTTTCCACGGAAAAACGAAATACAGGAAAGCCATTGCCCAAAGACCAAGAATATATTTATGACTAATTTGTAATTTCTTCAACAATATCCTGACAAGCAGGACAACAAGAATAATAACTACTCCACGCAGGCTCATTTTGATAAGCGCATTCATAAAGTCATCCATGACCTTTTCTCCATCATCTTTTTTACTTTCCTTCAATAATTCGCTTCAGTTCTTCTATTTCTTCTTCGGAAAGTTTTTTTTGTGAAACAAAAGCTGCAACAAAATCAGGGAGAGATCCCCCAAAAGTCCCTTCCACAAACTCTTCGCTCTGTTTTGCCTGAAATAACTGTTTGGAAACCAACGAAGATACCATGCCTTTTTCGTTTTTAAAGATGCCTTTGTCACATAATCTCTTTAAAACCGTATAGGTGGTTGTCCGCTTCCAGTTCAATTCTTTCAAACTTAAAAATGCCAGCTCTCCCGATGGAATTGGCTCATTTTCCCAGATAAGCTCTGCAAATTTCATTTCTATCTCGCCTAATTTATACTCTGCCATACTAATTACCATGTCTTTCTCTCATTTATTTTTTACTCTATCCTCCTGTCTACACGATGTAGAATATATCAAGATTCTACATCGTGTAGACACGTTTGTCAAGACTTCTGTTAATAATGATATTGTCGGGTACGACAATGCTAAATCTCACCTTGACAACTGCGTCTACACAAAGTAGAATTTTGGCATGAGTTCTACATTATGTAGACAAAATGAAAGTAAAGTTTAAATTTAACAGTTGTGGCTTTCTTGGGTAATACAACAGGTGAACAGAATGCGAGTATTAAATAGTTTCATTCCATTTAGTATCTATTTTTTGATACAGGCACTGATGTGGTTTTTCCTTATGGTTACAGAGATAGGTGCATGGTTATTGCTGCCATTTGCGCTGATGCCGCCCATGTGGCTTGTCTACGGTATCGTGATGCTTTTTTTTGATTATCAGATTGGACGGCTTACCGTCAAAATAGGGCAACATCAAAACATTGTGATATTAGTGAGTCTTTCAACGACTTTTGCCATTTTGTCGGCAAGCCTTTATCCGTTCATGGATGAATTATCCGATTTCCTGCGTTGGGGACACTGGTCTTTGTCAAAAACATTCAAAACTCTTTTACCCGGTTGCTTGGGCGGAAATTGGTTTGTATTTGCACATTTAGTCATTCATTTTCTATTCTTTTTTATTGGTATGTTAGTAGAACGTAACCAAATAGAAATTCAATTCCTTTGACGTTCCGAATGTAATGTCTTTTCCCTTTCCATTCTCATTGTAAAAAAATATCTTGGTACTGATGGTTTCGTTATGGTCATTCCGTTTTTGCGCAGACTCTCACACAATCCATTTATACTGGTTGCAGCACCAAAATTATTAATGATAAATTTCTGTACTGCTTCAAATGTTTCTCTATCCGTTATTTTCAAGTTAAGACTACCTTTTTTTATTTTTTTACTTTTTGGGTTGCCTTAACATAAACATTTGCTTATTTTTTAAGAACATAAAAAAGACAATCAATATCACATTGACGAACAAAACAATAATGCTTCCTTCAATTTTGCATACTCCACCGGATAAAATCTCATTTCCGGAGAAAGTCGTAATAAGCAGGTTTGGATAATCATCAGCAAGCGACACACCGCCTAAAACCAATGCACCAATTCCGTTCCATAAAAAGTGCATGATAGTTGGCGCTATAATAGANCCACTGTATTCAAGGANTACCGTCATAAGNANGCTCATGGTAAGCACNTTTAATACAGGAACAACACCTGCTTCAAATGCCCCNCCATGNAATGCTGTAAAGAGNGCTGTTGTAANAATCGTNGCCGCANCTANATTGTGTTTNTGCTTTATCATTTGATACAGATAGCCNCGGACAAGAAGTTCCTGCATNATNACATTTANAAATGCNGCTAACACCCAGACAGGAAATAGATCAATTGAGTTTACTCCATCAAAATGAATGATCTTTGCTATGTACATTACCAAAACAGGAACTGCCAGCCATACAATCCCTGTGACTATTCCCAATGCCGCTCCTTTGACCGGATTATCAAACAGATATAATCTTACATTCTTCTTTTCACTCAACCAGAAAATNAGAGTAAANGCTATNATTGCNAANAGCGGCATAATTTCTGCCCACAATCTCCAAATAGCCGGATTTTCCGAAGATGATAACGGTAATATAGAAGTTAATATTGCCCATCCCAGAAAAAATCCTATAAATTTTATAATTGAAAATGCTATTTTTTTCAAAACGAATACCCCCGCAATTTGAAGTTAGTGTTACATGATNGATATGCGTATCATTCCCAAAATAATTAAATGTGCCGGATAAAAGTGAATCTCTGGTTAATGGTTTGTGACATTCATCTAAAGGGTTCATTACAGAACCCCCAATCATCTATTCGNATATTTTTATGTTCTAAATATATAACGATTTTTCCTAAATTAAATCTTCACAAATTCCAATTCTTATTCAACAATCCAATCAANTATATGCTGTATATGTATTTTCATAGTATCTAAACATGGGACAGGGCTCACTTCATCGTTAATCAAAAGAGGCAACTAAAACTCTCACATCTTAGNTGCCTCTGTGACGCTGTAAAAATTAATTAAGCGGTAGTTCATGAATGTTCTTTCACATATTGCAGGAACTCAGGGGTTTTTGACCAGTATTTAATGCCCCAGTTTTCAAAGTTCCATTCNTCCATGTATTCATTGCACTCANAATCAATATAATAAATTTCTCCATCCTGCACCACAAAGTTTGTCGGGAAATAATCTATATTTGTATGGGCGGCATATAGCAAAACACACATACTCCGCAACTGATCAACATAGACANATTTCATCTTATNTTGCAAAACCAGCTCGTAAATGGTATCGCCGTCAATAAACTCTTTCAAAATGCGTTCATTTTTTATATCAACATCTATCATAGCAGGAATTTTTATCCCGATTTCTTTTAGCCGATTATAGTCGTTTAATTCTGCCTCAATCTTATTCCCAAACTGGTAATAATCACAGGGTTCATGGTGGATTTGCTTGAGAACNTATTTTTGAGTTCCGTCGCTTGTAAGATATGAATACCCACCTTTTCCATAAATCAGAAGTGGTCTTAAAGAACGCTGACTAATATAGCTATAATAATTACAAAAATAATATTAAATATCCATGTCCACTTATTTCCTAAATTCATTGTATAGCCAAACCCACTTTGCGGTCTCTTGATCATTACTCTTTTATCTTCTCTGTTGAAATATAGTCTTCCAGTTAACCAGCCATCATCTCTATTGCTTGATTTCATAAAGTTNTCCTTTGCAACTTCCGATTTATCTTAGTTTCAAAAATTACTGNCCGCCGCCNGAACTATNNTAAAATTTCAANCCAANTTGAAAGAACAGNCTTGCAATTACCACCATGCCTAATGCGATAAGCGGTNTAAAATATGCGTANTGCGAATACTCTTNCATATCCAGCATGAGGGCTGCCGGAAAAAAGGAGGTAAATGCATACGGAATAATAAAAATCAAAATATTTCTGATAAATGGCTGGTAAATGGTGATCGGATACCGTACAAACTGACGCAGGTTATCCACCATAACGACTGCNTTNACNACATCCGTGAACCAAAANGCCAGCGTCTCCATGATCAATGTGATGGAAAAAATAATAAATGCCCCNCTGACAGAACACAGAATAAGCCACAGACATTTCCACCATCCAAAGGAAATGCCTCCCTGNACAAATCCGGCGATAAGACAAACCGCTCCACAGATNCCCAAAATAAAACCNTGNATNCTGGTGCCATCCATGACAAGCATCAGGATAGGCTTGACCGGACGGANCAGTACGCTGTCCAGAGTCCCCATGTTCACATGCNTNCTGATGGACCACACATTATGCAGAAAGAACTCCTCAATTCCTGTCGCAAGCAGGGANCACCCNTACAAAANAAGACTCTGCTCAAANGTAAACCCNCCCATGGAGTCTGTATGTGTNTANACCGTCATCACNAACANCANNGAGGANGCCTGTATCAGCAGATGTGCCAAAATCCCAAGAATAAAATCAAATTTATAGGCTGTACTCTCGCGNATGTTTTTTAACAGCATAGCCCCATATAAAGAAAAGAATTTCCTAACCGCCATTTACCGATATCCTCCGTACCGAAATTTTGTAAACCCACTCATTCAGACACATCAGGACAATCACCCAGATGCACTGTATNAGCAGCTGTACCCCACATTCCCGCATCGTATATTTTTCCAGAAAGATCATAACGGGTGTATACACAATGTTCTGAAAAGGCAGGTATGAAAATATCCACCGGACCGATTCCGGAAATAACGCAATCGGGATCAACGCTCCGGACAGAAAATCCACGATCGCTTTTTTGGCATTGTATATCCCCCAAAAATTCATGGTAAAGAANGTCAGATAACCCGCCATGGCACTGATAAAAAACATGATCAGATAGCTGAANCACACACTTAACAGAAACATAAGTACNGNGCCTATACTTGTGGGGACGATNAAATNAGGAAAGACACAGGCNCATNCCACAACAAACAAAANGGCAATCCCGATGTTCATCACACTGTCNCCCAGATTTTCAAAGAATCTGGCCAACGTAAACTGAACCGGATGGACTAATTCCANCGCAATATCCCCCTGTTTTATCTTTTGGGAAATCATTCTTTCCGGTGCATTCCGNAANGAAAAGATNATGAGCAGACTCTGACTCACCAAAAGATAGGTAAACATATCTGCCTTCTCAAATCCATTAATGGAAACGCGGTTTTTAAATACCTGCGTCCAGATCGCATATTGGATCGCAATCTGCAGCAGGGCGGAAATAATTCCCGAAACAAAAGAAAACCGATACTGTACGGACGCTCTCATGCGTATCCATAAAAGCCCCAGGTATTTATCTACTTTTTTTCTCATTGATTATAGATCTCCTCAATAATGTCTTCTATGGGTGTCTCTTCGATCCTGACATCCTCTACCGGATACTGTGCCATAACAAGTGAAATCACTTCACCCGCCGAAACGGATGCCGGCACCTTCAGGATCAGTTCTTCTGCTTTCTGCTGCCATTCGATCTGCTGATTGTCCATCATAAAACCGGTGAATGCTGCCCCGCTGTCTTTTAAAGTAAAAACAACATTCCTGCTGCGGCGGTACTGTTGCTGTAATCCCGTCATATCTCCGTCATAGACCATTTTTCCATGATTAATCACCATCACCCTGTCTGCCAGCTGCTCTACATCCGCCATGTCATGAGTCGTCAGAATGATCGTAGTCTTCCGCTTCCTGTTCGTTTCTTTAATGCACTCCCTTATCCTCTTTTTGGAAGTGATATCCAAACCGAGCGTCGGCTCGTCCAGATAAATTATTTTCGGATTATGTAAGAAAGCCGCCGCCAGATCGCAGCGCATCCTTTGTCCCAGGGAAAGCTGTCTTACCGGTCTGTCCAAAAAGTCTTCCATCTCTAATAAATCCGTAAAATAGGCAATATTATCCTCATATGTTTCCATTTCAATTTCATACATTTTCTTAAGCAGAAGAAATGATTCTTTCACGGGCAGATCCCACCATAACTGTGTTCTCTGTCCGAACACCACCCCTATGTTTTTTGCATTCTGCTGCCGCTTTTTGCAAGGTGTCAGACCGCACACAGATATCTCACCGTCAGAAGGTGTTAATATCCCTGTCAGCATTTTTATCGTAGTTGACTTCCCTGCTCCGTTAGGCCCCAGAAATCCTACCATTTCTCCTTCATCTATTTTAAAATCCAGTCCTTTGACTGCTTCGACTGTTTTTTTCTCCCTGCTAAAAAGGCTCTTCACCATTCCGGTCACTCCGGAACCTTTTGATACATTCACATAAAAATCTTTATGCAGATCATTTACAACAATTTGGCTCATTTATTTCTCCTTTCAATTGCTCAAATATACCTCTTTGCTGTTCTTTCCATAAATGGAAGAAATGATTTACGAAACACCTGATAATACTGTCATCCTTTTGCTCTTCTATTTCCATTAACATTTCATTCCCTTTTAAATAATCAAACGATTTATCTCTGCTTTGGAACGACTGATAATAAAAGAACACATCTAAATTTGGATATTTTATACAAAAATATGTCATATTCCGCTTAAAAGTTTCCCATTTTTTAGAATTCGTCAAATGCTTTTGATGGTAATTTACTGCCTCTTTGCAAAAGAAAAAGCTAAATCCCTCTTCCTTTAACTGATAGGCAAAATCAATATCCTCCACTCCCCATCCGACATAATTTTCATCAAAAAAGACTTTTTCTGCTCCCTCACGGCAAAATGCAATGTTAGCAGTAGTCGCCATTGCCCATCCCAAATGAAAGCCTTTCATCTCATTACCAAGCTTGTCTGTAACAAACATATAATTATCATAGGGGACTTTAAGAAACATATTTTTCATTGTATCAGAAAAGTGATTCAGAATATCATTCTCATCTATCAGAACTTCGCCGCATTCAATCTTATCATCTTTTTTGCAGCATAATTTTCTGCGTGCAGCCGCTTCGACAGAATCCTGTAAATTGGTGAATCTTTGATATACTGTCAAAATTTCTTCTTTATAACCTATAAGAACTGATTTTTTACGACCTTTTAGAGCTTTTTCTATTGTAAAAATGTATTCTTCACATGGTATCCTGTCATCATCTGCAAAAACAATCATATCGCCCTTTGCATGTGCTAAGCCCACGTTCCTTGCTTTTGCAGCATTACCTTTTGTTTGATACAGATAAGTAATATTTAGAAATTCCTTATTTTTTTCGTAAACGTTTCGTGTATTATCAGTGGAACCATCATCAACTAATACAATTTCAAAATTTTTACTTGTTTGATTTCTATAAGCCAACAAGGTAAGGTTCAAATATATGGATTTATTATGTGTAGGCATAATTACTGATATCATATTTTCTCCTCCTTACATTCATCACGAAATCCCCTTCAGCTTTTCAAGAAAAGCTACATAGAATGCCCGCTCTTTCATAGTTTCTTGCTGCACCTCTATACTTTTTGCTGGTGAACCGGGAAGCGGGTGATCTATATCATATAACGCCTTTTCCGCAACCCTGATTCTGATTTTCATACCACTGTGCCTGTGACATGAACAAAACATAATATGTGCCTTTTTTATTAATCAGCTCATCATGGGTTCCGATTTCTGCAACACGGCCATTTTCCATAACAACGATTCTGTCTGCAATTCGGGCACTTCCGAGTCTGTGAGTTACAAGCACCGTTGTTCTTTCATCGGATATCTCTTTGAACTTCTTATATATCTTTGTCTCCTCAATGGGATCGATTGCTGCAGTAGGCTCGTCCAACACGATTACCTTACTGTCTCTGTTGATACCTCTTGCAATAGATACCCTCTGCCACTGTCCGCCTGAAAGGTCGACGCCGTCAAACTCACGGGAAAGCATTGTTTCCAAACCGTCGGGATAAGACTGTGATTCAATATCCACATCTGCTTTCTTTAAGGTTTCCAGCAGAGTTCCGTCTTCCCTTTCCGTATCAAGATTGCTAATCATAACATTTTCACGAAGAGTCATCTGATATTTCTGGAATTTCTGGAATACACCGGACATAAGTCCGTAAAGGCTCGATGACTTAATATCCTTTGTGGGTATACCGTCTATTGTTACACTGCCACCGGTGGGCTGATATATACCTGTAATCAGTCTCACGAGAGTTGATTTTCCGGCTCCGTTATGTCCCACAATTGCAATGGTTTCACCCTTGTTAATTGTCAGATTAACATCTGTCAGAGATTTCTCTTTTGCTCCCGGATATGTAAAGGAAACATTCTTAAGTTCAATCTTTTCACAGAAATCATTTACCTTTGTTTCACCGTCTCTTTCGGGCATATCTGTGAAATCAAGAAGGTTGTTGATTGAACCGCTGTTTTTACCTATATCGCCCACAAGATTAATCATTTCTCCGACCATTTCCTGCAGCTTTACGATTGCCGTGAATATTGCGGCAAATGTACCCGCCGTAATATCACCTGTAAGCAATGCTTTAACAAAAAGCAGAAGGACAACCAGATAACCCGCAAGGCCTATTCCTTTTCCCGCAAGATCAAACAGACAGGCTCTCTTTGCCACCTTAAGGCTTTTCTTATTCAGAACAACCATTGTGTCATAATAAAGCTTCTTAAAATAGTTCGTTACGCCCAGGATTCTCGTTTCCTTGAAATATTCCTTGGAGCAGATGGTGCTCTCATAATAATCATAGTATCTTCTCAGCGGAGCAATCTCATCCTCAAGATTAGCGTACATACTTACCTGTACAAGCTTTGTCAGAAGACAGGGCATCATGGAAATAACAATTACTATTGCCAGAATCGGCTTAATAGTAAAAATCCATATTCCCATAAACAGCACATAGGGCAGGAAAAATGCCATCATCATGATAAATGAAAATACCATGTTGAAGATATTATTGATTCCCATCTCGGCCTTGTTGATGCTGTCCAGAGTTGACGCATTTTCATATTCGATGGCTCCAATTTTAGATATCTTAAGATGAACCTTCTGCATCAATTTTCCGATAACCTTCTGGTTAAATGGCAGATACAGGAAATTGTTAAGTGCGTTAACAAGCTCTGCCAGAATAATAACCACGCCGTACACAATAAGAGAAATGTATATGGTCTTTATGCTTCCGCCTGTATTTATTACTTCACTGGTGGTATCATAAAACTTCTGCAGAAACAAAATCTTTACTGCCCATGACAAGCCATGGAGTATTGTAATTACAATGAACAATCCAAAAAAGAAGGGTGTTGCCTTAAATACAAGAGGCGTTATTCTCTTAAGTATCTTAATGGGACTTATTTTCTTTTCACTCATTGATACCACCTCCTCTGACTGTCATACATCGTATAGTAAAGCTGCTTTGCAGCCATTAGCTCATTATGCGTTCCCTGTTCCTCTACATGTCCGTTATCAATTACGTAAATGTAGTCTGCCAGCTTAACCGAGCTCAGTCTGTGACTGAAGAACAATGTGGTTCTTCCTTCACAAAGCTTTGCAAATTCACTATAAAGGTTACTTTCCGCAATGGGATCCAAAGCGGCTGTGGGTTCATCCAGTACACGAATCGGTGCTTCACTTACAAAGCATCTTGCAAGGGCGATTCTCTGCCATTCACCGCCGGAAAGATCCTTGCCTTCTTGTGCCAGCTTACCCAGCAATGTATCCTTACCATCCTCAAGGCCTTCAATAACAGAGTCCAGTTTAAGGGCAGTTATGGCATTGTTGATTGCTTCATCATCCGCTCCGCCAACGCATCCTATGGCGATATTATCCCAGATTGAAATTGAATACCTTGCAAAGTCCTGATAAACAACTGAATAAAAAGCTTTAAGCTGAGCTGCCGTATATTCTCTAAGTTCTCTTCCGTTAATAAGTATCCTGCCCTCATAATCCTGATAAAGACCTGTCAGAAGTTTGGCAATGGTACTCTTTCCCGCTCCGTTTGCTCCAACGAAGGCATAATGCCTGCCGGCTTCTATCTTCATGTTCATATCCTTAAGAATATAGGTTTCCGTACCGGGATATTTGAAGGTTACATTCCTGAATTCCAAAGACTTAAATTCTATACCGCCTTCCGGCACGGCATCCGCATTATCATACTGTTCAAATGCTGCAAACTTTGTAATCTCCTTAAGGTATTCGATATGTGTGGATACAGCCTCGATTAATCTTGTGAGCGACCATGACATCGTGTGTACAAGATCAAAGGTTGCATTTATCAGTGAAAAGAACATACCGATTGTAATAATTCCCGTTGCAACAGGTTTGATAAGCATTGCTGCAATAAAGGTACATAGAAATGCTGTTATCATACTTCCGGATTTAAGCTTTACAAACCATTTGGCACGTGTTCTTGTTTCCATTTTTCTGGAAATCTCATACTGCTCAAACCACTTGTCATTAAGCTTTTCGTTATATCCGAATACCGTTCTCTCATCAACATTTTCTCTTCCCATCATTACGGTAGTGAGATATTTGTATTTTCTCTGATATTTGGTAATCTCTTTATTGGCCTCATAGGTTGCCTTTCCGCTTATGAACGAAAGATAGAGAAGCGGTATGGCAACAGCTATAATAATCAGTGCAACCCAGGCAATCTGTGTAATAAGGACAATAAGAAGTCCCGCAATTGTCATAAACAACGATATCAGATTGACTATATTTGTAAAGCCGTCGATAAACTTATGCTCCATTGTGTCGGCAACACGGTTCATTAAATCCATACTGTCCGTATTTTCAACATACTTAAACTCAATCTTTGAACATTTTTCAACATATGCGCCCTTAAGACTGACCCTCATATCCATCTCGATTTTGTTGGCAAGATATGCCTTTATGGGCTCAACAAGCCATTGATATGCTATAATCCCGATAACAATCGCCAGTGAAATATATACCGCTCTTTTTGTTGCGGAGCCGTCTATAAGTCCCAGCGCATTATCAATAAATCTTGCATTAATAATAACCTGGTAGGTTGGCAGAATTGCAACAGCAAGAGACAGAATCAAATACAATATCGTACACACAGGTGAACTGATTATAGAAAATCTCAGGGAATCCAAATATGTATACTTTTTCTTCTCAAAACGTACTTTCTTCATTTTCCTCCTCCTTGATCCTGTTCTTAAAATCCGTTTTTCAATTGCAAAGGGCAGAAATATTATATTTTGCATTTTTTGTTCCTTATATCTCCCTTCGAATCAAAATATGCATTTTATAATTATACAATATATCGGAAACTTTTGCTTCCCAGATATAGATGATATTCCCGACTTACAGATTTTTTCCCCGAAAGACAGATAAAAAACCAGGAAAAGACTTGACAGGTAATTATCTACTTTTTACCTGTTCTACGTTACCTGCTGACCTGTGAAAAGTAATATTCAAGCGTAGCATTTAATGTTTATCATTAATTAATTATTGATATATTTTAATTTATATACTATAATGAGATAGGAGGTGATCAATTGTGAAATACATTCAGAAGCTCGCAAGTGAACAGTTTGCAAAATCTGCCGCCCGGCTAATGAAATATGTCTGCTATTTTGTGATTTGCTTCTTTATTCTGTGCACTGTTCTCAGCTTTATGGGGCGTCAAACCTTTTTCCTGCATACAAAAATGGGAATCCTTGAACGGGCAATCTACGCGGAGGGAAAATACGATGTCACTCGAGACATGACCGTCACTATGGGTGATGATATCCATGTGTGGACGAATGCAAATGATCAGATCGATTCGATTGTGCAGATAGGGCTTTCTTTTATGTACGCGCTCCAAACAGTTCCCATGATTTTTGCATATTATTTTTTGAGCCGTGTGTTTTCCAATATCCATAAAGGGCAAATTTTTACACAGCAAAACTCTTTGTACCTGCTTTATTATGGTGTGCTCCAATTTTCAGTGGCTGTTTTTGTTCCGTTTATCAAGCTGTTGATTTGTAAGCTCATCAATCTTGTATCTGAGAGCCGGATATCCATTGCTACAGGGCAGGCGGTGTTTCAGATGCTTCTTCCCAGTATCGCTTTTATTGTGGCTGCATACATCATTCATTACGGAGTGCATTTGCAGGACGAGGTGGATCATACGTTATGATTATTATACGACTTGACAGGGTGTTGGCGGACAGAAAAATGCGGCTGAATGATTTGGCGGTGCGTGTTGGAATATCGAATGTCAATCTCTCTTACCTGAAAACAGGAAAAGTAAGAGCGGTTCGGTTCAGTACGTTAGACGCGATCTGCAAGGCTTTGAAGTGCCAGCCGGGGGATATACTTGAATATGTTGAGGATACCGAGGATGAAGAATAAAAAAGCAGTACCAAAGATGGGGTGGCACTTTCGCGGTGCCGCTCTCTTTTTATTCACGGCGGCATCCGCATAACAGGCTTGCTGTCAAGCTGAACATGGTGCGACAAACAATTTCTAAATGGAAGAAAGAATTTTTGCAACCAATATTTTCCCTGTTTCTATGTCTAACTCAATCAAATGATCTTCAATTTCAACGCCTAAGCGTTCATATAAGCTTTCATGTAATCCATGTTCCCTGGCCCTTTCCAGATTATCTGTAAATCGCTCAAACGAAGAAATCCAAATCCTACAAGGGTATGTTTCTCCATATCGATAGCTGAACCACAAATCTTTTCCCTTATCATCTACAAATATATAAGCATATTTATCATTTTGAAGATATCCTTCAGAAATAGACAGACAGTAGTACCATGCCGAAGCATCAGTCCATTCATCTCCGCACATCATATCCAAAGCCTTTCTTGCAGATTTATAATTCTGTGCTTCATCAATCGGTTTCATGAAGTCTGTGCTTTCATCTGTTTTCATTTCCTCTGACTCATATTCCTCCATCCGAAAGTCACCGCGCGTAATAGAAAAGCTTAGTATTTTGGTATCAGTCTGATAGCTATAACTAATACTTGCTTCGTCATGCACTTTCTCTATATGCAAATTGGTCAGCTCCGAATCATTGATCCCCAGTACCATCAGGCATGCCTGAATGAATTCTTTATGTTCTTCAGGTACTTCCAAATCGGTAATATCATAATTATTTTCATTTTCTTCTGATTCATGGTTTTCCAGCGCATACTGTGTCTGAAGACTGTAATCCACTTTGTAAGAAAAATCAATGTACTGTCTTAACTCTTCATCCGTCAACTCTCTGAAATCCGGCAGGAAAAACATTCCTGTATCACGATTATAATAAAAATCCACATCTGTCTGTTCATTTCCCGACACTATAAGGATATCTTCATCCGGGAAAACACCATTTTTATATTCTTCCCTTAAGGATTTCATACGCACTGTTTCTTCTTCCGAAAATGGTCTGGAAAACAAATCCGCAGGTATATGTAACGCATTATACATATCCGCCAGATCCTGTACTTCTTCCTGCGGCATAGCCTGCATGCGCTCTGTAACAAAGGGCAGCTTTGCTGCCACCGGCACAGAAATTAAAAGAATCAGGACACAGACAGCTGCAAAGCTATATTTTACCTGAAATCTGTTACCTCTTTTTTTCATCGGATCAATGCAATCACTATCCACCGAAAAATGAATATCTCCATTATATTCAGGCATTTCATCAATTAACTTCTTTAAACATTTTTCTGTTTTTTTCATGAATGCCCCTCCATTTCATGCGCTATCCTTTTAATTGCTCTTTCATATCTTTTTTTAACAGCACTGACACTCATGTTTAAAATATGAGCAATTTCACGGTGCTTCAACCCGCTTATCAAGTGTAAGCTCACAATCTGCCTATCCGGTTCATTCAGCGGTTCAATAAGCTGCAAAAATCCTATATCATTATCACAATCTGATACAGCATCAGACATTTCCCTGTAACTTATTATTTCTTCCTGAATTATTTCCTTTTTTCTCTTCCTTAGTACATCAATGGCAATATTATGAGCTATTGTCATAATCCATTCTCGCTCACTGTTTCTGAATTGGTAAGATTTTGCATTTTGCTGTACTCTTAAAAATGTTTCCTGTACTACATCTTCTGCGAGAAATTGGTCCCCTAAAATAGCCAAAGCCATACGAAATACCTTTTCTTTATATAAAAGAAACAGTTCCTCCAATGCCCTATTTTCGCCCTTGGCAATCCGTTTAATTATGTTCATCGTACTATGCACCTCTATATAATGAACGTTTATTATTAATAAAAAGAGACATTTTCTTTTTATTTTTTAATGCTTATTTATGTCCAATAATTGACCTCCAATAATTAAACTGTAACATTACCCCCTCTAAATATCATTCACTTTATCCGGACTTACAGATTTTTTCCCCGAAAGACAGATAAAAGACCGGGAAAGGTACTTAACAAGCCTTCCTCGACCTTTTATCGCCACATATCAATTATTGCAGAATCATAACCGCTAAATCAAACGTAATAACTGTACCAGTTCATGCGATTCATCAGTGCCTAATGCAGTCTGTCTAGTGTCAAACTGTGAAAAACGGTTGTTCTGATAAAAGGATAACAGCTTTTCCTCATTTTCCGCTTCCAGAAACGTTACCATGCCACCGAACATATACTGTGCTTCCTCAATAACCATCCATGCAAGCTCTATCATTTCTTCTCCTGCAATTTCCTTGTCCCTGCCATCTGCATAATTTTTTCCGAGCTGTGCAATCAGATAAGCCGCCATAGTGTAAGTGTCTGACTTTTCGTCTAATTCACTGACACGAAGCAGCTTTTTTTTCGTGGTATTGCTTACCATTTCGCCCCTGACTGTCAATGGCTTTAATGCAAGGGTAAAATAACCAAGCAAGCCGCCATCTTTTACCGAAATCACAACATATGTAACAGACTGGTTCTTTTTTGTAAACTCTATGGCACTTTTTTTCAAAAACCGTTCAACATCCGGATTTTTCGGGCATGAAAATCCGGAGAGCAGTCTGGGCAGCGCTGGCTCTCCGGCTTCTAGATCATCTCCTAATGCAAGATACTCACGAATGTTGACTGCATAAAATTTATCACTTATCAGCATTCATTCTCTCCTTTTCCTTCATTTCCCTAAATCTCATTAATTCCCGCAATTCTTCTTCACCTTTTATAAACTTAACAGCTACGGGATTACGGACAGGACGGTTTTTGGCAGATTCTTCAATCGCATTGACAAACATCTCTACCTGTTCCTTTCCGGAAATGACGAAATTTTTCGTGATGCTTGAAGTTGCCATAAGAAACACCTCCTTTGTTAGTATGGCTCTTTTTGCCTTTCTCATACTTTCCTATCTATATTGTACGGTTTTACAATCGCTTTTGCAACAAAATTTTTATAACTACATTGTTACATCTAAAATAAATAAAATTCAAACCCTGAAAGTTTTTTCCTCTCTCTGCGATTTAATAGATAGAATGCAGATTATGATGCTACACAAGGAATGGAGGATTTCTATGAAACGCAAAAAACAAACGTAAGGAACTGCAAAGTTCATCCGGAACCGGCGGCCGCTCTATCTAGATGAGAACATGAAATAATGATATGCTTATGAAAGAAGAACGAAAGGAAAAGCTTATGAAAGATACCGAAATCATTACTTTGCTCTGGCAACGCAGGGAATCCGCTTTGGATGAGATCCTGCGCCAGTATGGCAGACTGCTGAAAAATTTTGCAGGGCGAATCCTTCCCACGGCGCAGGATGCCGAGGAATGCGTCAATGATACCCTGCTGGACATCTGGAATACCGTTCCCCCAAAACGTCCCGCATCAATTGCTTCCTATGCCGTCATGCTGACCAGACGGCGATCCATAGACCGTCTCCGCCGCCTGACAGCCAGTAAACGGGGCGGAGGTGTCTATTTCGTCGCTCTGGATGAACTGGAGGACTGCATTCCCGGAGGCACCGCATTTGATGAAGACGCCGACGAACTGCGACAGGCCATAAACGGTTTCCTCGCCGGACTGCCCGCCGAGGACCGAATCCTCTTCATGGGCCGCTACTTTGCTCTTGAATCCATAGAATCACTGGCAGAAAGCAACCGGGTGACAAAAAACACTATAAATATCCGACTCTCCAGAATGCGGAAGAAGCTGAAAAATCATCTGACAGAAAGGGGAATTTTCATATGAGTGACAAAATAAACGAACAGTTGCTGAATATCATGGGAAGTGTGGACGAAGAGTACATACAGGAATATATCGACGCACAAACCAACACACATAAATCCCGACGAACAAGAATGCGTTTCAGCGTCGCACTGGCTGCCGCCATGGTTCTTCTCCTCGGCACGGTCAGTCTCGCTGCCGTCCCGGCAATCGGCCACTTCCTTGCCAATCTGGCAAATGCAAACCGCATCGTCATACAGAATTTTGACGATATTGAAGCCGTCTATGCTGTCCGCATAGATGACACACAGGAATGCAACGGAGTAGTCGGTACGCTGCACAACGCAGTAGTAGAGGACCACCGTATCCTGCTGCACTACACCTTTGACTGGAGCAGTCTGGAAGAGGCCAAGGACGGTTCTTTCCACTCCTATTTTCTGCCTTGGTTTTTCTACATTAAAGAAGGCAACACGGTACTCTGCCAGTCAGAATACATGGAAGGACTCTATGTGGAGAGTTATGATATAAATGACACGAAAGCGACCTATCTATACTGCATTGACTTGAACGATGTGGAGGGCCAAGATCTGATGGGGAAGGAACTGACTATCCAACTGCTCTATGAACAGGGCGGAGAAGGCTTTACCAGCACCTTTACCCCCACATCCTGCTTTACGGACAGGAGTTGGGACATCGGCAAAACTTATTCATTTGATGAGCACAGTATCTCGCTGGTGCGAATTGAGGAATCCGCCCTTTATGTGACACTGTTCATCGACTGCAGCACCATCGGGCATAACGAGGATGATTATCGGTTCGTCCTGTCTGATGAGCTGGGCAATGATTATACCGCCTATCCAAACAGGGACGATGACACATACGGATACTGGTTCATCAAGCCGGAAAAGGTGGGCACACAGCTGACCCTGAAAGTAATCCGCAGCAACATGGAAACAGACCCCTATGGCGCAATCATTGACGACAGTTATGAAGTGTTATATGAGATTCCCATTGAGTTGAAGAATTCCTGAACTTTCATAGAAGCATCGAACCCCCTTAGAGCCCCAAAACGAGGTTAAGGGGGTTCGGCCCTACTCCAAAATTTCAAAATCCTCCAATTTATTTTCCCCTTTACTTTCCACAATCGTAATTGCTTCCCCATCAAATGCCGGCAATGATCCATCAAAAGTATCATCAACAAATTTTTCACTTTGTGCCGCACTATATTCTGCTTTGGTCATAACAGAAGAAACGGTACCGCTTTGTCAACATCAATAACTTCCTGTTTTCAGTTCTTTCACAATTTCAACTTTTTCCACACTGCGCAGTGAAAACAACATTGCCATCACCACTACAAGGGTAACCACTATCAAGGCAATGCCATATACGCCCAAATTGATATAAAACATAAACGGTGTCATTCCCTTTGAAATCAGTGAATACATGACATAGTGGATTATCAAACTTATTGGTAATGCCAATATGAGTGACTTTACACCATACAGTGCAGATTCTAAAAGCAGCATTTTCTTCAAACCGGTCGGTGTCATGCCAACAGAGCGCAGTACCGCAAACTCGTTTCTGCGCACATTGATCGTATTTGCAATCGTATTACATACATTCAGACCAATGATCATTGTCATTAAGACTGTAAAAATACAGACCATCATTTTGAGGAGTATATAGATCTGTCGGGAATTTTCAGTTGTTTTTGCCACATCGAATACTTGAAAAAATCCCATATCCGCTAAACATTCCGTGACCTGTTCGTGCTGTGATGTGCCAATAGCAAGCTCAATATAGGTATCATCGCTTAACAGCCAGTCAAAATAGGACATTGGAACAATCAGTACTGCCCTGTCACGGACAAATTGTGACTGAATCGCAGCGTTATTGCCATTAACAACATCCTGAACAATGACCGTTTTACTGATATCACTGTATTCCAGTTCTATCTCTGATCCACTTTCAAGTAAAAACGGAGAGCCAATCACAACACGGTTAGAGGAAGTACCATAATTTCCGGTTGCGCTATTGATCAGCATTCCATGATTTGATTTACCATCATATGCCGCATAATCTATGTTATTTTCTTCGCAGAGCGCGTGTAAATGTTCTTCATCCATACCCACAACATATAATTCTGCAAGGCTGCCGTTTATAAAATATCCGGCCATATCAGGATTGATCATCTCTTCCTCAAATTCAGCTGTCATATAGCGGGATATGCGGTATGATATATCTGCCGAAACACCTGCATCAGAAATTGTTCTTACAGCTGTCGGTAGATCCTTATAGGGAATCGCGGCTTCCACATCTGTATAACTTGAACCATCTTCTTTCATGTCCATTGAAGTCTGGTATAGCATAAAATCTGAAAAACTATACAAGGACAGCCCAAGAACAACTGCTAAAAAAATGGACATTGTGATTGCACGAAACCGCTTCGGATTACGATAAATATTTTTGGAGGCCAATGCTCCATATATTCCGAAAAATACAGACATTACTCTTCCATGAGGGATCTTTTTCCGTTTTATGTGATACACATTTGTCTGCTTCAATGTGTCAATCACTGTAACCTGTGAAGCAATTCTTCCCGGAGTTCTACAGGCAAAGAACAATGAGCCAATACCTGAAATTGCTCCCAAAAGAAGAATGAGCCAATGAATATAAATGTGCAACTCAATCGTAGCAAAAGTAAAAGCGGTTTCAAAAGATATCCGTATCATTGCCAAAACAGCAACGGTTAAACCTAAACCAAATAATAAACCAAACGGAATACCTATCGTGCCAAGCAGAAAGGCTTCCATGATAACGCTGGCTTTCTTCTGTTTGCCGGTAGCGCCAATACTTGCAAGCATACCGAGTTGTTTTATGCGTTCCTGCAAAGAAATGGAAAGGACATTGCTGATCATTGCAGAACAGGCGGTCATTAGCAATAAAATAACTGCCATGACAGCCGCAAGAATCTTTACCGCACCTTTGCCACCTGTGACGCCATGATACAAAAGCAACGTAGAATGGAATGCTGACACCTGTCCGCTGGCTGCTTTTGCATTTTCTTCTGCCTCAGAGTATACGGACTTAGAAATATGATTGCATTTTACAAATGCTGATAAAGCGCTTCCATCGTCACGCATTCCACTATAAGCATTAAACTCACTGCCTACTTTAGATTCATTCATTTCAGACACAATACCGACTATGGTATATGTCCTGTCAGCATTCAGGTGAAAACTTTCCCGCTCCCCAAGAAAATTGATGAATCCATATAATTCCGTATTGATTTCATCCCACACCCGCATACCAAGAGAAAGCTGTATGGTATCGCCTACGGAAAATGACAACCCGTTATCATCTATAAACTCCTGTGTTAAGATTATTTCATTTTCATTTAAAGGGAAGCGTCCCTCTAATAAATACTGTTCCAAAGAAAAGTTTTCAACAAATGCATCATTGATTTCTGCAACAGCAAGCAATGTTTTATTGGACGGTTCCCCGTAAAAACTGCTTCCGGCAAACCGAAGCAGCGATACATCTTCTACATTCTTCTCCTGCAGGAGATTTTCTGCCTGCTGTTTTGATGTAATTTCAATACTGTACGCATAATCACCACCATATATCTTTTCTTTCTCCTGCAAAAATCTAAGCATTGACCAACCGCCGCACAAAACAGCAGTCATCATGCCTACCGAAAGAATAATGGTAAAAACAGTAAGAAGTGTACGTTTTTTATTTTGTTTCAGCGTTTTTAGTGTAAGTGTGAACATCATTTCCATCAGTCATTCACCTCATCCCTGATAAGCTCTCCGTCCTGAATTTCCAAAATCCTGTCCGCCTGTAACGCAATTTCCCGGTCATGGGTGATCAGGATAATTGTCTGCTTATAGGTTTTATTGGACGCTCTCAAAAGCTGCATGATCTCCTGTGTGTTTTGCGTATCCAGGTTTCCGGTAGGTTCATCAGCCAGAAGAATAGCAGGAGCATTCATAAGCGCACGTCCAATAGATACTCGCTGCTGTTGTCCTCCTGAAAGCTGACTAGGTAAATGCTTTCTGCGTTTTGTCAATCCCAATACCTGCAGTAATCCCGCTAAACGTTTTTTATTTATTTTTCGTCCATCCAATCTGACAGGCAGAGTAATATTTTCCTCCACATTCAAAACCGGAATTAAGTTATAGAACTGATAGATCAGCCCTACCTGTCGTCTGCGGAACACCGCAAGCTGATCTTCCGTCCGTTCATACACACTTTGTCCATCTACAAACACTTCTCCGGATGTCGGCTGGTCAATACCGCCAAGGATATGCAGCAAGGTAGATTTACCCGAACCCGATGCACCAATGATTGCAACAAATTCCCCTTTTTGTACCGAAAACGAAATATCAGTCAGGGCATTAACGGTAGTTTCACCTGTATCATACGTCTTGCAGATATTTTCAACTCTTAAAATTTCCATAGTTCGCTCCTCCTGCCTTGCGTAATTTCATATAACATTAAAAATCATAACAGCATAAAGTGACTCTGTTATTACTATTTCATTACAAAAATGTCACTAAAAAAAGGAATCGCATTAGGCAATCCCTTTGTAAAAGCAAATCGTAAATTTTGCCCCCTGTGGTATTTGGTTTTCAACTGTAATTGTCCCGTTCTGCTGCGTAATGATTGTTTTCGCTAAAGATAAGCCAATTCCAACACCATTTTTGCTGGAATTTTTTCCACGATAAAAACGCTCAAACAAATGAGGAATATCCTTTTTCGGAATCCCGCTTCCGTTATCCCAAATACATAGCTTCACATACATCGCATTTTCTTCAGCGCTGATATTTATTTGTCCGCCGGACGGTGTGCTTTCAATACAGTTTTTGATAACATTCGACAATGCTTCTGCAAGCCACTTTATATCCCCACATAATCGAATTTCTGACAGATCAGAAATATTCATTGTGATATTTTTAATATCCAGCGTCACATCAAATGATGCTGTTGCCTGCTTTACTAATTCTTTCATAGAGAAAGGGTTTTTCTCAAACTCTATTGTCCCGGCATCTAAACGTGACAATTTCAATAAAACGGCAATCAGCCATTCCATTCGTGACAACAAGCTCAACTGTTCTTGTAACAGGACGGATCGTTGTTCCTCGTCAACGCTTTCCTGCGAAAGGGCAGCGTTCAATATTTCAAGGGAGGTTAGAGGTGTCTTTAATTGGTGGGAAATATCTGCTAAAGAATCTGCCAAATAATTTTTATCTTTCCGTAGCTGTTCTGACTGTTCTAAAAGCCGCAGCGTCATCTTTGAAATCTCATTCCCCAGGACAGCTAACTCACCCTCACCATAATCATCAAAACGAATGCTTTCTTCACCATGCAGCAATCTGTCAATGTCCTGACTTAGAGAGGAAATTTTCGCATAGCGCCGATAAGTGAAAACCAATGAAATACAGCTGACAGCGCATCCGGTTAAGAAGGGAATCCAACAAAACGTCTTGCAAAAGATAAAGCCCAAAATACTGCATACAATTGTAATGACAACGCTTAGTGCTATTTGTGACCGTACTTCTTTATTTCTCAGGAAATCCATACTCCCCCATGATTTATATCCAAGTCCGCGAACCGTCAAAATAATTTCCGGCTCCTGCGGATTCGTTTCTATTTTATCACGCAATCTTTTGATGTAGACAGTTAATGTATTATCATTGATAAATTCGCCTGTAGCGTCCCAAATTATTTCGAGAAGCCTTTTCCTCGAAAATACGATTCCCGGATTCTGCAAAAATACCAGTAGCAGACGATATTCCAACGCTGAAAGGAATATCTCTGTGTTTCCTTTGCGGACAATCGCTTTTTGGACGTCGACCGTAATATCTTTACAGGCAATATATTCGTTCTTTCCATTTGCCCTGCGCAGAACAGTATTGATTCTTGCCAATAATTCTCTCGGGCGGAATGGCTTGCAAATATAATCATCAGCTCCCAGTTCTAACCCGCTGACAACACTAAATTCATCATCGTTGGCGGTTAAGAAAATAATCGGAATATCTTTTTGGCTTTTAATGGCTGAACAAGTGCTGAATCCATTTCCGTCATTCAACGAAATATCCAAAAGTACAATGTCATATTGCCTCTGGGCAAGTTTTTCTAAAGCAGCCCGTTGCCCATCTGCTCCATCAACCAAATAACCTTCATTTTTCATAAATACAGTGAGAGATGAAACAATATCCGGATCATCTTCAACTAATAATATTTTTTTCATGCTTCTTATCATTTTTCTCCAACAGGCTTCGGAGCCGCTGACGCATTTTCCCCAGAACTTCTTTATTTATTTTCGTAGTATCGCAGATTTTTGGTTTTTCCTTTTTTAACCAGTATATTATCATCAGTCATCTCCCGTAAAAGCAGAATTGCCGTAGATTGGGACACACCAAGTGCCATTTCTACATCGCTGCGAACAATAGAACCTTTACTGCGACACAGTTTTAGGACAGTATCAATTCGTTCTTCTCTTTTTGTCAAGCTGGTAGAAATACCCGATTTAAGGGTATTCAGAGCTTTTTGCTCTTCTGAGTGGAAGTTGGTGTTGGGAAGTGTAATCTTAAAAGCATTACCTGTTGTCTCGATAATAGGTTTCACAGCATAATCATCGTAACACTCATTGATTTTAAGAATTCCTGTACCATATGCTTCGATCAGCCGCAGACGATAGAAAATATTAGCTAAATACTGATTGCGCAATACAGAAACCCCCAGCTTCACGTCATCCAATGTAATTCCTTTTACCAAACCACCGATTGTTACGAATTCAATTCGGTCTTCAAAAATACTGATAAGAGTAGCACTGCTGAAAGAATAGTCCCTGTGAACGATAGCATTCAGTAGCGCCTCACGTATTGCCTCCGGAGGATAATCCCGCATATCTAACCGATCCAGTCCGGAGAATTCTGCACGGGTACGATTGTAATGATCAATATAATCGAAAGCTTCCTCCAGTTGCTCCAAAAGAGAACCTGACAGTTCTCGGCGATCCTTGAATACAGATTTCCTACTACCCTCAAAAACAGCCAGTTTAATCATATGCGTACACTGCTCAGATAACAAAAACGCCAAATTAGTGTATGTATCATCCTCACCAATCAGGTGAAGCGTACGCATTTGGGCTTTTTCAAACTCTACCTTCCGCTTTTTAAAGAAATTGGCAGCCTTATTAAAAGTAAGATGCTGATTGAGAGAACGGGCCGCCTCATAACTGTCACCGCTGGTTTCCTTGATCATATTCAGTATAGCGGCTTCTGTTGCCGGAACTGTCGATGCACCTTGACGAACATAAACACCCTCGGGGCGAATTCCTTTTCTATACAAATAATACGGTCTTGCTGTACCTCGCTGAACAGTTACACATAAAATAGGCTTTTCGTCCATCACATCATTACGACATTCCACAAACATAGTAATATCCGGACGCACAGCATCCCTAATTGCATTGGTTAAACGCAACATAGTACCATCAACGTCGTCAACACCGCAAGCTGTTCCATCGTCGTTCACTCCGATATAAAGTGTACCACCATCGCAGTTGGCAAAGGCAACAATCGTATTTTTAATATTTTCAACGTATTCCCGCTTGAATTCAATTGTTTTGTTTTCTACGAGCATAAAATATCCTCCAACCAACTCTAATCACATTCTAATCTAATAATTATTATAATCATTTTTCTATTATTTACAAGTAGAATCCGATTTATTATAAGAAAAGAGAACTAAGGAATCCTCATATTCTTCCTCATATGGACAAATAAATGGCAAAACAGCACTTCCTTTCTGCGTTTCAGGAACAGACTTTAAAAAATCTTTGGAATAAAATTGCAAGCTCAAATCTTTGCTGCACTCATATTCTATGCCGATATAGCACGTTCCTTTTGGGCAGCTTTGCTCCAACATTTCATAATGACGATTTTTCATTTCCTGTATTTGTTCCTCTGAGAATCTTTCCGCATATCTTGGATCATTGAATTTTTCTTCCGTATCTTTCCACACATCTATTAAAACAACATTGTTTATATAGCACTGTACCTTATCTCCGTAATTGTCTACGAAACTAAAAGAGCAGCTTTTCCCTACATTCAAGGTGATTGTTTTTTCAACTATGTAACTGCTAAAACTAGGAGAATGCTTTATGATAATAGGCATTTCTGATGAATATTCGGGTAATTTTTTCACATCTGCAATGCTTAAAGTAACTAACTGTAAATTATCCCATTCCTCATTCTTCAACCATTCGGGAATAATCCAACCCGCACGAAGCATATCAAAAAAAATTTGATTGCCTCATAATCCTCTGTTGAATATTTTAATGAACTGCCCGAACCACTCCGCACTTGCAACCGTTGATTACCCAGACAAATTTCACTGCATTGTAAATAGCTGTCTTTGCTTACTTCACTTCCTGTGTTTCCTTTCAGTATTTTTCTTTGATTGCGAACACCCTTTTTTCTATTACTGTCATTCTCCGGTTCATGATATGGCTCAATGATATATAGTTCCGCTTCGTCACCTAAAGTCATACCAACAATATGAAATTTCTTGTTATCCCGCTCTATGGTTTTACCAATCACAAGAATATCATTCCACGCTTTATAGACATCTTCTAAATATAAAAGTTTCATAATCACATCTCCAATTTGTGGCTCGGATGTCTGCCCTATGCAACGCTTGACTGTTTCAGCTTCAGCAACTTCTTCTTTCAGCTTGCGTACTAGGAATTTGCTGGTTTGCACACAATCAAAAACATTCTTCCGCCCATAACTCTTATATTACAACTCTGCTCTATTGAAAATTACGGAGCCAGTTAAAAGCATAATCACAATTATAAATATCGAAAAAATGAGTGCCATTTGGTAATCATGGGAAGAAAATGTTTTTCCATAGATCATAGGAATCTGTATCGTCGGAAAAAGACGCAGCAAACTTTTGTCGGGAATCGGGGCGGAGGAATACGCCTTATTTGTGAATACAACTCCTAGAATAGAACCTGCCACTGAAATCCCCATTGTCATGGCTGCTTTTCTCGTTACCATTGCAATAGCAAAAAAAATCATGGCAACAGCCCAATACAAAGGTAAAGAAAGGATAAGGCTTTTAGCGGCATACACAATCAGTTCAGGCAGGGAAATCCCTGTTTCCAGCACTGGCAATGAGACTATCATGGAAACCGCCATATATGAAATTATAATTGCAGTACATCCGAGGATATAGCGGCAGCCTTTAACCAACAGAATATGAAAACGTCTGTTGCCATAGGTAACTGCATAAATGACAGTGCGGTCAGTAAAATCGTCCGTGCATGAAAACCCAGCATAAATTGCACAAGCCAATATCATAACCATGCTTTCCTTTCCCAGATTTAAGACCATATTTTCCACGCTGTCATATACCCCCGTAAAGATAGAGCTACCTGCGCAGCAGACCAATACAAGGGATATTACCCACACTTTCATATCTTTTTTGAATTTGTATAATTCTGCTTTCATTAAATTCCTCATTGCCCGTCCTCCAATATCTTTTCATAATACTGTTCCAAACTACCCGCAGATTGAGGAATATCAGATGCGGATATTTCCTTCAGCATCCTGCCATTATGCAGAAAACCGTAATGTGTTGCGACCTGCTCCAGTTCATTCAGAATGTGGCTTGATATCATGATTGTGATATGGCGCTCTGTGTTGAGTTTCAAAATCAGCTTCCTTAATGCTGCAATCCCCATTGGATCAAGACCATTGACAGGTTCATCTAATATAAGCATTTCAGGATTGTGGAGCAATGCAGTTGTAAGGGCTAACCGCTGCTTCATACCCAAAGACAGATGCTTTGCCTTCTTTCTGCCCTGTTCGAGCAGCCCTGTCAGTTCCAAAGTTTTCTTTGCGCTTTCAACATCCTTTTTACCTGAATACTGCATTTGTACAAGATACAGATTTTCCAGAACAGATAAATTGGGATAAAGTGCTGGTGTCTCAATCATAAACCCAATATTTCTGCGCTGCCTGATAATTTCGGCTTCTGTTTTTGCATCAGCCAATGCTACCACGCCGGAAGTTTGGTGTGACAGCCCTGCCAAAATACGGAACAACGTCGTTTTCCCTGCACCGTTTTCGCCAATAAGCCCATAGATGCTCCCTGTCGGCACAGACAAAGACACATGGTCTAAAGCCACAGCACTACCATATTTTTTACATAAATCATTAACCTGCAAAATATATTCTTTCATGCATCCAAACCCTTTAAATAAAATTATTCTCCCTTTTTCTCTTTTGAAGTTTTCTCTTCCTTTTTCTTCCTATATTCTTTGATAGCTTTGTTCCTGAGCGGTATACCAAAACTGAGCATAAGTGCCACGATTATAACAGTAAAATCCATACTTTCACCTCACGATTCTTTTCCCTTCACTATTTTGACAGATACCAGTATAGAAACAGCATACATTATAACAACGAAGACCGCCGCCAATATTATCAGCATCACAGGCGAGCTGAGAACCGTAATGAGCCATCCACTGCTGCCAACCGGAATCTTAGTAACCAAAAACAGTGTTGCAAGAAAACCTGCCACCGGGATATACATAAACACCCTGCCCTTGATAGAGCCATATTTATAATATCCGGGAAGCTGGAATACCGTATAAAGGGCAAAAAGAAGTATCCCCGTAGCAGCGGCACAGGCTATGTCAAATGCGTTGACAGTTTCGCCCAAGCTCCTTAATATAACAGGGTGTGCAATCAGGGAAAATATCAATGCAAGTAATCCCATAATGATGATAAAAACATACCGCCCGACCACAAGTTCACTTTTACGGACTGGTAAAATACCGTAAAGCCGCTCCATATCATTTTTCTCTGTAATGGAAAACGTATATCCGCTGGTCATGGCAATAAAGCACATGGCAAAGGATATTCCTGTCTGGAGCGAACGGTTAAGCGCTGCAAAAGCAGCAGGCAGCACCATTGTGAAGCATATTGTTTTCACATAGGGTCTTACTAAAGAAAAATCCAATTTTACAGATTTCCATATATTACTCATACTGTTCACCTCTCTTACTGGTAAATACCACAATATCGTCAATCGTTGCCGGTTCCACATTAAGGTGTGCAAACTGCTTTAAATCTTCGGTTTTAATGAGTGCTTCAAATCCTGTGGCAAAATCCCTGATGCCAAGTGCTTTTTTACTCAGATCGTCAGATAACTCTTCACACCCTCCCTTAACTATCCTGAAATTGTCCACAAATTCATCCTTGCCCCCACTGAAAAACAATTCCCCATAACTGATATAGGTAATGTAATCGGCGGCACGTTCCAGATCCCCGGTAATATGGGTGGAGAACAAAACGCTGTGTTCCCCGTCCTCAATATATTCCGACAGGATATGAAGAAGTTCATCCCTTGAGACAGGGTCAAGACCGCTGGTGGGCTCGTCTAAAATCAATAATTTTGCATCATACGAAAAAGCACAGGCAAGCATAAGTTTCATCTGCATACCTTTGGAAAGCTCTTTTACTTTTTTCGCAGGCGAAATATGGAACTTATCCAATAATTCAGAAAACCTTTGCGTGTTCCAGTTCTCATAAAAAACTGACACCGATTTCTCAACCTGTGATACTTTCCAGTCATCACTGAAATAGTTGGAATCAAAAACAACACCTAAACTTCTCTTTGCCGCCTGCTCATCAGCAATATTGTCCAGTCCTAAAATTTTCACTTCACCGTCTGTTCGTTTCAGCATATTTAATATGAGCTTGATGGTTGTTGTTTTTCCGGAGCCGTTCGGTCCGATCAGGCCCATGATATACCCTTTTGGCAGGGTAAAAGTAATGTCACGCAATTGGAAATTGTCAAAGGATTTTGACAGTTTTTTTACTTCCAAATAATTATTCATCCGTTTTTTCCTCCATTAAAATATCCATAAGATGATGCAGTTCTTCTCCTGAAAGTTCGGCCACACGGGCAGCATCTATCGCTTCTGATAAGCTGTTTTCTATTTTGCAGAGCAGTTGTTCTTTCAAAAGTTCAGAGCCCCGTCCCAAAACATAACAGCCCCGTCCTTGAATATTCTTTACAAAACCCTCTTCTTCTAATTCCGTATATGCCCTTGTCACGGTCAGGACACTGATCTTTAAGTCTTTGGCAAGCGTCCGCAAAGAAGGCAGTGTTTCATCCGCTTGTAAATCACCGGACATAATGGCAGATTTAACCTGCTGCTTGATCTGCTCATATATTGGTATGCCCGATATATTTGAAATAATAAGTTTCACGATCACCCTCCTACTGTTAATATTGTTATACTGTTATGTATATCACTATAACACATAAGCCAGCAGTTCACAAGGAATTTATATAAATTTAAGAAATGCATTTCAGAAGCAACCTTTAAAATGCAACCAAAAAAGGAGCTATTGTAGCTCCTTTAGTGTATAACCACAGCATTCTTCATCTTGACAACGTAAAACCTCAAAGCCGATTATGTCACGCCACGACACCGTTTCAGCCAGTTCCCTCTCAGATAATAAATGATAAATAGGAGGGATGTCGCCGTCCATGTCAAGGGATAGCTGAATGCCACCGTAGACATCTCCGGCCGCATAGGAACCGCCGTCAGAATCCATACCACACGCAGCCCGCAGATACCGACACAGGTCATCAGCATCGGAGGAATGGCATCGCCGCATCCTCTTGTCGTACCGCCCAATATCTCAATGCAGATATAGGTCACGTAGCTGGGTGAAATCACCCGCATCATCCCCAGTCCGATGGAGACAACACCCGGATCATCCGTAAACAGTCGGAAGAAAATACGTCCTCCCGTCAGCACAATAGTGCTCAGCAGCACACTCGTAAACGCCGCCATCCCCAGACAGATACGCACGCTTTTCTTGATTCGGTCATATTTACCCGCTCCGAAGTTCTGTCCCGCAAAAGTGGTGATCGACACGCCGTACGCTCCCATGATCATCCAGAAAATACCGTCAATTTTACCATACGCCGTCCATGCCGCGATCGTATCCGTACCAAAAGAATTGATGCTCGACTGGATAATCAGATTGGAGGCCGAATACATCGTAGATTGAATTCCTGCCGGCAGGCCGATCCTTATAATCTTATGCAGAAGAAACGGCGAAAAGCGAATCTCTTTCACATATAATCTATAAGAATCCTCCGTCCTCATCAGGGTTATTATCACCATGAGCGCGCTAAACACTTGCGACAGTGCGGTAGCCGCCGCCACGCCCAACACCCCCATTTCTAACACCCGCACGAAAAGAATATCCAACATAATATTCGTAATGCAGGACAGAATCAAAAAGTAAAGGGGACGTCTGGAATCTCCCACCGCCCTTAAAATGCCCGACCCCATATTGTATATGAGCGACGGAATAACACCCATAAAATAGACCCGCATATATACAACAGATAATGACAGAACCTCCTCCGGCGTATTCATTGCCCGCAGTGCGGCCCCTGAAAAAAGAAGCCCTAATATCATAATAACGGCACCGCCCGCAATGGAAAGCGCCACGGCCGTATGTACCGTATTCTTCACATCATCCTGTTTCTTCGCTCCGTAATACTGAGAAATGATCACGGTGGCACCGGAGGAAAGCCCGGTAAAAAATCCGATCAGCAGATTGATCAGCGTAGCCGCCGGTCCGCCCACTGCCGCCAGCGCCTCTTTTCCCACAAATTGCCCTACGATCACCGCATCCGTGGTATTGTATAGTTGCTGAAAAAAGGTTCCGAACAGAATCGGAAAAAAGAAAAATAAAAGCTGCTTCCAGATCACTCCTTCCGTGATCTGATTAGAAACCTGTTGACTGTCTGTTTTCATATCTTCCTCACCTATTAAACCAAAATACTCTTTTTACGTAACTGTTCATAACCCTGTTCTTCACCAAAAATACTCGCATAAGCACCTTCTGAACAGTTACCTTTTTACAACATATCATATTCCGGCATATATTACTACCTAAACCTCCTCCGCCGCAAAAAGGCGCAAACAGGTGTAACCAGAGTATATAGACCAACGCCGGACAGATACATATATTTCCGCTACCTCTAATCCGGCTTATATGGTACACTGGCTTATATATAATATTTCAGATAGAAACATACAAAGGATAACATCATGCATATTGAAATTACCGACGACTTTGACCTTCCTAAAATCATAGACAGCGGACAATGCTTCCGTGCAAAATGTCTGGACGGCGGCATTTACCGCTTCATCACCGGAAGCAATATTCTCTATATTACCCCGCTCTCCCACCACTGCTTCGACGTTGACTGTACCGACGAAAAGTGGCAGGAAATATGGCTCCCGTACTTTAACTTAGATCGGGATTACGCACTGCTTCGCTCCCAGATCGACAATAGCGACTCTTATATGAAAACAGCTGTAGATTACGGAACAGGACTTCGCATTTTACGGCAGGACCCTTGGGAAACATTGATCACATTCATCATTTCCCAGCAGAAAACCATTCCTGCCATCCGGTCTTCCGTAGAAAAAATTGCAGAAAAATATGGTGTTCCTGTCGAAACACCATATGAAACCGTATATCTCTTTCCCACAGCGGAGCAAATGGCACCGGCCACGTCCCAAGAACTGAACCTATGCAAATTAGGCTATCGCACTCCCTATATTCTGGATGCCATCCGACGGGTAACTTCCGGACTTCTGGATCTGAATGCCCTGTATGACTGTGATGACATACAACTCTTCGATCTATTAAAAACCGTACACGGCGTCGGCGACAAGGTCGCAAACTGTGTTGCCCTGTTCGCCTACAACCGCACCGCCCTTGTTCCCGTTGATACTTGGATCAGGAAGGTGATCGACGGTGTCTATGACGGACACAATCCGTTTATCCGTTATGGCAACGCCGCCGGGATCATGCAACAGTATATATTTTACTATGTCAGGCAGGAACCGTAATATCCAGCACGTGCATATAGGCATCTGAACCGCGCACACAGGTCACCGTGATCTTCTTATCCTTAGTGAAAGCCTTGCAGCCCGTGATGCTCCGCACCGTATCCAGTTTCAGCTCCATATCGCCTGCTGAAGTCTTCAGATATAATATGTTTTCATTCGACCTACTGTCCACGGTTCCGCTCACAGTCGCCGGAGAAGAGGTATCGACTTCCGGCGGCTGGGTAGTATTCTTTGATCCTACGATCACCGCCGCATGCATATTGGAATCCGAGTCTCTGTATACGGAAACCGTCAGTTTCGCATCCGGCATAAGGAACATGCCGTTTCTGGTATCTGTATTCTTATCTATCACGATCTGCATTTCTCCGTTGCTCGTCGATAAACACAACAGATCTTCCTTTGTATTCTTACCCACCGTTCCCGTCACCGTAGTGGTCTCGGCACTCACCACCGTTACCGGAGTCGGTGTAAGGGACATATCCACCGTAGCCTGCGCGGCTGAGGCTGTATTCCCCTGCCCTGTAACCGCTGACGCATCGGATATGCTGAGCGCATGCATGTAACCGTCAGAGCCCCGGGAACAGTATATGCGATATTCATGAGCGGCAACCAGAACCGAACAGCCGCTTAAATCCGTGGTCGTATCTAATTTGATCTGCATCTCTCCCTGTGCCGTGTTGACATACAGAAGCGCATCATCGGACTTGTCTCCTATCGTTCCGGTGACATAGGCATTCGATGATGAATCCAGTGTGACTGCCGCTTCTTGTGCGCCGCTTGTTATCTTCACCGCATGAAGATAACCATCGGAGCCATGGGAGACCGAAACATTAATACTCTTCCCCGTAAGCAGAACCTTACACGATGAGGCATCTGTTCCGCCGTCCAGCTTGATCTCCATATTTCCTTCTTTCGTGGAAAGCTTCAACAGATCTGTCGTCGTACCTGCCATAACCTTGCCCTGCACCGTCGCCATGATCTCATCTGCATGCACCGTCATTTTGCTTCCTGGAAACATCAGCGTTCCGATCACAAGACAGCCTATTAAAGACAATTTCGCCATCATTTGTTTTTTCATAATTTTCCTCCATTCTGAAACGTTTATCCTCTACGCAGCGTCTCTTTGCAGCTTTCTGTTTTTTACATAAATTCCATATTATGTAAATATGATTATGTAAACTTATCATACAACATCTATGACAAAAATGCAATAGATATTCTACATAAAGTGGTTTTTATCGTTATAGAATGTTTTGCTTGAATCCTCTCACTTAATCTGATAATATGGATTCCTAGTCACTTGAAACATAACCTTTTTCATATAGCAGTGAGGTCACCGCGTTATGGCAATACGTATGAAAAATATGACTGACGGCAAACCGTCAGCTCTCATCTTAACATTTGCACTGCCTCTCATGATCGGCAATGTGTTCCAACAGCTCTATACCGTCGTGGACACAATGGTGGTCGGTAAAGTTCTGGGCGTAAGCGCTCTCGCGGCACTTGGCGCCGCGGACTGGATGAACTGGCTTATGCTCGGCGTTATTCAGGGAATCACACAGGGTTTCGGCATCCTCATGGCGCAGGAATTCGGTGCCGCTAAATATGAGGATTTGCGGAAAACAGTGGGCTGTTCCGTCGTGCTCTCCATACTGTCTTCCATCGTACTTCTTGGACTTGGACAGTGGATCGCCCGTCCCGTACTCATGCTTTTGCAGACGCCCTCTGCGATCATTGACAACTCGCTTCTGTACCTGCGGATCATGTATCTGGGCATACCCGTTGTGATGACATATAATCTGCTGGCAACCATCCTGCGCTCTCTGGGAGACGGTCAGACTCCGCTGTACGCCATGATCGTTGCTGCCATCACCAATATTGCTCTGGACATTTTATTCGTTCCGGTTCTGGGATTCGGCATCAGCGGCGCTGCCATCGCTACCCTGATCGCACAGGTGATTTCCGGACTGTACTGTCTGTTTCATATTCGCAAGATCGAGATTCTGGCGCTGTCCTCTTCAGACTACAGCCTGCACGGCCACTTGCCATCCAAACTGCTTATGCTCGGTTTCCCGATGGCTTTCCAGAACGCGATCATTTCCATCGGCGGCATGATCGTGCAGTTCGTGGTGAACGGCTTCGGTGTTATCTTCATCGCCGGATTCACTGCCACCAACAAACTCTACGGTGTGCTGGAAGTGGCCGCCACATCTTACGGATACGCCATGGTCACATATGCGGGACAGAATCTCGGCGCCGGAAAAACAGACCGTATCCGCAAAGGTATCCGGGCTGCCGTCTGGATCGCCCTGATTACCTCCGCCTTAATTGCCGCTATTATGCTGCTTGGCGGCAAAGCCATACTGAGCTGTTTTATTTCAGGTACGCCGGAAGAATATACGCAGACTTTGCAGATTGCTTACTACTATCTCGCCGTCATGAGTATCTGTCTGCCGATCCTCTACATCCTGCATGTGACACGTTCCACCATCCAGGGAATGGGGAATACCGTACTGCCCATGATGTCCGGCATTGCCGAGTTTATCATGCGCGCCGTTACCGCCATCCTGCTGCCGATGATCATCGGCGAGACCGGTATCTTCTATGCGGAGATCATGGCATGGCTCGGAGCGGATGCGATCCTGATCACCAGTTATTTTGTTGTAATAGGAAAAATAGAACGAAGAATGAAGTCTACGGAAACTTAACCGATTTCTCTAGTTTCCGCAGTCTCTTAGAAATTCCACGGCGTAAAGGCAAGAATCACGGCAATCACAATGGCCGGAAGCAGATTGGCCACACGCACTTTCTTACCCCAGACAAGATTTAATCCTACACAGAAGATCAAGATAGAACCGATCAGAGACAGATTCGCCAGCGCCGTTTCCGTCATGATCGGTTTGATAAATCTTGAAAGCAGTGTGATACTGCCTTCAAACGCAAACACCGGAATCGCTGAGAACACACAGCCTTTTCCCATGGAGCAGGTCATCACCATGATAATGATCAGGTCGAGAATCGTCTTAATCGCCAGGATAGAATAATCCCCCATAATTCCATCCTGTATCGCGCCCACAATAGCCATAGCGCCGATACAGACCGTAAGTGAGGCTGTCACAAATCCATTCACAAAATCTTTATCTTTCGCGTTGCCCGTCTTGATCTTAAGCCACTCTCCGAACCGCTCAAACCATCCCTCGATATTGATGGATTCACCGATCAACGCGCCCAGTGCCAGACAGATCACGACAAACATGGATCTGCCGCCCGAAAGGGATGCCCCTTCCACCTTCATCATTCCTTCCATAGCACCCGCGATACCGATAAACAGTACGCTTACGCCACATGTGGTATTAAGCGTATCCTGATGACGGTCAGATAAATACCTGCCGAAGAAATGCCCGGCGATGCCGCCCGCTATAATACCGATTGTATTGATTATTGTGCCTAATCCGATCATATCTTTATCACCTTATGTATTATTTATAGTATCATAAGTTCTGATACTGCGTTCATTTTTCAGTTGGTCAGAATTTTCAATCCAATTTTACAAATGTTCTTTCGCGTTGATTCCTTCTCGATACTCCGCTTTAGTTGCATTATTTCGGAAGTTACAAGTCGCGTTTCATATATATAGAAGTATCCATAGGACTGTTATTGTAGCTTTCTATTTCATAGAATCCGCACTTCTTATACATATGGATTGCACTTTGTAAGAAAGGGAGCGTATCCAGTAACATATGAGAATATCCAATGTCTTTCGCATCCGCTATGATTTTTTCAATCAGCAGATTTCCTATCTTCTTCCCCCTGAATTGCGGTCTTACATAGAAACGTTTCATTTCACAATTTTGATTGTCAATTTTTCTTAATCCAATACAACCTGCTAATTCTTCATCATAATAGACTACATATAACCTTCCGTCCGGTACACCATATTTTACTTCCAGATGTTTTATTTCTTCATCGTAGTTTTGAATATTAAGATATTGCTGAACTGAAGGATCATTTTCAACCAGCATATTTGTATATTCTGAAAATAAGGTGCTGACTTCTTTGGGTCGGTCGTATGCTGACATTATTTTTATATTCGGCATTAGTTTTCCTCCGCAACTTACATAGATTCCTCTTTTCCGCTACACGCCGGATTCCGATTGTGATTTGACACTTTTATGGGAAATTATAACACAAAATGAATGGGGATGGTGAATTGATTGAAATGTTTTTGAAATAAAAAAAAGAGGACCTATAAAACTGATTGACAATAGCAATCAGTTTTATAGATCTTTCACCTCATAATATTGTGCCTGAGCATTCCACAGCCTATAATACATTCCGGATTCGTCGCTTACCAACGCATCATGGCTGCCGCGCTGAACCACTCTGCCCTCGTGAAACACTACGATATCATGGCAGAAACGGCAGGAAGACAATCGGTGCGAGATGAATACGGCCGACTTCTCCCCTATCATTTGATTCATACTGCTATATACCTCAAACTCCGCGATCGGATCAAGCGCTGCCGTTGGCTCGTCAAGTATAATAAAAGGAGCATCTTTATATAGAGCTCTTGCCAGCGCAATCTTCTGCGCTTCTCCTCCGGAAATATCAACACCTTCCCCATCAAATTCCTTATAAATGACCGTCGAAAGACCATGCGTTAGTTTATCAAGACGTATACCGAAACCGGCTTTCCGAAGACACTGCACCGCTTTGTCTGAGTCTACGTTCATACTGCCGGCAACATTTTGCCCCAGCTCAAAAGAGAGCAACTTGAAATCCTGAAACACAACAGAAAACAACTGCATATACTCATGATAATTGTATTTTCGTATATCGATTCCATTCAGCAATATCTCACCTTCGGCCGGATCATACAACCGACACAACAGTTTGATAAAAGTGGTCTTTCCACTTCCGTTCGTACCCACTACAGCCAGTCTCTGCCCTGCATGAAATGTCATCGATACATTGCGTAGTGCATAATCCTCCTGACCGGGATACTTAAAAGAAACATTGCGGAATTCGATATTATACCCCTTGCCCGCCAAAGTGGATCCCGATTCATAATTTGAATGTGCTCGTCTTTCAAAATCATATTCCATATCGCCATTTTGACTGACAGACATATCTCCCTGCTCCATCTTGTTCGGCATATCTAAAAATTCAAACACAGTACGCAAAAAAGAAGTATTATTCCTTAGATCCCCTAACGTCTCAATCAGCATGGACAGCCCACCGGATAATGCAATAATGGCACTCACATACTGCACCACCCGGCCCACACCGAAAGCTCCTCCCAGCGCTTTTAAGGCTACAAAGATATATGCGACTCCTACAAATATCTGTGACACAGCTCCGGATAATGCCTGATATCCTCCCATAGGTCCTCTTGCCGCTTTAGCCAGCTTTGAGGTAGGAATAAACGGGTTATACTTTTTCAAATTACTCCTGCTCAGAACATCCTGTCTATAGATACGTACATCCAGTGCCTTCGCACGGTCATTTCCGAGACTGCCGAGCCAAAACCCGAAAAGCCGGTTTCCCAATTGGTTTTCATCCGCATACTTTACCCAGTAGGAACCTGCTTTGACAGATAATAGGGGAGCAACAAACGTAACCGCAAACATGAGCGCAATAATAAGCAGAATAAAAACAGGATGATTAAGTATCATTAACCTGCCGTTTCCTGCTGTGACCGGTAATATAAACAGTGACGCAGTTAAAAGAATTGCGCTGATCATGGACATAACGGAACTGATAATTGCTTCAAAGCTATAGATAAGCTTATACAGTCCCCATCCTCCTGAGTCCGTATTTTGCCATATTCGGGAACGAAGTTCCTGTACATGACCGTCATCCATATCCGCAAAATCCATCGACAGCAGCTTTTTCATGAACATATTATTCTGCGTATGCCAGAGACAGGCTAACTGAACATTCTTCCACCTAGTCAATCCTGCACAGAGCAGTGAAAGTACCCCAGACGTACTCATCAGTGCCAGTACATATACCGTGAGCAAATGTGAATCACGCTCTCCGGCAATCTCATCGACAAGACGAGCCAACAGCCAAATGTCTACATAAGGCGTCAGAGCGCAGACAACCCCGCATATCAGCACGGATAATAGCAATTCGGGATTTTCTCCCCACCAGACCCTAAATCCGCGCAGAGACAACTGCACCGTCTCCTTAAAAGAAACAGAAGATTTACCTGCATTACCCTTCTTCCGTTTTCTCATTTTCCGCTCCTCCTTCCCGATAGTATCTGCTCTGAATCTCAAAGAGATCCGCATAATGCCCATTTCGGGCGATTAACTCATCGTGTGTCCCCTCTTCATCGATACTCCCATCTGCGATCAAGATAATACGGTCACAAAATCTGGTGGAAGCAAGACGATGAGAAATATAGACAGCCATCCGGCCATCCGTAAGTTCGCTGTACTTGTTGTATATTTCACTCTCAGCGATTGGATCAAGCGCAGAGGTCGGTTCATCCAGTACTATGATCGGAGCGTTTTTATACAGTGCCCGGGCCAGCATTAACCGCTGCAATTCTCCTCCCGACAGATGAATGCCATCTTCAAACACCTGACCTATGTGCGTCTCCACACCGTTAGGCAGTCTGTCTATTTTCTCCGTAAGCCCAGCCTGGCTGATACATTGCTCCATCAGTTCCGCATTTATTTTTTCATCAGTCTGCGCGATGTTTTCGGCAATCGTCACATCAAGCACCGAAAAGTCTTGGAATACTGCGGAAAAAAGCCGATAATAATCCCGCCGGTTGTATGTTCTGATGTCTGTATTATTTAACAACACTTTTCCTTCCGTGGGATCCAGAAATCCGCATATAAGTTTAATGAGTGTCGTTTTCCCGGCACCGTTTAGGCCAACAATTGCTAACTTCTCTCCCGGTCTGATCGTCAGATTGATATGAGAAAGTGTATTCTTCTCAGCCTCCGGATAACGAAAGGAAACATCCTGCAACTCAATCTGATAAGGAAATCTCAGATCCGGAGTTAAGGAGATGCCCTCTTCCATTTTAAATGTTTCGGGATAATCCAGAAATTCCCGTACCGCACAGATATCAAGGCTTTGTTTTCGGAGAATTGCAAGATTGGTCATAATCTTGCCTATGCCGGTTGTAAAAACATTTACAGTATTAAAGTACAACACAAACTGCGTAGCAGACATCTCACCCTTAAGCACAGCCCCGATCAAAAAATAATAGACGATACCGTTTCTCATAAATGTAAGCACTACATCTATCATATTGCCCCAAATATAGACACGTTCCCCGCGTGCGACAAAGCTCCGATACAGACGCAGTGTGCCGTTATATACATCTTCTATCCAGTTACCCATGTCAATAATGCGGACATCCTTTGCCAATGTATAATCTCTGGATCTTTCGCTGAGATAATTCATACGGCGGAAATATTCCGATTCTTCATCCCTGTGCCGGTATCCCCAGGCACCTAAATAATTGCTCACTAAGAAGCTGACAATGGTAGTAATCAAAACGACAATAATCATCAGCGGATTAAGAGTAGTAAGCAAAGAAAGATAAACCACAAATTCAACTGCGTTTTGTAACAGATTCATCAATGTTGCCCAGACAGCCTCAGTAGCGGCCGTGTTGCTGGTAACAAGCATGGAAGCTTTATCCATTTTCTTCCTGACATTCTGATCCTCAATATCGGGATATGACATGGTCAACGCCTTATTCTGGATCATAGAGCCGATAATGAGACGTATTTCAATACGACCAAACTGTGAGCATGATGAAAGATACGCACCGGCCGCGCTGAGTAGTATTAATCCCCCTGTAAACAAGAGTATGATAACAGTAAGTTCTGCGATAGAAACTTTAGCTTCAACAGCTCCGAGTATAGACGGCACGATAAAAAGCTGTGTAAGACTGAGCAGAATCGTAGCAACCACCATTGCCAGAGCAAACCAAATGACGCTACGGCGCTGTCTCCATGCAAGCGATATCATATATGCAATGTTTTCTCCTACACTGTGGGCTGGCTTTTGCTTCATATGCTTAGCAGTACCCGGCGCCACTGATAAAGTAGACATTATGATTCCCTTCTTTCTTCCAAGCCATGTTTCCCTGTTTCAAATTAGAATCTTGTAATTGAACCATATCAATATTTTATGAATAGAATACCATCTTTTCAATACACCAAACATTTCGGTAATATTTTGTACAAAATGAAACTTTGCAATAGCCTTAAATTAATTGAGCATAAAAACGGAGCTGTTGCTCCGGTAGATTAGTCATCTACTTTTGCAACAGCCCCTTTTCATTACTTCTGGTAAACTATTTTTCGGATCGTATGAACCGAAAGGCAATATTCATCAGCTAAATCGTCAATAGAAGTTCCTTTCTGGTATTCATCCGTAATCCTTCTGTTTCTTTGTTGTAATTCCTTACGATAACCGGATAATTCTCCCCAGCATTTTCGTTGTTCCTGAATTGCAGGTATATAAATATATCCTCCTTGTATATACCTTTGCAATTCTTCAACTAATGTATCGGGAAGAAGTATTCTGGCATTTACATATTCCATACAGGCTTCCTCCTTGATCATAATAGTCAAGTAACAAAACCTGCGATTCATTCAATAAACCAACCCGCAAAGCGTGTCGGATTTAATATTCAAGTGACTTCGATCTCTCCATGCAAGTGTCACTTTTCGCAGGTCTTGCATGGAGCCAAACTTGCTGGCCTCTTTCATTTATCCCCATAAAATCTCTCCTCTCAACTTGTGTATATCAGCTTCAATAGATGCGATTATTATAACATCCTTTTAATCCGCAGGCAACATCGCTGCCATTACCCCAAAAAAGTAACCTGCCTCTATTGTTCAAAAACCTCTGCAACCTGCCCCAAAAGCGTTCTTATCTCCAAATGCTGCGGGCATGCCTTTTCGCATTTTCCACACTTAATACAATCGCTTGCCTTTCCATGCCCCTGCGTATGTACCTGATTATAATAGTAATCACTATTCCAATTCTGGTATTGTTTCTTGGCATTCATATCCGCAAACAAGTTTGTCTGTGAAAAAATTTTTTACACTATTCCAGCCAATTTTTCAAAGCAGCATCGCACCTTCCCACGCTGCTTTCCTGAATTGCGAGACCCTTTTTGATGACCGCGCCCGGACAGCATTTCTTCAGGTCTGCTTCACTTCTGCCCATTCCGCTGCCTTCATGAGTGCATACCGGACGGACTGTTTTGCCCTCGAAATCAATCTGTTCAAGCACTGTAAACATATGCATCGGCATTGTTCCCCAATAATTCGGATATTCTTCTGTCAAGTATGGACTAAAAAAAAATTTCATTTTTTTTTGCACTTTCTGCACAAACCCCACCAATAAGGAATTTATGCGTTTCTTTCGCTACTCTCATTTTACTCTTACCACCGCATAATGTCTAATACTTATTCCGTCTTGCTTAACTATGCCTTAAAAGCATCATTCAGAATACCACCTATGCCGTAAGAGGAAACTGCCCCATGCCTACCACCTGCTCGCTGCCAGCTTCTTTGCGAAGTCCCTGTATATTTCTTCATCTGCCCATTTCGCATACTCTGTAATGTCGATCAGCTCTCTCAGGTCATAGATTTTGGAGTGCATCGCCTGTTCTACATTCTCAGGACTGTACTCGCCCAGTTCTGTCAGTTTCTCGGTCAGCTTCAGTCTGATCTCTTCCTGAAAGGTCTGCGGCATTACTGGAATATAGAACGGCGGCACATATGGCACGTTCTTCTGCAATGCAGCATCTTCATATTTGTAGCTTTTCTCAAAGTCAAGCACAAACCCCCGTATCAGGAGATTTGCTTCACTCTGGTTTTCTTCACTGATTAACCCTGTCAGTTCATCGAAGAACTGAACTAACTCACTCTTTGTAAAGCCCATCTTTACATACTCCTATCCAGAACCAAAGGCAGGACTGGATCAGCTTGTGCAAACGGTGTTCCCGCTTTCAGTGCTAATTCAGTCCTGCCCTTATTTCAACTCTTTATTTCCCTTACACCAACTCCCTTATAGAATGTCCCTTATACTTCCAGACTATCTCAATCTTGCTTGCCGGATAGACGATGACCTTTTCAATCAGTTTTTCTTTCATATCCTCTGTCAGTTCTTCCTCTTCCAGAAATGCCATAGCCTGATCTGCTTTCCTTTGGGAGCCTTCCTGTTCGGTTTCCTCTTCTTCCTGCGCCTGCCGGAGCGCCGCAAGTTCTTGTTCCAGCTTCTCCATATCGGCATCATACTGTTTCTTCTCATTCAGGAAAAACTCTCTTTCCAGTTTTCCGTCAGCGTATTTATCGTACAGTGCAATCCAGCTTTTTTGTGCTGCCTCAATCGACCTCATTGTGGAATTGATCCTGTCACTAACGGATAAAGGAGAATTTCTCTTTATGACCTGCCTTGACAGCTTATCACGGTCAAGAAATAACTCTGCCTCTTCTTTGACAGCTTCAAGCACCGACATATCGGCTTCTTGCTTTTTAATCTCAATGTCCCTGCAATCGGAATCGGTCTTGAATGACCGCTGCTTGCAAAAGACGGTTCCGTAGTGTGCATTGAACAATGCCCTGCCACAGCACCCGCAGTAATAGATGTTTTTGAAGTTCTTGCTTTCTTTCGCTTTCTGCTGTTTCAGGGAGGATACCGCCCTGATGTACTGGGGATAAGTGATGATAGGTTCATGGGTGTTTTCCACCCTTACCCATTCCTCCCTGGGACGGTTTACCTGCTTTCCCCCGACTCCATCCAGCTTTGTCTTTAGCTGTACCATTGTCCCGGTATATTTTTCATCCCGTATAATGGCTTCAATCTTGCTTGCCGTCCAGTAACACGGATTGCCTTTGTTTTTCCACTTTCTTGTGTCCCCCCTGGAACGGTACAGTTCCGACGGGCAGGGGATACCCCTGTCATTCAGCGCCCTTGCAATCAGTGTCGTTCCGGTCCCCGCTATCTTCATATTGAAGATTTCACGGACTACCTCTGCCTCTTCCGGCTCTATGACCAGCTTGTGCTTATCTTCCTTTGATTTCCTGTAGCCGTACAGGGCGCAGGTTGAATTGTACTGCCCCTGTTCTGCCATGCGCTGCCATGCGATCCGCTGTTTCCTTGACATTTCCCTGCTGTAATAGTCATAGATCAGGTTCTTAAATGCCACGTCCAAGCCTCCGGTTGTGCCTTCCGCAAGTTCCGCACTGTCATAGTTGTCATTTACGGAAATGAACCGCACCCCCATGAAAGGGAATAACTGTTCCAGATAATTCCCCAATTCCACATAGTCCCTGCCGAACCTTGAGAAGTCTTTTACTATGATACAGTCAATCTTTCCCTTTTTGGCAAGCTCTATCATTTCCGTGAACTGCGGTCTGTTGTCAAAGTGTGTGCCGGAAAAGCCGTCGTCGCATTTCTCAATGACCTTGCAGCCTTTAAACTCTTTCCGGTTCTTAATGTAATCATGGAGCAATGCCCTCTGTGTCGTGATACTTCCGCTTTCCGTCTTGAAAGCACTGCCGGACACATCATCGTCCTCTATGGAAAGCCGGACATACAGGCAGACCACATATTCTTTTTTTGCTGTCATACTGCCTGCTGCATACATGAGATTTCCTCCTTCCTGCTTTCCGCCAGTTCCACAAATGCTTTCAGTTCATCGGCAAAGGCATATTCTATCTCAATCCTGCCCTCCCCGAAGTAAACAATGCGGCTGATCAGTGCGTGGATTATATCCGATGTGAGTTCCTCAAAGCCTGCATACCGTTCCATGACCTTTGCGAAGTCCTGACCGCCCGCATATTCTGCCTCATAGGTAGTCTGCATTGCTGCCAGTTCGGAAAGTTTCTGTGCAAGGTTTTCCGCTTCCTTAACATATTTCTGCTTTGCAAACAGGTAATCCCTCTCACTAAGCAGCCCGTCCGCATAATCATTGTAAAGGTTGCTGTTCATGGACTGCGCACGTTCCAGCTTATTCTTTGTGTCTGTTATCTGCCGCCTGTAATCGGTCTTTATCTGCTTTGCCTGCGCCGTCCTGTTCAGACTTTGCAGGACTTCCTTTGTGTCGAGGAACAGCTTCATGTGCATCCGCAGGGCATTTTCTACCGCCTCCTCCAAGTCCTGCATCTTGATTTTCTTCTTTTTACAGAACTTTTCGCCGTAAGATTCAGAATTGGGACAGAGATAAGCATAATAAACTTTTGCAGTCCCGCTCCTGTTATCCACCCTCCGGTAAAATTTCAACCTGCCACCGCAGTCGCCGCAGAAAAGAATACGGTCAAACTTGTTTTCCTTTTTCTCTACATTGTCGTACTTGCCACGGCTTGCGATCACTTTCTGCTTTCTTTCCTCAACCAGTTCCTGCACTTTGTCAAAAAGCTCACGGCTCACAACAGGCTCATGGGTTCCTGCCACATATATCCTGTCCTCTTTCTTTATCCTGTGCTTTTTGATTCCCATGTGCATCGCTTCTTTTTGTGTCCCCTGCTCCATATCGCCAATGTAGACCGGATTGACGATCATTGTAGCGATTGTGCCGTCATTCCAAAGGCTTTCGGCATACCGCTTGTTCTTCGTCAGCCCTTTTTCATATTTGTAGCGCATCGGGGACGCAATCCCTTCATCATTCAGCATTTTTGCAATGCTGCCATTGCCCATGCCTTCTGCCTTGCACTCAAATATCCTCACTACGATGTCGCTTACTTCCCTGTCAACAATGAGCAGGTTCTTATCTTCCGGGCTTTTCATATATCCGTATGCCGCCCTGCACCCTATGAACTTCCCCTGCCGCTGCTTGATGTCAATGGCAGTGGAAACTTTCTTTGACATATCCTTTGCATATGCCTCATTGATAAGGTTTTTAAGCGGTACGATAAGACCGTCATCTGCCGTGTTCGGATTGATGCTGTCATAGCCGTCCGTGACTGCGATAAAGCGTACCCCAAAGAAAGGGAATATCTTTTCGAGGTAGTCCCCGGCTTCCAGATAGTTCCTGCCAAGCCTTGAAAGGTCTTTTACCACGATGCAGTCAATCTCTCCTGCCCGCATGTCTGCAACCATCCTCATAAACTCCGGTCTGTCAAAGCGTGTGCCTGACACTCCATTGTCTATGTATTCTTCCGTCTGTCTGAGGTATGGTTTGCTCTCTATATAATTCCTTACTAATGATAACTGGTTCTCAATGGTGTCGCAGTCAGGGTTTTTGCTGTCCTCCACGGACAGCCTTGCATATACCGCCGTCCGGTACAGCTTCATTTCTGTTTTTGCCTGTACTCCCGTATTCTGCATACCCTGTTCGGAAACAGAGGGCTTTCTGCTCTTTCTAGCCATTTACACTGCCTCCTTCCTGCTATACTCTCCGTATGCAGCCACATATTCGCTGCACCTTGCAAATTCATCTTCAAAGTTGTATGTGATCTCTATCCTGTCCGCACTGTAGACCATGACACGCTTTATCATCACTACCGCCGCACTGCGTTCTAAGGACTGGATATTCTCATGCCGCTTAAATTCATTGATCCATTCGTGCATACTGCTCTTGTTTTCCAGTATCAGCTTCATTTCCTTCTCATAAGAGCCGATTGCCGTTTCCGCCTCACTGATCCTGCGGTCATACTCTGCTTTTAACTGTAAGTATTCCTTTTTGGAAATGATGCCGTCCTTTAAGTCCTCATACAGATTCAGCTTTCTTTTTTCCGCTTTTTCCAGTTCCGCACGTTTCCTCACAATGCGTTCATCAAACTTTGCCACATCTGCCTTTAGCTTCGGGGCTTTCTCAATGACCTGCATTGCCTCCTCCAGTGTCAGGACGCTTTCAATATGCGTCTGTAACAGATAAAGGACGGAATCTGTCAGGTCAGCTTCTGAAATCCTGTGCGGCGAACATGAGGTTTTATCCTTTTTATTGCCGGAGCAGACATAATACACATATTTTTTACCGCCTGCCGGAACCGTCTTTCTTACCATTGGTTCCATGCAGTCCCCGCAGTAAAGCATACCTGCCAGTGGAAAGAGCGCCTCTTTATCCGGGGAGATCCTTGTGTCCTGCTTTAGAAGTTCCTGCACCAGATTAAAGTCTTTCCTTGATACGATAGGCTCATGTGTGTTTTCCACCTTTACCCATTCATCTTCCGGCTTCATTACCCGTGTCTTAACCTTGTAATTTGGTGTTGTCTGCTTGCCCTGTGTCAGCACTCCGGTATAGACCTCATTTTGAGTATTCTAAGCACCGCATTGTAACTCCATTTTGCCTGCGTCCCCTTCTTGAATGTTGTCTCAAGATTTATGCCTATGCTCTTTTTGTACTCCATCGGGGAAAGGATACCGTCATTGTTCAGCCTATCAGCGATTGTCTGCTGGTTCAAGCCGCACAGCTTCATTGCAAAAATATCCCTCACAACGCCTGCCGCATATTCATCAATGACAAGCTGGTTCTTGTTCCTCTCGTCCTTGAGGTAGCCATACACGGCAAATGCGCCGATGTACTCCCCTCTTTTCCGCTTCATATCCAAGTGACTTCTGATCTTAATGGATATGTCCCTGCAATATGCGTCATTTATGAGGTTCTTGAACGGGACCACCATATCACTGCCATAGCCGCCTGCCGCTGCCATGCTGTCGTAATTGTCCGTAATGGCAATGAAACGCACACCGAGCATCGGGAATATCTTTTCAATATACCGTCCTGCTTCAATATAGTTCCTGCCGAAACGGGACAGGTCTTTTACAATGACACAGTTGATCGTGCCTTTCCGTATATCCTCCAACATGCGCTGGAAGTCCGGGCGGTCAAAATTGACGCCGCTGTAACCGTCATCCGCATACACGGAATGTACCTTGATTTCAGTGTGGGATTTCAGAAAGTCCATGATTAAGGCTTTCTGGTTCGATATGCTGTTGCTTACGAGCTTGCTGCCCTCCGCAACATCGCCATCCTCTCTTGATAACCGGAGGTAAATGGCTGCATGATATAAAATAGAATTGATATTTTCCATCTGCAACACTCCTTTTCCTTGATTTCAATTAAGATAGCCCAATCCCAAAAAATCTAGGTTCCAGAGTTTGCACATGATTTAGTTGTCCTACTGAGTCCTAGATTAACACATTTCCCGTTTTTTTTCCACACTTTTTTCAAAATTTTATACAGTCATCACAAGTTCCTCAAAACGCTCATTCAGGGAAACCCCGTTCTCGCTGTAGCTTGACTTGACAATTACATTCCCCACACGGAAGCAATAGGGATTTTTTACCTGCCTGATAAATTCCCTGCGCCTTTCCTCCCGTGAAAGCCCTTTATCTATCTTTATCTGCCGAATATCAACAACATCTTCCGGTCTTACCGTCCGAATGTCTACTGCCTGCATTTCCTCAAGTGACATTCCATTCCTCCCTATGAAAAATTCATGCTGCCATATGGAACACTGGCAGCTATGTAAAAAGCCGGACACCCGCCCGGCTCAACTCTATCTTCTATTAGGTATGTCTGCCCCGGATTTCATTTTGCATGATATGAGGTCTGTTATCTCGATTTTTTGTTCTTTCCACTCTGCTGTTGCGGAATGTATCCGCCAGCCGCCCGTTGTTGTAACCTTTTGCAATAGATTTCAAATTCCTGTTCTTTCTTATTATTATCCGTTTCAGGTGCCAACTGATCCTTATTTCCCACCCGAATATAAATCGCAGCTTTCATTCTGCAATCCTCCGTTCTGCAATTTACTTGAACAACATACTCTGCCCATTACAGACAGATATGTAAAAGCCGGACACCCGCCCGGCTCCCAAATGATATGATTTTATGTCCTTTCCTTAATTATATCTGTCAAATACCCCAACCTGCACCTGTACGCCCTCCGTGATCCTGCTAAGCGTTTCTTCATCGACCTTTCCCATGTGTTCTATGATACGGTCAAAGTTCAGTGCTGTAACCTGTTCGCATAATGCGATGCTGTGCTGATCCAGCCCCTCCGTCTTATAGAACGATATGAATACATGAGTGGGCAGGTTCCGTTTCTTGTAAATCTTAGTAGACAGCGGAACCACTGTAATGACAGTGCTGTGCCTGTTTGCCCTGTTGTTACTGACTACCACCACCGGGCGCATACCGCCTTGCATACTTCCCTGATACTGTACGCCCAGGTCAGCATACAGTATGTCGCCTCTCTGTATCTTCATCAGCAACCCTTGCCCCCGCCCCATATCGGTCTTTCCTTATCGGCAGGACACTTTGTTGTATCGTACATATGGTACTGCATGGTAGAAAGCTCAAAAAAGCCAATGCCGATGTTGGCGGCATCGTGCATAAATTCCTCCAGATCGGACACGTCCGCTGTTATGTCAGCCATGTTTTCCACAACAACCGTATCATACTGTCCGCTGATCAGACGTGTAATCAGCATGTTTACCGCATCACGGTCAATGTCCCTGTTCGGTCCCTTGTTAATGATAGCTTCATTCATCAACGCTATCCCTGCCATGCTGCACTTCTGGCGGTTCTGCTGAATAAGCTGGCGGATATTGCTTTCTGACTTGTTGGAGTTCATAAACATGATTGCCGGATGCACAAGCAAGCCGACCTCAATAGTTTTCACATTACTGCACATGATAATCACCTGTTCTTTCTTCTATTTTCATTGACTGAAACAAAAGAGAAGTTTTTGCCGGCATTTATCCTCTCATACAGGGAAGCCTTGTCTGCTGTTATCTGATAACTGCAAGGCTTGCCTGTATCAGAGGATAACGTGGCGTTTCCGCCACATTACCCCTCTGTTCAATCTGAAAATATCAGATTGGCTCTCGCTTGTCCCCGAACCGGGTAACATACACTGGGACGGCTTCCATCCCACACTGCGCCTCCGTCATGCCCAACCAGACGGAATCCACAGGCAGCCACTCCCGAAAAATGCTTTCGCTGAAATTCCGGCGCTGTTTTACCTCATTATCTCTGACTGCCATGCCAGTAGGCACAATCCTCTGCTCCATACCTTCACGGGCAACAATGCTATCCATTGCAGGTACATCTTCGCACGAAACGGGATTATGCCACCCCTTTATCCCTACATAAAGCATAGACGGATAAAAAGGCGAAAATAAAATCAGGTGTATGCGTGTCCTATTAAATTGTTTTGGCTTTCTCAAGCCTGCAACTATCATAACTGAAAGGGAGTTGTTTTCAGAGTGCCAGTATCCGCTATTTTTAGCTGATATACGCCTCCTTGACTATCAGACAGAAAAAAACAGACTCCAGATATAATCTGTTGTCCGATTTCTTTTATATTTGAGCCTTCCTATTGCTATCAAATACTCAGTAATAAAAAACAGTCTGAAATCATCAACACTGTTTCAGACTGCATTTATACATCATTCGCTATTGTAAAGTGACTCTTTAGATAATATTTCAAACCTTATTTATTCAGGTTTTGTTCAGAGATTTCTGCTAGGAAAATTGAGTTATCAAGAATTAAACTGACAGCAGTAATCGCAATTTAATCGATACTCTTCATTTTGATCAAGCTTTCTTCTGATTCCGGTCATAAAATCTGAGTTAATATCATCACCAGTCATTCTCATTTCATCCTCAAGATAGAAACATGGTCGTATTTTTCCTTTTTCATTAAGTGTTATCGTATTATAAGGAACATAACATTTTCTGGGCTCTGGTTTGACACCTTCATTAAAAAAACTAAAGTAGTCTACAAATTTATGAAGGGATTGTGAATTTTGACACAAAAATCCAACCTTCTCATCAATACTAATCATGTGATCTATAATATTCCGAAGCTCATTGCATTGCTCTGTATCCAACATCAGACAATCATAATTTCCTTTTTCCCTGTCTCTTCCAAAACACATCCCTCTAAGTTCTGGAACATTAAAAAATATACCATCTGCACCAGAATTTAATGCTGTTAAATATATGTCATTAAGGTTTACGAAATTCTTTTTCTGTATTAAGCAACTTAGCCAAACCTGAATGTTTTCATTATAGTCCTTTATAAGCTCAATATTGCTCAAAATCTCATTATAATTATCAATACCTCTTATAACCTTATATTGTTCCTTATTATACCCATCAAATGAGATACAATATGAGTCAATATAGTCTTTAACTTCATCAAATTTATACTTAATCAGACTGCCATTTGTTGATAAAATCACAATAAATCCATATTTCTCTTTTGCAGTTTTGACAATATCCTTAAACGCAGGATGTAATGTAGGTTCTCCACCAGTAATTACAACGCTAGAGCATTCATACTTGCTGATCATATCATAAAAATCGTAAATCTTTTGTATATCCAAATATATCGGTGGCATCTTCCAATAATTGCATGATGCGCATTTACTATTACAGTTGCTTGTAATTACAATATTTGCGCTCATTAAATTCTCTACTTTGTATTTCATATTTAAAACCTGCCTTTCTACGAAAGAAACCGATGATGTCATAAAACCCTGTAACTTCTTTCAATTTTATTTTCCTTTTTATTTAAATCCTTTTATAAGATTGATACATTACAAAATATATAGGAGATGCGGCAAATCTGTATAATTAAACTTTGTTGTTGTTTCCTTTTATCTTTCTCTATCCACTAACTCTTTGTTTTCAAACTTATTTCTCCCAATACAATAAATGGCACAAATAATCACACTAACACCAGTAAAACATCCTGCAGCCACAATCAGCGCCATATTTACACCATTTTCATCACAAATAAATCCCAAAGGAATTGCTATTATGGCAAATACAAGAGAAGATACAAGACTTAATATCGATGAGGCTGTTGCACGCTCTTCATTCTCAATATTCTTCTCCCAATATGACTGAATCCATGGATTTATAATCCCATTTATGAAAAAAATAATTGACGGAACAACTACTCCAACTGGTATATCACATACTCCCATAATAAAGATGCATATTGAGTTACCAAACATATATATGGCTATTGTCTGTCCTAAACTTAATTTTACTTTAGAACTAAACATACCTCCTAATGCACTGACTGCATTCATCATTAAATATGCCCAACCATACGCTGTAACTTTGATACCGATTTCACTATAATAAGGTTGATAGAGCCAAATTGTTGTTTGAAACAACGCATTCGTCAGAATTATCACAAGAAGCATTAAACGAGTATGACTATTCTTAATAATATTTACCCATGTAATAAAAATATGTTTTCTATAGCTAACAGTAACTCGCTCCTGATTTTGCTCTTTAAATAGCAGAAGAATTACTGCTGAGAGCAGATATGCTACGCCCGTTATAATTACTGTCAGATTAATATTTATATCTGTTAACATTCCACCTATTACAGAAGCAATTGCCTGAGACAAAAAAACACTCGCCCATCTTTTTCCTTCAATTCCAGGATATAATTCTTCACTTTTATGAATTTTCAAAAAATCATAAAACATTGCTGACATTGCACCTGACTGAAAAGTCATACCAATACCAAAAATCACTTCTATAATGATAAGATATACAAAATTAGTAACTGGCACCATCATAAGCATCATTATTCCTTGAAGTATACAGCCAATAAATACTGATGCTTTTCTGGAAAACTTATCTGCTACAATACCTGTCGGTATTTCCCCAGCCATAATTGCAATATTATATGCTGACATAAGTATCATTACCTTTGACTGAGACAACCCTTTTTGATTCAAAAAGAGTACAAACACCGGAAGATATACCATAAAGCGATTAACAAAATTAAAAGCATAATATAAATATGTTTGTCTTTTTATTTCACTCATTTATTTCCATCCCTTTCCATTCTAATTGGTATTGAAAGACATTCTTTTCCCGTAAGAAATAAAATTTTCATTTTATTTAACTTTTTTAGAATTGAGCTAATATCAACTCCCGGCAGTTTATTTTCTAATAATTGTCTCGATGTAATTTTTTCACACATAATAAAGATTTTCGATTCATCTTCCGTTAAGGAATATTTTCTTTTATTTCCCCACCCCATTTTTCGTTTATCTGTTATCTGTACAATCCCATCAACAATTTGATAAGTTAAGAGAGCACTTCCTTCTTTTTCATAGACCTTGTTCCACTGCATCACTCTTTGTATTATTTTTTTTGAATATTTGGTATGCACTCTTAATGTTTTACACTCATAAATAAAAGTCTTTGCACCATCTGGAAGAATCATCATCTCTTTCCGATCAGGAGCTGATGCACAGATTTCAAATCCCTTTTGGTCGTGATATACATGACTTCCATATTGAAGTTCCATATCGCACAAAGATTCAGGCGGTTGATAACCTAAAACAAAGTCAATGTTATGTAATGTCTCGATATAATCTTGGTGTGAAAAATTAGGATATCCATAAAATAGGTTATAAGTACATCCTAATTGCAGTTGAGTACAATATTTCAAACATTGAATATTTCTAATTGTATCACAACCTTTGTCCATCTTTTTTAATAAACTATCAGATAATGCTTCTATTCCAACGATTATAGAAGTTGCTCCCATTTTCTTTAAAGCTTCATAATACTTAAAATTGGATGAGCATCTGGAATATATCATAAACTGACATTTCCCAACATACTCACTCATTAATCGAGATAATTTCAAATATGAATTAAAGGTGTAACAATCTCCTAAGAGCCACACAGAGCTTGTGTCATATCTTTCCAAAAGGTTCCTTAAATCATTCGCTACCTTATTTGGAGTTTTTTCCCTATAATTTTTATACAACCTGCGTGATGAGCAAAATGTACATCGATTCCACCAACACCCACGTGCCACCTCATAAAATATAAGTACCTTTCCATTATTTATACCATATTTACTCGATTCACGTATGTAATCATCGAAATCAGGAACTGGTAACGTTTCTAAATCAACTGGTTCTTGAGCTTCTATAAATTCATTGCTAATAATTCGTCCATCATGAGCATTACGATAATAATCATCTATGTAGTCTTTTAGTATATATTCACCCTCTCCACTGAGAATTGAATCAACACATTTTTCTTTGGAAAAAATGCCATTCCCTAGTTCACCAGATACTCTGCTTCCTCCAAATAGTATTTTTTTTCCTGTTTTGTTATTCTTTAGTTTTTTGGCAACACAGATGCTAGGTAACAATTGCTTATAAGTTATTGAAAATGCTATAAGATCACAGTTTTGATTTTCAATTTTATTTACAATATCATCAATAAAATTGCTTATTCTTGCATAAAAGTTCATTAACATACGTTTCGAAAGTTTCAAATCCTTTTGTAATTGATGATTAATTTCTCTTCTTTTTAATGCATACCTTTCTGGATAAGCAAATTTTATAAAAAAATATTCTGCATACTCATAGTTATTAATCAAATCTATGTACTCTTCTCCTATACACTCATAAAAATCCAAATATGCGTGTATACATAGAGTAGATATATTTTCTTTGTTCAAATATCCCTTTAAAACTGCCAACTGTGCAGATGGGAGTCTATAATCAAAAAAAGGCATTGAAATCAAAATAATTTCCGATTTGTTATTCATTTGCACGCTCCAATCTCTTAAGCAGTTCCAGTAATTCATTAAATATTAATTGCCAGCTCTTTTCCTGATCAATCCTAATATGGAACTCCTTAAATAAATATTCCATAAAAGAATTGTTTGATCCAATTTCAAGATATCCATGAAACTTTTTTTCAAAATCATCAGTCTCCAGCTTATTTACTAACATAAGCGCTATAATCTGGCTAAATACATAAACTGATGTCAGCAATGGTTCACATATAAAATGAGGTATTGACCAATAATTGTTTTTCTCGTATCCCCCAAATTTTACAGTATCGCTATAGAATTGTTCTCTTAATATCTCCCATTCTTTCTCCATCTGCTCTGGTGTTATATATCCTTCATACTCTCTTGCTCTTTTTTCGAACATAAAATTCATAGTTTGGCGATATATCTTTCCCATAAAATTATCCATAACTTCCAAAAGAGCGAAACATGAATTGTTACTTCTTTTAAGATATTCTCTACATACTAATGTTTCAAAAAAAACGGCTACACTTTCTGTATGCAGATTTGATTCCATATAGTTGATCACAGAATTTTTCTTTGCGGAAGTAGCAAAATGAACAGCATGTCCCAGTTCATGCCCCAAAGTAAAAAGATCGCTTATTGTTCCACTATAATTTATAAATACATATGGTCTTACATCCGGCACTGCTGCAAAACATATTGCGCCGGATTGTTTCCCCTCACGACATTCATAATCTATATGCGAATCATTAAATAGAGTTGTAACAATATTCTTATATTCACTTGATATATTATCAAATGCTGTAACAATGATGTCCAGAGCATCTTCAATGCATATTCGTTTCGAAAGATCATGAATATTAGATACACCCCATTTACTACCATTATTCATTTTTTTAGCTTTTATTTCACAATATCTTTGAAATATATCTACATTTTGAATAACTAACTTTTCCAGCAACTTATAATCAGTTTCTGAAACCTCATTTTCACTGTATATACTTTCATATATACTATCATAATTCCTGATCCGCTTATCAATGAGCATATCCTGCGTTAAAAAATTAAATAGCTTAGTGAAATAAATATTATTTTTTTTAAAAAAGTAACCTAATTTTCTAGCGGCATTATTTCTTAATTTTTCATCTTTTACATTCAAATACCCCAACAGTGTATTGTAATCAAATCGTCCTATCCCTTTAATAAAAAATTCAGCATCTTCCAATGAAGATAGATACAACTGTTGCATTGCGTTATATCCAGTTGTATTTTTTAAATGTATGATTTTTTCTGAGTCTACATCTAAAAGATATTTTTTTTCACCAAATAAATTCTTCAAAAACCTTGAATAATTAACAAGACAGGGATCTTCCAAATAAGTCCTTAATTCATCATGATGGAGCAGGCTTAATGGAAATGGTGTAATAAACTCATTGTATTGCTCCAATAATCCATCTAATAATGGCTCTATCTGATCTACTTCATTTCCGCCATAATATACTAACGACTTGTACAACTGAGCCTTTAATATTTCATTTGAAATTAGTTCATACCTCTTCAGACATTCTACAAGCTGTGGAACTTCATACTTTTTTATCTTTTTATAGTACTCATAAAAATCCAGTATTTCTCTCTGGGTTGTAGTACATATACAAACAAACTGATTCTCACTTTCATATATTGTTGATAATTCCCACTGCATCTTAATACTCCTACCAGTTTTTACCTGTTTATTCACAGCCCTGTCAATCTCTTACTGCCAAAGAAAAACATCTGTTTCCTTCGCAAAACATAAGCTCTAATTCTTCTAGTTCAGTAATCATATCATCAAGATCAGATGTTTCTTCCTCGGAAAAGTGCTCATATATTTCTTCCCTAGTCTTACTTTCATCTATACAAAATAAATAAAAGTCTTTAGCAATTCCTTCCAATGTAAACTGTTCATCTCTTCCATATAAACTCTTTTTAATAACAATAAATGAACCTCCATCATAGTACATCAATCCACATCTTCCACGATTCTTTTCAAAACTTCTTCTCCACTCCTCACTAAAATCAACTACCGATGACCAATCAGCCTTATCTACCTCATCCTGAATGATTTCATATCCAACAATTGCGCTTAATAAAGGTGCTGTTTTTCCCAGAAACTTCTTATCATAAAGTCTGTCCACATCGTCAGGAATTTTCCAATCTTTGATTTTGTATTCATTATAGTTATTGTAAACTTCACTTTGATATGACAAGCAATAACCAGTTATTGCTGGAAATTGATAATATTGTGCATATTGCATATTTCGCAAGGTTTCATCAACTTCATCTTGAGTTGTTGTAGGAAAACCAGTAATTACGTTGTAAAAAACAGTAATCCCCAATTCACTACACCATTTCAGCATTTCAATATTTCGCATAACAGAAACACCTTTTTTATATTTCCGCAAAAGTGACGCACAAAATGCTTCTATGCCAATTTGTATGTCTCTCATCCCTGCCTGTCTCATATTCACAAAGTCAGAATGTTTCAAATGTCCTGATACTTCTGCATGAAGATTGTATTCAATTCCATGGCTTTGTAATATATCAAACAAACTTTTTTTGTTTGATACATTAGAATCGGTAAAGAAAAACTCTAATAATTTATATTTTTCTGCTTGTAGCTTAATTTCTTTCGCTACTTTTACCGGATCTTTTTCTCTGTATGAATTCTCCCATTGTGAATTCAAATTACAAAATGAACATCTCCCCCAAAAACATCCTCTTGAAGACTCTACTGTTATAATTGGAGGATAGTAATCACCTGTTAATGAATGCATAAAATATTCTTCAAAAACCGGAACAGGAAGAACATTTATGTCACACATAAGTGATCGCTCTTTATTACTTATAACGTTCCCATCAGATTGTCGATATACTAATCCATCAACATTTTCATAATTTTTTTCACAAGATGCTATCTTTTTTAAAAGCAAATCAAAAGTCTGTTCACCTTCACCTTTTATAACAAAATCAACTTCATTAAAAGTCTCAATAACACAAGTGGCAATATCACCTACGAGAGATGCCCCTCCCATTATTATATTCATTTGAGGCTTAATTTCTTTTATTTTTTTTGCCAACAAAAGTGAAGGAATAAATTGTACAAGACTTGTTGTAAAAGCCACATTTGTATATTCGTCCCAATTAATATCATTCATGATATCTAAAATATATCTACTTAAATTATTGTATAATTCATCAAAATCAAATTCCGATCCCCATAGCTCTGTTAAATATGCCTTTACATCATCTTTTTTCTGAGGACTATAAAAAGGACTAAAGACTAAATCGCCTAAACAATTGACAACGATTTCGCTGTAATAGTCCAATCCAATATAAGAAACAATATCCTTATAATAATATCTGGCATCTACTTCGTGTCCACATTCTCTTAAATATGCAGTCAATCCACCTAACTGAATTGATAAAATGTCTCTTCTTGCCCACGGCATTGATATAAATAATGTTTTCATCTTCTAATCTTCCCCAAAATGCCACTCCCGGATAAACCGTGGAGTGGCATTGCTTTGTGGGTATAAATGACTAAAAGTCATCTATACCGGTTTACTGTTTCTTGCTTCTGTTCTGCTCAGCCCTAGCTGCTGTCTTTTCCTGCGGCTGCTCTTTAGCTACAGACTGTGCGCCAGGCCAACATGCAAAAGCTTTCTTACCAACAGAAACGCTCTTAGAAATAAGTCCTGTTTTCATAGCATACACCCCCCTTCCATATAATATATATATAGTCATTTGTTAAATGCTATAAGCCACATAATTACAGCATCCTCTTACTGCAATATCAAAACAATTCCTCGCTGATTTATTGCACAAATGATTGTAATATAAATTTTAGCATTTTATAAGGCATATTCAATATGCCTTGCAGAAAGTGGAATGATTTTGCAGAAAGTGGACAAAATAATTATATACAACATTTTTTAACCATATTAAAACCTATTGTCATTTTGAAATCCACTCATTTACTTTATCAACACATTTCATACTGCGCCTCCGCCATGCCCAACCAGACGGTATCTACAGTCAGCCACTCCCGAAAAATGCTTTTCTTTTAAATTCTAGTGCTGTTTTATCTCATTACCTCTGACTGACGTGCCAGTAAGCACAATCCTTTGCTCCATACCTTCATGGGCAACAATGTTAACCATTGCAGGTACATCTTCGCACGAAACGAGATTCTGCCACCCCCTTTATCCCTACATAAGCATAGACGGATAAAAAGACAAAAATAAAATAAAGTGTAAGCGTGTTCTATGAGCTTGACTATTAAATAAAAACACAAAAAAAGACCAGACTCCAGATATAATCCCTTGTCCAATCTAATATATGAGCGTTCCTACTGCTTTCAAATATTCAGTAATAAAAACAGTCTGAAATCATCAACGTAGTTTCAGACCGCTTTCTACATCACTCTGCCATTCAAATTTCTATTATTCGTGTGACATACTGTTTCGCTAATCGACCTTCTCACGTTCTTGCCGAACAAATTCCTCAAAAAGCCTATTAAAAGTGTCAATTTCAGCAGATTCCTTTTTCCAAATCAAATAAGTAAAGGAAATTGGAGGTGTTATATCTTTTGGCTCTATTAACTTAATTTGAGATTGCTGCAATCCCTTTACAATGTAAACGGGCAAATAGGATACCCCCTGATCTGCCTTAATCAAATCTTCCGTAGAACGTACAGAAGCTATGCTCACAAAATCTGCATCAGGATATAACTTGCTGATAGACTTTTCCAAATCTTCCCAATATGTAGGGTGATTGTTAGTCAATATCCTATATTTCTGAAAGTATTCTATTTCTGTTGACAAGTTACTATTCTCACTGGTATTTGGCACAGCAAGCTGAATTTTCCCTTCACATACATTTTTATACTGAACTTTTTTTGTAAAAGGTTCTTTCCTGTCAATCCCAATATCATACTGCCCATCCATAATAGCTTGCGGTATATTATCCTCCAATACCGTTGTTGAAATATTAATGCTAGGTTCTTTCTGAAAAAAGATTGGCAGAAATTTGGGGATCAGATAATTATCAATATATGTAGTGACAACAACCTTTAATGTAGTCTTGTAGCTGGATTTCATATTTTTAACAGCATAGAGTCCATTTTCATAAGTAGTTATGGTTTCCTTTGCAATTTTACAAAAAAATTGTCCCGCTTCAGTCAACGTTATATTACGACCAGATATTTCGACCAATTCAACACCCAAGAGTGCTTCAAGGTTTTTAACATGATTATATACTGATGTCTGGGTAATAAATAATTCATCAGCAGCTTTTCGATAGTTTTGATATTTGGCAACAACCAAAAAAGTATAATACCATTCAAGGTTCATCTATATATCTCCTTTTGAAATTCAATTTACCACTTTACCGTATTATAACATAATAAATTCCTAATTTCTATTGCAGATGTAATACAAAAACGTCAATTACCTAAACAAAATGTCAACTTTTTCTGAACAATATATTTAGTTTTTTGAAATTTTCTTTTGTCACAATATGTAATATTATATACCCGACAATAGGCTCTCGGAATCTTGGGCCTGCCGACCAAGATTCATTGGTCGGACGAACCTTGACAAGTAGATATTATCCAGAATGGAACAGATGTAATATATTTTGAGAAAAAGGGTACAGCTAATAGACCTTGTCGCTGACATGGTTTATAATGGTATTGCTTATAGATCAAGCAGCCTGCTCAAGAAGATTTTTAAGGGAAGTCTTTGGCAGGTCCCACGCATCAAGGTGCTGGCACATCATGATGCTGAACAGGCGGCAGTACCACATTCTGGATGAACGGTATCTGCCGTCTTCCAGTTTATAGTCCAGTTTTTCCCGCTTATTGCAGCGTTCCGCAGATGTCCTGGCGTTATATTCCAGTTTCCATTCTTTACTGCTCCTTGGCGGATCATTAAAAAGCCTCGGGTTATCAGCTATGACAAGATGTACAGTCCTGCCGTATTTTGCATCGGAGCAGGGATTTTTACAGGTGCAGTGGGGGCTTCCGCCAGCAAAGCTGATTTTAGGGCATTTGAATTTTGTCCTGCCTTTTATGGATTCGGTACCGTCCCTGCGCATGGCATGCCCTTCGCGGCATACGGGTACGCCGTCATCGTTGATGGTGAAATCATCCTTATAGACGGGCGGCCTGCCGCCTTTGCCATTAAGGTCAATGAATGGCGTAATGGCGTTAGTGCGGCAGTATTCAT
>JAAUZK010000024.1 GCA_014804655.1 Lachnospiraceae bacterium | reverse complement strand
TGATTGAAGGCTTTTTCAGTAAAATGACCCCCAGATGCTCCGCGGTATCCGTGTAAAATCTAAGGAAGAGCTCATAGACCGCGTATATAAATATTTTGATGAAGCGAACGAAGAGCCAGTTGTATTTCACTGGAAATATAACCTTGATGATGTTGATGTATCGGAAGTGGTTATTGTTGATACACTTCCGATTAAAAAGTCCAGTTAATTAAAGGATGAAACACTAGATAAAAAATCTTAACTTGTATTGACATAAATAGTGTATGGTGTTACGATCTATTAATGGATTTGGGATATTAGCTCAGCTGGGAGAGCATCTGCCTTACAAGCAGAGGGTTAAAAGGTTCGAGCCCCGTAGGTCCCATCAAATATATATTAAAAGCTGAGAAGAAGAGGAGTAAGAACTGAAAACCATCAGAGAGGATTCGGTTGGTGCAAGAATCTTGGATAATAGGTTCTGAAGGTAGCTTTGGAGCTGCATATATGAGAAATACAGATGTAGTATGTGCCGGAGTCGTTAACGTTAGCAAACAAGATGAGTATCTTTAAGGTGGTACCGCGTTTTACGCCCTTAATAACTTTGTGTTATTAAGGGCTTTATTTTATTTTGAAAAGGAGAATGTATATGCTTTCAAAGAAGTACAAAGCAGCTGAGTCAGAAGCGAAATGGCAAGAGTTTTGGCAAGAAAAAGGAATTTACAAGTTTGATGAAAATTCGAAACAACCTGTGTATTCAATTGATACACCACCGCCTACTGTAAATGGTAAAATTCACATAGGACATATTTTTTCGTATTCACAGGCTGAAGTAATGGCAAGATATAAGAGAATGAAAGGATTTAATGTTTTTTATCCTTTTGGATTCGATGATAATGGATTGCCAACTGAAAGATTGGTTGAAAATACGCATGGCATAAAGGCCCATGAGACAACAAGAGAGCATTTTACAGAGTTATGTTTAGGGGAAACAAGTGAATTAGAGAAACAGTTTAAGAAACTGTTTATTTCTGCAGGATTTAGTTGTGACTGGGAGCATGAGTATTCGACTATTAGCCCTAAAGCTCAAAAGACTTCTCAAAAATCATTTATAGAATTGTTTAAGAAGAAAAGGGTGTATTTTTCTGAGGCTCCTGCACTTTGGTGTCCAGAATGTCAAACTGCAATCGCTCAAGCGGAATTGGAAACAAAAGAGATTCCATCAGTATTTAATTATCTTAAGTTCTTTATAGATGGAGAAAATGATAATTATGTTGAGATTGCAACAACTAGACCAGAGTTATTAGCAGCGTGTCAGTGTATCTTTATTCATCCAGAAGATGAAAAGAATAAGCATCTTTTAGGAAAACAGATTAAAGTTCCGCTTTTTGGATTCACAGTGCCTGTTTTAGAAGATGAAAAAGTTGAACTTGGAAAAGGATCTGGAGTTGTTATGTGCTGTACATTCGGAGACTTGACTGACTTGGAGTGGTATAAGCAACATAAACTTGTATTCAAAGAGGCAATTCTTCAGAATGGAACGATGTCTGAAATATGTGGAAAATATGCTGGTATGGCTATTCTTGATGCTAGAAAAGCCATGATAGCTGATTTAATTGAGCAAGGCTATATGATTAAACAAGAAAAGATTAATCATAATGTTGCTACACATGAGCGTTGCGGGACTCCAATGGAAATCACAATTAAAAAGCAGTGGTTTATTGATATTCTTTCACATAAGGATGAATATATAGAGGCAGGTAATAAAATCAATTGGTATCCGGCACATATGCAAGCTAGATATTCAAATTGGGTAGAAAATCTTGAATGGGATTGGTGTATTTCCAGACAAAGATATTTTGGTGTTCCATTCCCAGTGTGGTATTGTAAATCTTGTGGCGAAACAATGGTTCCGGAAATCGAAGATTTGCCAGTTAATCCATTGAATGATAAGCCTAAAAAAGCATGTGTTTGTGGATGCGCAGAATTCGAACCGGAAAAAGATATTATGGATACTTGGGCAACATCATCTGTAACACCTTTGATTAATTTGGATTGGTATGATGATGAAAAGTTCAAAAAAGATATGGCTCCTATGAGTTTGAGGCCTAATGCACATGATATTATTCGCACTTGGGATTTTTATACAATAGTTAAAAGCTTGTATCACACAGGAATGATTCCTTGGGATCATGTTATGATATCTGGTCATGTTATGGCTGCTAAAGGAGAAAAAATCAGTAAGAAAAAGGGAAATTCTTCAATGGAGCCGGCTGAATTGATTGAACAGTTTTCTGCCGATGCAGTTAGACTTTGGACATCATCTGGTAGTTTGGGAAATGATATTGTCTTTTCGGAAGAAGAATTTAAGAATGCTAATAAGCTGATTAATAAGATTTGGAATGCGGCTAAGTTTGTAGTAATGCAACTTGAAGGATTTGAAAAAACAGATGACAACGGTAATGCAATAATGTTAAATGCATTTAACAAGAATGAAGAAACCGAACTTATGATTATGGATAAGTGGATAATATCTTCATTTAATACAATGTTAAAGCATTTTGAGAAGTATCTTGATAAATATGAGATAGGATTAGCTATTGGAGAGTTGGAAAAATTTTTCTGGAGCTATTGTGATGATTATATCGAGATAATTAAAAACAGAGTATATAAACCTGAGATTTATGGAGAGGATGCAAGAAAATCTGGATTGTATGCAGCGTACCATACTCTTCTCGGTATGTTGAAATGTTTTGCGATTTATATTCCACATGTAACAGAAGAGATTTATCAGGGATACTTTGTTGAACATGAAGATGCTATTTCAATTCATAGAGCAGTTATAGAACCGATTAAGACCACAACTGAGCTTGTGGCAGATGATTTTGAAATTGGAGAAGTAGCAGTTGAAATTATTTCTGAATTGAGAAAGTATAAGTCAGAAAGAAATCTTTCTTTAAAAGAGGAAATCGATTCAGTGAAAGTTCAATTGGAGAAAGAATTAGCTTTTGGTGATGCAATCGGTGATATTAAGGCTACTTGTTCATGTAAAAATATCACAGTGACATTAGGTGATTCATTTGTGGTTACTGTTGAATAAAGAGCAGTTCATTGTGGGTGATTGCCTGTTATATACATATGCTGCCGGAGCTGATTGATGCTGTTGTAATATCTACATTAGGAGATTTTGGAAGTAAAGCAGGAACATTTGTAGGAAGAATATGTTTGGATATGGTTTACAAAACGGTTATAGCGTTACCAATTTAGGGAAAATTCAAAGTGATGTAATTGCAGAAGCTGTTTTTATACCACCTGCTTCACCTGCCAACAAAAAAATCTGGGGTGTTTTAACGGTTAATAATCATATGAAAATATGTGCGTCAAATTTAATTGCAGAAAGGGAAGTTTGATTGCCGTAAAGGATTTACAGGTAACAGTGATTAACGTGGAGTTGCAAAGGGAATATGAGAGGAAGGATGGTCGATAGCATGAAAATTTTAATGTTGGAGGGCAGCCCGAACAGGCAGGGTTCCTCACATATGCTTGCAGAGGAGTTTGAAAAAGGCGCAGGCGAGGCAGGGCATGAAATTGTTTCTATTTCAGCCGCACACAGTAAGATTAGTCCATGTACCGGATGTGTTTCCTGCGGTTATAACGGTCCGTGTGTACAAAAAGATGACATGGAGAATATACGACAGGAAATTCTTAAAGCCGATATGTTGGTATTTGTCACGCCGCTTTATTACTATGGGATGTCTGCACAGTTGAAAATATTGATTGACAGGTTCTGTGCCATAAACGGGAGTATTCAGAGAAAGAAAATGAAATCAGCCCTGATTTCAGTAGCATGGAATAGTGACGACTGGACGTTTGACGCATTGGAGGCGCATTATCATACACTTGTAAAATATCTGAACTTCCAAGATCAGGGCATGATTTTGGGAAAAGGCTGCGGAACCCCGTCCATGACAAAAAACAGCAAATATCCGGGGATGTCATATAATCTTGGAAAATCTTTGGTTTGATAATAAAAAGTATAAAAATAAATAATTTTGGAGGAGCCATATGCGCCTCATGCACTGGCAGGAGTCATGGCACAGAACAAGCCTGAAAGTGCAAAGGAAAAGCATGTATAACCCATCTCGTATAAGGAGGATGACAGTTATGAAAAGAATAGTGATGGCGCTTCTTATGGTAGCTATGGTAATATCCCTGACAGCATGCGGCGGAAATGTCGAACAAAATGAGAACTCTTCATCAGATACTTTGGACAGGGAACAAAGTCCTGCACCTGCAGAAGAATCGGAATCAACATCAGCCCAGCCGGAAACGGGTGGTACACCCGAACCGTCAGGAAACGCAAATTTAACAGACACAGATGGTACAGGTGCAGCCGATATCTAGGATGTTCCAGATGAAGAAGGGAGCAAAGCCTTAGTAGCGTATTTTTCAGCAACGGGGACAACCAAAGTAGTTGCCGAGATCATAGCAGAAAATATGGGGCAGATATATATGAGATCGTGCCCCAGGAACCTTATACAGATGAAGATTTGGACTGGCATGATGACAGCAGTCGCAGCACCATTGAAATGAATGACAGATCATGCCGGCCTGAGATTAACGGCGCAGTGGAGGATATGGAACAGTATGATATCGTGTTCGTAGGCTATCCGATCTGGTGGGGTGAGGCACCGAGGATTGTGAGCACATTTATGGAAAGCTATTCTTTTGATGGCAAAACACTGATTCCATTTTGCACCTCATCCAGCAGCGGGCTGGGTTCCAGTGGCAAGAATTTGGAGGAACTGACTGACGGTGCACAGTGGATGGACGGCATGAGGTTTGGCGGCGGAGCTTCCGAAGCGGATGTAACGGCATGGATTGAAGGACTGGATTTATGAATACAAAAATGAGATGGAAGATTGCCATAGACATACTGATGTCCGTTATGCTTCTGCTTCTTATTGCCTATCAGGTAGTGGCGGAGTATCTGCATGAGATATGCGGGACGGCAATGCTTGTACTGTTCTTGCTGCACCATATCCTGAATGGCCAATGGTATAAGAGCCTGTTGAAAGGGAGATATACACTGCAAAGGATTATCAGCATTATACTGAATGCAGCACTTCTTGTGGCAATGCTTTCCCTTGCATACAGCGGGGTGGTATTGTCGCGGCATGTATTTGATTTCCTGCCGATCACAAGAGGGATGGCACTGGCCAGGGTGATGCATCTGGCCGCCTCCTATTGGGGCTTTGTCCTGATGAGTCTGCACATAGGACTCCATTGGGGCATGATGGTAGGGATGTTCCATAAACTCGCAGGAGGGAAAAGGAGACCGGTTCTTGCATGGAGCGCACGTTTCCTGGCTGTGGCAATTGCTGTATATGGGGCAGTCTGTTTCCGGCATGCAGATATCTTTTCCTATATGTTTGTGAAAGTGGAGTTTGTATTCTTTGATTATGAGAAAAGCACCGCACTGGTATTTGCGGAGCATATTGCGATGATGGGGACTTGGATTTTTACAGGTTATTATGCGTCAAAAGGTATCGGAAAACTGACGACAAGGAGCAGGAAGAAGGAAAAGGACAGGATCGCATAGTTGGAATTTGAATGGAAAACAGACGAAGGAATCGCTTAAATCATGGGTTGAACGATTGTAAAAAAAGAAATGGAGGATAGCAGAAATGAGTGAAAAAATAGTACAGACCGCAGGACGGGAGAGTCTTGGACAATTTGCACCGATGTTTGCACATCTGAATGATGATGTGCTGTTTGGGGAGGTATGGAATGAAGATGTACTTTCCGTAAAGACAAAGTGTATCATTACGGTGGTATCGCTGATGGCATCCGGCATCACAGATTCTTCCCTGACCTACCATTTGCAGAATGCGAAGAACCATGGGGTGACAAGGGAAGAAATTGCTGCGATCATTACCCATGCTACCATGTATGTGGGCTGGCCTAAAGGATGGGCCGTGTTCCGTCTGGCAAAGGAAGTATGGAATGAGGAGGTTGTGGAAGCAGATACCAATCTTTAACGTGATCTTTGAGCTGGGCTTCCGGAACAACTGGCACATCCATCATGAATATGTGTACAAACGAGGGAGGCGTATTGATAATGCAAAGTGATAATAACGATAGTGGAACACTTTTGAAAAAAGGGAAAAAAGGGCTTCATCATATAATCTTCAGCCGTACCGCAGTGATTATTTTATTGTTGCTAATACAGGTGCTGATTTTGTTCGGTGTGTTTCGGTTTTTGGGACAGTATATGGTATATTATTTTAGCGGTGGAATTATACTGTCTTTGGTCATGGTGTTCTATATTATGAATTCCCGTGCTGATCCAACCGTAAAACTTTCGTGGCTGTTATTGGTTTTAGCCGCACCGATAGCAGGCAGCCTGCTTTATATTTATATCAAAACGAATCTTGGTTATCGTGCATTGCAGTTACGCATACAAAAGATACAGCAGGACATGGCACAAAATCAGGATGATTGTGTGAAATTGCCGGAAAATCTAAGGGATACAGATCCGGTATTGTATCGGATGGCTGATTACATGGAAAAGGTCGGCGGATTTTCTGCATATTCGAATACGGATGTAACGTACTTCCCTTTCGGGGAAGCGAAATTTGAAGAAATGTTGCGCCAGTTGTCAAAGGCGGAATCTTTTATTTTTATGGAATACTTCATAGTGGAAGAAGGCCATATGTGGAACAGCATACTGGAAATTTTAAAGGAAAAAGCGGCACAGGGTGTAGAAGTCAGGGTGATGTATGACGGAACCTGTGCATTCAGCACTTTACCGTACAGTTATCCGGAACAGTTAAAAAAGATGGGAATACAGTGCAAGATGTTTGCGCCGATTCGTCCGGTTCTTTCCACTCATTATAACAACAGAGATCACAGAAAAATTCTGGTTATTGACGGACATACTGCTTTTACGGGAGGCGTCAACCTTGCAGACGAATATATTAACCGGATAGAGAGATTCGGCAGATGGAAAGACACGGCTGTTATGGTACGGGGTCAGGCTGCGCGTGGATTTACTTCTATGTTCCTGCAAATGTGGAATCTGACTGAAAAAGCGATAGACAATAAAAAGTATCTTGATGCGCCATGTAACTCATTTGATACGGACGGATATGTGATTCCCTATGGTGACAATCCCATGGATGATGAATTGTTTGGAGAGATGGTATATCTGGATATTATTAATCAGGCACAGAAGTATGTACATATTATGACGCCTTATTTGATTTTAGACCAGCAAATGATAACGGCATTGACTTTTGCCGCGAAACGTGGTGTGGATGTAAAATTGATACTGCCGCATATTCCTGATAAAGTGTATGCGTTTTCCCTTGCGAAAAGCCATTACAAGGAACTGCTTGATGCCGGTGTTTCCGTTTATGAGTATACTCCCGGGTTTGTCCATGCCAAGGTATTTGTATGTGATGATTACCGGGCTGTAGTCGGGACAATCAACTTAGACTATAGGAGCCTTTACCATCATTTTGAATGTGCGGCGTATCTTCATAAAGTATCTGCAATCAGTGATATTGAAGCAGATATTCAAAGGACGTTGGAAGAGTGTAAAAAGGTAGATCATGATGATGTGAAAAATGAAAAAATAAAGATGAAATTGATGGGACATATATTAAAGTTAGTGGCTCCATTGATGTAACGGAGGAAAGTATGAGTAATAGTCGGTGGGACTATTGTGTATATATAGATTAAACATAGGATTGGCGATATTTTCTATTCTATGTTTGCGCTTTGTGTCTGCAAACAGTGCAGGTTGATTATACATAGAGACTGACATGGGATGAGAATATGAAGAGAGAAATAAAGTATGATATAAAATTACTTATAAAACTGTCCTTGATTTTTTTTGGTTTGTTGTTTATGCTCTGTATTCTGCTCGGCAGGAGGGAAAGAAAACAGGAACCTCCCACGGGTGACAAAATTGCCGTACAGGATGCAGAGATTCTGTTAGATGCGTTAGGTATCAATATGTCAGAGATAACGCAAGAAGATACGCATTATCTGACATACGGGATGTATGTGGCGATCAGACAGGCATTGCAGGACAAAGTGCCCGACCTGCCGGAGTATGAGAAGCGTTATGAACCGGAACATGAGATGTTGAAGACAGATTGGTATGCGGCGTATCGAATCATGCTTGCCTATCTGGATATGGAGTCTTCTATCTGGGAGACTGAAATCTTTCTGTTAAAGACCGACACGGATGCGAAAGAGGCATACATTGTAAACGGGAATAACAGGGCACCGTATCATTATCTTTCCAACGAATTTGAAAAAAGTCAGCTGCGGGAGATGAAGGTCTATGTAAAGGGAAATGATCTGCTGGCAGTTTCGGAGGTGGTTCCGGGTGAATATGAACTTAAGAATGTCTGGGTTACGGAGGCGGCAGAAGGAACGATGGAATGCTTCTTTCAGCAGACATATTTTGCGGTTATGGCAGATCAAGTGGTTAAGCGGGAGCAGATTGCCGATCTGGTTGTTCGGGATGGCAGGGTAGTCAAAGCCCGTGAAAAATCAGAGAAAGTACATGGTAAATTACTCTGGGTATCTAAAGAGGCTTTGGAAATAGAAGACAGCGGTGTCTATCCGCTTTCAGAGGGGATAGAAGTGTATAAGCTCTACGGGAGTATGGAGACTCTTACGTGTGCAGATTTAAGAATCGGCTATGCAGATACCGATTATGTGATTGAGCGCGGTAAAGTGTGCGCGTGCCTTGTGTCCGAACGAGAGACGGCTGACAGGATTCGGGTGCTCCTTAAGAATACTGCGAAGGGCACTAACTATTATGACAAGGTGGAGCTGGTCGTGGACGGAGAGACCATGCAGATAGAGGAGAAGGATCTGGCGGTGGGAGAGCGTAGAAGTTACCGCTGTGCCGCATTGACGGATAAGATCCTGCTTAATATTGAGGGAATTAGTAAGGAGGATAACGCTTATCGTGGAATTATCGAGTGTTACCGGAATGAGCAAGGAATGGTTCTGATCAATGAACTCCCGTTAGAGGAATACCTGTATGCAGTAGTACCCAGCGAGATGCCCGCCTCTTATCCGGCGGAATCGCTCAAAGCGCAGGCGGTATGTGCCAGAACGTATGCATATCGCTACATCCTGCGTGCAGGACTTCCTGAGGTCGGAGCTCATGTGGACGATACCACAGCTTATCAGGTGTATCACAACTGTAGGGAGAATGCGGCGACCACGACAGCGGTTAAGGAGACGGATGGTGTGCTGTTAACCTATCAGGATGAACCGGCACAGAATTATTATTATTCCACGTCCTGCGGCATTGGTACGGATGCGGCTATCTGGAAATCGGGAAGTGGGGAGGATATCTCATACTTGCGTGCGGTTGAGATCAATCGTGATACATATGCCGCATTGGGTTTAGCGGAGGAAGGTGCACAGGATCAAGAGACCGTGTGGAATAATGAAGCGGCAGACAGCTTAAGGGACGAAAAGAACTTTCGGCAGTTTATCACGACAACAAATGAGGCGGATCTTGAATATGCACAACCTTGGTATCGATGGACTTATACGGTAGAAGAGATCGATGAGGAAGCGATGTTGTCGCGTATTCGGGATCGTTATGCAGTCAGTCCCGCCTCGGTTCTGACGAAGACCGAAGGCGAGTATTATGTATCCCAGACTGTTGAGAAACTGGGTAAAATTAAGGAGCTGAGTATTGCAAAACGCGGTGCGGGCGGTGTGGCGGAGGAATTGCTGATCAGGACAGACCAAGCTACCTATAAGATCCTTTCGGAGTATAATATCCGCTATATTTTATGTGACACAAAGAGCGAGATTGTGAAACAGGATGGAAGCGTGACGATTCCGTCCACACTCCTTCCCAGTGGGTTTTTCATAATAGAAGCTGGTAAAAAAGAGGGAAATATGATAGGATATACGTTGATTGGCGGAGGATACGGTCATGGGGTGGGGATGTCTCAGAATGGCGCCAAGGCGCTTGGCGAAGAAGGAAGTTCCTACAGTCAGATTCTGGAATTCTTTTTTCCGGGCTGCAAGCTAACGGATTCCGACCGGACGGCTGATTTGTAGATACAATAGATGTAGGTAATTATGACGAGGATAATGGCGATGTTCCGGATGGAACAAGTCAGGTGAATTATGAGAACAATCTATAGGTTATATTATATATTTCGAGATTTCAGTTGGCAGATGACGAAGAAGAACATAGCCGCATTTGCGGCGAGCACAGCGTTCTTTCTTTTCCTGTCCATGATCCCGCTGTTGATGGCATTATGTGCAATTCTGCCCTACACGACGCTTACGGAGGAGAATCTGATTAACGCCATTACGCAGTTTACGCCGGATGCCATGAATGCACTGGTTATCAGTATAGTGTCGGATGTGTATGCGAGGTCGGCGGGGACCATTACTATATTTGCGATCGTCACGATCTGGTCTGCGTCCAAAGCCATGCTTGCATTGATTCACGGACTGAATGCGGTGAATGATTTTGAAGAACGGCGTAATTATTTTGTGCTGCGGTCGATCGCATGTATTTATACGGTAATTATTTTAATTGCAATGATTCTGGCGCTGTTCGTTATGGTATTCGGTAATGTGATTGTGAATTTGCTGCTCGCGGACATTCCGCCGCTGCATATAGTGATGCAGTTTGTCATGCATTTTCGTTTCCTGTTTTCCTGGGGGATACTGACGCTTATCTTTGCATTAATATATGCCTATGTACCGAATAACAAGATGCGTTTCAAGAGTCAGATTCCGGGAGCTGCTTTTTCAGCAGTTATGTGGAGTGCGGCATCGTTTTTTTTCGCCGTATACGTGGATCATTTCAACGGGTTCGGTACATACGGAGGATTGACTACGGTGGTCATTATGATGATCTGGTTTTATCTGCTTATGTATATTCTGCTGATCGGGGCACACATTAATCGTTATTTCGGACCGGTGTATAAATTTCTGTTCGGATGGCTTGACAAGTCAGCCAAAAGTCACTAAAATGTCAATAGGTTAGTAATAGGACTTAGTGAATTACAATTATAAAGGCAGTGAAGGTGTCAGTAGAAAATCATTTTCCGACAGAGAGAGGAGATCATCGGCTGTAAGTTTCCTCAGGTTCAGATGATTTTTTGAATTTCCCACCGGAGCCGTCCGGGTGAAGACAGTAGTCCGGAACGTTACGGCACGTTACGCCGAATGAGGTGTCTGTCCTCTTATGCTTGAGGTATGTAATAATATACGTTGTGGCAGCAGGACAGGAAACTGGGTGGTACCGCGGATATATTTCGTCCCATGTGCATTGTGCGCATGGGATTTTTTGTTTGTAAACGCAGCAAAAGTCAGAAAACTACGAAATTCATGAAAAAAGGAGAGCAGCAATGAAAGAAAAGTTAGAACAGATCAAAGCAGAAGCACTGCGCCAGATCGAGGCGAGTGATGCGCTGGAGAAACTGAATGATGTGAGGGTCAATTATCTTGGCAAAAAGGGAGAATTGACAGCCGTGCTCAAGAGCATGAAGGATGTTGCACCGGAGGATCGTCCGAAAGTGGGACAGCTTGTCAACGAGACGAGAGCAGAGATCGAGCGCGTACTGGAAGAATCCGTGAAGAAGATGGAGAAGGCTGTCAGGGAAGCGAAGATGAAGAAGGAAGTCATCGATGTGACGCTGCCGGCGAAGAAGAACAATGTGGGGCACCGCCACCCCAATACCATTGCTCTGGAGGAGGCGGAGAGGATATTCATCGGAATGGGATACGAGGTTGTGGAAGGACCGGAAGTCGAGAAAGACTATTACAACTTTGAGGCACTGAACATTCCTGCCGATCATCCGGCGAAGGACGAGCAGGACACTTTCTATATCACCGGAGATATCCTGCTCAGAACACAGACCTCATCTACACAGGTGCATGAGATGGAAAAAGGAAAGCTGCCTATCCGCATGATTGCTCCCGGACGCGTATTCCGTTCCGATGAGGTAGATGCCACACATTCCCCGTCTTTCCATCAGATCGAGGGATTGGTTATTGATAAAAATATTACTTTTGCCGACTTAAAAGGCACGCTGGCGGAGTTTGCAAGAGAACTGTTTGGAGAAGATACGAAGGTTAAGTTCAGACCGCATCATTTCCCGTTCACGGAACCCAGTGCGGAGATGGATGTGAGCTGCTTTAAATGCGGAGGTAAGGGCTGTCGTTTCTGTAAGGGCGAAGGCTGGATCGAAATCCTAGGCTGCGGTATGGTACATCCCCATGTGCTGGAGATGAGCGGCATCGATCCGGAGCAGTATACCGGATTTGCTTTTGGCGTAGGACTGGAGCGTATTGCCTTGCTGAAATACGAAATCGATGACATGAGGCTGCTGTATGAGAATGATATTCGCTTTCTGAAGCAGTTCTGATCATTTGTATAAGCAATTATAAGCGGAATAAAGTGTAATATATGGAAAGAAGCGTTAAGGGATTGTATGGCGGTATGCTATATGGATCGGATGATAAACGTTTCGGAATGGAGGAAAAAAATGAATACAGCATTATCATGGATCAAGGCGTATGTGCCCGATTTAGAGTGCACGGATCAGGAATATATGGATGCTATGACACTATCAGGAACTAAGGTGGAGGGCTATAGCAGGCTGGATAAAAATTTAGAGAAGATCGTTGTCGGTCAGATTGAGAAAATTGAAAAGCACCCCGACGCGGATAAATTGATTGTTTGTCAGGTCAATATCGGTACGGAAGTGGTACAGATCGTGACCGGCGCACCCAATGTTAAAGAAGGCGATAAAGTACCCGTTGTACTCGACGGCGGTAAAGTGGCAGGCGGACATGACGGCGGACCACTTCCGGAGGAAGGGATTGTGATCAAGGCCGGTAAGCTGCGCGGCGTGCCGTCCAATGGCATGATGTGTTCCATCGAGGAGCTTGGCTCCGACAGAAATATGTATCCCGAAGCGCCGGAACTCGGAATATATATTTTTAAAGAAGACGTGGAGGTAGGTAGTGATGCCATCGAGGCGCTTGGATTAAGAGATACAGTCTTCGAGTATGAGGTTACCTCCAATCGTGTGGACTGTTACAGCGTAATCGGTATCGCAAGGGAGGCGGCGGCAACGTTCCGCAAGCCGTTCTATCCGCCCGAGGTTAAGGTGAAGGGGAACAGCGAAAAGGTAGAAGATTATATATCCGTAGAAGTGCAGGATACGGATCTGTGCCCCAGATACTGTGCAAGAGTATGTAAAAATATTAAGATCGGTCCCTCGCCCAAATGGATGCAGAGACGCCTGGCGGCGAGCGGTATCCGTCCGATCAATAACTTGGTAGATATTACCAACTATGTGATGGAAGAATACGGACAGCCCATGCATGCGTATGATCTGGATACCATTGCGGGACATAAGATTATCGTGCGCCGTGCCAAAGACGGAGACGTATTCCGTACATTGGACGGACAGGACAGAAATCTGGATTCCGATGTGCTGATGATATGCGATGCCGAGAAGGAAGTCGGACTTGCCGGTATTATGGGCGGAGAGAATTCTATGATTACCGATGACGTGAAGACAGTGCTGTTTGAGGCTGCAACTTTCAACGGCGCCAATATCCGTAAGTCCGCCAAAAGGATCGGGCTGCGCACGGATGCGTCGGGTAAATTCGAGAAGGGACTGGATCCTTATAATGCGGAGGCTGCTATCAACAGAGCCTGTCAGTTGATTGAAGAACTGGGCTGCGGTGAAGTGATCGGCGGTATCGTGGATGTGCACGGCACCATGAAAGATAAGGTAGTACTGCCTTTTGAGCCGGAGCAATATAATAAACTGTTAGGAACCGATGTATCGAAAGAGGAAATGTTGGAAATCTTTAAGATGATAGAGGTAGATTATGATCCGGAGACCAACGAACTGACGGTTCCGACATTCCGGCAGGATCTGCTCAGGCGCTGTGACATTGCGGAAGAGGTGGCACGTTTCTACGGTTATGACAAGATTCCTACCACGCTGCCTACCGGAGAAGCGACGACCGGTAAACTTCCGTTTAAGCTTCGCATCGAGCAGAAGGCACGGGATATCGCCGAGTACTGTGGTTTCTCTCAGGGTATGTGCTATTCTTTCGAGAGCCCGAAAGTGTTTGATAAGCTGCTTTTGGATGCGGATGATCCTGCCCGTCAGGCAATCACCATATCCAATCCGCTGGGGGAAGATTTCTCCATCATGAGAACGGTTTCCTTAAACGGTATGCTGACCAGTCTGGCAACGAATTATAATCGGAGAAATAAAGATGTACGTCTTTATGAACTGGGTAATATTTATCGTCCGAAGGCATTGCCGCTGACAGAGCTGCCGGAGGAGAGAATGCAGTTTACGCTCGGCATGTACGGCGATTGTGATTTCTTCGTGATGAAAGGAGTGGTGGAGGAATTCTTTGACAGTATCGGCGTGAAGGGAAAAATCACTTATGACCCCAATGCAGGTAAAAACTTCTTGCACCCCGGAAGACAGGCGAATATTATCTATGACGGAAAAACACTCGGTTATCTCGGAGAGGTGCATCCGGAAGTATGCGACAACTATGATATGAAGACGAAAGCTTATGTAGCCGTGCTGGATATGCCGGAAGTGATACCGTATGCGACTTTTGACCGTAAGTACGAGGGAATCGCCAAGTACCCGGCAGTGTCCAGAGATATTAGTATGGTAGTGCCCAAGGAGATCATGGTGGGACAGATCGAATCGGTTATCGCACAGCGGGGCGGTAAGATTCTGGAGGATTATCAGTTGTTCGATATCTATGAGGGCGATCAGATTAAGGAAGGCTATAAGTCGGTGGCGTACTCTATCACATTCCGGGCTAAAGACAGGACTCTGGAGGAAGCGGATGTGGCTGCGGCTATGAAGAAGATTCTGAACGGACTGGATAGCATGGGGATTGAGCTTAGGTCATAATAGTAATATAATATTTTTACATGAAAATAAAGAAAGTGGGTGTAATTATGGAGCATAAGAATACGTGGGAAACTTATAACGAGAAACAGCTTAAAGAAGTGGACACTTTTGCACGGGAGTATATGGATTTTCTGGATAACGGTAAGACGGAGCGTGAGTGTATCGACCAGATCGTGAACACGATTGAACAGGCAGGATATCAGGAGCTGGATGCATTGATTAAATCCGGCGCGAAGCTGAAGACGGGCGATAAAGCATATTCCGTATGGATGAATAAATCGATTGTCATGTTTCGGATCGGTAAGGAGAAGATGACGGATGGTATCAATATATTGGGCGCGCACATTGATTCGCCGCGTCTTGATATTAAGCAGAATCCTCTCTACGAAGACGGTGGTTTTGCATATCTGGATACCCATTATTACGGCGGTGTAAAGAAATATCAGTGGGTGACGATTCCGCTTGCCATTCATGGCGTTGTAGTGAAGAAGGACGGCACTACGGTAGAAATTAATGTAGGTGAGAACGAGGACGATCCTGTATTTTTCGTATCCGATCTGTTGATTCATCTGGCAAACGAGCAGTTAGAGAAGAAGGCGAATAAGGTCATTGAGGGAGAAGCATTAGACATTATCATCGGCAATAAACCGCTGGTGATCGAAAAAAAAGGAAAGAATACAAAGAACAAGGATGAGGAAGATAAAGAAGAAAAATCTGCCGATAAGGAGGCCGTAAAAAATGGCATCCTCGAGATCTTACAGAAATCCTATGATATCGAGGAAGAGGACTTTATCTCCGCGGAGCTGGAAGTGGTTCCGGCAGGCAGAACGAGGGAGGCAGGCTTTGACAGGAGCATGATCTTGGGCTACGGACAGGATGACAGAGTGTGTGCTTTTACTTCTCTGAAAGCAATGCTGGAGGTTACCAGCAGTGACCGCACCGCCTGCTGTATTCTGGTAGACAAGGAGGAAATCGGCAGTGTCGGCGCCACCGGTATGCAGTCTAAGTTCTTTGAGAACGCAGTGGCTGAGGTGATGAACCTGACGGGAGAGTACAGTGAACTGAATGTGCGCAGATGTCTTGCTCATTCCTGTATGCTTTCATCGGATGTAAGCAGCGCTTTTGATCCCACTTATGCCTCCAGCTTTGATAAGAAAAATGTGGCGTATCTCGGCGGAGGCATGGTATTTAATAAGTTCACGGGTGCAAGAGGTAAGTCGGGCTCTAATGATGCCAACGCGGAGTATCTGGGACATATCCGGGCAATTTTTGAGAAGGAAAATGTGAATTTCCAGACGGCGGAGCTTGGCAAAGTGGACTTGGGCGGCGGCGGCACCATCGCATATATTCTGGCGCTTTACGGCATGAACGTAATCGACAGCGGCGTGGCGGTGTTGAATATGCATGCGCCTTGGGAAGCGATCAGTAAGGCGGATGTATATGAGGCGAAGAGAGGATATGTGGCGTTTTTGAAGCATGCCGATCTGTAGTAAAAGTTTGCGAGTTGCAGTCTGTACATCATAACACGCAAACAGTAACTTTCATATGAAAACGGAAAATACAATATATGGAGACAATAAAAAAATCGGATTTCTATTTTGAACTGCCGGAAGAGTTGATCGCGCAGGACCCTTTGGAGGATCGCTCGGGTTCGCGGCTGTTGATGCTGGATAAGATAAGCGGCAGAACAGAGCATCATATTTTTAAAGAGATTATTGATTATTTAAGGCCGGGCGATTGTCTGGTCTTAAATAACACTAAGGTACTTCCTGCGAGACTCATGGGTGTGAAGGAAGATACCGGTGCGGCGATAGAGGTTCTGCTTTTAAAAAGAAAAGAGAATGATGTCTGGGAAACACTGGTTAAGCCGGGCAAAAAAGCAAAACCGGGAACAAGAATTACATTCGGTAACGGTTCCTTACATGCGGAGGTACTTGAAGTGGTGGAAGAAGGGAATCGTTTGATCCGGTTCTCTTATGAGGGGATTTTCGAGGAGGTGTTGGATAGGCTTGGAGAGATGCCGCTGCCTCCTTACATAACGCATAAATTACCGGATAAGAACCGTTACCAGACCGTCTATGCGAAATACGACGGCTCCGCGGCAGCGCCTACTGCCGGGCTGCATTTTACAGAGGAACTGCTCAGACAGATTGAGGATAAAGGTGTGGAGACTGCCTATGTGACTCTGCATGTGGGGCTCGGAACCTTTCGTCCGGTCAAGGCGGATAATATTCTGGAACATCATATGCATTCCGAATATTATCAGGTCACGGCAGAGGCGGCTGAGAAGATTAATCGCGCCAAGGCGGAAGGCCATCGTGTCATATGTGTGGGTACAACGAGCTGCCGCACGGTCGAGAGCGCGGCGAAATCAGACGGAACGTTGGAAGCGTGCTGCGGCAATACGGAAATTTTTATTTATCCGGGGTACCGTTTTAAGGTTCTTGACTGCCTGATTACTAATTTTCACTTGCCGGAATCCACACTCGTGATGCTTGTTTCCGCACTGGCCGGAAGAGAGAATGTGTTGCAGGCTTACGAAGAAGCGATCAGGGAACGATATCGGTTTTTCAGTTTCGGTGACGCGATGTTTATTACAGATTCCTTTACAAAAAAAGCCAAATAATGTAATATGGAAATGTGTATAATTGCACAGCCGCTTTGGGGATGCGGCAGTCTGTTTAAACACAGTTTAGCTTAAACGGCTATATTATTGATTACACAGGAGGAAGAGAAGGGGAACATGGAGGAGAGAAGAAGAAGCAAACGTATGGCGCTGTCCGCGAAACTTTTGATCAAACGGATGGACAGAAGCGGATATTCCGAGGAGATAAACCAAGAGGTAAATATAGAGATTCATGACGTATCCAAAACGGGAGTCGGATTTCAGTGTGATGCAGGTCTTCAAGTAGGCGCTGTGTATGAATGTTTTCTGACAATATGGACGAAGGAAGTTCTGCATTGTTTTCTGGAGATCGTTCGCGTTGATCCCGGAGAGAACGGTATGTATATCTACGGCGCGATATTTATCGGAATGACAGAGATCGATGCCAGCAGGATCGAGACATACGGTACGATAGAAGACATGGAAGCATAAGGAAAGCGTATTGAAATGAAGCAGGAAAGACATACCGGGCTGTGGCTGGAGATTGTCGTAATTGCGGCATCGTTCTTAGGACTTATATTGCTTTTATATTTTGTTATGGTTGTCTCATTTCAGAACGGTGAGCAGTCAACCAGTGTGACGATGAAAGTGGCAGAGCAGATCGCCGTAAGTATTTTTGACAATCCGACACAGGAACAGATTAAGACTGTCAGTCGGATTATTAGGTACGGGGCTCATCTGGGACTGTTTTTTGTAGTGGGAGTTGTCATGGCCTTTGTCAGTATGGTGGTGTTCAGAAGATATTTTCGGATCATCGGAGTGCTGGGAGCCGGATTTGTCTGCTATGTATTGGCATATTATACGGAGTACTATAAACAATATATTGACGGAAGACATTTTCAAATGTCAGATGTGGCGCTCAACTGGTACGGGAGTCTGGCGGGAATCACTTGTATGGTGATTTCCTATTTCCTGAACAGGCTATTGGTCAAGCTGTCATCTTGAATATAATATTGACTATCTCGAAAGCGGACCTGCCCGCTTTCTTATTCTTTTAGAAAGTTGTTCGTTTAAGCACGAGTTTGCGAAGCAAATCTCGCAATCGAGCGTAGCTCGATTTTTTCTTATTTTTTTGTATGAATCGGGTATCCGTGTTTAGACATAATTTGGATCGCCTGCTCGATGGCGTTCTTGTCATAGAACTCAATGCGCAGCGCGCCTTCGGCCAGCTCTCTGTTATGGTTGATGCCGATATTCTTGATACTCACATCATGCATGGAGAGCAGCGAAGCAATGGCGGCGATGGCACCGGGTTTATCTGCAATATCTACCGTGATAACGTATTCCTCCTTGATAGGTCCGCTGGAGGTGTTGATGAAGGATTCCCGATAATTTCTCGCTGTATCAAAAAAGTCATACAGTGAATCGGCGGATCGATTGTCGAGGCGGTCGGATATCTCGGTGAGGTACTTTATATAAAGTTTCAGAAGCTTCGAGATATTATCCGTATTTGTCAGGCAGATTTGTTGCCACATGGTAGGAGAAGACGAAGCGATTCTTGTGATATCCTTGAATCCTCCTGCAGCAATCATCTTCATGATACCTTCTTCGGAATCGCAGCTTCTGACCAGATTGACCAGAGAGGAAGCGATTACGTGAGGAAGATGGGAGATGGCGGCAGTTACATAGTCATGTTCTTCGCAGCTTAATATAAGCGGGATCGCGCCGATGGATTTCACCAGCTCTCGGTATCCGGTCAGTTTGCCTTGGGCTACGGTATCGGAGGGAGTCAGAATATAATAAGCATTTTCCAGAAGAGAAGCGTTAGAATTCTGATAGCCGAACCGTTCTGAACCGGTCATGGGATGTCCGCCGATAAACTGATCCTGTAATCCCAATGATTCAATGTGCCTGTGTATGCCTGTCTTAACGCTTCCGACATCTGTCAGGATCGTTTCAGCAGACAAATACTTCCTTAAAATGAGAAGATTATCATCATTATGTGCAACCGGCGCGCATAGGAATATATAGTCGCAGGCACTGAAAGAGTCGTCTATGGCGGAACAGATCGTATCGACCACATGCTCTTTGTGTGCAAGAAGCAGGGAAGATTCGTTGACATCATATGCGATGATACGTGCGTCCGGAACAGTGTTACGGATTGCTTTTGCAATAGAACCGCCAATCAATCCGAGTCCGATAAAACCACAGGTAAGAGTGTTCATAATATAGCAGCCTTTCTTTTTCTATAATAAAATTTGCTTGGTATAAAGCTGTAGAAAATATGTAGCCGGGATCGGATATACTCGCTCCGGCGGCCTCAAAATTTGTATATAGTATAACATTTCGTACATTATGCTACAAGGGCGAACCGTACAATAAAACTTGTTACTGTTGTTTAGTCTCAACCAATACCCAGCACAGAGGGATGTTAATATCTTAAGGAGGCCCTCAAAAAGCGTCGGCACTTAACGAGGTTTAAAGTTGCAAAGCAACTTTCGAGTTTAGTGTCCGCTACGCTTTTTGCGGAGCGAAAGCGCGGCTCCGTAGATATTAACATCCCTCCGTGCGGACGGCTTAAGTAATCGTGTAATTTTTCACTCTCATTTCGAGTTTTCAAACCAAATTTCGCCAATCTGCATTGCAAACAAATCAACTTTTATTATACATTTCGCATAATTGATATTGTAATTTATAAAGAAATTTAGTAAAATATACTTACAATTTGTGCTTGGGAATAAGTCAAACAGAACAATCTGCCCAATCATAAGTGAATAACAGAACTGGAGGATTGCAAAAAATGAATATTTACACAACGGATAAGATTCGTAATGTGGTTTTGCTGGGGCATGGCGGCTGTGGTAAGACCAGTCTGGTGGAGGCGATGGCTTACCTGTCCGGTATCACTTCCAGAATGGGCAAGGTAGACGACGGCAATACAGTCAGCGATTTCGGTAAAGAAGAGCAGAAGCGCCAGATATCCATTGCGACATCTGTTGTTCCGATCGAATGGGAAGATGTGAAGATCAATGTACTGGATACACCCGGTTTCTTTGATTTTGTCGGAGAAGTAGAAGAGGCAGTCGGCGCGGCCGATGCGGCTATTATCGTAGTGTCCGGTAAGGCGGGTATGGAAGTAGGTACAGAGAAGGCATGGGAACTGTGCGATAAATATAAGCTTCCCAGATTTGTATTTGTAACGGATATGGATATCGATAACGCATCGTTCCGTCAGGTAGTGGAGGGTATGACTGACAAATACGGTAAGAAACTGGCGCCGTTCCATCTCCCGATCCGTGAGAATGAGAAATTTGTGGGATATATCAATGTCATTACCGAGCAGGCCTACCGTTGGGAAGGCAAGGAAGTTGTAGAGTGCGAGATGCCGGAATACAGTAAGGCTAATCTGCAGCTTTGCAGGGACACGTTGATGGAAGCCGTAGCTGAGACCAGCGAAGATTTTATGGAACGGTATTTTAACGGGGACAGCTTCTCCGAGGCGGAGATCAGAGCAGCTCTTCGCAGCAATGTCATGGACGGCAGTATTGTACCTATGTCTATGGGATCAAATGTGTTGTGTCAGGGCATCTACACATTGCTGGATGATATCGTGAAATATATGCCCAGCCCGGAGAATCGTGAACTCGCGGGAATCGACCTGAAGAGTAATGAGATCTTCCAGGCGAACTATGACTTTTCTAAACCGAAGTCCGCATATATTTTCAAGACCATCGTGGATCCTTTTATCGGCAAGTATTCACTGATTAAAGTGTGCTCCGGTGTGTTTAAGAATGACGATACGATCTATAATGATGAGAAAGAGGTCGAGGAGAAGATCAATAAGCTTTATGTGCTGCAGGGCAATAAGCCGATTGAGGTAAAAGAACTGCATGCCGGAGATATCGGCGCGATCGCAAAGCTGACGGCGGCAAGAACGGGTAATACGCTGTCTACCAAGGCGAGAATTATCCGGTACGGTAAGACTGAGATATCCACACCTTATACATATAAGCGGTACAGAGCTAAGAATAAGGGCGACGTGGATAAGGTAGCACAGGCGCTGCAGAAGATGAAACATGAAGATCAGACTTTATGGATCGTCAATGATGCGGAGAATAAGCAGACACTGCTTTACGGTATGGGAGATCTACATCTGGATGTGATTGCCAGCAGGCTCCTCAACGAGTATAAAGCAGAAATTGAACTGTCTGATCCGAAGATAGCTTACAGAGAAACAATCAGGAAGAAGTCCGATGTAGAGTATAAGTATAAGAAACAATCCGGAGGACACGGACAGTACGGTCATGTTAAGATGCGCTTCGAGGCATCGGGAGACTTGGAATCGGCTTATGTGTTTGAACAGGAAGTAGTAGGCGGAGCAGTGCCTAAGAACTATTTCCCGGCTGTCGAGAAGGGACTGCAGGATTCCGTGAGCAGCGGACCGCTCGCAGCATATCCGGTAGTGGGTGTCAAAGCGATACTTTATGATGGATCTTATCACCCGGTAGATTCTTCCGAGATGGCCTTTAAGATGGCGACGATTCAGGCGTTTAAGAAGGGCTTCATGGAGGCAGGACCGGTACTCCTTGAGCCGATCGCTAATTTGCAGGTGACCGTACCGGATTCCTACACCGGTGATGTAATGGGTGATCTGAATAAGAGAAGAGGACGCGTACTCGGCATGAATCCGGCCGGGGACGGCAAGACTGTCATCGAAGCGGATATTCCGGTGGCATGTCTGAATGGTTATTGCACTGACCTGCGCTCCATGACTGGTGGACGTGGCACATATAAATATGAGTTTGCCAGATATGAACAGGCTCCCAGCGATGTACAGGAGAAGGAAGTCGCTGCGAGAGCTAATAAGGTAGCGGAGGCCGGAAGCGAGGCTTAGGGGAATGTCTCGCGGAATGCTATATGATCGACTATAGCGATAGAGAAGGGTCTATAATAGGAACGGGGCGTGGCTTACACGCCCTGTTCCTATTGTGAGAAAAGATTGTTATGCAATCCGCTTGACAAATTCATTTAGTATAATAAAATATTAAGCGTGGATATAACGAGCAAGATTGCTAGATTTGCTCCGCGATCTCGATCGGTTTAAATGGTGCGGAGCTGAAAGGTATGGTCATAAAATGGCAGAAGTTTACAATCACAGAGAAGTAGAGACAAAGTGGCAGAAAGTATGGGACGATGAGAAGGCGTTTAAGACTTCCGATGATTATTCCAAACCGAAATATTATGCGTTGGTGGAATTTCCGTATCCTTCGGGACAGGGACTTCATGTAGGGCACCCGAGACCTTATACCGCACTTGATATTGTGGCGAGAAAGAGAAGGATGCAGGGATATAATGTGCTCTATCCGATGGGGTGGGATGCGTTCGGTCTTCCCACGGAGAATTATGCGATTCAGAATCATATTCATCCGAAGATCGTGACACAGAATAATGTGGCACGTTTTAAAGGGCAGCTGCACTCGCTTGGATATTCTTTTGACTGGGATCGGGAAGTCAACACAACAGATCCGAATTATTATAAGTGGACGCAGTGGATTTTCCTGAAATTATTTAAAGCCGGTCTGGCATACAAATCCGAGATGCCAATCAACTGGTGTACCTCCTGTAAAGTCGGGCTTGCCAACGAGGAAGTAGTCAACGGCGTCTGTGAACGGTGCGGTTCCGAGGTTGTCCGCAAGGTGAAGAGCCAGTGGATGCTTAAGATTACAGAATATGCGGACAAACTGATCGAAGGACTCGACACGGTTGACTATGTGGAGAGGGTGAAGGTTTCTCAGAAGAACTGGATCGGTAAGTCTACCGGTGCCGAGGTTGATTTTATCATCAAAGGCAAAGAAGATAAGATGCGTATATACACGACCAGATGCGATACGCTGTTTGGCGTGACGTATATGGTTATGTCCCCGGAGCATCCGCTTCTGGATAAGTATAAAGAGGATATTAAGAACTGGGATGAAATCGTAGCTTATCGCGAACAGGCGGCGAGAAAGTCTGATTTCGAGCGTGCGGAGCTGGCAAAGGAGAAAACCGGCGTTAAGATTGACGGGTTGACGGCAGTCAATCCGGTCAGCGACGTGGAGATACCGATTTTTGTTTCCGATTATGTACTTATGAGTTATGGCACAGGTGCGATCATGGCGGTTCCGGCTCATGATGAGAGAGACTGGGAGTTTGCGAAGAAGTTTGATCTGCCGATCATTGAGGTCGTTGCGGGCGGCAGAGATGTGCAGGAAGAAGTATATACGGATGTGGCGACAGGTACGATCGTTAATTCCGGCTTTATCAGCGGACTTAGCGTGGAGGAAGCCAAAGCGAAGATGATCGCATTCTTGGAAGAGAAAGGCATCGGCTGTGCTAAGACGAACTTTAAATTAAGGGACTGGGTATTTTCCAGACAGCGCTACTGGGGTGAGCCTATTCCGATTGTATACTGCGAGAAATGCGGTTATGTACCGATAGATGAGAGTGAGCTGCCTCTGGAGCTTCCGGAGGTGGACAGTTATATGCCTACAGACACCGGAGAATCTCCACTTGCGCTTATGACTGATTGGGTCAATACTACATGTCCGTGCTGCGGCGGTCCGGCGAAGAGAGAGACGGATACCATGCCTCAATGGGCAGGTTCCTCATGGTACTTCTTAAGATATACGGATCCGAATAATACGGAGGCGCTTGCAAGTAAGGAGGCACTGGAATACTGGATGCCGGTGGACTGGTATAACGGCGGTATGGAGCATACAACACTGCATTTGTTATACTCCAGATTCTGGCATAAGTTCCTTTATGACCAGAAAGCGGTTCCCTGTCCCGAGCCTTATGCGAAGAGAACATCTCATGGTATGATTCTCGGACTGAACCCTCATAATTTTGCGAATTTGTCCGCGAAAGAACAGGAGAAGCTGCTTCAGGAGCATGGCAGTGAGAAAGCGGCAAGGGAGGCGCTTAAGGAGAAATACGGAGAAATGGCGGAGCATCCGGTCGTTAAGATGTCCAAATCTCTCGGTAATGTGGTAAATCCCGATGACATTGTGACAGATTATGGTGCGGACACACTCAGAACCTATGAAATGTTTATCGGCGCTTTTGAATTAAGTGCAGGGTGGAGTGAAGACGGTGTCAAAGGCTGCCGGCGTTTCTTGGAGAGAGTTTGGAAATTGCAGGATATTCTGACGGATGATATGACGTATTCTAAAGATTTCGAAACGAAGATGCATCAGACCATCAAGAAGGTCAGCAATGATTTTGAAAATCTGAAATATAACACAGCGATTGCTGCTATGATGGCGCTCATCAATGATTTTTATAAGAAAAATTCCGTGACAAAGGGTGAGTTTAAGACGCTGATCACGATGTTGAATCCGGTTGCGCCGCACATTACGGAGGAACTGTGGCAGAGAGTAGGATTTGAGGGCAGAGTGTACCAGACTACATGGCCGGAGTTCGACGAAGCCAAGACCGTAGAGTCTACGGTGGAAATTGCGGTACAGATCAACGGCAAGACAAGAGCCACCCTTGCCATCGGCAAAGACGATCCGAAAGATGATGTGATCGCAAAGGCGAAAGAGATCATTGCAGATAAGCTGACAGGAACGATCGTAAAAGAGATTTATGTTCCGGGCAGGATCGTAAATATTGTACAGAAATAAAAAAAACGAGCAGAGCTCGTTTTTTTTTGCATTATTTTTTACTCAGTTTCATTAATTTGTCGATTTTATCCAATTCTTCCGGTGTAGAGTAACTGCGTATCGTGGCGGTGATTATTTCAACTTCTTCTTTTGTGAAAGAAATGTGGTTGTCCCTGCCTCTTTTAGCGATTGCCATAAAGAAAGGCATCATCTGCTCCTTGGTGAGAGACTGGCTCTCAAAGACAAGGGATTGCAGAAAGTCCAGCTTTGCTTTGTCAATATGTGCAACAGCCGGATCGTCCATCCAGTTTCCGGTCATGATATCATCCTTTCTACCGCTTTGATCCTAGCCTGATCCGTGCGGAATCCGTTTTTGATATGATTGTAACAAAGGCTGCTTTTGGTTGTACGAAAAATATATTATGACTCCTGCGTGTCTGTGTTTTGCTGGAACATTTCGTACATAGCCTTCTGTTCCGGTGTGAGCATGTTCGTTAACATATCCATCATGGAAAACGGTGCAGCATCGCCGAAGCCGGCCGATTCTTCCGAGTCTACTTCAGCATCGCTGTTACTTTCAGAGGAAGTGAACTCATTGAAAGGCGATGCTGCGGAAAGATCGGGAAAGATTTCCTGCAGGGCGGACATGGTCTGGGACATTTCCTGCATGGTTTCCATGGTCTGTAACATGTTCTGCATCTGTTCCAATTGTCTGATTTCTTCAGGGGAAGAGTAAAGACATAATTGCCGGCACAACTCGCGCAGATCCGGCTTTTTATCGGAAGGTATACTGCATCCGCTGATCTGAAAAGGATGCCGTCTGACATAACTCATTGTGTATTGCAACTCCATATATTTAATATAGATCGCCATGTGCTTCTGCATGGAGGGATCTATGTAGGGGAGAAGAACCTTCCATTTCTGAATATTGTTGGTAGTGTATAAGGCATCGAATGCCATAACGTTTGCTGCTTCTTCATTTTTAGCTGCCATAGGATATGCCTTTCTGATGCCATGGTGCACTGATTTTTCTCTACAGTATATGACACATGTGAGAAAAATAGGCTCTAAAGTGCAAGAGCCTATTTCCCAGATGTGAAATCAAATAGATGTGTAAAAGGGGAGTTTCATGGATTAGTTACCGCAGCAGCTGGAAAGGATCAATAACCAGATCAATGTGTTGCAGCAGCCATTGTCGCCGTTATTACCGAAGAGGCTGAAACCGCCGCCGTCGCATCCGCAACCATCATTGTTGTTTCCGCAGCAGGATAAGAGGAGCAGGATCCAGATCCAGGAACCACATCCGTTGCCGCCGAAAAGACTGGTGTTATTATTGTTGCATCCGCAGTGAGTTGCTGATAAATCGCTCATTTATTTGTTCCTCCAAATGTTGTTTATGGTTTATCTTATGAGCGAGGCGTGTATGTGTTACAAATTTTAAAATTGTTCTGTGCAGTGAAAAGGTGAAAAGGATTTTTATAAAAGAAGAATTTACAACAGATGGTGTTTCGAGTATAATAGATATGTATAAATATAGCTATATCTAGTATTGCCGTAAGGATAAAGGAGTGTTGGGAATGAGCAGAGTATTTCGGACAAAGCGTATGAGGATGACAGCATGGCTGCTTTCGGCGGCTGTTTTCGTAGGAAGTATGGATGTCAATATGCTTACCGTGCAGGCGGCGCAGGAAGGGAACTTGTACGCGGAAGAGAATCCGGAAATAACAGAAGATACGACGCCGGAGGCAGATTCGTCAGCCACCGATGAGACTGTGGTTGAGAACCCGGACACAGCGGAGCAGGGTACTGTGCCGGAGGGAGAACCGCAGATTGAGAACCAGGAGGAAAGTGCGGAAGCATATAGTACTCCGGAGGCTGCCGAATCAGATGCACCGGCAGCGCAGGCGGATGGAGACGAGGAACCGGTTGGGCCTGTGACAGTTACGATTTCGGGTGTTACAGTGCAGAATAAAACATATGATGGAACCGCAGGGGCCGTAAACGGATTGAAGGCAATCGTACCCAAAGAAGTATCGGCTTCCAAAAAAGATGAAGATGTCACCTCTCAGGTTACTTTTCAATATACCATATCGGGTATTATGAAAAACGGTAGTACGTATACCAAAAGCGGCAGCACATCTGACGGCAGCATCAGGAACGAAATGCCGCAGGAGGCAGGAGAGTATACACTCACGGTCAGAGTGGAAGATGCGAACGGAAAATATACGGGGTTACAAAGCTGTTCATTTGCGATTAAACAAAGACCAATTACTATAAAGCCTAAGGATGTAACGAAAAAGATTGGCGATCCAAAGCCGGTTTTAAACACGCCGAATGATTATATGATCGTCGGCACATTGGCAAGTGGGGATTTAATCGGGACGCAGCCGACGATTGAATGTGATGTGGAACCTGATGCAGACGGTAATCTGACCAAACCGGGCAAATATACGATTTCTGCTTCAGGTGCTGACGCAGGGGCTAATTATATCATCAGTTATCAGGAGGGAACCCTTACTGTATCAGATAAGGAGACAGTTGAGATTTCCGGTATTACCGTGTCCGATAAAGTATATGATGGAACGTCGGTAGAATGTGATATCAGTAATGTGAAGGTGACATCGTCCGGAACGGAAATTTCCGGTCTGACATTAAAGTACAGCATTTCGGGCGGACAGAGGGATGGAACACTGTACACTTCAAATGATATTGACACAGATAAACCGAAGGAAGCCGGCACATATACATTGAAGGTTGTGGTCATATCTGATAAATACAGAGGTGAACTGAGAAGAGATTTTACTATTACCCAGAGACCCGTGACACTTACGGCGAAGGATATGGAGATTAAGCAGGGCGATAAGATCCCGACGAAATTTGATTATGAAAAACCACCAGAGGGATTGCTGGAAGATGATGAAATCACGAAAGAACCGTCATATATCTGCGATATCTCTAACACGGAGAAGACGGGAAAATATACGATCACACCGCGTAATGCATCTGCGGGACCGAATTATGTGATTCAGTATGTGCCGGGTACACTGACTGTATTGGAGAAAGATCGAATCACGATCTCAGGTATTACGACAACACCTTCTCCGAAAGTGTACGACGGGACTCCTGTGATATGTAATACAGAAAATCTGAAGGTTGTGTTAAATCAGAGCGGCGTTGAGAATACTGATATCACGGATAAGGTTGATTTTGATTACAGTATTGAAGGCACGCTGGCGAACGGCAGGGCATATTCGTCCGGAGACATCGAGAATGGTATGCCGAGAGAGGCCGGAGAATATACGATTACTGTGACTGCGTCTTCAAAACAGGAGGAAACTGACAAGTATCAGGGCTCTATGGAGTATTCGTTCAGCATCGCACAACGACCGATAGTTATTAAGGTGGACGATCTGGAGATCAAGACAGAAGATAAGCTGCCGGATCGGAGTGATTACTCCTATGAGATTGCAGGGATGGGGGTATTGGAAGATGAGGAACTGTTAAAGGAACCGACATTTACCTGCGATATTCAAAATACCGATATGGCAGGAACATACGATATCGTGGCATCGGATGCTGATGCGGGTCCCAATTACAGGATCACATATCAGTCAGGAACCCTGACGGTAGTGGAGAAAGAAATCGTTCCGACGAGGAATCTGCTTCGGATCATTGCGCCGGCACCGGTGACCAATGTGGAAAACGGTACGCCAATCGATAAGATTGAATTGCCGGAGACAGTGAAGATTGTAACGCGGAATATCGGCGCGGAAGAAAATGAGTTGACAGAGATCAACGAAACGGCTGCGGTAACGTGGGAGAGAGTAGCGACAGAAGGTACTTCATACGGCCCGCGGAATGAAGCGGAGCAGACTTTTAAAATAGGAGGCACCGTGGTTCTGCCGGCGGAGGTCGATGGAGGCGAGGTTTCCCTGAGCGTGACAGTGCAGGTCAGTGTTCGTGAGAAATATGCGATCAGGGATGCAGTGGCAGTTCCAACAGCCAGTGTTGCCACCGGAAGCGGTGTGCGCCGTGGGACGACGATCAAACTGTCCTGTGAGACAGAGGGCGCCGAGATTTATTACACGTTGGACAGCTCGAAACCTGACAAGGAAAGCAATCGTTATACACTCTATAGTAACCCGATCGAAGTGAAGGTGAACGGATTTACGGTGATCTGGGCGTATGCGCGTAAGCAGGGACAGCCGGACAGCGATACGGTGAAATTCTATTATTATATCGATTTGCTGTCAGGCGGAGAAGGTGACGAGCCTGAAGTGCCTGAGGAAGATATTCCTAGTAATGGAATCATTCCGGAAGGACTGTGGATGACAGAAGTCCCGGAGTATACCTATACCGGAAAGGCAATCAAGCCTGAAGTCAGGGTATATGACTATAAGACTAGGCTTGAGGAGAAGAAAGATTATACCATAAGTTATGCCAACAATACGAAAGTGGCAGATCGGAATGCGGCGAAGGCACCGTCGATTATTATCGTGGGCAAGGGTAATTATGAAGGTAAGGTAACGAGAACCTTTACAATTGCACACAAGGATATAAGAGACACGGACGTCATTATCGATGATGTTACTGTAGCATACAACAGCAAGAAGGCACAGAAGCCGGCTCCGGCAGTATTGTGGAACGGTAAGAAGCTTGCGGTCAACAAGGATTATATTATACGGAATGCAGATAATCAGGAGGCAAGCTACAAGGATGTGGATGTGTATACCTTAACTGTGTCCGGTATCGGCAATTATAAAGGAGATAGAACCTTCCGGTTTACGATCACGGATGGCATATTGGTATCGAAGCTTACGGTGGCAAAAATACCGAATCAGACCTATACAGGAGCTGCCATTAAACCGCAGCTTACGGTCAAGGAGAAGAGCAAGGTATTGACTCCGGACGAGGATTATACCGTAAGATATGAAAATAATACGAATGTCGGAACTGCGACAGCCGTTGTTATAGGAAAAGGAAATTATGTAGGAACGAAGAGGGTAACCTTTAAGATTACGGAGGTTGCATCCTTGAATAAGGCGAAAGTCGAGCTTTCGTTTGGCAATACGTCACCGGTTTATACAGGGAAGCCGATCTACGCTGATAAGGAGACAGTGACGATCAATGTCAAATCGGACGGTGAGACAGTAACCCGTACGCTTACGAAGGGTACGGATTATGAGGTTGAATACACCAATAATGTGAAGGTAGGAACCGCAACTGCAACATTTACGGGTAAGAACGCATACAGCGGAAAGATCAAGAAAACCTTTAAGATTACCGCATATGACATAAGCAGGGTAAAGATTAGCTTAGATAAGTCGTACAGCTACGTGAAGGGCGGATGCAAGCCGGAGCCGGTTGTAAAATTCGGCAGTCAGACCCTGAAGGCAGGTACTGATTATACACTGGCATATAAACAGAATAATGCAGCGGGTAGTCAGGCTGTATTGACGATCAAAGGCAAGGGCAACTTTACCGGAAGTGCAACCAAAGAGTATGAGATTACTACGCAGGATATCGGCAAGATGATGGTAACTGCCGCTGATAAGGTTTATCAGAATAAGAAGAATATTTATAAGACGACTGTTCAGGTGACAGATACGAATGGTAAAAAACTGGCAGCGGGCAAAGACTATGACAAGAATATGAAATACTCGTATGCCGAAAGAACTCTTATTAATAGAACTTACAAGAAGGCAGGAGATCCGATAGGTGTAGACGATATCATTCCGGTCGGAACCAAAATTAATGTGAATATCACGGCGAAGGGCAGGGATTACAGCGGAACTGTATCGGGGACTTACAGGATCACTGCGGCGAGCATCACGAAAGCAAAGGTGAGCATAAAAGACCAGACCTATACCGGCAAAGCGATTGAGCTTGATACAAAAGCTGATCCGCAGGCGGTCTATGTGGAAGTAAACGGTACAGCCTTAAAGCCGGAAGAGTATGAAATCGTGGCAGGCAGTTACAGCAATAATATCAACAAGGGTACGGCTAAAGTAGTGATTCGTGGACTGGGCAATTACGGGGGTACGAAGACGGTTACATTTAAGATCAAAGGAAAGGGACTCGGACTCTTTGGTTTATAGTCCTGACGGGCAGGGCTCTCATGATGGGAGTCCTGTTTTGGTAGTGTGCAAATTGGAGAAATTGTGTAAATTATGACAAAACACTTGCATAAATCTCAAGATATAGTAAAATTATACTATATGCTAACAAGTCAAATTGGGTTGTTAGGCACATAGTATTATGATAAAGGAGCGGGTCCCCTATGGCGGGATTTGAAGTTTCCGGCAGGAGATTCCGGACAGAGTCGGATTATCAGGCGGCTCTGCGGGATCAGGCGAAGATTGAGAAAATCAAATCACAAGTCAATATGGAGCAGCCGGGAGAAGTAATTACGTTATACGCTGACATCGGGGCGGGTGTATATCGCTTTGAAACTGTTGTCGGTAATGATTTCGATGATGAGATCTATGAGCTGGCGGAGCAATATAAGCGGCAGGGATATAATAAGGACAGCAGACTCCCGTCCGGAAAGAAGAAAAAGGGCAAGCCGGGAAGCCCCCGGAAAGAAGCCCGGAGAACGAGGAAAATAACTCCCTCGAAAGAGAAGAAAGTATCTCTGGATGAATTTGATAAAGAGATGCAAAAAGAAATTCTCCATGAATTGAAAAAAAGGGAAAAACGCCGTAAATTAGCGGTTGTCTTATGTTCTCTTGTGGCGGTTTTCTGCTTCGGGTATTTTGGAATTTATTATTATTTTTCCGACCGCACCCAGGCGGATTATGAGGATCTTGCAGAACTTAAGGGTAAGGGGAACAGCACCCTGACGGGAAGTCTTTTTCGGGAAATTCACTATTCCGAGGATGAGACGATAGAACTGGAGGTGCTGGAGGAGTACCGGACTTTATATAGTAAGAACAAAAAGCTAATCGGATGGCTGAAAATTGACGATACAAATATAGATTATCCGGTTATGCAGACGGCTAACAACGAGTATTATCTGGATCACAATTTTAATCAGGAATATGATAAGAACGGCAGCCTGTTTCTGGATAAGGATTGCGATGTGGTGCATAGGAACACGAATCTGATCATATACGGTCATCATATGAAATCGGGGAAGATGTTCGGCAACCTGAATCGATACAGCAGCGAAGAATACGGTAAGAAGCATTCTAGGATTCAGTTCGACACGATCTACGAGAAGGGAACATACGAGGTTATGTACGTGTTTCGGTCGAGAATATACAATGAGGATGAGGTAGTATTTAAGTATTATCAGTTCTTTGATGCCGCATCAGAGAAGGAATTCGACTCTAATATGCAGGAAATGGCGGCACTGTCACTCTATGACACCGGAGTGACGGCAAGCTACGGAGACGAACTTCTGACACTGTCTACCTGTGACAGCTCTGAGACAGATGGCAGGTTCGTGGTAGTGGCGAAGAGAGTGCGGGAGGAAAATTAGTTTTTTTACATAGATAGAAATGTGTAAGGGAATGAGGAAAGAGCAATGGCAAAAAAGACAGCATTAAAGAAATCAAAAAGAAGATTAAAGAGAACAGTGAGACGCAGTATCGCGGCAGTGCTGATGGTCACAGCGATCGCCGTAGCAGCGATTCCCGTGCCGGAGAACCTGGCAGACGAATCGGATGATGCGACCGGCGGCGATGCGGGTATCCAGTATGTGGAGGCAACTGGTGATGAGTATGTGTCAAACCCCGGCAACACAGTTAACAAGTATGTGGATTATACGGATGATCAGTTGGTTGCAGCCGTGACGGGGGATTATCCTGATCTGGAGCAGACGGAGATCGTAGTGCGGGACGGACAGTCTCTCGTGTTGACATGGCAGTTTCTGTATGAGCCCATTAATTCTCAGTTCGGCCGTCTGTGCAGATATAATAACTATTTCCCGAGAGATGTCGTAAACCTCGGTCTGCAGCCGAATAAAAATTATTTTGTGGTGAAAGCAACGGAATTTAACAACTATTTCGGTGCAAATGGAGACCCGAAGAGCTGTGGCATTGACTATATGGACAATCTGAGTCCGAGCAATCAGTTTTACCCCACCAATGCTCTTACATACAGTTACTTGGATTATGATCCGCTTTCGGATGCCGTGATATTGGATGAGAAGACCGTGGCCTTCTTCCAGAAATATTTTGAGAGAGATTTTAATACGAAGACGGAAGAATTTAAGGCGTACTATGCCGCAAATAATCCTTCCTTGAATCCGCCGGAAGATATGGTAAGAACACCTGCGAATCTGGACAGCGATCAGCAGATCGATTTTTTCTGTGAACATAATAACATTCTGAAGGGGACGAAGTATAGACTGACAGCAGCCACAGATCAGAGACTCGGACAGAGCAACATCGAGCTCGTTTATGTAGCATATAGTAATGAGAAGTCTGAGGAACTCCCTTACGGTTATGTGGATGTGGACGGTTACCTTGTACTGCTGGATGTTCGTTACATTAGTACGATAGCCGATAAGGCGTTCTACAATGTACAGAATGTGGGACAGATCGACTTCTCCGATAAGGTACAGTATATCGGCGAGAGTGCTTTTGAAAATTCCGGAATTACCAGCGTGGTGATCGGTAATGCAGATATGATCGGTAATCGTGCGTTTTACGGTTGTCAGAAACTGACGGAGATACATTTCACGGATACGGCAGATACTTATGCGATAGGGGCGGAAGCCTTCCGCATGTCCGGTATCAATACGCCGCTTTCGCTTCCATGGACGCTTAAGACAATCGGACATGGCGCTTTCTCAAGTTGTTTGAGTCTGAATGAGGTTAAATTTGATGACAGAATCAGTGAATGTGATATAGGTGATTATGCATTTTTCGATGATACAAGACTGACAACGGTCAATTTCGGCACGGCCAAGATCAAGAATCTTGGTAAGGGAAGTTTCGCGGTTCAGTCACCCAGTGGTGATTCCTTGCAGAGTTTTTCTTTCCCGAGTGAAGGGCTTAGCAACATGGATGACTATGTTCTTGCGAACCACAGGAATCTGACGGAAGTCAATATACAGAATTATACTAAGAAAATACCGGAATCTACTTTTTACAACTGCTTTGGATTAAAGAAAGCAGTATTTTCCGAGAAGTGCGGAACGGCAACCTTTGATGAGGGCTTATTCCGTTACGTGACGGATCCGGAGTTCTGCGTATACGGTCCGGAGTTATATGCGGACGGACCGGCTTATCCCAGAAGGAGTACTTGGGATGCGGTCAGAAATGACGGTAACGGTATCCCGTATGTCTATGAGAGTGGCGGTAAGACCTATTATGAGATGGCTTTGGAGAGTGAGGATGGCACTCGTTACCGCTATGGCGCAGGTAATGACGGAGAACTGATCTCCTGTGCATTGATTGATTCTACTGCGAAGAGTGTAGATATCGTAATTCCGAGTAAGATCGGTAATTTTGATATAAAGAGTATTGGTTCGGAATGTTTCTCCAATAAGGAGCTGCGCAATAAAATCAGAAGTATAACAATACAGAACCGGTCTGTTAGCACGATTGCCGACGGAGCGTTTAGGGATCTGCCTATATTGGAGAAAGTACGGATTGGCGATTCCGTGACGTACATTGGCAGAGATGCGTTTGCAGGATGTAAGAAGTTATATGATGTATATTTCACAAAACCGTCTGCGGGATATGAATCTCTGGTGATGGAAGACAGTGCATTCGTGACCACAGGAAGCCAGCTTACATTCCATGGAGATATCGCGGAAGATTATGCGCCTTTTGAGTGGGCAACAGATATGTCACATGTATTGAAGGATCAGGATAACGTCAACGTTCCGGCAATCAACGTGTGCTATCAGAGCCTGTGGGACAGCGAAGTCGGTACGCATCTGACGGTAATGTGTGATAAGAACGGGGTAGTTACGCTGTTAGATTATCCGAAGTTCAGTGATCTGGATGTGAAGAACAGGGACGATCTTGATGAAGAACTGCTGGATTACTGTAAGGATATGGAGAACTATTATTACTATACGGTATACGACAGCGGTGACGGCGTGGAACAGATGCGCAGAGAATATGCCTATATCTGGAATGCGAAGCAGCAGGATCAGGATCAGGTTGTTCTGGATAACGGACTGGCAATTACGAAGGCTGAATATGATCAGGAACTGGAGCAGAGATACGGACCCTGGATTAACCCGAACTACTGTGAACCGGGATTTTGGAAAAGTTATCTGCCGACAAGCGGAGGTACAGGTACAGATACCGTAAAGGCATATTTAATTGATTTGTTGTTTGAGCCTATCGTTGCAGAGGCGGCGGTGGCTAATCCGATACCGTACTTTAAGGCTAATCCATATAACTTTATGGATAATTATAAGAGTTATCTGAATGACCCTGAATATGAATCATTTCCTGATTATAAGAAAGTTCCGGATAAAGTATGGACGTTCATCAATGCAACACAGGAAGTAGTGGTTCCGGCAGGCGTGGACTCTATCGATGTCAGCGCTTATGCGACAGCAAATGGCGACAATTATGACACATATATAAGAAAGAAGAGACCGTCAGCCAGCAACAATATGTATACACGAAGAACAAACGGTGCAACGCCCGGATTGTTTAGCGGTTATTATGTGGATTATGAAGAAGGTGATCAGCGTGAGGAAAATCCGAACGGTAACGATCATTTGAGGAGCGTTATACTTACGACCGTTAAGAAATTACCGGATTATGCTTTTGACAGTTGCGAACAGCTGGAGAGAGTTGTGTTTGGTCAGGCTGAAGAGATCGGAGTACTTCCTTTCAGAGGATGCGGTAATCTGACGAATGTGGTCGGCAACGAGAAATATCCGGCAGAGAACGGTATTATCTATGAGCAGGATGCGAATAACGCCGGGAAATATAGAATCATAGAGTGCCTTATGAGCAGAGGTAAACCGAATACAGGTGATGAGAATCTGGAGAAGGCTACTGTAGCGCCGGATCCCGATAGATTAATCAGTAGTGTAACCGAGATCGCAGAGAGTGCCTTTGAGGGTTGTGACGGAATATCAGTAGTTGATCTTTCCTCAGCGGAAGGATTAGGAATTATACCGGAGAACTGCTTTAAGGATTGTTTGAGTCTGATCAATGTAAAATTGCCGGGAACTGTTAATAAGATCAGAGATGATGCTTTCAGCGGCATAGCGAATGCGACGCATCCGTTGGCAATAACCATTCCCGGACGGGAAGTTGATATAGCGGATATGGCATTTGATCCGAAACGGAATGTGACGATCTACACTTATGAAGATTCCGCAGCATATCGTTATGGAAAACGGTATGAAGGTCAGGGCATGAAGGTGGAAGTGCTGAATGCTTACCGTGTTATGTTCTATGACTATGACGGAACGCAGGTTGGCGCGACCCAGATCGTAGATCATGATACGGGTGGCAGCAAGGCGACAGCGCCGCCGGAGGAGGAGACTCTGAGGCAGGCGGATCACAGACCGGGTTATAAGTTCAGCCATTGGGAGACCACCGGCGGTATGACGTTGGACGATCCGATTACAGACGATATGACCATATTTATTGCACAGTATGAGTCGGATGGTTCCATGATTAATGGTAAATATGTAGTGGAGTTCCTTGATGGTATAGACGGTCATAGATTGAGTGGCCGTAACTCCAGCGATGATGATGGTAAGTATTATGTAGAACCGAACAACAGCTTTATGGATCTGGGATGGGAGGCTCCGCAATACGCTGATCACACTAAGGAAGGCAAGGAATTCCTGCAGTGGAGTAATAACTGGACGGAGAATACGACGATCGATGCCAATATGACGATCATTGCTCTGTACCGCGATGTTGCGACCAGCGGCGGATCTACCAATACAAGCGGTAGTTCTACGAATACGAGCAGAAACTCTTCAAGCAGCGGAAGCTCGAATACATCGAGAGGAAGTACTTCATCCTCATCGAGCAATACATCATCGTCCAGCAGTTCGACGAGTACGACATCATCTACATCAAATACCTCATCGTCTACGGCGGCAAGCTATACGGTAACAGTCGTAAACGGCAGCGGAAGCGGTACCTATGCACAGGGTGCTACCGTTGTGATCGCGGCAAACGAACCTGCAGCGGGCATGGTATTCCAAAAGTGGACGACGGAGTCTAACGGGGTTACGCTGGCAAGTGTCAGTCTGCCGGCTACTACCTTTACGATGCCGGCGGGTAATGTGACAGTGACAGCGAATTATGTGGCGGCAACAGCACCGGCGGCGAATGCGGGTAATGACGGCGGTGGTAATACCGGCGGAAGCGGCAGCACTCGTGTGGATATCACGAAGCCGGGCATATCCAATAAGGATCTGGCAACTGCCAATGCAAACGGTACGACCGATAACTTTATCGTGAAGATTACGGAGACGGATGAGGCGACCAGAGCGGTAGCTGAAGCACTGACGAACAAGTACGGCAGTCTGGATAGTATCTTGTATTATGCGATGGATATCAGCTTGTGGGATTCTACAGGAACCTACCAGCTTACAGGTGACCAGCTTGCGGGAATTACAGTGGATATTACGATTCCGATTCCGGATGCACTGGTGGCGTATGGCGGTAACAATATGGCCGGTGCGGTGGTTAACGGTAATCAGTTAGAGAATTTAAATGAGAACTTTACAACGATAAACGGTGTTCCTTGTATCAGATTTACGGCTTCGCACTTTTCACCGTATACTGTCTATGTAGACACGGGAAATCTGACAGAGGGTATGCTGGATACTACACCTAAGACCGGAGATCCGATTCATCCGAAGTGGTTCTTATCCATCGGTCTGGCATGTTTATCCATTATTCTGTTCATGAAGAAGGATAAGTCTGCTAAAGTGAAAACGGCATAAAAGGAAATCCTATGGGAAAGAAAGTAAGAAATCTGATTGGTATACTGCTTCTTGTTACGGCAGTGGCAGTTACACAGATCCCTGTATCAGATGTGGAAGCGGCTCCGACCTCTTCCGCATCTGATTTTCAGATGGATGGAACGACATTAGTGAAATACAACGGCACGGCTGAGGACGTGTCTATTTCCAATTATGTCGAGCGGATAGAAGCCGGAGCCTTTGCGGGAAACGATAATATCAGGCATGTGACGGTCGGCGATTCCGTGGAGGTCATAGGATCCGGGGCATTTACCGGGTGCAATAATCTTGAGAGTGTTTTGATTCCGGATTCGGTAAAGACGATTGGAAATGCGGCCTTCAGTGGCTGTCCGTCCTTAAGGGAAGTGAATGTCGGAGTCGGGCTGAGCGATCTGGGTAACGGTGCTTTTGCGGGAGATTATAATCTGTCGGACGTTCATTTCGACAGCAGTAATCCTCAATTTACATGTGACGAGGGAGCAATCTATAATAAGAACGGTAGAAATACGCTGTATCAACTGCTTGCAGGCAGGAGAGGCGACAGCTATTCGATGCCGTCTACGGTTGTGAAGATTAAACCGTATGCCTTTTGGGGTGATTATAATCTGGAGAAGGTGAGTATCAGCAGCAATGTGAAGGAGATTTCCGCATATGCCTTTTCCAACTGTAAGAATCTGAAAGAAGTTAATATTCCCTATTCTGTCAAAAATATTGATATGAAAGCTTTTGAGGACTGTGTCAGATTGCGGGAAATCGAGATCCCACCTTCTGTAGGCACGATTCACAGCACGGCATTCGACGGGTGCACGAGGCTGGAAATCCAGGCAGAAGTCGGCTCTGTAGCGAATACCTTTGCGCAGTCGCTGGAACTGGAAGATATCGAAGTGTCGGAATATGAGGAAGCGCCGGGGACTGACAGCGTAAGCGGAAATGATGTATCTGGTGAAGACGATACGGCGCAGATTGTGGCACCGGTAGATTATTATCATGAAGTGTCACATATGAATGCGATGGAGGCAGAGGAGGATGATGCGGTTAAGGGCAAGACGAGAGTAATCGGCCGCGAAGCTTTTATCCTGATCGACAATGCAAACGCCACGATTAATGTGGGAAGTACGGGCGAGACGATAGGCGGTACTCCGGTGGAGGATACACCGACCGATACCGTACCGGGACTTGCAGGATCGAGTGATGCGAAAGGCGGTTCCTTCCCGAAGTATACCGTAGTGGACGGTTCCGTGATTGCTGCACAGGCATATTATGATGATGACATGACGTCTTTTGATATTCCGGATGGAATAGTCAGAATAGGTGAGTTCTCTTTTGCGAGGTCGTCGCTGCAGTCCGTGCAGATTCCGAATGGTGTGGAAGAGATCGGTTATGCGGCATTCTATCACTGCGATGGATTGACTAATGTGATCATTCCGAATAGTGTGCGTAATATTGCGGCTTCCGCATTTGCCGCAACTCCGTGGCTTTCAGAGTGGAAACAGAGCGGCAGTGGAGATTTCCTGATCGTAGGTGACGGCATTGTGTTGGCGTACAAGGGAAGCGGCGGTGTCGTTTCCATTCCCTCGGGAGTAAAGCAGATCGGGGCAGAGGTATTTAGAAACAATAAAAACGTGACCGGAGTGATTCTGCCGGACAGCGTGGAAGTGATTGGTGAAGCAGCTTTTGAGAATTGCAGTAACCTTACATCGATAGAGGGCGGCAATCATGTAAAGGAAGTTCGTGACAGGGCTTATGCGGGTTGTCCCATTAATACGGTACATATTCCGGAGGCGGCTCAGAAGATCGGACTGCGTGCTTATGACAGTACGGGAACACAGAAGGCGACGGGCAATGGTGTCATTGTGTTTGAGGCAGAGACGATACCGCAGTTATCCTATGAGGATGCTTCGACGAAAGTGTACAGAGAAGACTATCGGGATCTGGCTTTTAAGGGGAATATGATCGCCGTGGTTCCTGAGAGCGTAAGCGACTTGGCGGATACGGTACTGGATGATGCACAGGCCGGTTTTAATGGCGTAATCTGTAAAATGACGAAGGAAGCGGCGGGCGGAGAAGACGGTACGCTGCGTATCGTCGGCAGACGCGGATTCGGTAGTTTACCCGCGGCCGGAGAGACCTGTACCATAGACGGCATGACTTATGTGTTGGAAGCAGGTACGGATGAACTGGGAAGCGGTGTGCCTCAGGAGGAAGTTCGTGAGGGAATAGATGTGCGGATAAACAGTTATTCATTACCGCAGGATGGTATGGCCGGTGCAGTGATGGAAGGCTCCGAAGAAAACTATGTGTTGACAATCACAGACAGCGAAGAAGCTAAAGCTGAAATCGGCGATGTTTATAAGAAAATATACGGTAACAGACTGCCTCATAATCTGTGTGCGTACAAGGTCAGTATGACGGATGCACAGACCGGTGTTCCAATCAGCGGACTGGGTAAGCAGAGCGTGGAAGTCACACTTCCGATTCCGAAAGGTGTAGGAGAAGATAATATGCATGTAGTCTGTCTGGATGCGGACGGACAGCTTGAAGAGGTAGAGAGTAGAGTTGTCTCCGTGGACGGCATGGATGCGCTTATGTTTTCGGCGAAGCATTTCTCTTACTACGGTATCTATAATTATGGCAACAGCACGGTGGTGGCGGACGTACAGGACGGCCAGGCGGTTTTTGCCTCTCTTGGTAAAAAAGACGCTTCACCGGATACCGGCGATTACAGCATTCACCCGAAGTGGTTCTTTAGCGCGGGAATGGTCTGTACCGCGATGGCGTTGTTTTTCTATCGTGGGGGAAACCGCAGACGAAGAAAGATAAAGTAGTCCGGATAAAACGTGCGGTAATATATAGCGGGATGTAAAAAAAGACACTGAACATGGTAAGACTCTCGGCATAGAATAAATCTATAGTCGGGAGTTTTTATTATGCAGGAAAGTTAGTCAGGCTTCCTATATGACAAAGACTGAACGATAGCAGAACGAAATATGGTGGGATTGTCGTGAATCGAGTCAGAAAGCAGGTTGGATGTACTGATCATATACAGGAGGATATTGTAACAGAAGATGTTACTGTGGCAGTCCTTGATACCGGTATTTGCGAGCACCCGGATTTTGGAGATCGTATCGTTGATTTTGCAGATTTCGTGAATGACCGGCAGGGAAGCTATGACGACAGCGGCCATGGTACTCATGTGGCAGGCTGCGTGGGCGGAAGCGGATATGCATCCCATGGAGTATACAAAGGGATAGCGCCGGCCAGTCGTCTGTGCGTGGGAAAGGTACTGGATCAAAACGGAGAAGGCAGTATAGACAGTATGCATCGGGGCATCCTATGGATTATGCAGAATCGTATCCGCTATCAGATCCGCGTGCTCAACATATCGCTGGGCATCGGAACCAGCGGGGAGAGAGAACGCATGAAGGAATTGATAGATCTTCTGGATGAGGTGTGGAAACAAGGAATTGTAGTAGTGTGTGCAGCCGGTAATAATGGTCCGGGGGAGGGTACGGTATCGCCCCTCGGAAGCAGCCGCAGGGTGATCACGGTAGGATGTCATGAAGGAGGGTATTTTGGCCCCCGCAGAGATCTTTGTGAGAATTATTCCGGCAGGGGAAGCCGCGATATGCTGTACCGCAAGCCCGATGTGGTGGCACCCGGAACGGATATTGTATCCTGTAATCTGAACTTTATGGGGAATCCGAGGCACGGTTATCGCAATGCATATATCAGGAAGAGCGGAACTTCCATGGCAACACCCATCGTATCCGGCGCGGCAGCGCTTTTACTACAGAAATATCCTGATATGAGTAATGAGCAGGTGAAACGCAGGATGATCTACAGCGCACGTGATATGGGAGATTCATGGAATAAACAGGGGTGGGGGATGATAAATCTGGAAGAAATGTGCAGTACGGGTTGACACAAATGGTATGATTGTATACAATTATACGTGGCGTACATCCATGCGACAATGTGGTATGAGAGATAATATTGATCGCAGCGGATAGACACGGAAAGGTACGTGACAGCTATGTATGATGAGAGAACTTTTGCGAATCGTCCGGTAACCATGAATGATCATAATAATCTTCTGGAAATAGAAGAGCATATGTACATTTTGGACGACGTTCAGAAACCTAATGTGTTCCGGAATATGTTTCCTTATTCCGAAATACCTAAGATTCCGTTTAACGACAGGACAGTGCCGCATAATATGCCGAAGGATATTTGGATTACGGATACCACGTTTCGGGACGGTCAGCAGTCCAGAGCGCCCTATACAACGCAGCAGATCGTCACAATCTATGATTATCTGCACAAGTTGGGTGGACCAAACGGTATGATCCGTGCCTGCGAATTTTTTCTGTACAGTAAAAAGGATCGGGACGCGGTATATAAGTGTATGGAACAGGGGTATCAGTATCCGGAGATCACGAGTTGGATACGTGCCAGTAAGGAAGATTTCAAGCTGGTGAAGGAAATCGGCATGAAGGAGACGGGCATTCTGGTAAGCTGCTCGGATTATCATATTTTCTTAAAGCTTAAAATGACGAGAAGACAGGCTATGGACCATTATTTAGGTGTGATCCGTGACTGTCTGGAAGAGGGAATCAGTCCCAGATGTCATTTGGAGGATATTACGCGGGCGGATATTTACGGATATGTGGTGCCTTTTTGCATGGAACTGATGAAGCTCATGGAAGAGTATAAGATTCCGATTAAAGTGCGTGCCTGCGATACGATGGGATACGGAGTCAATTATCCGGGTGCGGTTATTCCCAGAAGCGTGCAGGGAATCATTTACGCATTACATACACATGCGGGGGTACCGCATGAGCTGCTTGAATGGCATGGGCATAATGATTTCTACAAAGCGGTATCCAATTCTACCACTGCATGGCTGTATGGCTGTTCGGGAATCAATACCTCGCTGTTTGGCATCGGCGAGAGGACAGGCAATACACCGTTAGAGGCAATGGTATTTGAATATGCGCAGCTTCGCGGCAGTTTAAACGGTATGGACACCAGAGTGATTACAGAGCTGGCGGAATATTACGAGAAAGAGATCGGTTATGAGATTCCGCCCAGAACGCCTTTTGTGGGGAAGAATTTCAATGTGACGAGAGCGGGAATTCATGCGGACGGGCTTCTCAAGAATGAGGAGATTTATAATATATTTGACACGGATAAATTCCTGAGCAGACCGGTTCTGTGCGCAGTATCCAATACATCGGGTCTGGCTGGAATCGCGCACTGGATCAATACTTACTATCATCTGCCGGAGGATAAGCACTTGGACAAGAACTGTGATCTGGTACATGCGCTTAAGGTATGGGTAGATGAGGAATATGTGACAGGTCGTGTGACGGTGCTGACGGATGAGGAGCTTGTTGCGCAGATAAAGAAGACCTGTGAGGAGCTGGGAATTGAGGCTCCGGGTGCTTAAGCATTTGTTAGGAGTGGTAAGACTGATACGCGAAAAGGAGTGGAAACTGAAAAAGAAATGGCTAATTATGATTTAAAGAATGAAGTCAATGATAAGTATTCCCTGCGCGGAAGAGTGTTTCAGAAACTGCGGGAGGATATCTTAAGCGGAAAGTATAAGGAGCACGAAGAACTGAAAGAAGTTGCGATCGGAGAAGAGTTGGGCGTCAGCCGCACGCCGGTCAGAGAGGCTTTCCGGCAGTTGGAACTGGAAGGATTGATACAGATCGTTCCTAATAAGGGAGCATATGTTACCGGCATCACGGCGAAGGATGTAAAAGATATTTATATGATTCGTTCTCTTCTGGAGGGATTATGTGCCAGACTTGCCACAGAGAAGATTACGAAAGAGCAGATGGAGGAGATGGAGGAAAATATCTATCTGGCCGAGTTTCATGCCTCTAAGGGGCATATGGATCAGATGGCGGAGCTGGACAATCGTTTCCATGATATTCTCTATGAGGCATGCGATTCCAAGATGTTGGAGCATACGCTGCGGGATTATCACCAGTATGTGCTCAGGGTCAGACAGAAGACGCTTTCTACAAACACGAGAGGACGAGCCTCCAATGATGAACACAGACAGATCATGGAAGCGATTAAGGCGGGTGACGCGGACAAGGCGGAACAGCTTGCCAATAAACATATGCTGAATGCTTATGACAACATGGTGAAGAACGGCTTGTATGAAATTTACGGTGAGGAAGCTGCAAAATAATCTTAAAATAAATAATGAAAAGGCAGGAGGAATCAACAATGGAAAAGATTAAGATGACGACACCCCTTGTAGAGATGGACGGAGATGAGATGACAAGAATTCTCTGGAAAATGATCAAGGACGAACTGTTATTGCCCTATATTGATTTAAAGACGGAATACTATGATCTGGGGCTGACACATCGTGATGAGACATTGGATCAGGTTACGATCGATTCTGCGGAAGCAACGAAGAAATACGGTGTGGCGGTTAAGTGTGCCACAATTACGCCCAATGCGGCCAGAATGACGGAATATAATCTTAAGGAAATGTGGAAAAGTCCCAACGGTACGATACGTGCAGCACTGGACGGCACAGTGTTCCGTACCCCTATTGTGGTGAAAGGGATAGAGCCTTGCGTCAGAAATTGGGAGAAACCGATCACACTGGCGCGTCATGCTTACGGTGATGTATATAAAAATACGGAGATCAAAGTACCCGGTGCAGGCAAGGCAGAGCTGGTATTTACTTCCGAGGACGGCACTACGATCAGGGAGACGATACATGAATTTAAGGGTTCCGGTATCCTGCAGGGGATTCATAACACGGACGAGTCTATCACGAGTTTTGCCAAAGCATGTTTTAATTATGCGATTGACACGAAGCAGGATCTGTGGTTTGCCACGAAGGATACGATCTCCAAGAAATACGATCATAATTTCAAGGATATTTTTCAGGAAATCTATGATACGGAGTACAAGGATAAATTTGAAGCGACAGGGATAGAGTATTTCTATACGCTGATTGACGATGCGGTGGCGCGGGTTATGAAGGCAAAGGGCGGATTTATCTGGGCGTGCAAGAATTATGACGGCGATGTAATGAGCGATATGGTTTCCTCCGCATTCGGTTCTCTTGCAATGATGACTTCCGTGCTGGTATCTCCCAGCGGTGTGTATGAATATGAAGCGGCGCACGGAACAGTACAGCGGCATTATTATAAGCACTTGAAGGGTGAGGAAACTTCCACCAATTCTGTGGCTACTATCTTTGCATGGACGGGAGCACTCAGGAAACGCGGGGAGTTGGATAATAATCCGGAGCTTGTGACATTTGCGGACAAGTTGGAAAGTGCGACGATTCGGACGATCGAGTCAGGTAAGATGACCAAAGATCTGGCTTTAATCACTTCGCTGCAGAATGTGACTGTCTTAAACAGCGAGAATTTTATTAAGGCGATCAAGGCGGAATATGAAGCAATGTAGAAAATTGAACAAGTTCGATTTATATTAAGAGATTTAAATTAAGAGGGAACAGCCCTTATTCAGAGAGCTGTTCCCATTTTTCATACAGATCAGACAATTCAGTGTCGTTGGATTCCTTTTCACGGCTCAGTTCCTGCAGCTTAGCTACATCGGTACAAATGTCGGGCGATGTCATGAGCGCATCGATTTCCCCGTTTCGGGTTTCTAATTCTTCGATCCGAGCTTCGCATTTCTTTAGTGCATTTTCTTTTTTGCGCTGTGCCGCCTGCTGTTCTTTGTGTGCCAGCCAGTCCTGTCTGCCATCAGCCGAAGCGTTTGTATTGCCTTCGGAAACAGCGGAGCGGATATTGTGAGAATTCGGCGGCAGATCAGAGCCGGCATTTCTTTTTGCGGCATCGATCAGTGCGAGCTGTTCTTCCTTTTTCTCTAAATAATAATCATAATTGCCGAGATATCCGGTCAGTACCTGATGGTTTAAGTCAAGGATCCTGGAGGCGGTTTTATTGATGAAATAGCGGTCATGGGATACATAGAGTACCGTGCCGGTGTAGGCATTCAGCGCATCTTCCAAGATTTCCTTAGACATAATATCCAAGTGGTTTGTGGGCTCATCCAGAATAAGAAAATTAGCTTCCGATAACATCAGCTTGGCGAGAGAGACGCGTCCCCGTTCGCCGCCGCTTAGGGATTTTACCTGCTTGAATACATCCTCCCCGGTAAAGAGAAAAGCGGCGAGGGTATTGCGAATCTCCGTGTTCGTGAGAGTCGGGTAATCATCGGAAATCTCCTCAAACAGCGTTTTCTCCATATGTAATACATGATGTTCCTGATCATAGTAACCGATGGCCACGTTCGTACCGAGACGGATCTCTCCGGTATCCGGAGCCACCAGATCATTGATCATTTTAAGGATCGTAGTCTTGCCGGTACCGTTGTCACCGATGATGGCTACATGTTCTCCCTTTTTGATATCAAAATCAAGCTGTTCAAAGAGCGTGAGAGAACCGAAGTGCTTGGACAGATTCTCCACGTGAAGCACATCATTGCCGCTTTCATATTTCGGCTCCAGACGTAGGTGCATATCGGCACGCACTGTGGTGGGTTTTTCCAGTACATCGATTTTTTCTAACATTTTTTCACGACTCTCTGCACGACGAATCGATTTTTCACGGTTAAAGGACCTTAATTTTTCGATTACTTCTTCTTGATGCTTAATTTCCTGCTGCTGTTTTACATAGGCATTATATTCCGCCGTACGCAGGATTTCTTTTTTGGAGGCGTAATCGGAATAATTTCCCGTAAAGGCAGTAGCCTTGGTGTTGTCAAGCTCTATGACTTTATTTGCAATTCTGTCCAGAAAATAACGGTCGTGGGATACGATGATCACGGCGCCTTTATAGCTTCTTAAATAGGTTTCCAGCCAGGTGATGGAAGACATATCTAGGTGGTTTGTAGGCTCGTCCAAGATGATCAGATCAGGCTTAATCAGGAGGAGCTTACCTAAAGCCACACGAGTCTTCTGACCGCCGGAGAGGGTATCGACAGACCGCGTAAATTCATCTTCCGTAAATCCGAGTCCTTTGAGTACGCCGGTAAGTTCGCTTTTGTAAGCGTATCCGTTGGCGGATTCAAAGGCGTGGGTCAGGTCGGAGTAGGTGTTCATCAGACGATTTAAGGTATCCTCGGAAGCCGTCTTCATCTGCAATTCCGTAGAACGGATCTTCTGTTCCAGTTCAATGATATTCTGCTTCACAGAGAGCAGTTCATCATAGATCGTGTTTTCACCGGACACTGCCTCGTGCTGGGAGAGATAACCGATTGTCCGGTCGCGGGAGATCGTTACGATTCCGTTGTCTGGAGTCAATTCTCCCATGATAATGCGCAGCAAAGTAGTCTTGCCGGCACCGTTAATTCCGACGATGGCAGCCTTATCGTGATCTTCTATATGGAAGGATACATTTTTCAGTACAGGGATATCGTTGAATGATTTATCAATATTACTGACGGAAAGCAGCATATGGCACAACCCTTTCTTTTTTTATGCTATAAGAATACCGTCAGAACGCTAAACTGTCAAGTTACGGTTACGACCGACTAGACTAAGTTGTTTGACAGTTTTTTAACACAGTTGTATACTTATCATATTACGATACAGGGGGTGCAGCAAGGTGGAAGACAAAGAGATTTCACAGGCTGTTATCAGCCGTTTACCCAGATACTTCAGATATCTTGGAGAATTGAAGGATGAGGGGATCGAGAGGGTTTCTTCACAGGAACTGAGTGATATCATGAGAGTGACTGCCTCGCAGATCAGACAGGATCTGAATAACTTCGGCGGTTTCGGTCAACAGGGGTATGGCTATAATGTAGGATATCTATATGATGAAATCGGTAAGATTCTGGGGCTCCATGAGGAGCATAATCTGATTATTGTGGGAGCCGGGCATCTGGGACAGACGCTTGTGAATTACATGAATTTTGAGCGCAGGGGATTTATTTTCAGAGGAATATTTGATATTGATGAGAGGCTCCATGGCACACAGATTCGGGGGATCACAGTGCGACCGATGCAGGAAATGGAACGTTTTGTGAAAGACAATGACATTGATATCGCAGTCCTTACCATACCCAAAAGCAGCGCGGTGGAAGTGGCGGAACAGCTTGTATCCTGTGGGATCAAGGGATTCTGGAATTTTGCACATGTGGATCTGCATGTGCCGGATGATATACAGGTTGAGAATGTACACCTTTCGGACAGTTTGATGAAATTGTCCTACAACCTTGCATCTCATGACAGATAACCACAGGTAAGTATTGCATGACAGAGAATATCGCATAACAGAGAGTATTACATGACAGAGAGGCAGTGAATATATGTCCAGAACAGACGAAATATTTGAACCGGCGCTGTCCGGGAAGAAAATCCCGATTCTCACGCTGGATAATAAGTGGCATAAGCTTTTTACGCAGAAGGAATACAGTACTGAGATCAAGCGTATGGAAAGCGAAATGAATAAATTGCTCAAGCGTCAGGCTAAAGCTAATGAGGAAAGCCGTGAAATTAAAAAATTGAAGAAGGCAAAGATGGACGAGATCGTAATACTTGCGGACGAGATGGGGAAAGCGCCTTCCAAGAAATTGGAAAAAAAGATGGAAGAGTGCAGGGAAACTGTCACAGCCTGCAACGAGAAGATAGAGGCATGTGAGGAAGAGATGATGGAACTTCCCAGGCAGATTAACCACTTGAATCATAAGCTGATGCTTGCCACGATGGAGGTATGTTACCGTAAACTGCAGAAAAATACGGAGGAACTGGAAGAGATCGATGAATGGATCAACGGTATCCGAAGAGAATTGAAGAAAAAGGTCGTGCGCAAGCAGGAGAAAGAGGCGATGAATCATCTGCTGTACTCCTATATGCATGATATCTTCGGGGCGGATGTCATAGAGATTTTTGATATGAAATATGATCCGAAGGAGAAGTACGGTAACAAGAAGGAGTCGGATGACAAGAACAGTGATTCGGATGCAGAGAACAAAGGTGACGATGAGGATGCGTTGAAATCGTGAGATTTTGACGCTTCCCTTGCGTTGGGGAGAGAGTGCCTGCAGGTGGTCGTGACAGACGGAATGGAGAAGTGTATGATGCAGTATTTGGTGACCGCTTCCGAGATGAAGCGTTATGACAGAAACACAATAGAGAAGTACCGTTTGCCGGCGCTGCTGCTTATGGAGCGGGCGGCGCTTGTGACGGTGGAGGAAATCAGGCGAGTGTACGGTAAGGCTCCGTGCAGAGTGGCGGTTATAGCGGGAGGAGGTAATAACGGTGGGGATGGTCTGGCGGTGGGAAGACTGCTTATGCTGCAAGGGTATGAAGTATCCTTTATTATGTTGGATGAAGAAGACCGGTATTCGGCAGAGACGGCCAGGCAGATCGAGATTTTGCGGGAATATGAGTCGCAGGTTTTTAGCACAATACAGGATGATGAATATGATATAGTGATAGATGCGATATTGGGGATCGGTTTGTCAAGGCCTGTAGAGGGAGTTTACGCGGAGGCCATAGAGTGGATCAACCAAAGAAATGCCTATGTGTGCAGCGTGGATATTTCGTCAGGCATTCGTGCCGATACGGGGGAGATCATGGGATGTGCCGTGAAGGCTGATCTGACCGTAACATATGGATTTTGCAAGGTCGGACAGATCCTGTATCCGGGAGCGGAATATACCGGTACACTGATATGTGGAAATATGGGTATAGACGAGCGCAGCTTTCTCGGTGAAGAACCGTATTGGTATACCTATACGGGGCGGCACGACAGAGTGCTTCCGGTGCGCAGGCCAGACGGCAATAAGGGAACATTTGGTAAGACGCTTATCGTTGCGGGAAACGATCAGATTGCAGGGGCTGCCATGATGGCGGCAAAGAGTGCGTTTCGAATCGGAACCGGTATGGTGAAGGTAGTTACGGCAGCGGAGAACAGAGAAGCACTGCAGCAGTTTGTACCGGAAGCCATGCTGCTTACCTATACGGGTGATGTTATATCTGAACAAGAGGAGAAGTTTAAGCAGGGGCTTAAGGAGGCGGAGAACTGGGCAGACTGTATCCTGATCGGTCCGGGGATCGGTATGGGAAAACAGGCGCAGGAACTGCTTCGGTTCAGTATTCTTAAGAGCGGTAAGCCGTTAGTCATCGATGCGGATGGCTTGAATCTTCTGGCNCAGGATCAAGNGTTNCAGGANANTTTNGCAGAGCAGGGCAGNCGGGGAAGGACNGTGATTCTCACCCCGCANCTGGGAGANTTTGCGAGATTGTATGGATGTACGACCGNGCAGGCNGGAGAGCATCTGACAGACTATCCGATNCGGCTNAGCGACAGANTGCAGTGNACNGTTGTNTGTAAGGATGTGCGNACNGTGGTNGCNGGNCATGGAGAACAGNGGGGATATNTGAATACCACAGGTAATGACGGAATGGCTACGGCAGGTTCCGGTGATGTGCTGGCAGGCATGGTAACGGGATTGCTGGCANAGGGAATGCNGGGNNTGGATGCNGCGGTGGCGGGAGTATATCTTCACGGTATCGCNGGTGATCTGGCGGCAGANCGGGAAACAAACGTGTCCATGACGGCNACGGATATGATAGAACGGATTAGGGATGTGATCCTGCTGCANCAGGACGGAATGGAGTAAGNGACATGAAAGAAAATTACCAAAGAGTCTACGCNGCGATAGATCTGGATGCGGTCTGTTATAATATGGAACAGATGCACGGNAATCTNTCNGCACATACGAAAATGATCGGNGTCATTAAGACNGACGGTTACGGGCATGGNGCGGTACAGATNGGGCGTGAATTGGAGNANATGGATTATGTATTCGGCTATGCGGTGGCGACTGCGGAGGAAGCGCTGATATTGCGTCATGCGGGACTTGGGAAACCGATCCTTATNCTGGGATATACTTTTCCNTATTGTTATGNGGATCTGATTCGNNANGANATACGNCCCGCAGTATTTCGGGAGGATACCGTTGACGAGTTGGCGGCATGTGCACGCAGANTCGGTAAAAGCGCGAAAGTGCACGTGAAGGTTGATACCGGAATGACAAGGGTGGGGATCAGACCGGATNANAGCGGNCTTNCCTTTGTGGATAAAGTGNTGCACACGGAAGGTATTGAACTGGAAGGGATGTTTACCCATTTNGCNAGNGCGGATGAGCGGGATAAGACGGCGGCAATGGAACAGNTTACGCAGATACGTGATTTTATNAATCTGGNGGAAAAAGAATCAGGTTACCGTATTCCCGTGAANCACTGTGCCAACAGNGCNGGGCTGATNGAGATCCGTGAGGCGGATATGGATGTAGTCAGAGCNGGAATTACACTGTATGGGTTNTGGCCTTCNNNGGAGGTNTCANNGGATATCGTGAATCTGCAGCCNGTGCTGTCCTTAAAAAGNCATATTGTATATATCAAGGAAGTGGAAGCCGGGGTGCCGGTCAGTTACGGCGGTACTTANGTNACACCGAAGCGGATGCGCATNGCGACGATACCGGTAGGGTATGGGGACGGATATCCGAGAGGATTGTCCGGTAAAGGTTATGTNCTGATTCGCGGCCGGAGNGCGCCGATTCTCGGCAGGGTCTGTATGGATCAGTTCATGGTCAGCGTGGAGGAGATACCGGAGGCGGCGGAAGGCGACGAAGTGACGCTGATCGGNANGGACGGTAAAGAACAGATCACNATGGAAGAGCTGGGAGAATTATCGGGNNGATTNAATTATGAGCTCGCCTGTGATCTCGGNAAGCGGATACCCAGAGTTTACTTGAAAAACGGTCGNATTACGGCAACCAAGGACTATTACGAAGACTATCNNTAGGTCATCATAAATTGTTCCTGTTTCAGTTAATTATCATGTATACCCTTAGAGAAACCGGCAATACTATTGTTGGAAATATTAGTATAAGGATAATATAAGGAAGTGTATGATAATGAAAAGAGGAGATATCTATTACGCGGATTTAAGACCGGTGATCGGTTCCGAACAGGGAGGTATCAGACCGGTGCTGATCATACAGAANGACATCGGGAACAAGCATAGTCCNACGGTNATCTGNGCCGCGATCACTTCAAAGATGAATAAGGCAAAGCTGCCNACGCATATNGAANTGAATGCCAGNAAATATGATATGGTAAAAGATTCTGTTATTCTGNTGGAACAGCTGCGGACGATCGATAAGAAACGTTTAAAGGACAGGATATGTCATCTTGATCANGATATTATGCAGGTAGTGAATAATGGATTGATGGTCAGCCTCGAGTTAAATACATAAGACTGACTTGAATTTGACACGGGTTCCATTCCTTGTTATATTATAGAACAGANAATATCAATTATAAAGGAAGGGATTCAAAATATGGATGACGGTGNCTCGGGCAGTATAGTATGGTTTATTCTGCTACTGCTGCTTGAAATGTTATTTTACGGTTTCGGNTCTGCNCTTAGCAATATGAANGGNGCNGATAAGGANGAGACGGAGAAAGAAGAGTCCGGCAGGCTCAGNGCAAAGCAGCTTCGGCTTACTTATCTGACAGAACATCATGCNCAATATNCCGGTGCNATCCAACTGGGGGCNGTGACGGTCAATTTATTGATGGGAGCCTTGTATTTATACCGCCTGAACAGTTACTTCGGATATATTGTNTATCGGGCGGCNGTTNATAATATAGGGAATCTGGNNGAATGGCAGATCACATTGTTTGCCGTGCTTACGGCAATATTGGTNACACTGNTTCTTCTGTACATAGTGTTAACGTTCGGTATATCGATACCTAAGAAAACCGCNGCNCGNAATCCGGACAGNTGGCTGGGGATNTTCNTCACNCCAATCTATTATTATGTNCGGGTGGTNTCNCCNTTGACAGCGATGATCTCGATGACGGCNAANGGNATCTTACGNCTGTTNGGTATCAATGCNTCGGGTGANAAGTCGGATGTCACGGAGGAGGAAATACTGTCCATGGTCAATGANGGNCATGAACAGGGNATNCTGCATGCCAATGAGGCNGAGATGATCAGCAATATCTTTGAGTATGGNGATAAAGAAGCCAAGGATATCATGATCAACAGAAATAATATGATAGGGATCGAGTGTACGATGACATTNCAGGAGGCNGCAGCNTTTATTGTGGATGCNCACAACAGCCGTTTCCCGGTCTATGACGGCACGATCGANCATATCGTAGGCATTCTNCACCTGAAAGACGTCATGCGNATGCAGATGAATGACAGGATGAANAATAAGNCGATCGGCAAGATCAAGGGGCTNTTGCGGGAACCGCGGTTTATAACGGAGAAAAGAAAGATAGACGATCTGTTCAGGGTGATGCAGACGGAGAAGATNCAGATGGTCATCGTGATTGANGAGTANGGGCAGACGGCGGGACTTGTGGCNNTGGAAGATATTCTGGAGGAAATCGTNGGNAANATCGAGGATGAGTACGATGAGGAGGCCAGCTATATCAGNNGGANCGGAACGGANGAGTATGTTATCCAAGGCAAAATGCCGTTGGAAGAGCTGGNGGAACAGCTNGGNATCAGCTTNGAAGAGGAACCTTTTGATACGGTCAANGGATTNGTGATATCCAGACTGGANCANATTCCGGAAGAGGGAGAGGATTTCGAGTTTGACTATGAAGGTTATATGTTCCGTATTCTGGAAGTGAAAGACCGNATGATNCAGACNGTGCTGGCGTGTCCGAAANCACCNGAAGTAACGGAATGAANGANATAACCGGAACATNAAAAAATAAGAAGACAAAGGAGAGTTTGAAATGTCAGGACATTCTAAATTTGCAAATATTAAACATAAAAAGGAAAAAAATGATGCCGCCAAGGGCAAGATCTTTACGATCATCGGAAGAGAGATCGCCGTTGCAGTCAAGGAGGGAGGACCGGATCCGGCCAATAATTTCAAGCTGGCACAGGTCATTGCCAAAGCGAAGGCAAACAATATGCCTAACGATACCATTGACAGAGGTATCAAGAAAGCGGCAGGCGAGGGCGGTAACGTCAACTATAAGTATGTGACATATGAGGGATACGGACCAAACGGCATAGCGATTATCGTGGATGCCCTGACGGATAACCAGAACAGAACGGCGGCAAATGTGCGGAGCGCTTTTACAAAAGGACAGGGCAATGTCGGAACGCCCGGATGTGTTTCTTTCATGTTTGATAAGAAGGGGCAGATCATTATCGATAAGGAAGAGTGTGACATGGAAGCGGATGATCTGATGATGCTGGCACTGGATGCGGGTGCGGAAGATTTTGAGGAAGAGGAGGACTGTTTTGAAGTATATACAGATCCCGATCAGTGGAGCGAAGTGGATGCGGCATTAAAGGAAGCAGGTGTCGTTCCGGTTTCCTCAGAGGTTACCATGATTCCTCAGAACTGGGTGGAACTGACAGACGAGACGGCAATCAAAAATTTGCAGAGAACTCTCGATTTATTAGAAGACGATGATGATGTGCAGGCGGTGTATCATAACTGGGATGAGTAATTGGCAAAGAGCAGGAGAATGCAGATGAATAATATGCATTTGGATCAGATTGCCGGCATTCTGGATCAGGCGGCAGATCGAATTTCCGAGTTTAAAAAAGAGACTTATGCGTCATCCTTTGAGAGATATCTGGAGGAGAATATTTCCGTATGGCGTACGTTTGCGGCGGTGTGGAATGAAGATACGCCGGACAGGGAGCAAGCCTATATACAAGTGGCGGATTGCCTTACGGATCAGGCACAGCGTATTCAGGAATGTATCAAAGGAAGGACGAAGAGAGAAGAGCAGCAGTTGAATATGAATCTGTATATGGTATCCTATTTTCTGCCGGCCATTATCGCTTATCAGAGACGATACGGTGCGGCAGAAGATGAGATGAAGAAGATGACAGGTGTCATATGTGACAGATGGAACGAGCGATTCGGGCAGCATATACAGGCAGCCGATTATGAATCCATTCAGGCAGGGTTCAAACAGAAATTGTGCTTCGTGACTACCGCGGTATGCTGTGGGCTTCATAAGCCGCAGGACTGTAGGGAGATCGAGCTGATGAAGCGGTACAGGGACGAGTATCTGTTCCGGCAGGACGACGGACAGGAGATTATTCGGGAATATTATGATATCGCGCCTACGATTGTCAAGCGGATTGCCAGGGAGGCGACACCCGAAGAAAAATATCTGTATCTGTGGGAGCATTATATTAGTAAATGTGTCGCATATGTTGAGAATCGGGAAAATGAACGGTGTAGACAGTTGTATGAAATGATGATGTCGGAGCTGAAGGCGGAGTATATGGTGACAGACCGACATAAACAGGAAGGGGCATTACATAGAGATGAATAAACAATACCAGAAAGAAACTATATGTATCCAGTCAGGGTGGCGGCCGAAGAATGGTGAACCCCGTGTGCTGCCGATCTGTCAGAGTACGACATTTAAGTATGAATCCTCCGAACAGATGGGGCGGCTTTTTGATTTGGAAGAAAGCGGATATTTCTACAGCAGACTACAGAATCCCACGAACGATTGCGTGGCGGCTAAGATCTGTGAGCTGGAGAGCGGTGTGGCAGCTATGCTGACCTCATCGGGGCAGGCGGCTTGTTATTATGCAGTATTTAACGTTTGTGAGGCGGGAGATCACGTAGTGCTGTCTTCCACCGTGTACGGCGGAACCTTTAACCTGATCACCTGCACCATGAAAAAGATGGGGGTAGAATGCACCATTGTGGACCCCGACGCATCGATACAGGAGCTTGCAGAAGCATTTCGCCCGAATACCAAGTGCGTTTTTGCGGAGACGATAGCGAATCCGGCATTGGTGGTACTGGATATTGAGAAGTTTGCGAAAGCGGCACATGATCATCAAGTTCCGCTGATTGTAGACAATACTTTCGCCACACCTATCAACTGTAATCCGATCAAGTGGGGAGCGGATATCGTGATCCACTCCACAACGAAATATATGGACGGTCATGCAATGGCGCTGGGCGGCTGTATCGTGGATTCAGGTAATTTTGACTGGAGCGCATATCCCGATAAATTCCCGGGATTATGCACGCCGGACGAGTCTTATCACGGCATTATCTATACTGAGAAGTTCGGCAGGGCGGCTTATCTCACCAAGGCAACGACCCAGTTGATGAGAGACTTAGGCTCAATGCAGTCTCCGCAGAATGCTTTTCTGTTGAATGTCGGGTTGGAAACATTGCCCTTGCGGATGGAACGGCATTGTTATAATGCGCAGAAAGTGGCCGAATATCTGGAAGGACATGAGAAAGTAGCGTGGGTGAATTATCCGGGATTAAAGAGTTGCAAATATTATGAGATGGCACAAAAATATATGCCGAAGGGAACCTGCGGGGTTATCTCTTTCGGCTTAAAGGGCGGTAGAGAGGCGGCCTCTAAAATGATGGATCTTCTGGAACTGGCCGCTATAGTGACGCATGTTGCGGATGCAAGGACGAGTGTGCTCCATCCGGCCAGTCACACGCACAGGCAGATGAATGAGGAGCAGCTTAAAGAGGCGGGTGTGGCTCCCGATCTGATCAGATTTTCTGTCGGAATCGAGCATATAGATGATATCATTGCGGATTTGGAACAGGCATTATCTAAAATATGATGTAAAAGGATAATCATTATGACTTATCGTAAAACGTGGTTTAGCTACGTATTGTGGATTCTGTATACCATTCTGTGTGTCATATTGCTGGTGGTGCTTGCCGGAGGTGTATGGACAGCTTACCTTGCAGGCATACCATATGGGAGAGAATTCCCGGACCCTGTAGTCAGCCCGCTTGCCGGTGTGAACGACAATATACTGATCTTACTTGGACTTCTCATCGTTCCGATTACGGTTCTGTTATATTGGGCGATCAGAGGCCTGTCCGGAGTGATCAGAAAGAAATGCACGTGGAAAGAACGTACTTTGCGGATATGGGAATGCGTCGTTGTTCTTCTCATATTGGCAGGCGGCGTTTTTTTGCGGCTCATGTATGCCGAATATGCCATATCTGTGGTTAACAATGAGTGGGGGCTTCAGGTGAGCGGCCTGGAATATTATGATATGGCGATAGCGGCCAGTGGAAATGTTATGCCAAATGCGCTAAACAGGATTTCTTATCTGTATGTGTTGTGTCTGTCGGTGGTATTATCTTTTCTGGGCCATAAGATTACTTCGGCGATTATCTTACAGATCGCTTTGCAGATCGTCGGTATGCTGCTTGCTTATGTGGTGACGAGAAAGAGCGCCGGTCGTCTTCCGGCATGCGTTGTGCTTTTGTATATGGCATGTTCGCTCTGTTGTCTGAAGATGCTTGTATGTTTCGGTCCGGAATGGCTGTTCTTCGTGTTATATATGACAGGCATGCTGATTGTTGTCAATTTCATACAAAGCTATTGTGACAACCGCTTAAATAAACCGGTGGCGTTTTTCGGGGCTGCGGTAATAGGCGCAGTGATCGGACTGCTTGCATGTATTGAGCTGTCGGCGGCACCGCTTATGCATATGATCGTGGCGGTTGCTACCGGACGGAAGAAAAGGCAGGAAGCAGCGCCCGTGTATAACTCTGCGGGGATCAGTGCCGGGGTGATTGGCATAACGATCGTCGCATATGCAGCCATGTTGTTTGCGGCAACTTATCTCGGATTATACGGCGCGGAATTTAATATTCGAAATGTAAGGCTATGGTATCAATACAGTGTAGCATTCAATAATTTTAGCCCGTATCTGTATGACATCTATTTGATCGGGTTATTGATTATCCCGGCTTCTTTTCTTGTTTTTGAGTTTTTCCGAAGCGGCAGGGAACAAAATTATATGTTATGGATTCTGCTGTGTATTATTGTAGCGCCGACTCCCATGGCGGGAATCGGGGGATGGCAGTTCGGACTGCTGTCGCTTTATATCTGGGCCGTTCTGGCAGGGTTAGGGTTGCAGAACTGTATTTTCGGCGATAAAGCGAAGATTGTGCAGGCGGTGATCGAAAAGATCAATGCCTCGGTCGATCAGGAAGAAGAGGGTGTATTGACAGAGGATGACGGGAAGGAAGAAATGGCAATAGACAGCCGCAAACCGGAGGAATACGGGCACACAGAGAAAATGAGAGACGTTTATAAGACAGAAGTGAACGAATCGGCAAAGGACACTCGTGAGGCGGGAGAAGAGTTGAAGAAGCCGCGCTACATAGAGAATCCCTTGCCTCTTCCGAAAAAACACGTGAAGAGGGAGATGGATTATCAATATCCTGTTGAAGAAAAAGACATGAAATATGATATAAATGTTCCGGATCATGACGACTTTGATATTTTGTAAAGTCCATCAGAATATTTTAGAAAATAATTTGATGCATAAATCATCACAAATAACGCAAACTAAGGGAGAATCACGTGAAATAACAGCGTCGGTTCTCCTTTTTAAGTTTATAGGAAATAGTCGGAGGTTCATGATGGGAAATAAGGATAATAAGAATAACGGCAGGGAAAATAAGGAAAGTAAAGAAAATAATAAAGAAAGCAAAAATAATAAGGAAGAGAAACGCGAAGAGCAGGAAAAACAACAGGATAAAGAGAAACACAGAGATGAACGGATCAGTGAAGTAGGGCAGATCACATTGGATGAAAACGAATCACATCACAAGATCCATTTGATCTCTATCATCGGAGAGATTGAGGGACACGATAACTTAAGCAGCACGGCCAAGACAACCAAATACGAGCATATTCTGCCGCAGCTTGCGGCGATTGAAGACAGCAAGGAGATAGACGGTGTATTGATCCTGCTTAATACGATGGGCGGGGATGTGGAAGCAGGACTTGCCATAGCAGAGATGATCGCATCGCTTAGCAAACCGACGGTTTCGCTTGTGCTGGGCGGCAGTCACTCCATAGGCGTTCCGATTGCCGTGAGCACGGATTATTCCTATATTGTGCCTACGGGAACCATGGTGATCCATCCGGTACGGTTAAACGGCATGGTGATCGGTGTACAGCAGACATTTGATTATTTCCGCCAGATTCAAAATCGAATCACAGGATTCGTCTGTGAACACTGTAAGATATCCAAATCGAGATTGGAAGAGCTGATGATGGAGACCGGTGTGCTGACGAAGGACGTGGGAACGATTCTGGTAGGAAATGAAGCGGTACAGGAGGGGATCATATGTGAGGTGGGCGGAATCAAAGATGCCATCGCACAGCTCCACGATATGGTAGATAAGAAAAAGGCAGATACAAAATAAGGGATGACAAGCGAAAATGAAAATGCTATACTATATTGAGTTATATCATCAGGAGGAGTATGCTCAGGAGGCATTATCATGGCAGCAAGTCAGGGAGGAAACCGTTCTTCCGCAAAGAAAAAAACGACAACTTCAAATAGAAATACGGGTGGAAGCAGACAGACACAGACGAGAAAAAGAAATACGGAAGGCAGAGCGGCACAGCCTATGGATGTCGCGATACGCAATGAGATTCTGCTGCTTGTTTTTCTGGCGCTGGCGGTCATTCTGTTTCTGTGTAACTTCGGTATCGTGGGCAAGGCCGGCAATGCGGTCAGCAGCGTGATGTTCGGTATCTTCGGACTGACGGCGTATATTGCGCCGGTGATCGTCTTTCTGGCGATCGCTTTCGGCATGTCCAATATGGGGAATGATATTGCAACCAGAAAACTGGTGGCGGGCATTGCATTGTTTGTGTTAATCAGTATGGTATGTGAGTTACTCGGTACAAAACTTGCGCAGACAGAGGGATATCAGATTAAGGAGATCTATCTGCGCTGCAGTGAGAACCGAAACGGCGGTGGCATCATTGCAGGCTCCCTCGCCTATCTTTCCTATAAATTTCTGGGGATGGTAGGCACGGTGCTGGCGATTTTTGTAGTGGGAATCATCTGTATGGTGGTGGTCACTGAGAAATCATTTATCGGCGGCGTAACCAGACAGGGAAAGCGTATGTATGAGCGTTCTGTGGAGGATGCTGCTTACCGCAGGGAACGTGCACAGGAAAGACGGCTCGCTATGGAAGAGAAGCGCGCCAGAGCAGAGGAGCAGCGCAGACAACGTGAGGAAGAGATAGAGAACGAGAAAATCCTGCGCATGGATAAAAAGGTGACCGGTGTTATGGTTGACACAGCGCTTGATAGGGGCAGAGAGAAAGAGAACACGGAAAAGACCAGGGATGATATCCATGAAATTACTTTACATATGGCAGAAGAAGTAGAGGAGATGGAGGCGAATCGCCTGCCGGTAAGGGAGGCGCATTCCTATCATTATATAGAGAATGAGTCGGACGATCTGGACGAGATTCAAATTCATGGCGCGGTAGACGAACCGGAACAGGAAGAAGATTTTGAAATTCCGGAGGTTTACGAGGAAGAAGCGCTGCTGCCTGACAGACCGGAACGGATGCTTGGTAACAGTATGGCACCGAATGCCGGAAGAGAACGCCCGGCGGCATATAAGAGTGCGGCAGGACAGGCGAAAGAGGCTCCGGCAGAGGTGTCGGGAACGACAGACAGCGGAGAAATCACCAGACAGATCGCAGGCGGGGAACCAAAGATTGCAAAACTGTATAAATTCCCGTCCACGAATTTGTTAGCGAAAGGCAGCGGCAAGAAAAACGGAGATTCTGCTAAGGAATTAAAAGAGACTGCCATGAGACTGCAACAGACGTTAAATACATTCGGTGTGAGAGTAACCGTCACGGATATCAGTCAGGGACCGTCTGTCACACGCTACGAGCTACAGCCGGAGCAGGGTGTCAAGGTCAGCAAGATCGTTGGGCTTGCGGATGATATTAAGTTGAATCTTGCGGCTACGGATATTCGTATTGAGGCGCCGATTCCGGGGAAAGCGGCCGTCGGCATAGAGGTGCCGAACAAAGAGAACAGTGCGGTCTCCTTCAGAGAACTGGTGGAATCTAAGGAATTTAAAGAGTTTAATTCAAATCTTGCCTTTGCTGTGGGTAAGGATATCGGCGGCAAGATCGTAGTGGCGGATATCGCCAAGATGCCCCACATGCTTATTGCGGGCGCTACCGGATCCGGTAAGTCAGTTTGTATTAACACGATTATTATGGGAATTTTATATAAGGCAAAACCGGAGGATGTGAAGATGATCATGGTCGATCCGAAGGTGGTGGAGCTCAGTGTCTATAACGGCATACCTCATCTGCTGATTCCTGTAGTGACAGATCCGAAGAAAGCGGCCGCAGCCCTCCACTGGGGCGTGGCGGAGATGACGGATCGTTATAAGAAATTTGCGGATTATAACGTCAGGGATCTGAAAGGTTACAATAAGAAAGTGGAGAGTATGAAGGCATCAGGTGATCCGGAGGCGCCGGAGAAGCTGCCGCAGATCCTCATCATTGTGGACGAGCTGGCGGATCTGATGATGGTATCGCCGGGCGAAGTGGAAGAATCCATCTGCCGTCTGGCTCAGCTTGCGAGAGCCTGTGGCATCCATCTGATCATAGCGACACAGCGACCGTCCGTAGACGTTATTACAGGTCTGATCAAAGCCAACATGCCCAGCCGTGTGGCGTTCGCTGTTTCCAGCGGCGTGGATTCCCGCACGATCCTTGATATGGTAGGTGCGGAGAAGCTGTTAGGTAAAGGCGACATGCTCTTTTATCCGCAGGGATATCCAAAACCGGCCCGCATTCAGGGCGCTTTCGTGTCGGATAAGGAAGTGTCGGATGTAGTAGATTTCCTTAAGAATCAGGCCATTGGCAATGTTTACAGTGATGATGTGGAAAATCAGATCAAAAATATGGGAAGCAGCGCCGGCGGAGGAATGCCGGGAAGTGACGGCAGTTCCGAATATGATGAATATTTTGTGGAGGCCGGCAGATTTATCATTGAAAAAGACAAAGCCTCCATCGGTATGCTGCAGCGCGTCTTCAAAATCGGATTCAACCGGGCGGCCCGCATTATGGATCAGCTGTGTGAAGCGGGTGTTGTCGGAGAAGAAGAGGGAACAAAACCCCGTAAAATTGTAATGACGGCGGAGGAGTTTGAGCAGTTTGTAGAGGAAACCATATAACAGCCGCTCGTGAAGAGCAAGCGGCGCAAAGCATATATTTGTTTTTCGTAAAAACAGAAAGGCGGGAAAAGGGCTTGAAGACAGATATTGAAATTGCACAGGAAGCGGTTCTTAATAATATTGCGGATGTTGCCGGACAAATCGGAGTCGAACCGGATGATCTGGAACTGTATGGTAGATATAAGGCTAAGATATCGGATGAATACATAGAGCGTATTCAGAATAATCTTGACGGTAAATTGATTCTCGTGACAGCAATCAATCCCACGCCCGCCGGAGAGGGTAAGACCACCACAAGCGTCGGGCTCGGTCAGGCTTTCGGAAAGATGGGGAAAAAGGCGGTTATCGCCCTCAGAGAGCCTTCTCTCGGACCGTGTTTCGGGATTAAGGGCGGTGCCGCAGGCGGGGGCTATGCGCAGGTAGTGCCCATGGAAGATCTGAATCTGCACTTTACTGGAGATTTTCATGCCATTACCTCAGCCAATAATCTGCTGGCTGCGATCTTGGATAACCACATCCAGCAGGGAAACGAGCTGAATATTGATCCCAGACAGATCGTGTGGAAGCGCTGTCTGGATATGAATGACAGGGCGCTGCGCAATGTGATCGTCGGGATCGGCGGCAGGACGGACGGCGTAGTGCGGGAAGATCATTTTGTTATTACAGTGGCATCCGAGATTATGGCGATACTCTGTTTAGCCTCCGATATGACGGATCTAAAGGACAGGCTGGGCAAGATCATTGTTGCCTATGATTATCAGGGCGGACCGGTGACGGCATCAGATTTGAAAGCGGTAGGCGCAATGGCGGCATTGCTTAAAGATGCCATGAAACCGAATCTGATTCAGACACTGGAGCACACACCGGCACTGGTACACGGTGGACCGTTTGCCAATATTGCGCACGGCTGCAATTCGATTCGTGCCACGAAGACAGCGCTTAAGATGGCGGACTATGTTATTACAGAGGCCGGATTTGGTGCTGATCTGGGTGCGGAGAAATTCTTTGATATCAAATGCCGCATGGCGGGACTGAAACCCGATGCGGTAGTACTGGTTGCCACGGTGCGCGCATTGAAGTACAATGGGGGAGTGGCTAAAAGTGATCTTGGTAAAGAAAATCTGATTGCGTTGGAGGCCGGTATCGTAAATCTTGAGAAACATATCGAAAACCTGCACAAATACGGTGTGCCGATCGTAGTTACTCTCAATTCTTTCGTAACCGATACGGAGGCGGAGATCGGATATGTGCGTAAGTTCTGTCAGGACCGAGGCTGTGAGTTCGCAATCTCCGAGGTTTGGGAGAAAGGCGGTGCAGGCGGCGTAGAACTTGCTGAGAAGGTGCTTGATACGTTGGAGCATAAAGAAAGTCACTTTAAGGTGCTGTATGAGGATGACCTGTCTCTCAGAGAGAAGATTGAGACGATTGCTGCAGAGATATATGGCGCTGGAGGAGTGTCTTATTCGCCGGCGGCGGAGCGGCAGCTTAAGAAGCTGCAGGAAATGGGATTCGGTGATATGCCGGTGTGCATGGCGAAGACGCAGTATTCTCTGTCAGACGATCCGGCGCTTCTGGGCAGGCCGGTGGGATTTAACATGAATGTGCGGGAGGTATATGTGGCTGCCGGTGCAGGATTCGTGGTTGCATTGACCGGAACGGTCATGACCATGCCCGGACTTCCTAAGAATCCGGCAGCTTACCAGATTGACGTGAATGAGAGCGGAGTAATTACAGGTTTATTTTAAAATATGAAAAAGGGAGGACGCGGATTATGCCACAGATCATAGACGGTAAGGCAATCTCTACGGCGATCAAAGAGGAATTAAAGATAGAGGTCGGAAAACTGAAAGAAGAGCATATTCATATATGCCTGGCAGTGATTCAGGTGGGAAATGATCCGGCCTCCGGTGTGTATGTAGGAAATAAGAAAAAGGCTTGTGCCTATATCGGTATCGATTCTCTGTCGTATGAGCTGCCGGAGGAGACAACGCAGGAGGAGCTGCTTAAGCTGATCAGAGATTTGAATCAGAAGAAAGAAGTTAATGGTATTCTGGTACAGCTTCCGCTTCCGAAGCATATTGACGAGGACGAGGTGATACGGGCGATCGATCCGAAGAAGGATGTGGACGGATTCCATCCGCAGAGTGTCGGAGCACTCTGTATCGGTCAGCCCGGTTTCGTATCCTGTACACCGGCCGGTATAATTCAGTTGCTAAAACGTTCCGGAATTGAGATTGCCGGTAAAGAATGTGTCGTGATCGGAAGAAGCAATATCGTGGGGAAACCCATGGCACTGCTGCTTCTGCGGGAGAACGGGACGGTAACGGTTGCTCACTCCCGAACAAAGGATCTGAAAGAAGTGACAAAAAGAGCGGATATTCTGATTGTTGCGGTAGGCAGGCCTAAGATGATTACGAGAGAATATGTGAAAGAGGGGGCGGTGGTAATAGATGTAGGTATCCACCGCAATGAGAATAATAAGTTATGCGGTGATGTGGATTATGACGATGTAGCACCGGTTTGCAGCGCCATTACGCCCGTACCGGGAGGTGTGGGTCCCATGACGATAGCAATGCTTATGCACAACTGTGTGGAAGCAGGAAAAGCGCGATAGTCTGTCAGCGGTTGAGAGAAAGGGAACTGATTATGAAGTGTCCCCATTGTGGAAATGAGTTAAAGGAAGGATATCTGATCTGCGAGAAATGCGGTGAAGAGATTCGAATCGTGCCGGACTTTGAGCCGGAGATAGAAAACAGCATAACGGAAACCTTGTCCACACTTGCAGCGTTGCAGGAAGGGGAAGACATACAGGAGAGAGCGCGGGAAGACGGGGAAAGTAAAGAACTGAAGACACAGGAGCATAACGCTTCGAACGAAGACGGCAGGAAGATTTGGGTGATTTCCAGTTTTGTGCTCATATGTGTGGTGGCACTACTTTCCTACAGTGCGTATGCCTACCATATCAGGACAGTGGAATATCAGATTAAGAAGGCGCAGGAATATGCCGCAGATGAGTCTTATGGTGAGGCGATTGCCTGTCTGGAAACCGCTTATGTGAAATATCCCGATGTGGCACAGATTCTTTTTCTGGAAGCGGATTATTATTATCTGCAGCAGGATAATGATTCGGCGCTTCAGGTTCTGTATCGGATCATAGAACGAGGCGATTTTCCATATGAAGATCTGGAGAAGACATATAATAAGATCGTGACCATCTATGCGAATCAGGAGATGTACGGTCAGATCAACGAGCTTCTGCGAAATTGCCCGGAGGATGGGATCGTCAATATGTTTCAGGGATATCTAGCCATGGAGCCGGAATTCAGCTATGTAGAGGGAAGCTATGCCGAAGTCATCCCGTTGAAACTCAGTTCCAATACTTCCGGAACCATCTATTATACGATGGACGGCACGAAGCCTACGAAGAACAGCGTAATCTATACCGCTCCATTATTCCTGGAGACAGGAGAGTATACGATCAGCGCCTTTTTCGTGAATGATTATGGAATAGAGAGCGAGATCGTCAGCAAGAAGTATATCATTAATCTGCCGGTGCCGAATGCTCCGGAGGTTGAACTCTACAGCGGAGAGTATACGGAACCGACGATGATCGCGGTAGAGGGAATAGAGGGATGTAAGATCTACTATACCACAGATGAATCCGAGCCGACGGCGGATAGTGTGCCGTATACCGGGCCGATTCCCATGCCGCTGGGAAAGACGCTTTTTAAATTCGTCAATATCAGTGAGGAGGGCGTGTCCAGTGAAGTGACACTGCGTACATATACGTTAAGACTGCCGGGAGCCATATCTACTTCTCAGGCAGTATCGAATCTGGTAGACCGGCTGGTGGAAAATGGATATCTGGAAGATACCGCGGGGCACAATCAGCGACAAACCGGAACGTTTAGCTATCAGTTCAGCTCTGTACTGAGAGTGGGCGGGGCAGATGACTATTATACGATCTATGAGTATTATGACGACGGAACGGGAATGTTGAGCCGCACGGATAAGGTATTCCTGATTCAGATCTACACGGGCGAGGCGGCGCAGCTTGGATATGACGATAAGGGTGAATTTATGGCGGTGCCTATATAAGTCTGTTCTAAGCAGTGATTAAGTTAAAATCTGGTATTAACAGAAAAGAGTTGCAAAAACATAGAAGTTCTTTTATCATAAATAAGGTGCGTGCTTAATTCTGTATATTTGTGCAGTGGATAGGCATATTATGTGATCCGGGTGCGTATTGGATAAACAGGGATATCAGTTTAGGAGGAAAAGTAACGATGTACAAGATATTGAAAGCTGAAGAACTTACGACGAACATCTATCTGATGGACGTTGAAGCTCCACGTGTTGCGAAAGCCTGTCAACCGGGACAGTTCGTAATCGTCAGAATGGATGAGGACAGTGAGCGCATTCCGCTGACCATATGCGATTATGACAGGACAGCGGGTACGATCACAATTGTAGTGCAGGTGGTAGGTGCGGCAACAGAGATGATGCGCAGTCTTAAGACCGGCGACAGCTTCCATGATTTTGTGGGACCGCTGGGATGTCCTTCCGAATTTGTGGAAGAAGAGATCGAGAGTCTGCGTCAAAAGAGGATTCTGTTTGTGGCGGGCGGACTCGGCACGGCACCGGTATATCCTCAGGTGAAATGGCTTCATGAACATGGGATAGAGGCAGATGTGATCGTAGGTGCAAAGACGAAGGATCTGCTGATTATGGAAGAAGAGATGAAGGCGGTTGCAGGGAATCTCTATATCACGACGGATGACGGCTCTTATGGCAGAAGTGGCATGGTGACGAAGGTGATCGATGACCTGATCACGGAGGAAGGCAAGAGTTACGATGTATGTGTAGCCATCGGACCGATGATCATGATGAAATTCGTATGTCTTACGACTAAGAAATATGATCTGCCCACGGTAGTAAGTATGAACCCGATCATGGTGGACGGAACCGGCATGTGCGGTGCATGTCGTCTAACTGTGGATGGGGAGGTTAAGTTTGCGTGCGTGGACGGTCCGGAATTTGACGGACATAAAGTAGATTTTGATCAGGCAATGAAGCGCCAGCAGATCTATAAGACGAAAGAGGGAAGAGCATTCTTAAAGGCACAAGAGGGTAATACCCATCATGGCGGATGCGGAAATTGCGGAGGAGAGGAATAATGGAAGCAGATGTATTAAAGAAAGTACCCGTCCGTGAACAGGATGCCAAGGTACGTGCAACGAATTTTGAGGAAGTATGTCTGGGATATGATAAAGAGGAAGCAATGTGCGAGGCGACCCGCTGTATCAACTGTAAGAATGCACAGTGTATCAAGGGCTGCCCTGTGGCAATCAATATACCCGGATTTATCGAGAAAGTGAAAGAGGGAGATATTGCTGCGGCTTATCAGATCATCAGTGAATCTTCCGCACTTCCGGCAGTATGCGGACGTGTCTGCCCGCAGGAGAGCCAATGTGAAGGCAAATGTATCCGCGGTATCAAAGGTGAGCCGATCTCTATCGGTAAACTGGAGCGTTTCGTGGCTGACTGGGCGAGAGAGAATGGTGTTAAGCCCGAAGGTGCGAAGGAGAAGAAGGGCAAGAAGGTGGCTGTGATCGGTTCCGGTCCGTCTGGATTGACCTGCGCAGGTGATCTGGCTAAGATGGGCTACGATGTGACCATTTTTGAAGCGCTGCATGAGGCGGGAGGTGTACTTGTGTACGGTATTCCCGAATTCCGACTTCCGAAGGAAGATGTGGTTGCCAAAGAAATCGAGAATGTACAGTCTCTGGGTGTTAAGATCGAGACGAATGTAGTGGTGGGCAAATCTGTTACAATAGATGAGCTTCTGGAGGAAGAAGGCTTCGATGCCGTATTTATCGGTTCGGGAGCCGGTCTGCCGAAATTCATGGGAATTCCCGGCGAGCAGGCAAACGGCGTTTTCTCTGCCAACGAATATCTGACAAGAAGTAACCTGATGAATGCATTTGATGAGGAATCCAATACGCCCATCATGAGAGGAAAGAAGGTAGCGGTCGTAGGCGGCGGTAATGTGGCGATGGATGCCGCAAGAACAGCACTTCGTCTCGGTGCGGAGGTGCATATCGTATACCGCAGAAGTGAAGAAGAACTTCCGGCCCGCGTGGAAGAAGTGCACCATGCCAAGGAGGAAGGCATTATCTTTGATCTGCTTACCAACCCGACGGAGATCCTCGAGGATGAGAACGGATGGGTATGCGGTATCAAGTGTGTACGGATGGAGTTGGGAGAGCCTGACGCTTCCGGCAGAAGACGTCCCGTAGTGATCGAAGGTTCCGAGTTTACAATGGAAGTGGATACGGTTATTATGTCTCTCGGAACATCACCGAATCCGCTTATATCTTCCACCACGAAAGGCCTGGAAGTCAATAAGTATAAATGTATTGTTGCAGAGGAAGAGTTTGGTAAGACGAGCAAGGAAGGTGTTTACGCGGGCGGCGATGCTGTGACAGGAGCTGCTACCGTGATTCTTGCAATGGGTGCGGGTAAAGCGGCAGCGAAGGGGATTGATGAGTATTTGTCCAAATAGAGCATGGATTGAGCTGTGGGGATTCCACAGCTTTATCTATATGGTACGCAGCGATAAAAGTTAATATCTACGGAGCCGCGCTTTCGCTCCGCAGAAAGCGTAGCGGGCACTAAACTCGTGAAAAACCTCGTTAAGTGCCGACGCTTTTTGAGGGGCTCCTTAAGATATTAACTTTCATCGCTGCGTAGGTATTGAGTTAGATTATGTTTGAACAGTGTCAAAAATAAGTAAGCAAATCTATAACTGTTCAGAAGGTGCTTCGTAACTGTGAAGAACAAGGGTTCTAAATAGTTACGAAAATCTTAATAATTTGTATAGTAGTTTATTAAGGAATGGCAAGTATAATGAATGAGAAAGGATTAAGAAAATGGTAAATCATATTGTATTGTGGAACTGGAAGGCGGAGTTATCCGATGAGGAGAAAAGGGAAGCGGCGGAGCGTATAAAGAGAGAACTGGAAGGGGTAAAAGAGCAGGTGACAGGTGTAGTGTCGCTGCAGGTGGTAACATCACCGCTTGCCTCAAGTAATAAGGACATCGGATTGATCTCGGTGTTTGAAAGCGCGGAGGATCTGCAGAACTATCAGGTGCATCCCGCACATGTTGCGGCCGGAAAATATATCGGAACTGTGACAGAGGGAAGAGTCTGCCTGGATTATTAATAGGAGAAAGGTAAGTGTGGCCTATGAATTTGATGGAGCGAAAATCTCACACGGATCAGGATGATTGGCGTGATGACATTAAGTCAGAACTGCATACAAAGCAAAACGGGCAGAGCGAAATTCCGATAGAGGAGCTTGATCAAACGCAGGATGATGAAGTGGAAGAAGTCAGTGGAGGTCCGGCGGAGATATTGCAGAAGCCGTTTATGACACCGGTACTGCTGGGTATCATTGCGGTGCTTTTGATCTGTATCATTGTGTTGCTGTTTCTGCTGCCCGGTCGAAAGCGGGCGGCGCAGACTGGAGCAAATGATCTGCAGCAGGATATCACACAGTATGCGCAGGAACAGAAACAGAACGATTATGTCTCTGGACTGTCGGGAGAGACTGTTTCGGTGGAGACACCGGAGCAGACGAGTGAGGAGAAGACTGGATCAGAGAGCGGGCAGAAAACAGAGACGATCGTAGATACAGATGATACTCCTGTGGCAAGCGACAGCGATAAGACAGCAATCGTGGTCGATATAGAAGACGAAAGCGATGTGGCTTACAGCAAGGAATTCATTTTAAATGAGGCGTTACCTTATTTTGCAGATAATAATCAGGATGCCATCTGGGATCTGGTGCACTTAAAGCGGTATGTGAAACTGTCAGAGGAACTGGAAGGCACAGACAAGTATTATTATAACGGGGATGTGAACAGTGACGGACTGCCGCACGGACAAGGGCTGGCAATCTATGAGAATAACAGTTACTACTATGGCGGCTGGGTAAACGGCGTAAGAAGCGGCAACGGAACATGGTTCAGATTCTATATAGGTAAGAAGAATAAGAGCAATGCCATGGGTAAGTATACGGCACACAGTTACAGCGGTGAATGGGCAGAGGATCTGCCGAACGGGAATGGGGCGGAACACTATGATGTGGACATTTCTAAGCTGAAGGTGAGGGAGCGGATATTACAAAATGTGGTCGGCAATTTCAGCGGTGGCCTGTATGACGGTGAGCTGTATGCAAACACTGTGGATTATACCGGCAACGTGGAAGAATGGAGCGGTGTTACCGAGAAAGGTGTGTTTACGCTGTGGAGAGATATGAGCGCTATCGGTGAGTGCTCCGTGTGGCGTAAGAATGATGATCCTTCTCTTTGCATGGATATTGATAAGTCGGAAAATAAAAATCAGGGTTTACGTGAATTACTGAAAAACGTTGCGAAGTGAACAAAAGTGATTTTTCCGGAACAGTGATTAACGATGATTGAATGAGAAGTGAGTAACATTATAAGCGGGATACCCGGTTTTTGGGTATCTCGTTTTTATGGTATAAAAAAGTACACACTATGACAAAATGCACATCGGAAATAGTTGCAAATTATGCAAAATGATTATAAAATAAGATTGTGTGATGGAAATTTTAGGCAGTTTGCAAACTTTTGTGATAAGGAGTGTGACAGTATGCCTTGGTGTCCGGTGTGCAAGAGCGAGTACAGAGCGGGAATAGAGCGTTGTGCGGAGTGTAAAGTAGCGCTGGTAGATCAGCTGGAGGATGAGAAGGAACAGAGAGATGAGGCTGTGCAACAGGATTATGGTTATCCGATAGAGGAATCAGCGGAAAATTCAAAAGTATTAGAGGGATATGGTACATTTGGCGATGATCATGAGACAACGGAGACAGACAGCATTCCCGATCCGCCACCGGTATATCATGCTTATCAGAACAGTGCAGCGAAGGCGGAGGATAATCGCTCTTCGGCATATACGCTTCTGTTTGTCGGAATCGTAGGATTTATTCTTGTTCTGCTTGTATTTATGGGAGTGATACCGATCTATCGAAGCAGCGGTACGACAAAATATCTCGTATGCGGTGTTATGGGTGCACTGTTTGTGCTCTTTATCGTGTTCGGATTCGTGTCCATGCGTAATTCCAAGATCTTGTTTATTAAGGCGAAATCAGAAGATTCCCTGTTATCGGAGATGACTAAATGGTGTGAGGAACACCTGAGTGCACAGCAGATTGATGATGGGTTGTTTATGCCGGAAGCAGGGGAGAACATTTCGGATGAGCAGAAATATTTCAGACGGACGGATAAGATGAAGTTGATCATCAATGATAAATTTATGAATCTCGATGAGGCGCTTTTGGAACATTTTGTGGACGAGTATTATCAGGAGTTGTTCGAGAATCAATGAAGATAACTGTGATCACGGTCGGTAAGATCAAAGAAAAATTTTATCGTGATGCCATAGCGGAGTACGAGAAGAGGCTTAGTCGTTACTGTAAATTGGATATTATTCAGGTGGAAGATGAGAAAACGCCGGATGGGGCGGGAGCTGCGTCGGAAGAAGCGGTTAAGAAGAAAGAGGCGGCGCGTATCCTGAGATATATCAAGGAGGAGGCTTATGTTGTGACCTTGGAAATCCAAGGTAAGACGTATGATTCCGTAGGTTTTGCGGGTGAGATCGAGAAGCTTGCGACGGGAGGAATCAGCCATATCCAGTTTATTATTGGCGGTTCTCTCGGACTGCATGAAGACGTGTGTAAGAGAGCTGACCTTGCGGTCAGCTTTTCTAAAATGACTTTTCCCCATCAGCTGATGCGGGTCATTTTGTTAGAGCAGATTTATCGCGCTTACCGCATTATAAACGGTGAGCCCTATCATAAATAACGGAGGTCATTTATTATGAGAATGTATGATCTGATTATGAAGAAACGTAACGGGGACATATTAAGCACCGAAGAAATAGAATATATGATCAAAGAATATACGGCGGATCATATACCGGATTATCAGATGTCCGCGATGATGATGGCAGTCTATTTTCAGGGAATGAGTGCGCAGGAGACAGTGGCGCTCACCATGGCAATGGCTCACAGCGGAGATATGATGAACTTAAGCGATGTTGACGGTGTTAAGGTGGATAAACATTCCACCGGCGGCGTGGGGGATAAGACATCCATTGCGCTTACGCCGATGGTTGCCGCATGTGGTGTTAAGATTGCTAAGATGAGCGGCAGAGGGCTGGGACATACCGGAGGTACTATTGATAAGCTGGAGAGCTTCGCAGGATTTACTACGGGGATCACAGAAGAGCATTTCATCAGGCAGGTCAACGAGATCGGTGTGTCCATCATGGGACAGACAGCGGATATCGCGCCGGCGGATAAGAAATTATATGCTTTGCGGGATGTGACTGCCACAGTGGATAATATGTCATTGATCGCCAGCTCCATTATGAGCAAGAAGCTCGCTTCCGGCGCAGATGCCATAGTGCTGGATGTGAAGACGGGAAGCGGCGCTTTTATGAAAAAGGAGGAAGACTCCTTCGCATTGGCAAGGGAGATGGTTACGCTTGGCAATATGGCTGGCAGAAAGACCATAGCTGTCGTATCGGATATGGATCAGCCACTTGGGTGTGCGGTGGGAAATGCGCTGGAGGTGGAAGAGGCAATCGCCACCTTGCGGGGAGAAGGACCGGAAGATTTTATGCAGTTGTGCATGACACTGGGCGCTTATATGCTGGTTGCAGGAGGTGCCGCCGCCGATGAGGAGGAGGCAAGAGAGAAGTTAGAGCGTGTGATTGCGGACGGAAGCGCTTTGAAGAAGCTGGCAGATTTTGTGCAGGCACAGGGCGGTGATCCACGGGCGGTGTATGATACTTCACTCCTGCCGAAAGCAGCTGCCATGGAAGAGATTACGACACTGCAGGAGGGATATGTGAGTAAGATCGACTGTGATGAAATCGGCATTTGTTCTCTGATTCTCGGCGGTGGGCGCGAGACGAAGGACAGTGAGATCGACTTATCGGTGGGATTAATACTGCATAAGAAGGTCGGTGATCCGGTGAAGGCGGGCGAGTCTTTAGCAACGATCTATGCCAATGACCAGAATAAGCTGGCGTTGGCAAGAGAGAGGTTTTTGAAGGCGTACCATTTTACAAAACAGCCTGTACGGAAAACAGAGTTAATTAAGGGCATTGTGAGGGAATAAAGATGAATCCAGTCATGAATTCCTTCTTCGGCACATATAGTGAATTATGAAGAGAAATCATAAAAAAATGCCAATACAAGCTCTGTCAAATTCCAAAGAACTGATCGTGGAGTCCTTACGTCTTCCGAAAGATACGATGTTGGGAGCGGCGATTGTAACGATCACGGGAAAACAGGAAGCTTTTATAGAGAATTATAAGGGGATTCTGGAGTATACCACGGAGTCTATCGTGCTGCAGGGCAAGAACTGTAAGATCTGCTTTGAGGGACGGAGATTGTCGATTGATTATTATACCAATGAAGACATGAAAATAAGCGGCAGTATCGATGCTGTCCGATATGTTTGATGGAGAGGGTAGGATGCTTCACTGGGTGCAATATATCAGAGGTTATGTGACGATCAAAGTGTGGGGGTACTCCACGGAAAGACTGCTCAATCTGTGTGGAAATCACAATATTCTGGTGTGGGATATTGAGGATCATGGCGACTATGATACGATGAATATCAGCGTGCATGGTTTTTTTGCATTAAAGCCGCTTCTTAAGAAGACCGGAACAAAGGCATCCGTTCTGAAAAGATACGGACTGCCTTTTTTTATGTCCAAAATGGGACGGCGTAAAATATTCGTTGCAGGTTTCCTGTGCTGTATGCTCTTCTGGATGCTGACATCGGGCTATATCTGGAATATCAGGTTCGAAGGCAACTATGTACTGACAGAGGATGTGTTGCTTGACTATCTGGAAGAGAAGGATGTCCGCGTCGCCATGAAAAAAAGCCGGCTTCAGATCGAGGAGCTGGAGAAGGCGCTGCGGGAAGATTATGATGTGATCACCTGGACATCCGTACAGGTAAAGGGCACTACGCTGCTGATTTATATCAAAGAAAATGAAATGCCAAATTATGACCAAGTTGGTCAATCTGATAAATCAGAGAGCGAAGCCGGGACGGAAGGGATGGATCTGATTGCCACGAGGTCAGGGACGGTATCGTATATCATCACCAGGAGCGGTGTGCCCCAGGTTGCGTTGGGAGATACGGTAGAGAAGGGGGATGTGCTGGTCAGCGGTGCAGTGCCGGTCTACAATGAGGACACTACGGTCAGAAAGTATCAATACGTGGAGTCGGATGCCGATATCAAACTCCGTTATACGGAATCGGTTTCCATTAAAAAGGACATTCTATATGAGGAGAAGATGTATTCCGGCAGACAGAAAACAATGTTCATGCTCGGGGTCAATGACAGGGAGATCAATCTCAGACTGGGCAAGATCCCGTATGTGGAATATGATGTCAGCGGCGAGAAGAAACAGGTGAAACTGCTGGATCATCTCTATCTGCCCGTTTTTTACGGAAAAAAAACAGTTCAGGAATATGAAATGATACGCCAGAAGCACACGGAAGAAGAAATGAATTCGCTGATGCAGGAAGAGTGGCATAAAATTATGGAAACTTTAAACGAAAAAGGGGTACAAATTATCAAAAAAAATGTTACAATAAAAAAGAATGATAAAAATTGGGTATTGAATGCCAGTATGCAGTTGGAGGAATCGGCAGCGGAACTTGTGCCGACGAGTACGGAACCGATAGGTGTGGAGGAAGAAACTGTGCAGGAAGAGACGGCAGAGTAGAGACTTAGAGCAAACGATAACGCATAGAGAGGCAGAAGACAGATAGATGGGAGAATTTACAATCAGTATAGATGCGTCCGTGGAGCATATGCGGAATTTATTCGGCGAGCGAGATGCCTATATCCGGAAAATAGAAGATGATCTGGATGTGGTCATTGTAGACAGGGACGGTGCCGTTAAGATAAGCGGTGACCGTGAGGCAGTCATGAAAGCGTCACATGTGGTGAGGGAACTTCTTGCCCTGTCAGAGAGAGGTAACGCGTTGGAAGAACAGAATGTGAATTATGCCATAGAAATGGAAGGCGAAAGTGACAAGGACGTGCTGCTTGAGATAGACAGCGACTGTATCTGTCATACAATAAACGGCAAGCCGATTAAACCGAAGACTTTGGGACAGAAACAATATGTGGATGCCATCAGGGATCGCATGATCGTGTTTGGCATCGGGCCAGCCGGAACCGGTAAGACATATCTTGCCATGGCGATGGCGGTTACGGCTTTTAAAAATAACGAGGTGAGCAGGATCATTCTCACAAGACCGGCGATCGAGGCGGGGGAAAAGCTAGGTTTTCTGCCCGGAGATCTGCAGAGTAAAGTGGACCCGTATCTCAGGCCGCTCTATGATGCTTTATATCAGATCATGGGAGCGGAGAGCTTTGCCAAGAATATGGAGAAAGGATTGATCGAAGTGGCGCCTCTTGCCTATATGAGGGGACGTACTCTGGATAACGCCTACATTATTCTGGATGAGGCACAGAATACGACACCGGCACAGATGAAGATGTTTCTGACCCGTATTGGTTTCGGCTCTAAGGTGATCATAACGGGGGATGCTTCCCAGAAGGATCTGGCGCCGGATGTGAAATCGGGCCTGGACATTGCCATGAAGGTATTAGCTAAGATTGACGATATTGCTTTTTGCAGACTGACAAGTAAGGATGTTGTAAGGCATCCGCTGGTGCAGAAGATCGTCAGGGCATATGACGACTATGAATCTAAAGAGAAGAAGCGTACAGAACTAAAACAGAGAAACAGGAATTACGAACGTGGAAAAAAATAAGAGACAGACTTTAAAGAGAATAGCGGTGTTTGGATTAATGTTTATAGTGGCGGGCATGATTGCGCTGGCAGGAACGATACTGCATAAAGGCGAGATGGAAGAGATGCTGCGCAATACTGTTATGGTCATGACCGGTACCGGTATGGTGATATTTTCTTTTGCGATGGAGGAGATTAATCAGCGTTTCATATATCGCAATGAAGGAAAATACGGCAGATTTTCCCTTATGTATCTGGGAGGTCTGCTGGCGGCGGTTTTCCTTCCCTATCTGCCGGTGACAGGATGGCCTTTTCTCGTGATCTTCGTGCTGCTCGGAGTCTTCAGCGATACTGCGACGGGTATGATGGCGGGAAGTGTATGCCTTCTTTTGTCGGTCCATTATACCGGAGGGGATTTTGGGATTTTCTGGCTGTATTTTATCAGCGGTGTGGCGGGATGTCTGGTCTTCAGTACGCTGGATGATGATTTTCGCGTTATGCTGCCGCTGTTTATATCGCTGGCTATTTTAACGTTGTGTCTGACTGCCAACGAGATATTATTTACTCCGATGAAGTTGTCGGCAGCGCAGTTTTTGATCCCGGCGATCAATCTGGTTGTATGCTGTATCCTGCTGCTGATCAGTCTTAAAATGTTCAGTACTGCTGTGATTCACAGGAATAGGGAGAAGTATATGGAGATCAACGATCCGGAATTTCCGCTTCTGGTACAGCTTAAGGAGATGTCCAAGGAAGAGTATTATCATGCGGTACACACGGCCTACTTAAGCGACCGTATTGCCAGACGTCTGGAGCTGGACGATGCGGCGGCGAAAGCATGTGCATATTATCACCGGATCGGCAGGCTTAAAGGTGAGAATACGTGGGAGAATGTGTCTGCAATCTGTAATGAGTATCATTTCCCATCCAATACCAAGAAAATCTTAAAGGAGTACGTGGACGAATCGGAAAAAGTGGTGTCCAAGGAAACGATTATCGTATTGTTTGCTGACTGCATCGTATCTTCGATTTTATATCTGTTTGAGAAAGATCCTATGGCACAGTTGGATTATGCGCAGTTGATTGATACTGTATTCCAGAAGAAGCTGGAAACGGACGAGCTGTGGTGGAATGAAATATCATTGTCGCAGATTCGTGAGATGAAGAAGATATTTATTGAGGAGAAATTGTATTATGACTTCTTACGTTGAGAATGAGACTAAGGTCGATTTTCCCTTCGATGTGCAGGATATTCTGAATAAGATCATGGAAGCGGTCACACAGATGGAAAACTGTCCGTATGAGACGACGGTTAATCTTCTGATTACGGATAATGCAGGGATACATGAATATAACAAAAGCTATAGGGATATAGATCGTGAGACAGATGTACTGTCTTTTCCGAATATCTCTTTTGACAATGAAGGGGATTTTTCGCAAGTTGAAAATATGTCGGCTGATTATTTTGATCCGGACAGCGGAGAACTGATTCTGGGTGATATTATTCTGTCCGCGGATCGTGTACTGTCGCAGGCACAGGAATACGGGCACAGTATTTTGCGCGAATTTGCTTTTCTGACGGCACACAGTATGTTTCATCTGTGTGGGTATGATCATATGGAAGAGCGGGAGGCTGCCGTCATGGAGGAGAAGCAGGAGACAGTTCTTATGAATCTGGGGATTTCCAGAGAATAGTAAACGGATGAAACTAGGATGAATAAGAGGGCATGGTATTGCTATGAAATTACGAAAGAGAGATTCTGACGGCGGACTACTGAATAGATCGATTAAAAATCCGATGGTGCAATATGCGGGCGTTATATCCTATATCATATTTCTTCTTATGAGGATTCCTTTGTCTAAGGTGATCGGCGATGCCGGAATCGGATTGTTTGCACCTGCATATGAGATATTTTTTCTGATTACGATTTTTACATCATACTGTATGACGAGGGCTATGGCCGGAATCATACGATATCGGGTGAAACGGGATCAGTATAAGAATGCGAAGCGTGCGTTTCGTGCGGCATTCAGTATGGATTTGCTGATCAGCGTTGTGCTGGCATTGTTGGTATTATTAATGTCCAAAATCATAGCGGATTTTTTTGTGCTGGAATCGTTTGCACGTATGGCGGTCATGGCGGTTGCTCCGGTGATTATTTTCGCTACGTTTATCGGTACTTTCCGCGGATATTTTGACGGTTTCGGGCTTGGTGTACTGACAGCGCATTCCCAATATATTGAAAGTATTTCCATGGCGGTCTGTGCATTTTGTTTCGGGGATATTTGCTATATATACGGTACTAAGGTTGCAGCGCTCAGACAGGATAATGTGTACAGTTATGCATATGGTGCGCTTGGTGCTATGCTCGGAGTCATGGTATCACAGATTATTACTACGATCCATCTGCTGGTGGTTTATGTGGTTTACGCGGGAACACTTCGCGGCAAACTGGGAATGGATGGAAGTAAACGTCTTGAAACTCAGTATTCCTTGCAGGGTATGGTATTGCGCAGCAGTCTTCCGTTTGCTGTTTCGGGAATTATTTCCAATCTTTACATGTTGATTGACCAGCGTATGTTTAATTACTGTATGAATAAGCGAGAGCTGGGATCGGAGCGGACAGGATTATGGGGATGTTATTACGGCAAGTGTGCCGTGTTGATCAGTGTGGGGGCAGCATTAGGTGTATGGAGCATTTACACGGCTGCGGGCAGGATCAGCAATGCGTATGATCGGGGCGATTACCGCATTATGAGGGAGCGGATCGGCAAGGCGGTGCGCAGATTGTGTATCGTAGCTTTTCCAACGGCCATTTATCTGGCGGCACTGGCAAGAGCGTTCGCCGAATGTCTGATTAAGGGCGGCAGCGATGAGCTGACCACATGGGTGCAGAAGGGAGCTGTTATTATAATACTGTATGGCTGCTGCTTTCTCTTCGGGCAGCTTATGTACAGAGTCCATATGATAAGGGAACTGCTCTTTACGGCAGGGATCTCGCTGATTGTTCATGTCCTTACAGCATATATTCTGGTACAAAAGGCGCTTCTTGGTGCAGACGGTATTGTGTATGCGCTGATTCTGTCTTTTGCAGTGTGCGGCGGGCTGAATTTCTTTCTGGTCAGCAGAAATTTGAAATACAAACAGGAGTGGCTGGGGGGAATTGTTTTTCCGGCGGCAGCTGCCGGTGTGTCCGGTGTGGTGGTTGCGCTGCTCAGTAGTTTTTTGCTGGAACCGCTGGGCGGTATGTTTACGCTGTTGATCGGCATAGTTGCGGGATTATTTATCTATGTAACTTTTTTGATGATCTTAAGGGTCATAGGGGAAGCGGAGCTGTCCAGAATTCCGCTTGGATTTTTCTTCATCATGCTGGGCAGGAATCTTGGCATTCTTTGATATAACAAAATAATAAAATGCTGCATAAAATTTGTGAAATGACTGATACTGATTACAGGTAATCCGGTAAGAAAGGCAATTGGAAGGATGAAATTTATAAGACGTATCAGTCTTTTTCTTATGTTATCGGGAATTATGCTCGGAGCAGGAGGCTATGTCGCGCTGAAGGCGGAGCACTTCTTCTATCCGAACCGATATCAGATGAGGGAGAGCAGTGAACAGACAAGACAGAAAGCGCCGGAAATCGGCGATGTACAGGAGCAGATCATAGAGACAGCGGTGGCGGAGATTCCCGTGGTAACGGCGGACACGACTTATCTGATCGAGGAAGTAGATCTGATGAGTGGTACTGTGAATGAAAAAGAGGAGAATGTGCCGGTCAAATATATCGGTCTGGACCGGGATGGGCTTCTTCAGGAACTGGAATCCTACGACCGGAATCCGCCGCTGACGGAATTAGAGCAGGGATTTGAGACGATTGAGCTGACCGCCTTTTCCAAGGATAGGGTGGTGATCTGTAAATATTATAAACAAGAAGAGAATAAAGGTTATTATCTTATGGTATCCGATCATTTTATTGTTGTTTATCAGGAGGACAAGCGGACACTCTATATGAATACGGATATTCTGCTTGCCAGTCTTGACGATGGGCTACAGGCGGAGATTATGCGGGGAAAGTATATTGAGACGGAGGAAGAACTATATAATTTCCTTGAATCTTATTCGAGTTGAGGGTATCATATTAACGTAAAAAGTACTTCTAAGGCCTGCATCAAAGGATGTCTTGCTAAGAAATACTGCGTTTTGTGTGCTGATACAAAACAGCGGCATGGAGGTTAATATGAATAGAAAAATTGCTGTGGTCGGCGGCGGCGCGGCGGGGATGACGGCTGCCATCCATGCGGCGCGGGCAGGCGCGCAGGTGACGATATATGAGAGAAATGACAGGGTTGGAAGGAAGCTTCTGTCAACGGGAAACGGCAAGTGTAACTTCTCCAATGAAGAGATGAGTCCGGAATGTTACTATGGCAGCGGTGTATCGCTTGTCGAAGACCTGTATGGGACTGTCGGTGTGGCGCAGACGAAAGAGTTTTTCTCCGGATTGGGCATGCGGATTAAAAATCGGAACGGTTATCTGTATCCTGCCAGCGAACAGGCTTCAACCGTGCAGGATGTTCTCCGGTTTGAGCTGGAACGGCAAAGGGTGTGTGTACATACGAATCAGCAGGTGGCCGACCTGATCAGGCAGAGTGATGGGCTGACCGTGATGACGAAGGAAGGACGGAAAGAACGTTACGATGCGGTAATACTTGCCTGTGGTGGCAGTGCAGCCCCAGCGACGGGGTCGGACGGCGCAGGAGCCGCGCTGGCACGGAAACTGGGGCATCGTATTATTCCCCTTGTTCCGGCGCTTGTTGCACTACATTGTCAGGAAGATTTCTATAAGCGGGTGGCGGGTGTGCGCTGTGAGGCAGGATTAACATTACGGATAGACGATAAGACCATGCAGACGCAGCGTGGCGAGCTGCAATGGACGAATTACGGCATTTCCGGCATTCCTGTATTTCAACTGAGCAGAGAGGCGGCGTATGCGCTGCAGGAACGCAGACGGGTTACGATTGAGATCGATCTGATGCCGGATGGTTCTATGGCTACGGATGTGGGAGATGATAATACCACGGTGAACGGAAGATACGAGAAAGGCGCCGGTTTCTGGGAAGACAGGTGGAACAGGCAGAGTATGCAGACGATGGATCAGTTTGTGACCGGACTGGTCAATAAGAAGATCGGACTTCTTCTTCTGAAATTGGCAGGAATCAGGGAGACGGATCGGGCGACGGATGTGCCTACGGTATCTCGGGTGAAACTGGCCGGTCTTTTCCGATCTTTTCCGGTGGTGGTCAATGGAACGAATTCTTTTGAGCAGGCACAGGTATGTGCCGGTGGCGTGGACTGCAGGGAGGTGACCCGCACACTGGAGTCAAAGCTCGTTCCACATCTTTTCTTTGCAGGAGAGATACTGGATATCGATGGTATATGCGGCGGCTATAATTTGCAGTGGGCGTGGAGCAGTGGTATCGTGGCAGGAAGAGCGGCAGCGCATGTGTTGTAGAAAGGTACGGATATTGAAATGAAAGTAGTATTGAAGAATCTGACAAAAAAATTTCCGAGCAGGGACAGGAAAATTCATACGGATGTGATAGCTGTCAACGATTTCAATTTTGAGATTCCGGACGGCAAACTGATCGGTCTGTTGGGACCTTCCGGATGCGGTAAGAGCACGGCGCTCAATCTAATCAGTGGATTGTTGAAACCCACGGAAGGAAGAATCTTTTTCGGAGATGAGGATGTCACGGATCTTCCGCCGGAGAATCGGGGAATCGGTCTGGTATTTCAGAATTATGCCCTTTATCCGCATCTGAACGTGAAGCAGAATATCCTCTTCCCGCTTCAAAATCTTAAGGGCAGGGACAAGCTCTCTAAGTCTGAGATGCTTGAAAAGGTAACAGAGGCGGCGAAGTTAGTTCAGATCGATGATCTGATGGAGCGTAAGCCGAAAGAACTTTCAGGAGGACAGCAGCAGAGGGTGGCGATTGCCCGTGCACTTGTGAAAAGACCGAAAGTGCTTTTGCTGGATGAACCGCTTTCCAATCTCGATGCACGTCTGCGAATCCAGACCAGGGAAGAGATCAGAAGAATTCAGCAGGAGACAGGCATCACCACCATCTTTGTGACACACGACCAGGAGGAAGCTATGAGTATCTCCGACAGAATCGTTGTGATGAAGGAAGGAGAGATCCAGCAGATCGGCGAACCTCAGGAGGTCTATGACAGTCCGGCGAATCTTTTTGTTGCCAGGTTCCTCGGAACGCCGCCGATTAATGTTTTTGAAGGACAGGTACAGGATGGCAGACTCATTATCGGGGAGGATGTCGTTATGCAGATCGGGGGCGTTGCAGACAGGCAGGTCTATGTGGGAATCAGACCCGAGGGTTTCGTGCTGAAGGAAGACGGGGCGTTTCGCTGCCGATTAGACAGAGTGGAAGTGATGGGAAGGGATATCAGTGTAGTATGCACGAATGCGGCCTCCGTAAATCCTACGATTCGTGCGATCTTAAGTACGGATCATAAGATCAGTCTGAATGCGGGGCGGAAAGAAGAAGGAACCTTCGTAAACTTTTCCCTTATATCCCGCAAAGTGTTTCTGTTTGATAAGGAGACGCAGAAGAGAATCTATTTCGGGGAGAAAAGTTTATGAAGCGTGACAAAATAAGCAACAGTAATTTAAAAGGGTGGCTCTATCTTTTGCCGGCGGTTCTCTTTCTGGGAGTCTTCATGGTGTACCCGTTAGTCGATGTTCTGGTCTATTCTTTTGAGGAGGGATATAATTCGGCGTCCCAGACCTATTTTGGTATCGGTTCTTATAATTATGCATATGTTCTGCGGGATCCTTACTTCTTGCAGGCGTTGAAGAACACTTTCCTGTTAGTGATAATTACCGTGCCGCTTTCCACAGGGATCGCACTGCTTATTTCCCTTGGGTTAAACGCCGTAAAGCCCTTTCGCGACTTGTTTCAGACCATATATTTCCTGCCTTATGTGACCAATACGCTGGCAGTCGGCATGGTGTTTATGATTCTGTTCAAGAAGACCGCGTATTCCGACGGATTGATTAATCTGTTGATCAGGTGCTTCGGCGGAGAAGGCGTAGATTTTATTGACGGACCTTACTGGGCGAAGATGTTTGTCTTATGCTTTTATACGATATGGGTTGTCATGCCCTTTAAGATTCTGATTCTGACCAGTGCGCTGGCAGCGGTGGATCAGCAGTATTATAATGCGGCGAAGGTAGATGGCACATCGAGGTTCAGGACTTTCGCAAGAATCACATTGCCGATGATATCACCGATGATATTTTATCTGATTATAACGGGATTTATCGGGGCATTTAAAGCGTATAGCGATGTGGTGGCTCTGTTCGGCACGAATCTGAATGCGGCAGGAATGAATACTATCGTAGGCTATGTCTATGATATGCTCTACGGGGACAGCGGCGGATATCCCTCCTATGCATCGGCAGCGGCAATCCTGCTGTTTGCCATTGTATTTACGATCACCTGCATCAATCTGCTGATTAGTAAAAGAAAAGTGCATTATTAAAAATATAGAAATGGACTGTTCTAAGAGGTTGTTATTATGGTAGAAAAGGTAATTGAGCAGAAGAATATGACTGCTTATCAAACAATAGAAATGACTGCCCGCAGGCGTAAGAAAACTGCGGCGGTCATCACCTATATTCTGTTATCGGTGTGGGCTGTTATTGTATTATTTCCGTTTTACTGGATGGTTTTGACTTCTGTCAAGAGTTACAGTGCGTATAATGCCGAATATATTCCAAGATTCTTCACGTTGCCTCCGACCATGCAGAATTATGTGGAAGCATTTACCGCAGTGCCGCTCGGACGTTATCTGTTAAATACGTTGATCTTTACGCTGGTGACTACGCTTGTTATGCTGGTGGTGATTACGTTAGCGGCATTTGCGTTTGCAAGGCTGGAATTTCGGGGGAAGAATGTCATGTTCGTTATTTTCCTCTCCATGATGATGATTCCGAACGAGCTGGCAGTTATTACGAATTTTATGACGGTCACGAATCTTGATATGCGCAATTCCTTCGCCGGATTGATTCTGCCGTCAGTGATGTCGGTCTTTTATGTTTATCTGCTCAAGGAGAATTTTGAACAGATACCGGACAGTCTGTATTATGCCGCGAAAGTGGACGGCACATCTGACTTAAGGTATCTGCTTCGGGTGATGATACCGATCTCCAAGCCGACGCTTGTGACGATTACGATCCTGAAAGTGATTGAATGCTGGAATTCTTATGTATGGCCGCGTCTGATCACGGATGATCCGGATTATTTTCTTGTATCTAACGGGATTCAGGAGATTCGTGAGAACGGTTTCGGACGTGAGAATATTCCGGCGATGATGGCGGCGGTAGTAGTGATTTCGGTACCTTTGATCCTGTTGTTTCTCGTGTTCCATAAGAAAATCATGGAGGGCGTTTCCAGAGGAGGCACGAAGGGATGAGGAAAAATATTTTCAACCGAATATTATGGCCGGCTATATTATGCGGCTGCGCATTCATACTGTCGGGCTGTCATGGCAGGGAAGGGCTTTCTGTCTTCGAAATGCCGGAGCAGTTTGATGATACAAGAGAATATGAGATCACGTTCTGGGCGAAGAATGATACCAATAAAACACAGACGGCGATCTATGAGAGAGCGATCGATGAGTTTGAGACGCTGTATCCGAATATTACCGTGAATCTGCGCCTCTATACGGATTATGGCAAGATCTACAACGATGTGATCACGAATATTGCCACAGACACCACGCCTAACGTATGTATTACTTATCCGGATCATATTGCCACATATCTGACGGGAACGAATCTGGTAGTCCCGCTGGATGAACTGTATGCGGATGGGGCATATGGACTTGACGGGAGCGAGGTAAAGTTTGATTCTCCTAAAGTGTCGGAGATCATTCCGAAGTTTTTGGAGGAATGTTCTATTGACGGACGCTGCTATGCCCTTCCATACATGCGTTCCACGGAAGCCTGTTACGTGAACAAGACTTATGTGGAAGCCTTGGGGTATACCTTGCCCGAGGTCCTTACATGGGACTTTATATGGGAGGTTTCCGAGGCTGCGATGGAGCAGGATGCGGACGGCACGTTTCTAGTCAACGGGCAGAAGGTGATGATTCCTTTTATCTACAAATCCACAGATAACATGATGATTCAGATGTTGAGACAAAAAGGTGCCGGATATTCTGACGAGAGCGGAAATATCCTGCTTTTTAACGATACCACATCGGAGCTTCTGACAACCGTTGCGGCACACGGTGACAGCGGTGCATTTTCTACTTTTAAGATTTCAAGCTATCCGGCGAATTTCCTGAATGCCGGTCAGTGTATCTTCGCCATAGATTCCACGGCGGGTGCCACATGGATGGGGACGGACGCACCGTTATGTGATATCAGTGAGGATAAGATCGTTGAATTTGAGACTGCGGTCATGATGATTCCGCAGTTTGATGTGGGAAATCCAAGCATGATATCTCAGGGACCGTCAGTCTGTGTTTTCAATAAAGAAGATCCGCAGGAGGTTATGGCCTCGTGGTTGTTTACACAGTATCTGCTGACGAATGAGGTACAGGTCGCTTATGCAGAGACGGAAGGGTATGTGCCTGTGACGACAAAGGCACAGGAGTCCGTCGCATACAAAGAGTATTTGTCTGAAATCGGCGCAGATGCCGACTTGCATTATGAAGTTAAGATCAAGGCGGCAGAGCTGTTGCTTGACAACGTGGATCATACTTTCGTTACGCCTGTGTTCGTGGGTTCCGCCTCTCTTCGTGATGCTGCCGGACAGCTCGTGGAGAATACCGTGAAATCCGTTAGAAGAGGGCAGGTGGTCGATGCGGAATATATTGCAGAGCTGTACAGTGATACAACGTCTCTGTACCGGCTGGATCAGATCGGGATACAGAATAGCCGATTGGCTTCCGGGGAGAAGGAGCTGGGAGCGCTTCCTAAGGCATCCGTGATACTGTTAACGGCACTGGTTGTTGTCTGGGGTGGCATGATCGTATATGTAATTCGACAATTTGCTATTGATTTCCTGTGAATTTCATGTATACTTAGTTTGTGCATAGACCGGTAGTATTCCGGTCAAAAAACTTGCAGGTAAAGAGAAAGGCATGGTACAAAAATGAAAAAATTTATAACATTACTTTTGGCTTCGGCACTTGTGTTAACTTGTGCTGGATGTGGTTCTAAGGGCGGAGATACAACGTCTGAGAGCAGTGCGGCGGATGTAAAATCCGAGGGTGTCATGACATATGATGAATATGTGGCGGCCCCGTTAGATTCAGAAGTTGTGATTGAGACATATGTGCAGGACAAGCAGTCATGGTGGGACAATAAGGCTACTCTGTATACGCAGGATAAGGATGGAGCTTATTTTGTATACAATATTACTTGTTCCGAAGATGACTATAAGAAGCTGACAACGGGAACGAAGATTAAAGTAACCGGATATAAAGCGGAATGGTCGGGAGAAGTAGAGATTGCAGAGGGCGCTACTTTTGAGATTGAAGACGGAAATTATGTAGCGGCCGCAGAGGATGTCACATCACTGCTTAGTTCCGATGATTTAATCAATCACCAGAATAAGTTTGTATCCTTTAAAGGAATGACCGTGGAGGCTGCCGGTCAGGATGATGATGGAAACGATGTTGCTTTTCTGTACAACTGGGACGGCTCAGGACAGGACGGAGATGACTTGTATTTCAATGTATCACTTGACGGTAATACTTATACCTTTACGGTAGAGTCTTATCTGCGTGACAAGACGACGGATGTGTATGCGGCTGTGAAAGCCTTAAATATCGGTGATAAAATTGATATGGAAGGCTTCCTGTATTGGTATGAGGGCGTAAATCCCCATATTACTTCCGTGACGGCGGCGAAGTAATTAGTGATGATTTGATACAGGTTATTACACTGTGTAGTATGTGTGGCGTGAAGAGTAACAAATATCATAAATGACAATATAATACACCCTGAATGTCGGTGACGATACATCTTAATATTTGCTGTATCAAAGCGATGTTCAGGGTGTTCTGTATATAAGTGAAAAATACGTCAGGATGTCGGTTGGCGCAGAGGACAATCTGACATGCTGATCTTGTCCTTCAGGATATTCAAACCGCAGTCCTCTAAATAATCCTGTAAGATCGGAAGGGACTGAGAGGAGGTGGGACCGATGATGATCTCGCCTACCAGGTCCGACAGATGCAGATTTAATTTGCCGCACATACGGTTTAAGTCCAGCGGATAATATTTTTTGATTCTACCCCGTGCCACATGATATTTCGGCTCTACGGCAAAATCGTTGGAGATGAACGGTGAGACCACTAACCGGAATTCCCGTTCGTTTGCGAAAGAAGGGTGCTTGAAGGCGGCTGATTCCACCCAGGCATCGTTCATCAGATCTCGTAATCGGGGCAGATTTTCCGACAACTGTTCAGCATTCTTGAACAGCCGGTAAAATTCGCCCACGAGATGATGTTCCCGCACATCGGCCTGATAATATACTTCCTGAAGTGAGACGACGCCGCCGACCATCTTCTTCATAAGCGCCTCATGGAAAGCGATGCATACACCCTGACCAAGATGTCCGTAGCGCTCCCACTGGGCGGCATCATCGCGGTATCTTGAGAAACATGCCGCATAGGCAGAGTAATGAAATTCTTCTTCCATTTCCCTGACAAAAAAATTCTGCGCTTCGCGGAGTCGGTCGTGATCTCCGTCTGTGCGTAGCTTTTCGATGACGGCTTTGCAGATTCCGTTCATGAAAAGTGTCATCTCGGAAGCGTCGTTCATATTTAAGATATTGTTAAGTCTCAGTTCGCCGCAGCGGATGATCCCGTCGAATGCGGTAAAGTCTGTGTAGTGATAGAGCATAGGCATCCTCCGTAAATGTTTGTACTTATGTGATTTCAGTATACCACAAATCATAGAGAAAAGTCATTTTGTTAATTGGGATGCAGCGGATGGATTCATTGGCATTGGTTCATGTTTTTTTATAAAAGTGCGCGAGGTGGAAGACTGGGTTAAGATATGTTATACCATAAAAGGAGAGGCACTTTGATTACGATAGAGTTATGGAAGGAGAAGAATATTATGCAATCATCTGAAGAATACATGAAGAACTTAAAACAATGGCTTCGGGATACGGCAGATTTCCCGCTGGAAGAAATGTCTGACTTCTTTACGAAGAGGCTGCATGACTATGAAGAACATATGTCAATTTGGGAGAAGTCTTATCAGATATTTGCCGAAATCTTACCTTCGGAATGTCAGAAAGTTTTAGACTTAGGATGTGGAACCGGATTAGAGCTGGACAAGATATGGCAAAGAAATCCAATTATTGAGGTGACAGGCGTGGATTTATGTGCAAATATGCTGGATAAACTACATGAAAAACATTACGACAAACCTCTTACCACAGTATGTCAGGATTATTTCCAATATGATTTTGGATATGGTAAATGGGATGCTGTAATTTCCTTTGAAAGCCTGCATCATTTCCTGCCGGAACGCAAAAAGGAATTGTACCGGAAGATTTGCAGCAGTCTGAAAGAAAGCGGCGTTTTTATATTGGGAGACTACATTGCATGCTGTAACGAAGAAGAGGAACTGTTGCGCAGTGTTTATCTGGAAAAAAGAAAACAGTCAGACGTACCGGATAATTGCTATGTGCATTTTGATATTCCACTGACCTTGGAGCATGAAAAAGAAGTATTGCAAAGCGCAGGATTTGTAATTGAAGAAGTTTTGGATGGCGATGCAACAATTATTATAGCCGTAAAAGGAGAATAGTGTGAAAAATAAATTTTTCACACGCAAGTTTGTGCTTGCGCCCAAACTCGCAGGTTGAGCAAGAATGGGGGATTATATGGAGAACAAAATCGTTATAGCAGAAACAGAAAGGCTGGTTTTAAGAAGATACAAAAAAGAGGATTTGCAGGATTTATTTGAATATTTATCTGATAAGGAAGTTGTGGAATATGAACCATATAGACCGCTGACTCTTAATGAAACAAAAGAAAATCTCGAATGGCGTATTGGAACAGAGGAAATGATTGCTGTTGAATTAAAAAATTCCCATAAAATGATTGGTAATGTATATATGGGAAAACGTGAATTTGAAGCGCTGGAAATGGGTTATGTATTCAATCGGAATTATTGGGGCAATGGCTATGCAGCTGAAAGCTGCATAGCGTTAATTCGACACGCATTTTCAAACGGTATACATAGGATATATGCAGAATGTGACCCACGTAATAAGAGTTCATGGAAATTACTTGAAGTATTAGGATTTCAGCGTGAAGCTCATTTAAGAAAAAATGTATATTTCTGGAAAGATGAAAACAATAGAGCGATTTGGAAAGATACATATATATATGCCAGATTAAAAGTTGACGAATAATTTCCTAATTCATTCTCACAACCTTATCCAAAAGCTTTGCGAATAGTTATATTTTGAACCTAAATACCCTCCGCCAAATGGCAGAGGGTGATTAGGACTGTTCACGACAAATCACTAACAATAAAACTGAGACTGCATTGAAAATAACTCCGTATATAATCCACCTTTGCTATACAATTCGTCATGTGATCCATACTCAATTATCTGTCCGTTATTAAATACCGCTATTACATCACAGAATTTAGCGCTTGATAGTCTATGCGAAATATATACTGCTGTCTTGCCCTGAACCATTTCATTAAATTTTTGATAGAGCACGTATTCAGCTTTCGGATCCATAGCTGCAGTCGGTTCGTCTAACAGCACGATAGGTGCGTCTTTATACAAAGCACGTGCCAAAGCGATTTTCTGGCTTTCTCCTCCTGACGGTTCAAATCCCTCTTCATCAAAGTTCTTAAAAACAGAAGTATCAATACCATTTTGCAACTTGCATAATTTTTCGTCGAACCCTACATACTCAAGAGTATTTCTTACTTTATCTTCGTTCATAGGCTGTGCAAGTGCAACATTATCTTTGATAGAAAATGAAAATAGCTTGTAATCTTGAAATACCGAGGAAAAAAAGCTCATATACTGTTCATAATCTATTTTTTTGATATTTACTCCATCTAAAAGGATTACACCTTCTGTCGGATCATACATTCTGGTCATCAACTTGACAAATGTTGTCTTTCCGGCACCGTTTTCCCCAACAATGGAGAGCTTTTGACCAAAGGGAATTGTGATATTGATATTTTTTAAAGCATATACATCACTGCCGGAATATTTGAAGCTGACATTTCTGAATTCAATAAAATGATTTCTGTCTGCATCAATCAATTCTTGACCCTCTCGCAATGTCTTTGGCAAATTCAGGTATTCATCAAGTTTGTCGTAATAAGTGTCATACGCCTGAATTTCTATCAGGCTGTCAAGCACCTTACGGAATGCAATGGAAAATGTTGCAACTGCACCTGTATACATTGTAAATGATCCAATTGAAATCGAGCCACTAATTACGCAATATATTAAATAAGCATATGCTGCGCTCTGCTGAACCAATGTAAAAATCGCGCCAAAAAATCCGGAGATAATAAATCCGTCATTTTGTTTCTTTTGATTCTCGTTTACTTTTGTAAAATAATTCCTCTCTCTGTCGAGCAACCACTTTCCAAGAGAATTTAACCGGATTTCCTTTGCAAAACTATGATCCTCAAACAGACTTGCATAATACGTCCAGCCTCTTTGATCCTTGATGACACCTTCCGACAATCTGATTGCATTCTGCTTAGCCCTTTTTTCAATCAATGCTCCCAAAATGATCAGTACGATAAACAAGATCAATATTCTTAAGTCAATTGTAGCTATAATAGCAGCTATTCCGATTAAAGTAAAAATCTGACCAAGCGCATTTAATGCACAGTCAAGTAAATAACCGAATCCATGCCAATCACAGTATAAAAATTTGTTAGCCATCTTTCGCATATCTAAGAAATCCGGATCTTCCAATCTCTCAAAATCAGCCTCGGCCAAGTGCTTATGAAGATCACTGTCAAACTCTGCGTTGACTCTGCATCGTCTGCTAAATCCATCCCAGTTAAAATAGTCAGAGAATATAGTCGCTACTGCGGTATAGGCAACCAAAATGGAAACATACACAAGTAACTTATCTGTTTTCTGATTTCCCATTAATTCATCAATTATTAATTTGGGCATTATTGTGGCAACAATCGGTATCAGTGAGTTGATAAACTGATAAAGCAACCTCCAGAGAATATATCTTTTGTCATATTTCCAGCCGTTTTTTATAAAAAATACGATTCCTTTAAACATATTATGTTTTCCTCCATGTTATGAATTTTAGGCATAAAAATAGCTGTAAAATCGCATAACACATAGAGATAGTCTTGCTATCTCCTTGGAAAATCATGATTTGCGTATTTTACAGCTAATTACATAACAAAAGGTTTAAATGCATAATTTTTTAAACGCATTCTTTGATATCCCCTATCTATTATAAAAGTAATCAACTTGATTATATCATGAATCATCGCCATGTCAAAAGTTATTGATATCATATTTTGCCACGTATCATTCTCCTAATAATGTGAAAGTATTGAGTTCCACATTGAGTTCCACATTGGAAATTGGAACTTTACTTACAACACAGAGTGAAGTATGATGGTAGAGATAGTGAGCGCTGGTAAAAGAGGTACGTTTGCCTGTTCGGCGGCAATCTTATAGTAAATTATGATATGGGATATATAATACGGAAAAGGTTTAAATACAATGATTCGGGTAAATCAGATCAAGGTTCCTCTTTCGCACAGTCATGAGGATATTCTGTATAAAACTGCAAAAATACTGCGGGTAGCACCTGAAAGGATTCTTTCATGGCAGATTGTGAAGAAATCTATCGATGCCAGAAAGAAACCGGAGATTATGGTGATTTATTCGGTGGATGTGCGGGTGGATGCGCAGGATAGAGTACTTCGAGCATGCAAGAGTCAGCAGGTACAGGCGGTGACTGAGAAACCTTATATATTTCCGGCAGAAGGAGAGGAGCAGTTAGGTTATAGACCGATTATTGTTGGGACAGGACCGGCGGGACTGTTCTGCGGCTATCTGTTGGCGAAGCACGGTTACAGGCCGCTTATCTTAGAACGGGGCGGCTGTGTGGAAGAACGGCAGAGGGATGTGGAGAAGTTCTGGCAGGAGGGAGTGCTTAACCCCAGCTCCAACGTACAGTTCGGGGAAGGCGGAGCAGGTACTTTTTCGGATGGAAAACTCAATACGCTTGTAAAAGATAAATACGGCAGAAACAGGGAGGTTCTGCGGATTTTTGCGGAAAACGGTGCACCGGAGGATATTCTGTATGAGGCGAAGCCGCATATCGGCACGGATATTCTGTGTAAGGTTGTACGCAGTATGCGGGAGCAGATTAGCGCGTGGGGAGGAGAGATCAGATTCCATGCTCAGGTTACTGAATTGTGCATAGACCGGAATCGTGTAACAGGGGTGATTGTGAACGGAGGAGAAACCATCGCCTGTGAAGCGGTAATCCTTGCAATCGGTCACAGCGCAAGAGACACGTTCGAAATGCTTTATGAGAAGCGAGTACCCATGGAAGCAAAGTCCTTTGCGGTCGGGCTTCGTATGGAGCATCCACGCAGATTAATCGACCGGATGCAATACGGAGTGGAAGAGCATCCTCTGCTTCCGGCGGCAAGTTATAAAGTGACGGCACAGACTTCCTCCGGCAGAGGGGTCTATTCTTTCTGTATGTGTCCCGGCGGATATGTGGTCAACGCTTCTTCGGAATCAGGAAAGCTTGCGGTAAACGGGATGAGTTACAGCGGACGGAACGGAGATAACAGCAACAGCGCCATGATCGTCACGGTAACACCGCAGGATTATAGAGATGATTCTCCGCTTGCGGGGATTGCATTTCAGCGAGAGCTGGAGGAAAAGGCTTACCGGATCGGCGGCGGTGCTGTCCCGGTGGAGCGCTATGGAGACTATCGATGTGCCGTGACGGGACAGCCCTCGAAAGCATCGATTATCATGGAGGAATATCCTGACTTTGCTCCGGCGGTCAAAGGTGAATATCATAGGGCGCCGGTATATGATATTTTACCGAAGAATCTGAATGAGGCGCTTGTGGAGGGAATTGACTTGATTGGTCAGAAAATGCACGGATTCGCGGACAGTGGCGCATATCTGTCGGGTATCGAGAGCAGAACGTCATCGCCCGTCAGAATTACGCGGGATGAGACGGGACAGTCTGTGATACGGGGACTCTACCCTTGTGGAGAAGGCGCAGGCTATGCGGGCGGAATCACATCCGCGGCGATGGACGGCATGATGGTCGCGGAGAAAATCGGGGTGAAATATAAACGGATGATTATGTAAAAATAACGTTTATATTATGGAACACGGGAGGAAGAAGCATGACGGACTGGAGCGGGGTCAGAACATGGGAAATGTTGTTAAAGAAGATTATCTGGACGCAGTTAGGTGACATAGAGGGTAAAAAAATATTGGATTTCGGGAGCGGTCTTGGAATTACTGCGGATTATTTTGCGCAGAAAAATGATGTGACGGCAGTGGAAATTTCCGCCCAAAGAGTTGAGAACCGCAGACAGGAACATCAGTATGAGCAGTTCTGCGGTAGAACGGGGGTGCTTAAAACACTGCCGTCCGAAGCATTTGATGTGATTCTATGTCATAATGTGCTGGAGTATGCGGCGGACCGGGACGAGATTATGCGTCAGTTTGCGCGGGTGTTGAAGCCTGACGGCTATCTGTCGCTTGTAAAACACAATCGGGCGGGGCGTGTCATGCAGATGGTGGTGCTGCTCAATGATTTCGATCATGCGAACAGCCTGTTAGACGGCAATGACGGTATGACTTCTGAATTCGGAGAGATTCATTATTATAACGACGGCGATATTTCTGACTGGTGCGCGGACTTTAAGATTACAAAGACGATGGGTATCAGAACTTTTTGGGATCTACAGCAGAATCAGGAGATACAGGAAGACCAACAGTGGCAGCGAAAGATGATGGATGTGGAACTGCGTGTATCTGACATGAAAGAATATCAGGACATTGCTTTTTTCCATCATCTGATCATTCGGAAATACAAATGAGTATCTAAGTATGCCGGATTTGCTTTGTAAATTGGAAATATGCTAAAGAACTTTCTATAATTTAAAGATGAGACATGGAGAAGAACAATGGCAGATATCAGAGAAATGATGAAAGATAAACAGAGGATCGTAATCAAGATCGGTTCCTCATCCTTGCAGCATAAGGAGACAGGAGATCTGGATTATACCAAGCTGGATGTGCTGGTCAGAGAACTGTGTGACTTAAGAAACCGTGGTAAGGATGTAGTGCTGGTGACATCCGGTGCCGTGGCAGTGGGTAAGAAAGCGGTCATGATGCAGAATATCGGAGAGGATAATCCCACGGCCGTCAAACAAGCGTGCGCGGCTATCGGACAGGCAAGGCTGATGATGACATATCAGAAGATTTTTGCAGAATATAACCAAGTGGCGGCGCAGATTTTGATGACCAAGAATACGATTATAGATAATCTGAACCGATTTAATGCGCGCAATACATTCGCGGAGCTTTTTAAGCTGGGAGTAGTGCCCATCGTCAACGAGAACGATACGATCGCGACTTACGAGCTGGGAATCGGTGACAATGACACGCTGTCGGCGATTGTAGCATCTCTGATCGATGCGGATATGCTGTTGCTTTTGTCGGATATAGACGGACTTTATACAGATGATCCGAGAACGAATCCGGACGCGAAGTATATAGAAGTGGTGGAGAGGTTGACAGATGAACTGATGGAGATGGGGAAGAGCTCCACAGGAAGCAGCGCCGGCACAGGCGGGATGAATACGAAGCTCCAGGCGGCGAAGATCGCCAACAACATGGGTGTAGATATGGTAATCGCTAACAGTGCGGACATTAAGGTAATTCACCGGATTCTGGCGGGACAGAATATCGGGACACTGTTTCTGGCACATAAAGATGACGGGTTTGATCTGCCGCTGTATGTACAGCAGATGCATGACTAAAAATATTTTTGGGAGTGCACAGGGATTGGTATAAAAATGAGAAGCCTGAAAGATTAGTATTGGATTTTATTTGTAAATTGGGATATACTATGTATATACCAACTTGGCGTGATGGAGGTTTTGCTATGCAGACACAGGTAAGAGAATGGGGTAACAGTCAGGGAATCAGACTCTCAAAAGAAATTTTAAAAACTGCCGGAATTGAATTGAATGAGGTACTGGATGTAACAGTATCTAACGGAGTGATTACACTGGTAAAAGCATTTCGCCATAGAACTCTGGAAGAAAGAGCAGCAGAATTTGGTGGGAAACTTGATCTTGATGGTGAATATGATTGGGGAGAGTCTGTTGGAAGAGAGGCATGGTAATGGCAGAAAAGTTACATCAGGGAGATATCATTAAGTTAGAAAAAATTAAGCATCCGGTGTTGGTTGTCAGCAAAGATTTTTTTAATGCATCGGGAGAAATTATCGGGTGTCCGATTTTTGATAATTCAATCGAAGGACCACTTCATATTTTGATTTCTACAGATGAAACGACGGGATGTGTTCAATGTGAAAAACTTGCGCTGCTTGATCTGAAAGTACGTGGATATAAGAAAATAGATATGCTTTCTATTGCAGCAATGATAAATATTGTAGATGCTATTCAGGGGATTTTTGAATATGTATAGTCAGCTACCTATATTTTCCTATAATTTGGATATGGGAATAAGGGAGAATGTTAGAAATTTAGGAGAGATTCATATATGAACGTAGAGCAGATGACAAAGAGAATCAACGAATTATACCACAAATCCCAGGCAGAAGGGCTGACAGAGCAGGAAAAAGAGGAACAGAAGCAGTTAAGGCAGGCGTATGTCGCTAATGTGCGGACGAATCTGAGAGGACAGCTTAATAATATTTCTATCGTGGAAAAGGACGGTTCTGTTACTGATTTAGGGGAAAAATTCGGGGATAAGAAAAATGACAAATGAGAAAATTCATTTGATAATGAAAAGATGATGAATAAGAAAAACATTCAGCGATAAAAGGCGGTAAATGTAAAATCGGTGATAAAAAGTGATGAGTAAAAAAGATGAGAAAAAAGAGATTCGCAAGAATATTTTGAAAGTTCGGGATGAAATTTCAGCCAAAGAAAGAGCAAGCTGTGATTTTAAAATTAAAAAATGTGTATTGACTCATTCAGTCTATAAAGAAGCACAGGTAATTCTGACATACGCAAGCTACCGAAGCGAAGTCGATACGGCAACATTGATCGTACAGGCGCTGGCGGACGGCAAGTACGTATTTGCGCCGAAAGTTTCCGGCGAAGAGATGGAGTTTTGGCAGATTACGACTGCGGAAGATTTGAGAGAAGGATATCGGGGAATACCGGAGCCGGTGGAGAGCGTCTCTTTTCCCAAATGGTTAGCGGAACAGATTGGTGCCGGAGAGATACATGTAATGATGTGGGTGCCGGGTGCGGTCTTTGATAAAGATAGACATCGTATCGGCTATGGCAAAGGGTTTTATGACAGATATTTGGACAGATTAACAGATTTACAGAAAGAAAATGGTTGCAGATGGCATGTAGAATTACATTTGACCACAGCGGCACTTGCCTACAGTTGTCAAGTGCTTGAGCAGATTCCGTACGAGCCGCATGATATAAAACCTGATATGTTGTTTACGGAAGAAGGAGTGTTGCAGTCGGTCAATATACAGGAATGATTTCAGGACAAGATTTTTAATGTAGAAAGGGAATATAATTTGTATGATAAATTTAATTAAGAGTAGAACGAGCTATAGAGGAAAATATAAGAATATTCCGGTTCCAAGAGAAGATTTAATTACGATTATGGAGACTGGACTTGCGGCACCTTCCGGTTGCAATAAGCAGACAACATCATTGATTGCGGTTGATGATGAGAATTTGCTAAAAGATTTAAAAGAACTGATCAATCCGCCCATTTGTCAGACGGCACCGGCATTTATTTTAGTTTTAACACAAAAAATTTATGCATATAGGGATAGATGTTATCAGGTTCAGGATTATAGCGCTTGCATAGAGAATATGTTGCTTGCGATAAAAGCATTGGGATATGAAAGCTGCTGGTATGAGGGGCATATTACTGATAATGACGATATCGCAGGTAAACTTGCAGAAAGATTGAGTGTTCCAAAGGATTACAAAATTGTTTGTCTATTACCGGTGGGCGTTGCAGAGGATGAAATAAAATATGCAATAAAGAAAGATTTCTCAGAACGGGCATGGTTTAACGGATTTGGTAAGAAAAGTTGAAATAAAGAAAATCTGAAAACGGAAAGAATGGAGAGATTCACATGGAATATTTAGAGACACTGGGGGAAAAAGCCGTAGCGGCAAAATATGAATTGCAGAAATTGTCCACAGAGGCGAAAAATGGTGCATTACAGGCGGTCGCCGCCGCATTAGTCAAGGAAACAGACCGAATTCTTGCGGCTAATCAAAAAGACTATGAGATCGCAAAACAGGGCGGCATGGCGGAAGGGTTGTTAGATCGTCTGAAACTAACCGATGCGCGTATCGAAGGCATGGCGGAAGGACTGCGGCAAATCGTGGAACTGCATGACCCTGTGGGTGAGGTCATGGAGACATTTGACAGACCGAACGGGCTTCATATCAGTAAAGTCAGAGTTCCCATGGGTGTGATCGGTATCATCTATGAGGCAAGACCTAATGTGACGGCAGATGCTTTCGGCCTATGTTTTAAGACCGGCAATGCCGTGATCTTAAAAGGCGGTAAAGATGCTTTCTATTCCAATGAAGCGATTACGGAAATTATTACGGAGACTCTGTGTAACAGGCAGATTCCGGCGGATGCGATACAGCTGATCACTGATAATGACAGGGCGGTGACAACTGCTTTTATGCAGTTAAAACAGTATGTGGATGTGCTGATTCCAAGGGGCGGTGCAGGACTGATCCGTGCCGTGGTGAAGAACAGCACCATACCCGTGATTGAGACAGGAACGGGAAACTGCCATATCTATGTAGATGAAGACGCAGACTTGGAGCGGGCGATTCCCATCATCGTTAATGCCAAGACACAGAGGATCGGTGTGTGTAACGCCTGTGAATCACTGCTGGTGCATGAGAAGATTGCCGACCGTTTTCTGCCTGCGCTGGGAGAAGCATTGAGGGCAAAAAATGTAGAGATGCGCGGAGATCGAAAGGTGATGACGCTGATTCCCGATGCGTTGGAGGCAACTGAGGAAGATTACGGCACGGAATATTTGGATTATATTATTTCCATGAAAACAGTTACATCTGTGGATGAAGCTGTGACGCATATTAATAAGTACAATACGAGACACTCCGATGCGATACTGACGGAAAATGCAGCACATGCCGAAACGTTTCTGCAGGGAGTGGACTCCGCATGTGTCTATGTCAATGCATCCACACGCTTTACGGACGGATTCGAATTTGGATTCGGGGCGGAGATCGGAATCAGCACACAGAAACTTCATGCTAGAGGGCCAATGGGGTTGAAGGAACTGACTACATATAAGTATCTGATACGGGGGGACGGTCAGATCCGGAAATAGTTCTTTATGTTTATTCCAGACAATTAACTGTTATAAAGCACGTCAATAATCAGCTGAACAGATAGAGAATTCGCTATCTGTTCAAGCATTATTTTTGCGAATGAAAAGCAACAAATCTGTATAATTTATATTATTCTATAAATTTGTTGACAATTATCACATATTATATTATTATACATATGAACAGATAAACATATGTAAATTCATAAGCCGTATGGAGGAGCTGACATTGGCGGAAGAAAACAAAAACAAGTTACAGGCGGTGGACAAAGATTCACAGACAGAAAGGGAAGAAATCATAAACAAAGTGTTGGAACAGCAACCCGATGATGAGATTCTGTATGATCTGGCGGAGCTTTTTAAAGTGTTCGGAGATTCTACAAGGATCAAGATCCTGTACTCCATGTTTGAGCATGAACTCTGTGTGAATGATATTGCCGGATTGTTGAATTTGAGCCAGTCTTCCGTGAGTCATCAGCTGCGAATCCTTAAGACATCCAAACTGGTGAAGTTCAGAAGAGAGGGCAAGTCGATCTACTATTCGCTGGACGACGAGCATGTACGGGCAATCATCAGCATGGGAATGGAGCATGTGGAAGAATAAAACATGAAGTAATACTAAAGCAGCAAAGTACGCTGCTTAAGTATCACTAAGTCATGTTTGAAAGAATGTTGCTGGCGCATACATTCTTCCAAAAATAATCGTAAAATAATGAGACGGAGGAAAGAGATATGAGCAAAACGTATAAGATTGAGGTCGATTGTGCTAACTGTGCGGAGAAAATGCAGGAGGCGGCGAATAAGACAGAAGGTGTCGCAGAGGCTGTGGTAAGTTTTATGACACAGAAAATGAAAGTAGAGTTCGCAGAAGGCGCAGATGAGAAAGCGGTTATGAAGCAGGTGCTGAAGGCTTGCAAGAAAGTGGAGCCGGACTGTGAGATTGCAATTTAATCCATGCTTATTACTGTAAAATCAGAATATTCTAAGATTAAAATACAGATAAACGCCACTGAATCATCGGTGGCGTTTACTGCATTATGAGAACATTTATGAGTTTGGAAAACAAAATCTCGTAAATGAACTTGTTTGTTTTTCTACGATTCCTTCTTATGCTGCGGATTAAAGCTGACACCGCGATTGATATCGCCGCTTGGATTGGAGCCGAAGGTGTAGTCGTTGCCGGGCAGGATGGCATTCAGGATAATGCCTGCCAGCGCTGCGATGGCAAGGGAAGTCAATGTAATGGACGTACCGGCAACGGTGAATGTAAGGCCGTCGGAGAATCCGAGCCCGCATACAAGAATAACAGCAGCGATGATCAGATTTCTTGATTTAGTAAAATCAACCTTGTTTTCCACTACGTTTCTGACACCGATGGCAGAGATCATACCGTACAGAATGAAGCTGACTCCGCCGATGATAGCCGAAGGAAGTGAACCGATGATGGCAGACATCTTAGGAATGAAGCTTAATACGATCGCATAGACTGCGGCCAGACGGATGACTTTCGGGTCATATACATGGCTCAGCTCCAGAACACCGGTGTTTTCTCCGTAAGTCGTATTAGCAGGACCGCCGAACAGTGCGGAGAGAGAAGTAGCCAGACCGTCACCGATCAGCGTGCGGTGCAGACCCGGATCTTCCAGATAATTCTCGCCTACTGTGGCGGATATGGCGGAGATATCACCGATATGTTCCATCATGGTTGCCAGTGCGATGGGCGCCATGACGAGGATTGCCGTCAGATCAAACTTACACAGCAGGAAGGGCGGAAGTCCTACAAAGGAGGAAGCGGATACACCGGAGAAGTCCAGGATAGCGCTGCCATCTGCATTGGTAAGGCCGATCGCGTTCATGATCAGCGCTACTGCGTAAGAGATCACAACACCGAGTAAGATCGGAATAATTTTCCACATTCCTTTGCCCCATATGTTAAAGATAATGATTACCGCCAGCGCAATAATCGCAAGGAACCAGTTGGAGGATGCGTTGTTTACGGCGGAGGGTGCAAGACTTAAGCCGATACAGATAATAATGGGACCGGTAACTACGGGTGGCAGGAAGCGCATAACCCTTTTTACTCCCACAACTTTGATTACCAGCGCCAGAATCAGATACAGCAGGCCGGCAATCACGATACCGCCGCATGCATAGGGAAGCTTCTCACCGTAAGTCATGTCGGCGAAGATACCGGTGTTCAGTTCTGCAACTGTGGCGAACCCACCCAGAAAGGCGAAGGAAGAGCCCAGAAAAGCGGGAACCTTCAATTTAGAACAGACATGGAAAAAGAGGGTACCGATACCGGCAAAGAATAAAGTCACCTGAATCGATAAGCCCTCTCCGTTAAAATAACTGTTGACTAAGATCGGTACTAAGATCGTCGCACCGAACATTGCGAACATGTGCTGCAGACCGAGCAGCAGCATCTTTGGGATACCCAGCGTACGGGCATCGCGAATCGCTTCAAAACTTTTGCTCATAATAAATCTCCTTCCTCATTTGACATTTAAACCTAAAGAGATTATATAGATTCGGACATTGTTTGGCAAGAGCGTTATGGAAAGAATGCTGAAAAGTTATTGACTAAAACGGTGGAAGTCAGTAGTATTTATAGATAAGGATTATTTTTCTGGGAATCAGAAAAAACGGAAAAGAGGACGAAAGATGGAAAAAATAGAAAAGATGGAAAATGTGTTTGTCATGAATCATCCGCTGATCCAGCACAAGATCTCTCAGATCAGGGATATCAATACGGGCACTAATGAATTTCGGAAATGTATCGAGGAGATTGCCATGCTGATGGGCTATGAGGCGCTTAGTGATCTGCCGCTTGAAGATGTGGAAGTGCAGACGCCGATTGAGACCTGCATGACGCCCAAAATCGCAGGAAAGAAGATGGCAGTCGTGCCGATTCTGCGTGCGGGACTTGGCATGGTGGGCGGAATCCTTGCATTGGTACCCAGCGCAAAAGTGGGACATATCGGTCTGTACAGGGATCCTGAAACCCATGAACCGCATGAGTATTACTGTAAACTGCCGGAACCGATTGACCAGAGGACGATCGTCGTAGTAGATCCCATGCTTGCCACAGGCGGCTCGGGCTCCGAGGCTGTCAGCTTTATCAAACAGCACGGCGGCAAAAATATTAAATTTATGTGCATTATTGCCGCACCGGAAGGGATAGAACGTCTGCACGGGGATCATCCGGATATTCAGATTTATATCGGTCATATAGACCGCTGTCTGAATGAGCATGCTTATATCTGTCCGGGTCTGGGAGATGCGGGAGACAGAATCTTCGGCACGAAATAACTGTCCATAAGCGGACAGGCCATATTTTTGTGAAAAAGTGCTTCTGGGGGAAAGTAATTTGAAGAATGCAAATAAATTAGCGGTCTTATGCTTTGTGCTGTTGTGCGGATTTCTTTTGACAGCATGCGGCAAAGACGAGACGCTGACCGCATATCAGGAAGATATGAATACTTTTTTTGAACATATCGCTTCGTACAATGACGGAATGAATGCGATCAATGCTGATGACGCGGATGCGACAAAACAACTGTTGTCCTATCTGGATCAGCTTCAGGCGGAGATTACCTGGATGGCGGAACTTACCGTGCCGGATCGGTTTTCGGCGGTAGACAGTCTGGCGGATGAGGCGGATGAAAATATGCAGCAGGCGGTTGCTCTATATCACCGGGCTTATGAATCGGAGACTTTCGATGAAGGGGTTGCACAGGCCGCCAGAGAATACTACGATCGGGCCAATATTCGTATCCAGTACATTATTATGATCCTGCACGGTGAGATTCCGGAGGGTGAGGGAATTACATACACGGAAGAGAACGGCATTCTGGGCGGTGGTTATCTGAATCGGGATGAGGACGACGAAGAGGCGCAGGAGGAAGAGCTGGAAACGGGTAATTCCGATGCGGATGATTCCGGCGAAGAAGACAACTTTGATACTGATGATACGGTATTCTATGAAGAGCCGGCACAAGATGATACACAGGAGAGCATGGAATAAGATGAATAAACAGCAATTTCGTGCATTTATGAAAGAAAATCCGATTATTCTGGACGGTGCAACCGGATCAAATCTGCAAAAGCAGGGAATGCCTGCCGGTGTGTGTCCGGAAGAATGGATTCTGCAGCACAGGGAGATCATGATCGCGCTCCAGAGAGAGTTTGTCGATGCGGGAAGCAATATCGTCTATGCACCTACTTTTACTGCAAATCGGATTAAATTAAAAGAGTATGGGCTGGAGTCACGAGTACGTCAAATGAATCTGGATCTGGTGGCGCTTTCCAAAGAAGCGGTCGGGGATAGAGCATATGTGGCGGGAGACCTGACCATGACCGGGGAACAGCTTGCACCCTTGGGGCGGCTTGACTTCGAGAAATTGATAGATATCTATAAGGAACAGATCAACTGTCTGGTGGAAGCGGGGGCGGATCTCCTTGTCGTAGAGACGATGATGAGCCTTCAGGAGACGAGGGCGGCACTGATTGCGGCGAAGGAAGTCTGCGATCTGCCGGTGATGGCCACCATGACATTCGAATCGGACGGACGGACGCTGTACGGAACAGATGCAATAACTGCGGCGGTCGTATTGGAGAGTCTGGGTGCTGACGCGGTAGGCACTAACTGTTCTACCGGTCCTGACAAGATGGCAAATGTTGTCCGCAGTATGGCGGCGGTAACAACGATTCCGATCATAGCAAAGCCGAATGCCGGGCTTCCTTCTTTGGATGAAAAGGGTAATACGGTCTATGATATGGAAGCGGATGAGTTTGGAATATGTATGAAAGAGCTGGTAGAAGCGGGAGCCGCAATCATAGGCGGATGCTGTGGAACCACCCCGGAACATATACGGTCGCTGCGGCGTCATGCAGGCGATATGCAGATCGTACACAGGAAACCGTCGGATATGCGTTTCCTTACCAGTGAGCGGCAGACTGTTTCTTTCGGGCTTTCGGATAACTTTATCATAGTCGGAGAACGGATCAACCCCACGGGCAAGAAGAAGCTGCAGGAACAGCTGCGCGCGGGAAATATGGATATGGTAGTTGATTTCGCCGAGGAGCAGGAGGCGTGCGGCGCAGGAATACTGGATATCAATATGGGCATGAGCGGTGTGAATGAGAAAGAGTTGATGCTCAAAGCAGTAGAGACGGTCGGTGGAATCACAAGTCTGCCGTTATCTCTCGATTCCAGTCATGTGGATGTGTTGGAGGCAGCGCTGCGCAGATATCCGGGCCGGGCATTAATCAATTCGATTTCTTATGAGAAGGCGAAGTTAGATGCCTTGCTGCCGATTGCAAAGAAATACGGCGCAATGTTTGTTTTGCTTCCGTTGTCAGATGAAGGGCTGCCGAAGAATCTGGATGAGAAGATCGATATTATAGAGAAGATACAGACGCGTGCCTTTGAACTGGGTATGTGTCAGGAAGATATTGTGGTGGACGGCTTAGTCGCTACCGTTGGTGCAAATAAGAATGCGGCTGTTGAGACGCTTCAAACGATACGTTACTGCAAGCAGAACGGTTTGGCAACGATATGCGGACTGTCCAATATTTCATTCGGACTGCCGGAACGCAGCTTCGTCAATGCCGCGTTTCTGACCATGGCGATTCAGGCCGGTCTGACGATGGCCATCGCAAATCCGTCTCAGGATCTGTTGGTAAGCTGTGCTTTTGCGTCCGATTTGCTCTTAAATAAAGAGGGCGCTGATCTTAGGTATATTCAGTTGATGGAAGCAGTGCGGGCCAAGCGGGAAGCGATGGGAGAGACTGCCGCCGTAAACACCGGAATCCGCATGCAGATGGTAGCACAGGGTGCGGTGCAGGCAGGCGGCAGCATCAAGGATAAACTGTATGCCGATGTGCTCAAAGGAAACGGCGCTTCCATTGTGGAGGATACGAAGAAAGCGTTATCCGAAGGACACGAAGCAAAAGAGCTTTTGGACGAAATACTGCTTAAGGCAATTAATGAAGTGGGAGAGCTTTTTGATAAGGGAAAATATTTCCTGCCGCAGCTGATTGCCAGTGCGGAGGCAATGAAAGCCTCTATAGAATATTTAGAACCACTTCTGTCCACCGGAAGTTCTGAGGAAGAGATGCCTACAGTGGTGATTGCCACGGTAGAGGGCGATATACATGACATCGGCAAAAATCTGGTGGCGTTAATGCTTAAAAATTATGGATTCAGGGTGATCGATCTGGGTAAAGATGTGCCGAAGGAGAAGATTATTGAAGCGGCAAAGGAACATCACGCTCAGGTAATCGCTTTGTCAGCGCTCATGACTACCACCATGCAGCAGATGAAGCATGTAATTGACTATGCGAAAGACAATAAGACGGATGCCAAGATTATAGTCGGCGGCGCCGTGATTACGCAGGAGTATGCGGATGAAATCGGAGCTGACGGTTACTCCAAGGATGCGGCGGAGGCGGTAAAACTGACGAAGCGGATTCTGAATATGAATGATTAAGGGAGATTAGAGTATGTTAGGTGCAGATGCAATGGTAAAATGCCTGGAAGAAGAGGGCGTAAAGTATGTATTCGGTTATCCGGGGGTGGCAATATGCCCTTTCTATAACAGTATACTGGATTCCAAGATTGATACGATCCTGATCCGTACAGAGCAGAATGCGGCGCATGCGGCAAGCGGTCTGGCCCGGGTAACAGGACAGGTGGGTGTCTGTGCCGTAACTTCGGGCCCCGGAGCAACTAATGTGATCACCGGTATCGCGACGGCTTTTGCGGACAGCATACCGCTTGTGTGCATTACGGGACAGGTTAACAGTGAACTACTGGGTTCTGATGTGTTTCAGGAAGCGGATATCACCGGTGCGGTGGAATCCTTTGTGAAATACAGTTATTTGGTGCGGGATGCCGATGAGATTCCGAGAATTTTTAAGGAAGCTTTCTATATTGCAAATTCGGGGAGAAAAGGTCCCGTTTTGATTGATGTGCCTATTGATGTCCAGAATGAGGTAGTAAACAAATTCAAATATCCGGAAGAAGTCAATATGCGTACCTATAAGCCTACGGTCAAAGGCCATGCGGTGCAGATTAAGAAGGTGGTGAAGGAACTTTCCAGAGCGAAGCGTCCCATCATCTGTGCCGGCGGCGGCGTGCTCTTAAGCGATGCGGAGAAGGAGCTTCGCGAATTTGCACAAAAACACAGAGTGCCGGTGGTTTCCACCATGATGGGAATCGGCGTCATGCCTACAAAACACCCGATGTATTACGGTATGGTGGGCAACAACGGTCACCCTTACGCAAACCGTGCCATGAATGAATCGGATCTGCTTATTATGGTGGGTGCGAGAGTGGCGGATCGTGCAGTGAGTCAGCCCGATCTGATTACGGAGAATAAGATTCTGGTGCACATTGATGTAGATCCGGCGGAGATCGGTAAGAATGTGGGGCCGACGATTCCGTTGGTAGGAGATGCGAAACATATTATCGCGGATTTCCTGGAGGAAGATTTTACTTGTGAACATGAGGAATGGATTCGTGTGCTAAGCGGGTATCGGGATACCATGGGACGTGTCAGGAAACCAAATCCGGAGTATGTGGACCCGGCAGAATTTATCCGTATGTTATCAGAGGCAATGGAAGATGATGCGGTCTATGTGGCGGATGTGGGGCAGAATCAGATATGGTCCTGCAATAATCATATTGTCAAGGACGGAAGATTCCTGACCACAGGCGGTATGGGAACCATGGGATATTCCATTCCTGCGGCGATGGGAGCGAAGCTGGCCGACAGGGAAAAACAGGTGGTAGCCGTGTGCGGCGACGGTTCTTTCCAGATGTCTATGATGGAGCTTGCCACGATGCGCCAGTTTGATGTGCCTGTGAAGATCATCGTGCTGAAGAATAACTATCTGGGTATGGTACGTGAATATCAGCATTATACATACAAAGATAATTATTCTGTGGTGGATCTTTCCGGCAGTCCGGATTTGGAGAAGCTGTCATCGGCATATGACATGAAATTTATGCGCCTTCATACTATGGAACGGGCGCAGGAGACGATCGGGGAATTTCTGGCAAAGGATGAATCCGTGCTGCTTGAGTGTCTGATAGATCCCATGGATCTTGTGAAATAGATGGATGAAAGGATAAACGGAATGAAGAAAATATATTCGGTTTTAGTGGAAAACAGATCCGGTGTACTGTGTAAGGTGGCGGGACTTTTTTCCCGAAGATGTTTCAATATTGACAGTCTTGCGGTTGGAGAGACAGATGATCCGACGACATCATGCATGACGATTGTCAGCAGCGGAGACCAGCGTACTATAGAGCAGATCGAAAAGCAGCTTAATAAGAAGCTGGATGTCATTAAGGTTAAAACCTTTGATGAAACGGCCAGTGTCAGCAGGGAACTTATGTTGATGAAAGTTAAGTATAACAAGGGAAACAGGCGTGATATCATGGAGACCTGCGAGATCATGAAGGCACAGATCGTGGATATGTCCAAGAAGACAATGATCATACAGATATGCGATGTGCCGGAGAGAATTCAGCTTTTTATCGGCATGATGCAGTCCATCAGTATTGTAGAAGTCGCAAGAACAGGGACTTTAGCGCTTCAGAAGTGTCTCGAGACGGATGTGCCGTAACAGGGGCGCGATATGACTTATAAATGCGAACTTAGGCAGACAGCATGTTGACTTTTGACCCCTAAATTGATACAATGATTGACGGTGTATGACAGACGATGGACATGCACGGAAAGGTTTATATTATGCAGAAGAAGGTATTGCAGTTATTAGTAGATAACACATCGGGCGTATTGAGCCGCATTTCCGGCCTTTTTTCCAGACGAGGCTACAATATAGACAGTATCACGGCGGGCGTAACGGCTGATCCGCGGTTTACCCGTATCACGATCGTGACTTCCGGAGACGATGAGATCCTGGATCAGATCGAAAAACAGGTGGCAAAACTGATTGATGTCAGGGATATTAAAGAGCTTAGGCCTGAGGAAAGCGTATACAGGGAGCTCGCGCTGATTAAGGTCAAGACATCTGCGGCACAGAGACAGGGTGTAATTGCCGTAGCGGATATATTCCGTGCCAATATTATTGATGTATCACCGGAGAGTCTGGTGATTGAGCTTACCGGTGATCAGGATAAGATCGCAGCTTTTATCAGCTTGTTGGATGGCTACGAGATCTTAGAGCTTGCCAGAACAGGTATTGCAGGCTTAGGGCGCGGTATTGAGAACGTGACATATCTGTAGACACGAATATGGTAATGAATGGGGAACATCCCTTGAAATTATACAGAAATATATATGACTACATTAAACTAATCAACAAACGGAGGAGTAGGAAAATGGCAAAGATTTTTTATCAGGAAGACTGTAACTTATCCCTGCTGGAAGGCAAGACGATCGCGGTGATCGGCTACGGCAGTCAGGGACATGCACATGCGTTGAATGCAAAAGAGTCCGGCTGTCACGTGATTATCGGTCTTTATGAAGGCTCTAAATCATGGGCAAAGGCCGAGGCACAGGGATTTGAGGTATATACGGCGGCAGAGGCTGCTAAGAAGGCTGATATCATCATGATTCTGATCAATGATGAGTTACAGGCTGCTATGTACAAGAAAGATATCGAGCCCAACTTAGAGGCAGGCAATATGCTGATGTTTGCACATGGCTTTAATATTCACTTCGGCTGTATCGTACCGCCTAAGGATGTGGATGTAACGATGATAGCACCGAAGGGACCGGGACATACGGTAAGAAGCGAGTATCAGGCAGGTAAGGGTGTTCCTTGTCTGGTAGCCGTTCATCAGGATGCTACAGGTAAGGCGCAGGATATGGCATTGGCTTATGCGCTTGCGATCGGCGGTGCAAGAGCCGGCGTTCTGGAGACTACATTCAGAACAGAGACAGAGACAGACCTTTTCGGTGAGCAGGCAGTGCTCTGTGGCGGTGTGTGTGCACTTATGCAGGCAGGCTTCGAGACACTGGTTGAGGCGGGATATGATCCGAGAAATGCATATTTCGAGTGTATCCATGAGATGAAACTGATCGTAGATCTGATCTATCAGTCCGGTTTCGCAGGAATGAGATATTCTATCTCCAATACGGCTGAGTATGGCGATTATATTACCGGACCGAAGATCATTACGGAAGAGACGAAGAAGACCATGAAGAAGATTTTGGCCGATATTCAGGACGGTACATTTGCCAAAGATTTCCTGCTTGATATGTCTTCCGCAGGCGGTCAGGTACACTTCAAGGCGATGAGAAAACTGGCTTCCGAGCATCCTTCAGAGGTAGTCGGCGAGGAAATCAGAAAGCTGTACAGCTGGAATGGCGAAGATAAACTGATTAACAACTAATGTGGGGTTAACCATGCAATCCAAAACCAATGTGGATCAGATGCTGGCTGAGAGTTTTAAAAACTTAGCGCTCAAGATGCCGATCGAGAAAATTACGATTCGTGAAATTACGGAAGGTGCGGGTGTTATCCGACCGACGTTCTATAATCATTTCAGGGATAAGTATGAGCTTCTGGAATGGATGATCCATACGGAGATCCTTGATCCGGTCATCCCGCTGATGCAGACAGGCTGCATTAGTGAGAGCCTGATTATGATCTTCGAGAATCTTAAGAAGGACAAAAGGTTCTATAAGAAGGTTGTCAGACTGGAAGGACAGGATTCCTGCGAGGGTATTGTCAAAAAGTTCATTAAAGAAATTCTGTACATTTTTATTGATGAACAGGTCGGCGAGCGGAAAGCATCCGCAAGAGGGCTGACAACAGATTGGGTTGCGGAATATTATGCGCAATGTATGGCGTTTGTGGTGATTCAGTGGATAAAAATGGACATGAGTCTGGAGCCTGAGCAGATGGCGGATCTGTTTGAGTATATTACGACTCATTCCATGGACGATGTAATAGCAGAAATGAATTGATCTACAGGGCTTGTCCGGTTTTTCCAGGCAAGCCCTATTTTTCTGGACGGAATATCTATCGGCAGAGGCAGACGGATCAGGCTGTGCTCTGTCAATTCTTTCACAACAAAGTTTTCTATGACACATGCAATACCCATATCGATCTTCGCAAATTCGATCAGGAGATCCATGGTGGAGGTCTCAAGGATCTGCGATAGTTGTATTTGTGATTGTTGGAGGCAGGAATCAATATAACTTCTTGAGATATTTTCACGGTTCAGCATCAGAAATGTTGCATCCTGCCATATACGTGAGCGGGCAGGAATATCGGTAAAGGTGTACAGAGCCGCATCGGATATGCCCAGCCGTACGCACAGATTATCCAGATAACGGCTGGTGGTCACAAAGCTATCCTGTATTTCCATGATGGGAAGAAATGACAGATCATGCAGCCAGGCGGATTCACCGATCAGACCGATATCCAGAGTGCCGTCTGATAGACCCCGGATCGTCTCCGTGGTAGATTGACAGGCAATTGATACTTTAACATGGGGATTGTCCAGAATATACTGCTGCAAATGCGGCAGAAGTACATACTTACAGAGTGTGGCGCTGACGCCGATGGTAATCTGCCCGATTCCCAGTTCATGGATTTTGTGTAATTCTTCCTCGGCATGGGAAATTGCCGAAAAGGCATGGTGCAGCTGTTCCAACAGGACAGTTCCCTCGGATGTCAGCTTTACGCCTCTGGAATTGCGGTAGAACAGGGTGGTATTTAAGTTGTCTTCCAGTTTGGCAATGGCTTTGCTGACGGCCGGCTGGCTGATATACAGTTGTTTGGCGGCGAGGGAGATATTTCCGGCCAAGGCAGTCTGATAGAAGATATGGTATAAATTCAGGTTAGTTGTGAAATTGTTGTTCATGCGGATGACCCTTTCTAAAACCAATTTTTGCATCGTTTTTTCGAGTTTGTGAAGCGCAAGCGAGCAAATCTCGCGAACGAGCTCTGCTCTTTTTTATTGTTATATATTATATTATAACTTATAAGAATAGTAAATATGAATAATATGTATTAGAAGAATATTAAAGGATGTTATATACTGAACATATGGATTCGGATGTCAAAAAGGGTATTCATATCCGTCAGTCAGATTCTATGCCGAAAAAGGCATTGTGATGAAGCGGGATAACCATATGAAGACATAGGAAGGTATATTAAAGGAGGAGAAGACTATGGGAATGACAATGACGCAGAAAATTCTGGCGGCGCATGCAGGACTTGACCGTGTGGAAGCCGGACAGTTGATCGAAGCGGATCTGGATCTGGTGCTGGGAAATGATATTACCAGTCCCGTGGCCATCAAGGAGATGGAAAAAATGAATGTGGACGGTGTGTTCCATAAGGATAAGATCGCGCTGGTTCCGGATCATTTCGTGCCGAACAAGGATATCAAGTCGGCGGAGCATTGTAAATGCGTGCGTGAGTTTGCCCGCCGCAATGAGATCACCAATTATTTTGAAGTGGGAGAGATGGGCATCGAACATGCGCTGCTTCCGGAGAAAGGACTTACGGTAGCCGGCGACGTGATCATAGGTGCGGATTCCCATACATGTACCTACGGCGCACTGGGCGCTTTTTCCACGGGCGTGGGAAGCACGGATATGGCGGCAGGAATGGCAACGGGTAAGGCCTGGTTCAAAGTTCCGTCCGCAATCAAATTTAATCTGACAGGTAAACCGTCTGAATGGGTCAGTGGTAAAGATGTAATCCTGCATATCATCGGTATGATCGGTGTAGACGGCGCGTTATATAAGTCCATGGAATTCGTGGGCGACGGTATACAGAATCTTTCTATGGATGACCGGTTTACCATTGCCAATATGGCGATTGAGGCCGGCGGCAAGAACGGGATATTCCCTATTGATGACCTCGCTGTCGCTTATATGAAAGAGCATTCCGCGAGAGAATACAAAATCTATGAAGCGGATGAGGATGCGGTATATGATGAGGAGTATACGATCGACCTGAGTACTTTAAGACCCACGGTTGCTTTCCCGCATCTGCCGGAGAATACGAAAACAATTGATGAGATTAAAGAAGAGATTAAGATCGATCAGGTGGTAATCGGGTCCTGTACCAACGGCAGATTGGATGATCTGAGGACCGCTGCAAAGGTATTACAGGGCAGACATGTGGCAGAAGGCATGCGCTGTATCGTGATTCCTGCCACCCAGAAGATTTATCTGCAGGCAATGGAAGAGGGACTTTTGAAGACTTTTATTGAGGCGGGGGCGATTGTCAGCACACCCACCTGTGGTCCCTGTCTGGGCGGCTATATGGGCATTCTGGCTGAGGGAGAGCGTTGTGTATCAACCACGAACCGTAACTTTGTAGGACGCATGGGTCATGTCAACTCGGAGATTTATCTGGCAAGTCCTGCAGTAGCGGCGGCAAGCGCGGTGACAGGCAAAATATCCTGCCCGTGTCAGTTAGTGTAAAACGATATTTCATCATAACAATGGAAGCAGATGCTTCAGATCGGAGGAGACATGCAATCAGCAAAAGGAACTGTTTTTAAATACGGAGATAATGTGGATACGGATGTGATCATCCCTGCGCGCTACCTGAATTCATCTGATCCGGCGGAGTTGGCAACACACTGCATGGAGGATATTGACAAAGAATTTGTGAACAAGGTGAATAAAGGGGATATTATTGTGGCAACTAAGAATTTCGGCTGCGGTTCATCCAGAGAACATGCGCCTATTGCTATTAAGGCTGCGGGAGTGAGCTGTGTAATTGCGGAGACGTTTGCCAGAATTTTCTATCGGAATGCTATCAATATCGGGTTGCCCATCATCGAATGTCCGGAGGCGGCAGGAGAGATCGAGGCCGGAGATGTTGTGGAAGTAAACTTTGATACCGGTGTCATCACGGATGTGACAAAGAATACTACTTATAAGGGGCAGGCATTCCCTGAATTCATGCAGAAGATCATTGCGGCGGAAGGGCTTGTGAATTATATCAATCAGAAATAGGTTAGCTTTTTAGCACGAAACCTGCTATAATGGCATCATGGTTAACAGAGTAAACGGAAATGATTATTATGATTATTCACAACTGAAAATGCCGGATGCGGCTGATAAGACAGATAATGGTGAGAAGTTCAGCCTGAATTACCAGCATACGCAGGACGAGACAGCTGAGAAGGATAGGAAAGAGAAGGCCGGAGAAGCCGAAAAGCTTAATAACGGATCCCGCACTATCCTGCAGGGCGGCGTTCGGCTGGAATTATCCCGTAATAGCGCCCAGACTGTTTCTGACCGGACGCGCGAGAAGACAGAGAGAGCGCAGGATACCGGACAGAATCTGATCGGCATGGTTCAGTCATGGCTGCATGCACTGGTACAGGCGGTCAAGGATATTGCAAGTAAGATCTGGAATGATCCGATACCACAGGATGAGATGTCGGTGGAGCAGATTGAGGCGGAAGATCAGACAGAGCCGGGGACACAAGCGCCGGAAAGACTGACTGAGGAATATCTGACACTGCATCCGGAACATTTGCGCAATGCGCAGGAGAGTGAGAGTTCTTTGCTGCGGCGGGGAGAGAATCGGGATAAAGAGATTCAGAAATATCTGCGTTCCGGCAATTTGGAGCAAGTGATCAATCTGGTGACGGATAACGGACGCAAAACAATGGCCAAGAATTCTTCCCTGCTGACTTATTACGACCGGCATGGCAGGATCGCACCTATTGGTGCCTCGGATCAGGAACGTATCCTGCATGGGGATAGAAATGTCAAGAAGCTGTGACAAATCGAGCAAACTCGAAAATGCATCAAGAAATTTCATACTAAGATGAATAAACTGCCTCTCATAGTCAGATTTAGATTCTGATATATGGGAGGCAGTTACGCTACAACCTTGTTTTTGCCGTTCCGCTTACCTTTATAGAGGTTATAGTCCGCATTGGTTATGGTTTCCTCTATTGTGTCGCCTTCTTTGTAAGTGGATATACCGAGAGTGAGTGTACAGTGAATCCATTTACTGTTAAGCTCAAAGACATGATTAGCGACGTTACGGCGAATATTCTCAGCGATGCGTCCCACATTCTCCTTTGCGGAACTGCTGACTAATATCAGTATTTCTTCTCCGCCCCACCGGCATACATATCCGTTTGAACCTACATGCTGTGTCGTGATCATGGCAACCTCCCGCAGAACGACATCGCCAAAATCGTGACCATAGGTATCGTTAACTTTCTTAAAATCATCGATATCGCACATGATGAGCGAGAAACCTGAATTGGACTGCAACGCCTGATGCAGAAACACATCCATGCTCCTGCGGTTATACAGACCGGTCAACGGATCGGTGCTCGCCAGTTTTTCGAGGATCGCATTCTGATGGCGCAACTGCGTGCCGGACAACTTCATTTCAGAGATAAAAATCAGAGAAAATACGATGAGAAATATAAAAGTGCAGATTGAGTTAAAAATATATAACCTTAACTCCAGCGGAAGCATGTGAAGCTCATATACCGGTGTGGTATAGAAGGATAAAAGCTTACAGCTTAAGAAAGCCACTGTGGCGCAGAATGCCGAGGCAGTTGCGATAGCCATCTTACTGCGTCTTGTATTCATCGTATAGCAGATATAGAAACCTACGGGAATAAGCGCAATGATGTACTGTGCAAATCCAAACTGCCATCCGATGCAGATCGTTGCAACAAAGGAGTGCAGAATGATTTCAAGGTAGGTGATCCAGTATACCGGCAGAAGCTTTTCAAGGCGAACCAGCAGCGTGCAGGACAGATAGGTAAGCACACTGAGAATGTTAAAGATCAATAGAGGAAGAACCCTGTAATAACCAAAGACACATGCAAGAAAAATATGAACCATCGCCACGGAGTAAATAATGACGCTGAATTTCTGCTTGTCAGAGATACGGGCATTGCCGGTCAGTATTTTTTTGATATATGTAAGGTGTTTCTTTACCATTTTTATTCCCATCCGTATGTGCAGGAATCCGGTGCCTGCAAAAAAGTAATCTATAATATTATAGGGTAAATCGTCAAAAATGTAAATCCTTTTCGGATATTCCGAAAAAAGCAGAAACACTTGTTCGATAGACATAAATCTGATATACTATTAAGAAAATTGATCATATGCGGAGAAGTGAATGTGAATATTTTGGACAGAGAGGCTTTCGAACAGGCGAAATTAAAGGTACTGTTGAAACAGAATGATCCTCACGGATTCGGAACTCTTAAGGAAAAGACAGTGCATGCGGTGATGAAGCTGTACTACGAACCCAACGAGGATTATCATGAAGTGCCGATTGAAGGATATATAGCGGATATCTATACAGGGGAACGGATTATAGAGATCCAAAACGGAAATTTTAATAAACTGCGCCCCAAACTGGCGGCATATCTGCCTCTGTATCCGGTAACGGTAGTATTGCCGATCCCTCATTATAAATGGTTGATCTGGATGGATGAAGAGTCCGGAGAATTATCGAAAAAACATAAATCTCCGGTAACCGGGAATGTTTATCATGCATTTCCGGAACTTTACAAGATCAAACAATATCTGGGACATCCTAATCTGTCCTTTGTGTTTCCTTTATTGGATATGGAAGAATATCGGTTGCTCAACGGGTGGAGCAAAGACAAAAAAAGAGGATCCAGCCGTTACGACAGAATGCCGCAGAATCTTTATGATGAGGTGTTGATTGAACGGACAGAGGATTTCATACAGCTTGTACCCTATGAGCTGGAACACGATTTCACAATCAAAGAATTTGCGCAGGCGGCGGGAATACACAGAGATCTGGCGGCTTCGGTGGTGCCGCTGCTGATGTATATGCAGATTCTTGTGCGGACAGGCAAGCGCAGCAGAGAATATTTATATGAAGTGGCAGAAGAGTGCAGATAACACCATGCAGTAAGTGCGCGCTGGGGTTTATCGGTAACAACAATAAACTTGTCTCACGCGATATTGTCCGATATAATATATAAAGTGCGGTATAATGTTATAAAAGATAAAGTTACATATTGAGGTTTGTTATGAATATAATGGTGACAGTGCACGGAGCAGGTATTATTGTCTGCTTTATCATGATCATGTTAATTTACGTGGCGAAACCTTCGGAACAACAGAAGATTCTGTTTGCGGGGACGCTTTTTACATTTATGGATGTGGCGGGGTATTTCTTTGAACTTCAGAGTAAGAGTCTGGAGGTAACGCGGCTTGCGGTCAAGATGGAGTATATCGGTACAACCATGGGGCTTTTGAGTTTCCTGTATTTTGCATGTCTGTACAGCAACCACAAGAATGATAAAAGCGTTCGCTTCATCAAAGGATTCTATACTGTCAATCATATCCTGATTCTGTCTCTTGTGTTTACCATAGATTATCACACACTATACTATAAGAGTATAACTTATTCCGTGAGTGACGGGATCTATCTGTGGATATATGAGCCCGGCATATTTTATTATTGGTGGGCGGCAACCACTGCGGTGCTCGGATGTGTGATCGCATTGATCATGATCCAGTCCGTACTGGAGCATAAGGGAGAGAAACGTCCCGAGCTGCTGTTAATTTTCGGAGCTTCCTTGCTGCCGATCGGATTCTGGATACTGCGGCTGATGGGAATGGTGGGATATTATGATACATATCCTCTTTCTATGATGATTACCGAATCACTGCTCGTACTGGTCATGTATCATTACCGACTGTTTGATACGGTGCAAGGTGCCAAGGATAGGGTGATTGATGAGATACGGGAGGGAATTCTTGTCGTCGATGACCTTGGGAAGATCGTGTACTTTAACCATGAGGCGGAGTTGATTTTTCCGAAGATCAACTGGAATGATAAGTCTGAAGTTTCTGAACATGTATTGCAGTTTATGGAAGCGCAGAACGACGGGTTTATGCTCAGAGGCAGATTCTACAAGTGGCAGAGAAGTGAAATTGATGATGACAATCGGAGAAAAGTGGGGATTTTGTATCGTATTTCCGATATGACTGACAACTATCTGTACACGAAGCAGCTTATTGAGCTGAAAGAGGAGGCGGAACGTGCCAACGAAGCGAAGAGTACTTTCCTTGCACGGATGTCTCATGAGATCAGAACGCCGATTAATGCGGTTCTCGGGATGAATGAAATGATCCTGCGGGAGACGGAATCGGACAATATCAGGGAATATGCGTCGAATATCAACAGCGCGGGTAGGACGCTTCTGTCAATTATCAATGATATTCTTGATCTGTCTAAGATTGAATCAAGCAGGATGGAGATTGTGGAGAACGACTATAATCTTGGCAGGCTGCTTATAGATGTGGAAAATATGATATCCATGCGTGCAGAAGAGAAAAATCTTTATTTCAGGGTAGTAACGGACGATAAACTGCCGAACCAGCTTCATGGTGATGATATACGAATTAAGCAGTGCATGACCAATCTGTTGACTAATGCAGTCAAATACACAAAAGAAGGAAATGTCACGTTAAAAGTAGACTCTGTAGGCAGTGACGGCGGTATGATCGATCTTAGGGTCACAGTCTCTGATACCGGTATAGGAATTAAAGAGGAGGAACTGCATAAACTCTTTGATCCGTTTACCAGACTTGATCTTATGCAGAATAAGAGTGTAGAAGGAACGGGTCTGGGCTTAAGCATTGCGAAGCGTCTGGTGGAAATGATGGGTGGCGAACTGACTGTAGACAGCTGTTATGGCAAAGGAAGCAGCTTCTCCTTCGTGATTCCGCAAAAAACCGTTAGTAGTGAGCCGTTGGGTGACTATAAGACAAACGCCATACAGATGAGTGGGGAGGAATCCCGGGAAAGAAAGGAATTTATTGCTCCTAAGGCACGAATTCTGGCGGTTGATGATAACCGGGTCAATATTACCGTGGTCAAGGGACTGCTTAAGAAGCTCAAAGTGCAGTTTGATTCGGCCGGGAGTGGCCAGGAATGTCTGGCGAAAGTCAGGCAAAACCACTATGATATTATTCTGTTAGATCACATGATGCCTGATATGGACGGTATAGAGACGCTGCGTGCGATGCAGCAGATCGAAGAGTATATAAAGAATCGCTCTGTAGTGATTGCGCTCACCGCTAATGCAATCGTAGGCGCTAAAGAAGAATACCTTAGCGAGGGATTTGAGGATTATCTTTCTAAGCCGATCGATTTCGTGATGCTGGAAGAGATGATCCGGAAGTATCTTCCTGAGGATATGATAGAGTATGTGTCATAATAGCGGAATTGCTACGGATTGCTATACTACATATAGTAATTTTACTTTGCAAAATACTAAATATATGGTAAAATATGTTTCGTGAGAAATTCTGATAATATATTCTTTTTTTGTGTATGAAATCCCGAAAATGTGAGGTATTGATCTATGGCGAAGACAAATACGGCAAATAATTATGATGCCTCCAGCATTACCGTGCTGGAAGGGCTCGAGGCAGTCCGCGTAAGACCGGGAATGTATATCGGCAGTGTTTCTACCAAGGGTCTGAATCATCTGATCTATGAGATCATGGATAACGCAGTGGATGAGCATTTGGCAGGATTCTGTACGACGATCCGTGTAACGCTTGAGGCGGACGGTTCGGCAACGGTATCGGATAATGGGCGCGGTATTCCGGTGGGAATGCATGAAAAGGGGATCAGCGCGGAGCGATTGGTGTTTACAACGCTTCATGCAGGCGGTAAGTTTGACAATGAAGCATACAAGACCAGCGGCGGATTGCATGGGGTCGGTTCCTCAGTAGTCAATGCGCTGTCTAAATATATGCATGTAACGGTAAAAACGGGCGGATTTATATACGAAGACCACTATGAGCAGGGTGTTCCCACGATGGAACTGGACAATGGACTTCTGCCGGCCGTGGGCAAAACAAAAGAAACCGGCACTACCATTAATTTTTTGCCGGATGACACGATCTTTGACCGGACGAGATTTAAGGAAGATGAAGTCAAGAGCCGTCTCCACGAGACTGCCTACCTCAATCCGGAATTGACCATTATTTATGAGGATAAGCGCAAAGAGGAAGTAGAGCATCTGGAGTATCATGAGCCGGAGGGAATCGTAGGTTTCATCAAGGATATGAACAAATCCAAGGAATCAATACATGATGTGATCTACTACAAGGGAGAGTCCGAGGGGATCACGGTGGAGGTCGCCCTGCAGTATGTAAATGAATTCCATGAAAATGTTCTGGGTTTTTGTAATAACATATATAATGCCGAGGGCGGGACTCATCTGACCGGATTTAAGACCATGTTTACCAACGTGATCAATACATACGCAAGAGGCTTGAATATTTTAAAAGAAAAGGATGTCAACTTCACCGGGGCCGATGTGCGTAACGGCATGACCGCGGTGGTTTCCATTAAGCATCCCGACCCGCGTTTTGAGGGACAGACTAAGACAAAGCTGGATAATCAGGATGCGGCGAAGATCGTGAGCAAGGTGACGGGAGATGAGATCGTCCGTTTCTTCGACCGTAATCTGGAAACATTAAAGAGTATTATCGGCTGTGCGGAGAAGGCAGCGAAGATTCGTAAGACGGAAGAAAAGGCAAAGACAAATCTGCTCAGCAAACAAAAGTTTTCCTTCGACTCCAACGGCAAGTTGGCGAACTGTGAATCAAAGGAGGCCGCTAAGTGTGAGATTTTTATCGTAGAGGGTGATTCTGCCGGAGGCAGCGCCAAGATGGCGAGAAATCGTATGTTTCAGGCGATTCTGCCGATCCGCGGTAAGATTTTAAATGTGGAGAAAGCAAGTATCGATAAGATTCTGGCCAATGCCGAGATCAAGACGATGATCAATGCGTTTGGATGTGGATTTTCTGAAGGATATGGCAACGATTTCGATATCAGCAAGCTGCGCTATGATAAGATTATTATTATGGCGGATGCGGATGTGGACGGCGCCCATATTTCCACGCTGCTTCTGACATTGTTCTATCGGTTTATGCCGGAGCTGATCTATGAGGGACATGTTTATATTGCCATGCCGCCGCTGTATAAGGCCATGCCGTCTAAAGGAGAAGAGGAGTACCTTTATGACGACAAGGCATTGGAGCGGTACCGCAAGAAGCACAAAGGGCCTTTTACTTTACAGCGGTATAAAGGTCTGGGCGAGATGGATGCCCAGCAGCTTTGGGAGACGACGCTCGACCCTGATACAAGGCTTCTTAAGCTGGTGGAGATCGAGGATGCCCGCATGGCTTCGGAAGTAACGGAACTTTTAATGGGGACTGAAGTACCGCCCCGTAAAGAATTTATATATCGGCATGCACAGGATGCGGAATTGGATATCTAAAAAGGGAGCGGTCAATCGGTATGAGTATGAACGACAGAATTATAAAAACGGAATATTCCGAAGTAATGCAGAAATCTTATATAGACTATGCCATGAGTGTAATCATTGCCAGAGCGCTTCCTGACGTAAGGGACGGACTCAAACCGGTACAGAGACGGACGTTGTACGATATGTACGAGCTGGGGATACGCTTTGACAGACCCTACCGTAAATCGGCGCGTATCGTCGGCGATACCATGGGTAAATACCATCCCCACGGTGACAGTTCCATCTATGAGGCGCTGGTGGTCATGGCGCAGGATTTCAAGAAAGGACTTCCACTCATTGACGGACATGGTAACTTCGGAAATATTGAGGGCGACGGTGCCGCTGCCATGCGTTATACGGAAGCGCGTCTGGAAAAGATCACACAGGAAGCGTTTCTCGCTGATCTGGATAAAGATGTGGTTGACTTTCTTCCAAATTTTGACGAGACCGAGAAAGAACCAAGCGTTCTGCCCGTTAAGATCCCCAATCTATTGGTCAACGGTTCGGAAGGTATTGCAGTCGGTATGGCGACCAGCACGCCGCCGCATAATCTGGCGGAGGTGATCAATGCGACCAAAGCATATATGCTGGATGAGAACATTACCACAAGAGAACTGATGCGCTATGTGAAGGGACCCGATTTTCCCACGGGCGGTATTGTGATCAATGAAAATGAATTATTAGATATCTATAAGACAGGAACCGGTAAGATCAAGATTCGCGGTAAGGTGGAGATCGAGAAGGCCAAGAGCGGCAGAACGAATCTGGTGATCACAGAAATTCCCTATACGATGATCGGCGCCAATATCGGTAAATTCCTGATGGACGTTGCGGCGCTGGCGGAGACGAAGAAGACGCAGGATATCGTAGATATCACGAACCAGTCTTCCAAAGAAGGTATTCGAATCGTTATCGAACTGCGTAAAGACGCGGACGTCGAGAATTTCAAAAACATGCTCTATAAGAAAACCCGGCTGGAGGATACTTTCGGTGTCAATATGCTGGCGATCGTTGACGGTAGACCAGAGACGATGGGCTTAAAGCAGATCATACAGGAGAGTGTGAAATTCCAGTATGAGGTGGCCACCAGAAAATATACCAATCTGCTGCAGAAGGAATTGGAGCGCAAAGAGATTCAGGAAGGGCTGATCAAGGCCTGCAACGTGATTGATCTGATTATCGAGATTCTGCGTGGCTCTAAAGACAGGGCGATGGCCAAGGCATGTCTGATCGAGGGTAAAATTGACGGGATCAAGTTTAAATCCAAGGAATCAAAGATCATGGCAACACAGTTGATGTTTTCGGAGAAGCAGGCTAACGCGATCCTGGATATGAGACTCTATAAACTGATCGGCTTAGAGATCGAGGCGCTTATCAACGAACACGAGGAGACGATGGCGAACATCTATCGTTATGAGGATATATTAGCCAGAAGAGATTCCATGGCGCAGGTTATCATTAATGAGCTGGATGAGATCAAGGAACAGTATAAGTCTCCCAGAAAAACCCAGATCACCACGGAGAGCGAGGCCGTCTATGTGGAGAAGAAGATCGAAGAGATGGATATCGTCTTCCTTATGGACCGTTTCGGTTATGCCAGAACAATAGATGTCGCCACTTATGAGCGGAATAAAGAAGCGGCGGATGGCGAGAACAAATATGCTTTTGTCTGTAAAAATACGGGCAAGGTATGTCTGTTTACCAACACAGGACAGCTTCACACGCTGAAAATGATGGATCTGCCAATGGGAAAATTCAGGGATAAGGGAGTGCCGGTTGACAATGTCAGCAACTATGATTCCTCCAAGGAGAATATCGTATATGCTGCGAGTCAGAGTGATTTAAATCTTTATCGTGTGATCTTCGCAACGAAGCAGGCGATGCTTAAAATAGTGGATGGCGGAGAGTTTGACGTAGCGAAGCGAACAGTGGCGGCTACGAAGTTGACGGAGGGCGATGAGGTTATAAGCGTTGTGACGTTCACGGAGCAGCGCAATATTGTGCTACAGTCCGCAGAAGGATATTTCTTACGTTTCCCGGTAGAAGAGATTCCGGAGAAGAAGAAGGGTGCCATTGGTGTGCGGGGCATGAAGCTGGGAGTAAAGGACAGTCTGGAAGCCGTGTACTATACGCGTAATGCAGTGGAACAGAGCATTGAATACGGCGGCAAGGAGCTGGAGCTGAACAAATTGAAATTGGGCAAGCGCGACAGCAAAGGCGTAAAGGTAAGAGTTTAGAAAGGGAATATCTGCAATATGAGAGTGATCGCGGGAACAGCAAGAAGCTTACGGTTGAAAACGCCGGAGGATATGGGCACCAGACCTACCACGGATCGGATCAAAGAAACACTTTTTAATATGCTGCAACCGTATCTTGCAGACGCTGTCTTTATCGATCTGTACAGCGGCAGCGGCGGGATCGGGATTGAGGCGCTCAGCAGAGGCGCAAGACATGCCTATTTTGTGGAGAATAACAGAAACGCAATTGCCTGTATTACGGAGAATCTGCAGTTTACAAGACTCATGGATCGGGCAACTATCTTAAAACAGGATGTCCTAAGCGCCTTGTCGGGAATTCACGAGAAGGAGGCGGATGTGATTTTCATGGACCCGCCATATAACTGTGGACATGAAAAACAGGTGCTTCAGGTTTTGGCAGGCGCTCCTTATGTGACAGAGAATACATTGATTGTCACAGAGGCATCACTTGAAACGGATTTTACCTATCTTGAACAGTTGGGATTCTATATTACGAAGGAAAAATGCTACAAGACTAACAAACATATTTTCTGTCGGAAGGCATAAATTGCCATATTTTTGTAAAAAAAAGCATAAATTGAAAAATAAGTAAAGACATTTTCACAAAATTGTTTTATTATGGATGCAAAGACTCTTCATTTTTTCGAGTTTGCGAAATAAATCTCGAAATCGAACTTGTTCGATTTGTTAATGTTGCGAGGCGAATTTACTTTTCAGAAAGGCATAACTGTTTTATGAGTGCAGCAATCTATCCGGGAAGTTTTGATCCGGTGACATACGGACATTTAGATATCATCAAACGTGCGGCCGAAATTTTTGACGAATTGACGGTCAGTGTGCTTAATAATAAAACAAAGACTCCATTGTTTTCTGTGGAAGAACGTGTTAAGATGTTAGAAGAGGCGACGAAGGATATCCCAAATGTAAAGATAGATTCCTTCAGTGGTCTGTTGATTGATTATGCAAGAGAACAGAACATACATGTGGCGATCAGAGGATTGCGTGCTTTTACGGATTTTGAGTATGAACTTCAGATCGCACAGACTAACAGGAAGTTCTCCGGCGGAGATCTTGACACGATGTTTTTAACGACCAGTTTGGAATACGCGTATCTGAGTTCTTCGACGGTTAAGGAGATTGCCAGCTTCAACGGCGATATCTCCCAGTGTGTACCGAAGTTTGTCGGCAAATTAATCTATGAAAAATATGGACATAACAGGTAGGAGTAAAGATGAGCAGTAGAATCGAACAACTTATCGACGAAATTGAAGACTATATTGACAGCTGTAAATATCAGCCTCTATCCAAAACAAATATTATTGTCAACAAGGAAGAAATTGATGAGCTTCTGCGCGAGCTTCGCATGAAGACACCGGATGAGATCAAGCGTTATCAGAAGATTATCTCCAATAAGGAAGCTATTTTGAATGATGCGCGCTCCAAGGCGGAGGCACTCATTAAAGATGCAACCGTACAGACTACGGAATTGATCAATGAGCACGAGATCATGCAGCAGGCTTATGCACAGGCGAATGAAGTGGTTCGCATGGCGACCATGCAGGCGCAGGATATTCTTAACACCGCTACTGCGGAAGCCAATGGAGTTCGTACATCCGCCATGCAGTATCTGGACGACATGCTGGCCAATCTGGAGAGTGCCATGACTGCGACTTTGGCAACAACGACGGAACATTATGAGAGTTTCTATAACACGATTAACGGGTATAATGAGACCGTGAAGGCGAATCGTGCGGAACTGCGTCCGGTGCAGGTGGAGCAGATGCTGAAAGAGGCAGAAGGAGAAGCGGAGCCTGTGCAGCTGGATCTGATGTAATGCGCATGGTGATAAATATACCGATATAAGATGAAGTATGTGAGCCGGTTTCCTGGGAAGCCGGCTTCTATATTATGCGCAGAGGAGTATAGGGAAATCAGCCGTTATGCGGTATGCACCCTGCACAGCGAGCAGGAGAAGACAGCGCTTCTCTACTTGATTAAAGAAATAGAACGAGGTGGAACAGTTTGAAATGCTGTAATATCGCGATTGTGAATAAAATTTATAAGTGTGTTAGTTTTCGTTTCCTAACAGCGATACTATTTGTCTGTGCATGTTTATTTTTGCCGTTAGGGAAATGTGCCGTACATGCGGAAGAAATTGCTGTCGGGACCGCAGAATCCAGAGCCGAAGACGGTGTTAGAGAAGAAGCACAGAATGGATTGTCAGAGGCAACACAGGATCCAATTGTGGTCGTCATAGACCCGGGGCATGGCGGGAAGAATCTGGGTGGTGAGTACGAGGATTATACCGAGAAAGAGATGACAATCGTTGTGGCAAATGCCATGAAAGAGGAACTGGAAAAGTATGAGGGTATTACCGTCTATCTTACAAGAAACGGTGATCAGGAGCTGGATTTGGAGGAGCGCTGTGAATATGCCAAGAGTGTGGATGCTGATTTTATATTCTGTCTGCATTTTAATCTGTCGGCATATCATACACTGTTCGGTGCAGAGTGCTGGGTGTCTGCGTTTGGTGAGAATTACAGCAAAGGATACAGCTTTGCCAGCGTGGAGATCGATATGCTGCAGGATATGGGACTCTATTCCAGAGGTATTAAGACCAGGTTGAATGATAAGGGGACTGATTATTACGGTATCATCCGTCATGCCACGGAGCGGGATATCCCATGTGTTCTCATTGAACACTGCCATTTGGATCAGGAGAACGATAAACCCTTCTATGACCATAATGAGAAGTTGCAGGATTTCGGAAGGCTGGATGCCACGGCTGTGGCCAAATATTTTGGGCTTCGATCAGAGATATTAGGAGTAGATTACAGTAATTATCAGAATGTGCATGTAGATGTACCGTCTCATGTGGTCGCGCCCGACCGGACCGAGCCGGACATCTGTATGATCGAAGTGACGGATCAGAATACGGAGACAGGTGAAGTGGCGGTTCAGGTTTCCGCGGCGGATTATGACAGCGGAATGCTGTATTATACTTACAGCTATGATAACGGAGAGCATTTTTCCGAGTTACAGCGCTGGCCGGATAAGAGCAGAGACACTTTCAGTTTTACCCTGCAGGTTCCACCACGTGTCATGCCCCAGATCATAGTCAACGGTTATAACGGATTTGACTTGTATACTGCCAGCAACATGATTTCTCTTCCCTCTATGGATTATGAGACAGCGGAAGAGATCGCGGCAAAACAGATGGCGCAGAGGGCGCTTGAGAGCATATCCAAGACGGTGGTTCCTGTTAAGAAAGAGCCGGTGAATATCAGCGTCACAAGAAGGGAGCCTGATGAAGAAGTAGATAAACCGGCATCCTTCCGTTATTTCATGACAGTGTGTATCGTATGTGCACTGCTGGTTCTTGCCATGACGGTATCCATGATATTGATCATACGCGGAACGAAACGCAAACAGCGCAGACGGCGGAAACGAAGACCTAAAATATAAACATTAAAAAATAACATATGGCAGTGATCGCGGTCTGCATTGTCTTATGGAAAACATATGGGCGTATGGACAGATCAGTCTGCCGGATCATACTGTAGGTCTGGGCAATACATGAGAATCCTCCGAAAGGCAATAATATGAGGATCGGATAAAAAAGTGACTGACCAGAATAGTCAATTCCACTTGTGATTTCCAGAATGCACCGGTAGACATTAAGAAACTCCGTTTTAACATGACCAAAAGGCACAAAAACGATGTTGAGCAGATTAAAGAACACCATGTAGCCGCCTAATCTGGCAATACCGAGAAGTCCTGATAATACGGAGGTATCTATGGCGGTAAGCAAAGGCATACTCTGTGGCTGCGATGGTAAGTGCTCAATGGAGGAATCATCACATTTCTGTAAACTATAGCCATGGCTGGCCGCTGATAAAGGATTTGTTACATGGCGCAGTAATGGGGCACGTAAAAGTATAAAGCCGTACAATAGCGGTATACCGTACATAATCAGAAGCGGTATAAGCGGTTTCTTAATGGCCAGAGTCGGAACCACATAACTTAAGAAATAGATCGGGCCGATATTGTTGCAGAAGTACAGGAGCTTTGCGCTTTCTTCGCGGGACAGCTTTCCAGATTCATAGAGTTCTCCCACGATTCTTGCACCCATGGGGAATCCGCACAGAAAGCCCATAGCGATGGTGTAGGAGCCGTTTTTAGACGTGCCGAATATACGATGCAACAGCGGATGCAGCAGGCTGACAAAGCCTTCCGTCAGGTTCATACGTATCATGATGCCGGAGAGAATCATGAACGGAAGAAGCGTGGGAACCATCTTGGTGAACCATAGATTCAGTCCGGTAGAAGCATATTCTAAGGAGAGCGCCGGATAACGTAGCAATAGGAAGACTAAGTATAGGGCAAGAGCTGTAAAGAGAACTCTGTAGAATTTGTCGGTTTTGCTCATGATCATAATTCCTTTCAAAAGGACTGCGGGTTATTCTATATATATTCTCGGAATAGCGTGATTATACAGATGTTGCTGAGAATCTTGATGATTGAAAAACAAGCCCGATAGCGAAATGTTTGATGTCGTTAACTATAGGAGACAAACAGATCTATGCGGTTAGATAAATTTCTATGTGATTGTAACTTTGGCACGAGAAGCCAGATCAAAAAGGATATTAAGGCAGGTCTGGTGACAGTCAATGATCAGGCAGCCCGCAGACCGGAACAGCATATTGATGAAAAAGAGGACACAGTCTGTTATAAAGGACAAATCTGTACCTATGAGCCGTATGTATATTACATGCTGCATAAACCCGCAGGCGTAGTGTCCGCTACCGAAGATCAACACGATCCGACGGTACTTGATCTGCTGGGAGAGGACAGGCGAAATGATCTTTTTCCGGTAGGCAGGCTGGATAAGGACACAGAAGGACTCCTGCTTATTACCAATGACGGTGTACTGGCACATGAATTGCTTTCGCCGTCCAAGCATGTGGAGAAGGAATACGAGTGTCATCTTGAGAAGACGTTTGACGAGGAACAAAAAGTGCGGTTGGGACAGGGCGTGGATATCGGTGAAAAGTCATTGACGAAGCCCGCAGTAGTACGTGTATTGGATGATAAAAAGATTACGCTTACGATTACGGAAGGTAAATTCCATCAAGTCAAGCGTATGCTGCATGCGGTAGGCAATGAAGTTACTTATCTGAAAAGAATACGCATGGGGACTCTTACACTGGATTCAGACCTTCCGAGAGGAGGTTACCGCAGACTGACAGAAGAGGAAAGAGAGAGGCTGGGAGAAAACAAATGGTAGAAGCAGTTATTTTTGATCTGGATGGTTCCATGGTAGATTCTATGTGGATGTGGAGATCAATCGACATAGAATATCTCGGTAAATTCGGGATAACCTTGCCGGAGAATCTGCAGGCGTGCATCGAAGGAATGAGTTTCAGCGAAACAGCGGCTTATTTCAAGGAGCGGTTTAATCTTCCGGATGACTTAGATACGATTAAGGAGAATTGGAATCGTATGGCGTGGAATAAGTATTCCTACGAAGTGCCTGTAAAAGAAGGCGTGACGGAACTTCTGGAATATTGTATGAAACACGGAATAAAGGCCGGAATTGCCACAAGCAATTCCAGAGAACTGGTGGAAAATGTGGTCAAAGTACATGGATTGAATAAATATTTCGATTGTATCATGACGGGATGCGATGTGGCGAAAGGTAAACCTGCACCGGATATTTATCTGGCGGTGGCGAAAGAGCTTAATGTTGCACCGGAAAACTGCCTTGTGTTCGAGGATATCATACCGGGTATTCAGGCGGGAAAAGCGGCCGGTATGAAGGTATGCGCTGTTTATGACCAGTATTCGGAGCATCAGGATGTTGATAAACACAGGCTGGCGGATTATTATACATACCATTTTAAAGAGTTGATAGAAGACGGTGTTTTGTCCGAGCGTGAAGAGAGTGCATCAACGGGAAGCAGAATTATGACCGTCTGTGAAGCATGACCAATGAAAAAGAGGATATTTACCGGCTCATTAAGATACATTACAAGAAGGAAATGTGCCGACTGTAAAACAGGAGCAAGTGAAGATGGGATTTTTACCGATTTCTAAAAAGGATATGGAAGAACAGGGCATAGAACAGCTGGATTTCGTCTATGTCATCGGGGATGCCTATGTGGATCATCCTTCTTTTGGACATGCCATTATCAGCAGAGTCCTGCAGTCCCGCGGATACAGTGTGGGAATCATTGCACAGCCGGACTGGAAAGATGAGGAGAGCATTACGGTTCTTGGTAAGCCCAGATTGGGGTTTCTCATATCCGGCGGTAATATGGATTCCATGGTAAACCACTATTATGTGTCCGGTAAACATCGACCGGTCGATGCCTATACGCCGGGCGGCGAGCCATACAAAAGACCGGATCACGCCACGGTAGTCTATGGCAATCTGATTCGTCGCGTTTATAAGGATATTCCTGTTATTATCGGCGGTATTGAGGCGAGTCTTCGGCGTATGGCGCATTACGATTACTGGTCGGACAGCTTCAAGCGTTCTATTCTGTTGGACAGTCAGGCGGACTTGATTTCATACGGCATGGGAGAGAAGTCGATTGTGGAGATCGCGGAAGCGTTGGACAGTGGCATTGCGGTTAAAGATATCACGTTTATTCCGGGAACAGTCTATAAAACAAAAGAAAGCGAAGGTATCTATGACGGTGTCACGCTTCCTTCTTATGATGCCATGAAGGCGGAACCGCGCAGATATGCGGAAAGTTTTCATATTCAATACTGTAATACCGATCCGTTTACCGGTAAGACATTGATCGAAGAATACCCGAACGGTGTCTACGTGGTGCAGAATCCGCCGCAGCCGCCGCTTACAACGGAAGAGATGGATGAAATCTACGATCTTCCGTATATGCGCACATACCATCCATCTTATGAGGAGGCGGGCGGTGTTCCTGCTATTACAGAGATTAAATTTTCGCTGGTCAGCAACAGAGGATGTTTCGGCGGCTGTAATTTCTGCGCACTCACTTTTCATCAGGGAAGAACGGTTCAGGTCAGAAGTCATGAGTCGATCATAAAAGAAGCGGAGCTGATGATACGGGACAAAGATTTTAAGGGCTATATCCATGATGTGGGCGGACCTACGGCCAATTTCAGACATCCGTCATGCAGGAAACAGATGACGCAGGGTGTTTGCAAGAACAGACAGTGTCTTTTTCCGGAACCATGTCCTAATATGGAAGTAGATCATTCCGATTATTTGGCGCTGCTTCGCAAACTCCGGGCGCTTCCTGGCATCAAGAAAGTGTTTATTCGTTCCGGCATCCGATTCGATTATCTGATGGCGGATTCTGACGATACTTTTTTCAGGGAGTTGGTGGAGCATCATGTCAGCGGCCAACTCAAAGTAGCGCCGGAACATATTTCGGATGCGGTGCTTTCCAAACTCGGTAAGCCGAGGAAGGAAGTCTATGAGCGCTTTGTACGGAAATATTATAAAATCAACGAACAGCTCGGCAAAAAACAGTTTCTTGTGCCGTATCTGATGTCTTCCCATCCGGGATCTACGCTGAAGGAGGCAATCGAATTAGCGGAGTATTTGCGGGATTTGGGATATATGCCGGAACAGGTGCAGGATTTCTATCCGACACCGTCTACCGTGTCCACAGTCATGTACTATACGGGAATTGACCCAAGGAATGGAAAGAAAGTGTATGTCTGCCGCAATCCTCATGAAAAAGCGATGCAGAGGGCACTGATTCAGTACCGCAATCCCAATAATTATGATCTTGTCAGAGAAGCGTTGATCAAAGGCGGCAGAGAGGATCTGATCGGGTTTGATAAGAAGTGCCTGATCAGACCAAGAAAATCGGCAAACCGAAACGAAGCGGGGAAACCTGACAACAGAACAAAGACGGATGTCAGGCGCTCCCCGCAAAAGAATAAAGATAAAGTCTGCAAGAAAAGAACCATTCGCAATATACACAAAAAGAAAGGGTGATCAGCTTTCCGCCGAAGGGCGCGAAGAACGGCTGACAGCTAAGAGTTTCTCGCGCATTTCATCCTCGATCCGGACAAGCTCTACTTCTGCGTTCTGTCGTTTGGTGCGTCCTTCTTCCTGGATTTTTATCACTTCATCCAGCGTACTGATCAGAGTCTGATTGGTGGCGGTAAGGGTTTCGATATCCACGATGCCACGCTCGCTTTCCCGTGCCGTCTCGATCGTGGCGGTCTTTAACGCTTCCGCATTTTTCTTCAGAAGAGCATTGGTCATATCAGTTACTTCCTTCTGGGCTTTCGCGGCTTCGCTGGAGTGATTCAGCCCGATAGCGATTACCATCTGGCTTTTCCAGAGTGGAATCGTATTCACCAAGGTGGATTGTATTTTTTCCGACATGGCGGTATCGTTACTTTGAATCAGCCGGATCTGAGGCGCCATCTGCATGGCGATCGTTCTGGTTAGTTCAAGATCGTATATTTTCTTCTCGAAACGCTCACACATGGCGGCATAATCGTTGGCAGCCTGTGTATCTTCCGGGAGAGAGCTTTGCTCCGCTTTCTCTAAAAGGGCAGCAAGTTCAACGGTTCTGGCATGATTCAGTTTTTGTTTGCCGGCCAATATGTACATGGACAGCTCTTTGAAATAATTAAGATTCAGCTCGTACATCTTGTCCAGCATGGCGGCATCTTTTAAGAGGGTCACTTGATGATCTTCCATAACCTTGCAGATCTTGTTGATATTTGCTTCTGCCTTGTCGTATTTGATCTTCAGGCTTTCCAGCTTGTTGCTGCCTTTTTTTAAAAATCCGAAAAATCCTTTTTCTTCTTCCTCTCCGAAATCTTTAAGTTCTGTGACCACATCCGCAAGCATCTGACCGATCTCGCCCATATCCTTGGTTCGAACGTTGTTCAGAGCATTTTCGGAGAAATCCGCAATCTTTTTCTGACTGCCTGCACCGTACTGCATCACCATCTGGGTGTTGGTAATATCGATCTGCGCGGCAAAGTCATCCACCATTTTCCGTTCCTCTGGCGTTAATACCACTTCGGGAACTTTAGCTTCTTCCTCCTTGACGAAGTGCGCAGGACTTTCCACTATTTCTGTCGGCTCAAAAGGCTCCAGAGTCAGGGAAGGCGCTTCTTTTAACATTTCATCCAGATTATTGCTCATTTTATTTTCCTCCGTTTATCATTTATTGGTTGTAAAATTCATTTCATTCATCAATCCTTCACTTGCAAGCATAGTCTTTAGCACCTGTGCGTCGGTGGTGGCATCCAGCACTGCATCTTGGAAGAGATTATTTAAAAGTTCTGCGAATGCCTGATTGATCGTATCCAGAGTATTTTCGATCTCGGCTTTGGCGGCAATGATGTCGTCTCCCGGAACGCTTACCCTGTCAAATTCTTCATAGGATTCCACCAGCTTCAAGGTGGTAGGAAGGTAGTAGTTCATCAATTTATGCATCCGGTGCATCTGTTCCGGGTGTTCCCTTACGCTGTCAAAAAGGTCCTTTAACAGGTTTTCCAGCGTAAAAAGTTTAGCAGAGATCACTTCTCCGGGAATCTTGTCATTGAGAATCCGTAGTTTACGGATACATTCCATTCCCTCTGCAATCATGGCGTTTAATTCCGATTCCTGTTCCGTAAGATCCGGTGACCGTCCGGCATCTGTTTCCTGCGCATCCGGCACATCCTGACGGGACGAGAGAAGTTGGCTTTCCGCTTCCCGCCTCTTTCTGTTGTTTTCTGTCTCCAGATACTGATTGTAGATTCCGTCGTTTAACATAAAGCAGGTTTTCTTTTCATCCAGATGACCTTCAGGGAACATGCCGATCTTCATCATTTTCTGAAGATCCCTGATTACGCGGCGTGTCTTACGACCTGTGCTTGCGGCCAGATGTTCGATCTCGTCGTACATATTGCGGCCGCACAGTCCGACGTAGCGCTCCGCCAGCTTAAGACGTCTGCGCTGTCCGATTCCCAGCCGGATCATGCCCGCGAAAAATGCAAGAAAGAGTAGATTGGCGATCCAGCCGACGGTACTTACAGCGCCATCAATTACAATGGCAAATGTTGTAAGCAGCGTGCCGCCCAGTCCGATTCCGCCAAACACTTGATACAGGACATTGGATACATTTCCGACCCTTTTAAACGGAACGGGAAGGAGCGATGTATGATTCGATTGTACAGGTGTGTAGGGTGACGATTGCCATGCGGTTTCCTGTGGCATCTTCTGAAAAGAGTCATTATGCTGCTTAGCGGCATTCGTTCTTTGGTACATCTGTTGCGCTTGCCTGCGTGCCTGTTCCTGTCTTTGCGCTTTCTCCTGCCTGCGTACCTGTTCCCGTGTCTGTTGGGCTGTATATGGCGACTCTTGTCTGTGCGGCGGCTTCCGTGTCTGCCCCTGTCCGGGCGATGTTCTCTGCGTATCGCCGGGATCTATAAACGGGATGTATTTTCCGACTTCATTTAAGGCGTTTGTCACACTTTCGGAGACCAGCCTGTTCAGGTCGCTGAAATCTCCGCTCTGTAAAGCATCCGACAGAGCCTCAGTGATCTGTTCTCCTATGTTTTGCTCGCTCTGATTATCTTTCATTTTATAATAAAACCTCACTGCGTCTGTAAAGTAGTATGTATAGAAAACCTTCAAGCACTATTATCACATATTGCGAGCCGCTTCGCAATCATCTTATCATAAAAAATCGTTTGCGAGCTGCGCTCCGTAGAAGGACAATTAGGTTGATACTTTACAAAATAGGATTTTGATGTAAAATAAGTAATGGACGCAGGTTTGGACGGCCTGCGTCCAAGTTATATACCGGAAAGGAACTAAGAAAGCATGAATATCGCAATTATTACAGGCGCTTCCTCCGGCATGGGTATGGAATTTGCCAGGCAGTTGGATAAAGACTTACGCAAAACAGATGAGATCTGGCTGCTTGCCCGCAGAAAAGAACCGCTGAATGAGCTGTCAGAATTGATGAGAACGAAGGTACGGCCCATCGTGATCGATATGACAAGTGAGAAAGAAATGGCGCAGTTTGCGGAAGTACTTACTATCAGTAATCCGAAGATTACGGTGTTAGTCAACTGTGCGGGGGTGGGAAGCTACGGAGAATTCAGACAACAGAACAATGAGGATGTCTCCGCAATGATCCGCCTGAATATCATGGCCCTGACACAGATGACGAAAATCTGTCTGCCTTATATGCGTAGAGGGAGCAAAATCATACAATTTTCGTCGGGAGCGGCATTTGTGCCACAGGCAGCCTTTGCAGTCTATGCGGCTTCGAAATCATATGTGTACTCATTAAGCAGGGCGCTTGGCAAAGAACTGCAGGGAAGCGGAATCCGCGTGATGGCGGTCTGTCCCGGTCCTGTCAATACGCCTTTTCTGAAACATGCTTACGGGGATCTCTCACGTATAAACGGTCTGAAGAAACTGACGATGATGAAGACGGAATGTGTGGTGGCAAAGGCGATTGCAGACTGTAAGAAGGGAAAATCCGTCTCGGTCTGCGGACTGCCTATGAAGGCACTTTATCTGATGACGCAGAGCGTTCAGAACGTGATGCAGATGCTTACATAAAATCAGTATAGAAACGGAGAAACAGCAATGGCAATCGAACGTGTAAGGGAATATTTCAAGCAATATGATATGGAGGGGAGAATCATCGAACTGGCAGAGTCCAGTGCGACTGTGGAGCTGGCAGCGCATGCCCTCGGCTGTGAACCGGCACGTATCGCGAAATCACTCTCTTTTATGGTAAACGATGCACCGGTTCTGGTAATCTGTGCCGGTGATGTAAAGATTGATAATGCCAAATTTAAGGCGAAATTCGAAACGAAAGCCAAAATGCTTACGGCTGAGCAGGTGGAGACATTAATCGGACATGCTGTGGGCGGTGTATGCCCTTTCGGCATCAACGAGGGTGTGGACGTGTATCTGGATGAGTCGTTAAAGCGGTTCACAACCGTATTTCCTGCATGCGGAAGCGGCAACAGCGCAATCGAGTTGACGATTCCGGAGATGGAACAGTATTCCGGCTATGCAGAGTGGGTGGATGTCTGTAAGATGCGGGAATAGCTGCAGGCATATTTACTGTTGGCATAGGAACACAATTTGCGGAAAAAGGAAAATATATGCATGAAGAGTAAAATTGTAAAAAAAGGCGCCTATGGCTATATAGAGAATCATAAAGCGGTGACCGCTCTTCGGACAATGGTATTTATTTTGGTGTCCGTAGTGCTGTATGTGAGGGGGTATGTGACCACGGGGAGCAGTAAGAATCTGCTGACGGTCGTTGCGGTGTTGGGGTGTCTGCCTGCCTGCAAGAGTATGGTCAATTTCATTATGTTCCTGAAGGCTGCGGGCTGCAGTGAAGAGCTTAAAAATGAAGTATGTGCCTTTGACAATAAGCTGACTGTCTTTTATGATATGTATTTTACTTCTTATCAGAAGAACTTTCCGATCAGTCATATGGTGTTAAAGGGAAATGTGCTGTGTGGTGTTACGGAAAGTGCGAAATGCGATTGCAAAGAGGCGGAAAAGCACTTGGAACAAATGCTCACGCAGGAAGGTATCAAGAATCTTACGGTTAAGATTTTTTCTCAAAGAGATAAGTATGTTGACCGACTAGGTCAGTTAACGGACTTAGAGACAGATGAACATAGAAATCGGCAGGGAATCATTGATCTGCTGTATTCTATTTCCCTATGACCGTGCAGACTTAACGATCGTGTCGTAAAGAGGCATTTATTGAGCGGATTCAGACTGAAACGGGGATTACAATATGTATCAGACAACCATTACGGAGCGGGAAGCGGGGCAGCGGTTCGATAAATATCTGCACAGGCTTCTGCCCGGTGCGGGGAGCAGTTTCCTATATAAAATGCTTCGCAAGAAAAATATCACTTTAAACGGCAAAAAGGCTCTCGGCAGCGAGAAAACCGTTGCTGGAGACAGTGTTGCAATCTATTTTTCCGATGAAACGCTGGACAAGTTCATGGGAGCGGTGGGAGATACCGAATCCCCGGAGTTTGAGACAGGACATAAAGCGGAACGTTACACTGGTAAGGAATCGGATTATATGACCGCTTATCATGCGCTTTCAGGGATTCAGGTCCTTTATGAGAACGATCATATACTGCTTGCCGATAAGCCTGTGGGAGTATTATCACAGAAAGCGGCAAAAGAAGATCTGTCCTTGAATGAATGGCTGATCGGTTATTTACTGCAAAACGGTGCCGTTACGATGGCGGATCTTGTCGTATACAAGCCTTCCGTGTGTAACCGGCTTGATCGCAACACGAGCGGAATCGTGCTCTGCGCCAAATCCCTGAAAGGGGCACAGATGCTGAGCGAATTGTTGAAAAACAGGACGCTTCACAAATATTATCAGTTATATGTCAAGGGACGAATCAGTGAAGAACACTTGATTGAAGGCTTCCTGATAAAAGATGAGAAACATAATAAAGTGTCTGTTGTTCCGTCAAATACAAACGGGGCAAAGCAATCAAAGAAATCAGCCAGGGAGCCACAGGGATCATATATCAGGACCGCTTATAAACCGCTTAAGGCGGAGGAAGATAAGACGCTTTTGGAGATTGAGCTTTTCACCGGAAAAACACATCAGATCCGGGCTCATCTGGCCAGTATCGGGCATCCGCTTCTGGGAGACTATAAATACGGTGATAGGGCGTGGAATGATATCTATCAGAAGAAGTATCATATCAGATCACAGCTTCTGCATGCTTATAAGGTAGTGTTTCCACAGCTTGAGGAACCCTTTGAGGATATCAGCGGAAAGACATTTTACGCTGAGTTACCGGATGTTTTCCATAAAATAAGTATATGAGTAAAGGAATGAAACATGGCGACTTGGAATTCCCGCGGACTTCGCGGTTCAACATTGGAAGATCTGATCAACCGGACCAATGAGAAATATCTGGAAAACGGTCTGGCGCTCATTCAGAAAATACCAACCCCCATCACGCCCATCAACATTGATAAGGAAAGCCGGCATATCACGCTCGCCTATTTCGACCAGAAGAGTACGGTGGACTATATCGGCGCGGTGCAGGGGATTCCGGTCTGTTTCGATGCCAAGGAATGTGCGGTGGATACTTTTTCCCTCCAGAATATTCATGAACATCAAGTGGAGTTTATGGGACAGTTTGAAAAGCAGAAGGGAATTGCCTTCTTCCTCATCTATTATTCCCATAAGGATCTCTTTTATTATCTGCCTTATGAAATGCTTCGATTCTTCTGGGATCGGGCGAAGGAGGGCGGCAGAAAGAGTTTCCGCTTTGACGAGTTGAATCCGGAGTATATCCTGCCGAAGAAACACGGGATCCTGGTGCCTTATCTCGATATGCTGCAAAAAGATCTGGATGATCGAATCGAATAAAAGTATGGACATTAAGAAAAGTCATTGGCTTATGAGAGACTACGAGGTACGGTAATGGACGTATAGGAAAGCGATTGACAAACAGGTAGGATTGCGTTATAGTAAATAAAGTTTAGCTTGGTAGCAAATTAACGAATTATCACTTTAAAGCGATAAAGTAAAAGGAGCCATTATGAGTAAGAAATTAGTACATACGCCGGAAGGCGTGAGAGATATATACGGAGACGAGAAGGCGAAAAAGACTGTTGTAGAGCGCCTTCTGCATGAAAAAATACAGGGCTACGGATATCGGGATATTCAGACACCAACTTTTGAGTTTTTCGACGTTTTTTCCAAGGAAGTGGGCACAACACCGTCCAAGGAGCTCTATAAATTCTTTGACAAGGAAGGCAACACGCTGGTGCTTCGTCCGGATTTTACGCCGTCCATCGCCAGATGTGCCGCGAAATATTTTATGGAAGAGGATGTGCCGATTCGATTCTGTTATCAGGGGAACACCTTTACAAACACTTCGAACTTACAGGGAAAGCTGAAAGAAGTGACCCAGATGGGCGCAGAGTTGATCGGAGACGATTCCGTTCAGGCGGATGCGGAGATGATTGCCATGACTATCGAGGCGCTCTACGACGCCGGACTGTCCGATTTCCAGATCAGCATCGGTAATCTGGAATATTTCAAGGGAATCTGCGCCGAAGCCGGACTGGACGAGGAGACAGAACTGGAGCTTAGGGAGTTTATTTCCGGCAAGAATTATTTCGGTGCGGAGGAGCTGTTAGACCGCGTCCATGTAAACAAGAAGGATAAGGAACTGCTACTTAAGGTCAGTGAGCTGTTCGGTACGGTTGCAACGCTTGAGGAGGCCAGGAAGACCGTAACCAATGAACGCTCTAAGAAGGCCATAGAGCGGCTTGAGAAAGTGTATCAGGTACTTTGTGATTACGGTGTTGAGAAATATGTTTCCTTTGACCTGGGCATGTTAAGTAAGTATAATTACTATACTGGTATTATTTTCAAAGGATATACTTACGGCGTAGGAGATGCCATTGTAAAGGGCGGACGTTACGACAATCTGCTTGAGCGCTTTGGTAAAAAGGCGGCGGCGATCGGCTTTGTGATCGTAGTGGACGATCTGCTGGCGGCAATGGGCAGACAGTGCGTGGTGATTTCAGGCATTGACAGCTACGTGAAGCTGTATTATACCGAGGCTGATTTTAAAGAGAAGTTACAGGAAGCAAGACAATTTCGCCAGTCCGGTAAAAAAGTGGAATTGCTGCCACGACAATAGCGAAAACATGTATAGCATAAACCGATATTTAAAACATGATATAACGTATTTTACAAGTAGAAACATAGAATGAATCGATATCATAATAGGAAAAGAGTGTTTAGATAAAATGAGTGAAGACAGATATTTGACATTTGCCCTCGGAAAAGGGCGGCTTGCCAATAAGACCATGGAGCTTTTTGAGAAGATCGGTATCACTTGTGAGGAGATGAAGGATAAAGATTCCCGCAAACTGATCTTTGTGAATGAAGAACTGAAACTGAAATTCTTCCTTGCAAAAGGGCCGGATGTACCGACTTATGTGGAATACGGTGCGGCAGATATCGGTGTTGTAGGTAAAGATACCATTATGGAAGAAAACAGAAGGGTTTACGAGGTCCTTGACTTAGGATACGGTAAGTGCAGAATGTGTGTATGCGGACCGGAGAGCGCGCAGGAGCTGTTACAGCACCACGAGATGATCCGGGTAGCCAGCAAATACCCCAATATTGCCAAAGACTATTTTTATAACAAAAAGCATCAGACGGTTGACATCATCAAATTAAACGGTTCCGTGGAGCTTGGACCGATCGTAAAGCTGGCGGATGTGATCGTGGATATTGTGGAGACTGGTTCTACCTTAAAAGAAAACGGTCTGCAGGTATTAGAAGAAATCTGTCCGTTATCCGCCCGGATGATCGTCAATCAGGTCAGTATGCAGATGGAACCGGAGCGGATTAAGAAGCTGATTAATGATTTGAAGAGTAATCTATAAAAATTGAGTAAGATTGATTGCGAAATTTGTCATACAAACCTAGAATGCAACAAGAATTTTCCCATTGAAAATGAAGCGAGGAGACATATGAAAACAGTAAGATTAACTGCGGATACGCAGAGGGATATATTGAGCAGCCTGTTAAAGAGAAGTCCTAATAATTACTCTGAATATGAAAGTGTAGTTGCAAAGATCATACAGAATGTACGGGAACAAGGCGATAAGGCTGTCTTTAAATATACGGAGCAGTTTGATAAGTGGCCGATTTGTGCGGATAATATTCGTGTGACCAAAGAGGAAATCGACGAAGCTTTCTCTTTGATCGAAGAGGATTTTGTGGAAGTGATGAAAAAATCCGCCGCCAATATCGAAGAATTTCACCGCAGGCAGCTTCGCAACAGTTGGATTGATACCAAACCGGACGGCAGTATTCTGGGACAGCGTATCCTGCCGATAGCGGTTTCCGGCGTATATGTGCCCGGCGGTAAAGCAGCTTATCCGAGCAGTCTTTTGATGAATGTGATTCCGGCAAAAGTGGCGGGAGTATCCAAAATCATCATGACTACTCCGGCCGGCGCTGACGGCAAGGTGAATCCGGGTACGTTGGTTGCTGCCGGAATCGCAGGCGTAGATGAAATCTATAAGGTGGGCGGCGCACAGGCAATCGCGGCGATGGCGTTCGGTACAGAGAGTATTCCGAAGGTGGATAAGATTACCGGACCGGGCAACATTTTCGTGGCCCTTGCCAAGAAGGCATGTTTCGGTTATGTTAGTATAGATTCTATTGCAGGGCCCAGTGAGATTTTGGTCATTGCGGATGAAACGGCAAATCCCCGATATGTGGCGGCGGATCTGCTTTCGCAGGCTGAACACGACGAACTGGCAAGCGCAATCCTCATCACTACCGATGAACACGTGGCTGAGGCGGTACAAAAAGAGATAGAGGGCTTCTTACAGGAGCTTTCGAGAAGTGAAATTATCAAGAAATCATTGGACAATTACGGCTATATTCTGTTGGCGGACTCCATGGACGATGCCGTGGCCGCTGCAAATGCTATTGCCTCGGAGCATTTGGAGATTCTGACAAAAGATCCGTATAATGTGATGACGAAGATTCAGAATGCGGGCGCTATTTTCCTGGGAGAATATTCTTCCGAGCCCTTGGGAGACTACTATGCAGGACCGAATCATATCCTGCCTACCAACGGTACAGCCAGATTCTTTTCCCCCTTAAGCGTGGACGATTTCATGAAGAAAACGAGCATTATTTCTTATTCCGAAGAAGCATTAAGGCGGGCACATAAAGATATTGAGCTTTTTGCAGAGAAAGAAGGGCTTACCGCTCATGCGAACTCGATTAAAGTCAGATTTTCGAAAAGATAATACAGGATCGGCAAGCCAGTTTTCAAACGTTGCGTAAGAATATTAATCTGCTATTGAGAAAGAGAGTATATATGACCAGAACAGCAAATATTAATCGTAAAACAAAAGAGACAGATATCACATTAAATCTTAAGATCGACGGTGCGGGAATCAGCGATGTGCATACCGGAATCGGGTTCTTTGATCATATGCTGGAAGGATTTTCCAAACACGGTTTTTTTGATCTGACGCTGCAGGTGAACGGTGATCTTCATGTGGATGGGCACCATACGGTGGAAGATACGGGAATCGTACTCGGTACGGCATTTCGTGAGGCGATCGGAGATAAGGCTGGAATCAGACGGTATGGCTCGTTTATCCTGCCGATGGACGATGCGCTCTGTCTGTGTGCCATAGATCTGTGCGGCAGACCCTATTTTGCATATGATTGTGAATTTCCCGTTGAACGGGTAGGAGAGCTGGATACGGAATTGGTGAAAGAATTTTTCTATGCAGTATCCTATGGCGCGGGCATGAATCTGCATATCAAGATGTTGAATGGCGCTAACGCACATCACATGATCGAAGCGATGTTTAAAGCGTTTGGCAAAGCGCTGGATGAAGCCACATCTTACGATGAACGGATCAAAGGGGTACTCAGTACGAAGGGCGCTCTGGCATAAGAGAACAGTATAGAAGTTAAAAACACAAGAAAGGTATCATCATCGATTATGAGTTACAAGAAGTTTGTACCCTGTATTTATTTATATAAAGGAGATGCTGTCAAAGGTTTCTCGGATAACACGATCATTGACACCAATCCGGTAGCGCTTGCAAAGTTCTACAGTGACAATAATGCGGACGAAATTATCGTATATGACATGTCGGATCAGGACGCGGAGCATGAGGAAGCGCTGGATATCATCAAGGCCATCTGCAATGAAGCGGAGGTTCCGGTGATCGGTGCAGGAAACGTGAAGCGTATGGAAGACATTAAGAAGCTGTTGTATGCGGGATGTAAGAAGGCGGCGCTCAATTATTCCAAGCCGGGCAACATAGAGATTACGGAAGAAGTTTCCAAGAAATTCGGTAAGGATAAGATCGTGGCCTGTGTGACGGAGGCCGATACCATTACTGATAACAGAGATCTTCTGGCAGACTATGTATCAGAGATCATTTTGGTGCGGGAGAAGGGATTAAAAGAGGCGATCAGCGTTTCCGAGTTCCCGATGATCGCTTCCGTTCCGGAAGTTTCTCTTGACAAGATACTGGAACTTTTATCAAACGATAATATTTGCGGTATTTCTGGCTATGCAATCAATCAGAATGCCAAAGAACTGCTTGCCATCAAGGCGCTCTGCCAGAATAACGGTATTGCGGTCAATACGTTTGAACCTGCGATTCGATGGGAAGAGTTTAAGGTTAATTCTGATGGACATGTAACGGTGGTGGTGCAGGACTATAAGACCGATGAAGTGCTGATGGTGGCATACATGAATGAGGAAGCTTATAATACAACCCTGAAGACCGGTAAAATGACTTATTATAGCAGAAGCCGGCAGAAACTCTGGGTTAAGGGCGAGACCAGCGGACATTTCCAGTACGTGAAATCTCTCACGGCTGACTGCGATAAGGATACGATTCTTGCAAAAGTTTCCCAAATCGGAGCTGCCTGTCATACGGGTTCCCATTCCTGTTTCTTTAATGAGATTATGACGAAGGAATATGAAGAGACGAATCCACTCAAAGTATTCGAGCAGGTGTTTGATGTGATTAAGGATCGAAAAGTGCACCCGAAAGAGGGATCATATACGAATTATCTGTTTGATAAAGGAATCGATAAGATCCTGAAGAAGCTGGGAGAGGAGGCTACAGAGATTGTAATTGCCGCCAAAAACCCTAATGCAAACGAAGTTAAGTATGAAATTTCCGATTTTTTGTACCATATGATGGTGCTGATGGCGGAGAAAAATGTAACTTGGGAAGAGATTACAACAGAATTAGCGCAGAGATAGAGTCATAAATACATTACTGTGACAACAAGTCAGAAAAATCGGAATAACAACAGTTATTAATTATCCAATTTATGGTAACTGTTGTTATTTTTATTTTTCTTAAAAATTTGCTATGATTTCCAATCGTATTAGATTTGTAGTAAATGATTTAACGACAATATAATTCTGTCGCTGAATATCAAAAAAACATATTAAAATGTTTTAAAAAGAAATTTTTATTAAGTTGCACTATGACAATAAAACAAGATGTAAAGAGATTGCGTTTGGATTGTTACAGTGACGCAACCGGATATTTTTAGTCGGATTTCATAAATCTTTCATATTATCAATATTTTTTCAGATCAAAAATATGCTTTGCAGGATTTCTTGCATTATTTACTTGAAATATTTTGAACTTTTTTGAAATTAAAATGTGAAGCGAATACGATAACATGTGAAATGCAATTTTTTGCTATATAGTTTTGGGTTGCCATTGCAACTTATTTTCCAAGGGATCATCATGTATTTTATTCGCAAAAATGAATAACATTTGTTTTTGCATATTTTCCGAATTTTATAACTTACCTGAAACGCTGTACAACCGGACTCGTTCTTTTTTTGGATGACAAAACATAAAATAGAGCAACAGATATATGGAATAGGCAGTAAAAATATGGTAAATAAAATTCCTTTGGAAAAGAAAATGGCTCTGGCACAGTACATAAGGGAAGAAAATCATGGAAATCGTATAAAAATAAGACAGAGAGAACATATTCTGTACGGTACGGACACGCAGCCACCCTTGTATGACAGGGGAAAATTAGTGTCGGGAGATCATGATTATGCGAATCGTCCGACGGAGGACGGTATTGTTCCGGTATTTTCCATGGGAACATTTAAGTACCGTATGATTCTTGCAATTCTCTTGTTTGTTGGGTTTCTGTTGTGTGATACGGGTGATGACAAAATCGGCCGCTATTCGACCAATGATATTCATGAGATGATTATGGCGGATACCTTTCATTTATATGACGGGGAGGGCAATAGTACCATGGATGGGCTGGCGTCGTTGCTTGATTTTGAGTGATATATCCTATATACTAAGACAAGAAAGGCTTGCCTGCAAGCCTTTCTTGTCTGGAAGAATGCTAAAAACGCGCATTCTTCCCAGTGTCATAATAGAATGATTAAGACAAATAAGGAACAGTATTTCATGAGAGAATTGGCATTAAGCGACGACATTTTAATGCAGGTGGAGAAGCCTGCGCGTTATATCGGCAATGAGGTGAACTCTGTCGTAAAGGATAAGTCACAGGTGGCGATTCGTTTCGCAATGTGTTTTCCGGATGTGTATGAGATTGGTATGTCTCATCTGGGTATCCAGATTATTTATAGTATGCTGAACGAGTGGGAGGACGTGTGGTGTGAGCGCGTCTATTCTCCGTGGGTTGATCTGGATAAGATTATGCGGGATAAGAATATTCCGCTTTTTGGTTTAGAGTCGCAGGAACCGGTCAAGAATATGAATTTTCTTGGGATAACCATTCAGTATGAAATGTGCTATACGAATATTCTGCAGATACTGGATCTTGCACAGATTCCACTATGTGCTAAAGACCGGGGCGAGGATATGCCTATCGTGATCGGTGGCGGTCCGTGCACCTATAATCCGGAGCCGATTGCAGAATTTTTTGATCTGTTCTATATCGGTGAAGGTGAGACCCAGTACCGCAGATTGTTTGACTGGTATATTGAAAATAGAGATAATGACGGGTCAAGGCAGGATTTCTTACGCGGGGCAGCGAAGATTCCCGGCATATATGTGCCGCAGTTCTATGAAGAGCTTTATAACGAGGACGGTACGATACGGGGAAGGCGTAAGCTGTATGATGATATACCCGATACTATCTTAAAAGAGATCGTGATGGATGTGACAAATACGCATTATCCGCTAAAGCCGGTAGTTCCTTTTATTAAGGTGACACAGGACCGGGTAGTATTGGAAATTCAAAGGGGCTGCATCCGCGGCTGCCGGTTCTGTCAGGCAGGACAGTTATATCGTCCCGTGCGGGAGCGGAATGTGGACAAACTTAAGGAATATGCGATTGAAATGCTTAAAAACACAGGATATGAAGAGATTTCCTTAAGTTCTTTAAGTTCCAGCGATTATTCCCGGTTGGATGATCTTTTGGATTTTCTGATTGAAGACTGCGGTCAGAGACATACGAATATTTCCCTGCCGTCTCTGCGTATTGATGCCTTTTCTCTGGATGTGATGAGCAAGGTACAGGATGTCAAGAAGAGTAGCCTTACCTTCGCGCCGGAAGCGGGCAGTCAGAGACTGCGGGACGTAATCAATAAGGGATTGACGGAGGAAGTGATCTTAAAAGGCGCGGCGCTTGCCTTTCAGGGCGGATGGACCAGGGTGAAACTTTATTTCATGCTGGGACTTCCCACAGAGACAGAGGAAGATATCCTGGGCATCGGCGATCTTTCCAATAAGATTGCGGCGACTTTTTTTGATACTGTTCCGAAGGACAAGCGTGTCAACGGCAAAGTGCAGATCGTCACCAGCACTTCATTTTTCATTCCGAAGCCTTTTACGCCCTTTCAGTGGGCACCTATGTGCACGAAGGAGGAATTTATCGAGAAGGCTTATCAGACGAAGCGGGGTATTATGGAGCAGCTCAATCAGAAGAGTATAAAGTACAACTGGCATGAGGCGGACGTGAGTGTGTTAGAGGGTGTTTTTGCCAGAGGTGACCGCAAAATCGCGCAGGTGATTATGGAGGCTTATAAGAATGGCTGTCTGTTTGACTCTTGGAGCGAGTATTTCCACAATGACGTATGGATGGAATGCTTTGAGGACTGTGGGCTGGATATCGGATTCTATACTACGAGGGAGCGGGCGGATGACGAGATTTTCCCGTGGGATTTCCTGGACTGCGGCGTAACGAAGAAGTTTTTGCTGCGTGAATGGAAGAAGGCGCAGGCCCAGACAGTTTCTCCCAACTGTAAGGTGCAATGTCAGGGGTGCGGAGCAAACCGTTTCGGCGGCGGAATCTGTTATGAGAGGTAGGAATCCAATGAAAATCAGAATCAAATTCGCCAAATACGGCACAATGAAATTTATAGGTCATCTGGACATGATGCGTTTTTTTCAGAAAGCGATCAGACGTGCAGATATCGATATTAAGTACTCGGAAGGGTTCAGCCCGCACCAGATCATGTCCTTTGCGGCGCCTCTGGGTGTAGGAATTGAGAGCCGTGGGGAATATATGGATATTGAAGTGCTCTCCATGACTTCTACGGAGGATATGAAAGACGCACTGAATCAGGTCATGGTGGAAGGCGTGGAAGTGCTTTCAGTAACTATTTTGCCGGAGAATGTGAAAAATGCCATGTCCAGCGTTGCAGCGGCTTCTTACAGCCTGCGGATGAAAGAGGGCAGTTTTCCGATTGATGATCTGGAAAGTAAAATACAGCATTTCTGCAGTCAGGCCACCATCCCTTACACGAAAGAAACAAAGAAAAGTGTTGTTGAACTGGATTTAAAACAAGGCATTTATGAACTCGGAGCGGGACAGAACGGAACGATTCACATGCTTGTCAATGCAAGCAGCAGCGGAAATATTAAACCTACGATGGTATTTGAAAAACTGTGTCAGTTTGCGGGTGTAGATATTTCCCCGTCAGCTTATCAGGTGATCAGATTGGAGACTTACACTGATATTGCGAAAGATGGAGACGACCATAGATTTATTCCGCTTGCAGATGTGGGGTAAGAGGTGAAAATGATGCAAAGAGGACTGAACATGCCATATACAGACAAAGTCAAAGGACTAAACGCAAATACGCTTAAACTGATAGCGATCGTGGCGATGACGCTGGATCACTTAACATGGACATTGTTTCCGGGCTACTCTACAGAATGGTATGTGATTCTCTTACATATTATCGGCAGAATTACAGCGCCTATTATGTGGTTTTTCATTGCCGAGGGATATTATCACACACATAATATTAAGAAATACGCTGCAAGGTTATTCATATTGGCAGTCATATCCCATTTTGCCTATAATTTTTGCTTTGGAATACCTTTCATCCCTTTTCAGACTACGATATTTAATCAGACCGGAGTTGTATGGTCGTTAGCATGGGGACTGGTATTACTGTACATATTTGACAAGGCTGAGTGGAAAGCGTGGCAGAAAAGCGTGGCGGCTATCATCATCTGCCTCATTACTTTTCCTTCTGACTGGAGTTGTATCGCTACCATGGCGATTTTATCAATCGGCATGAATAGAGGGAATTTTAAGAAGCAGATGACGCATATGATGACTTGTGTAGTTATGTATGCGATAGTATATTTTCTGTTTATCGATAAAATATACGCACTTATCCAGTTGGGAACCTGCCTTACGATTCCGCTTTTGCGGCTCTATAATGGAGAGCGCGGCACTTTCAAGGGAATGGGCAAATTATTTTATGTGTATTATCCGCTCCATTTGCTCATATGCGGTGTGGTACGCATTATATTATGGGGTGTCGGATATTCAACCGGAACAGCAAACTTTTAGATAATATGTCAAAGTTTCGGGCTTTTTATAGGATCAGTCAAAGGGCAATAATTTGGTCGTTGGAATATAGGGAACTTTTTTGCAAAATATATTTGCAAAAGTTCCCTATAATATTATTGATAAAATTTCAAAAAAATCTTGACCTTCCACCTTGTGGAAGCCTTATTCTGATTGCAACAGGACGGGTAAGAAAGGAAATCATACCATGAAGATCAACGAAGTTGAGCAGCAGGTGGGCATTACCAAAAAGAACATTCGCTTCTATGAACAACAAGGACTTCTGAATCCCAGGAGAAATGTTGAAAACGGATATCGGGACTATACGGAGGAAGACGTGTCTGAGTTAAAGAAAATCAAACTTCTCAGAAAGCTTTCCCTTCCGATTGAGGAGATTCGAAAGATTCAGCATGGTGAACTGCTTCTTGAGGATGCGCTGCAGCGGCAGTTGATCGTTTTGGAACGGGAGAAAGTTAATTTGCAGGAAACTTCCGGACTCTGCCATAGTCTTTTGGAAGATCATTGTAAATACCCCGTTCTTATGCCTGATGAATACTTGGAAAGGATGGTGGAAATGGAGAAGGAAGGAACGAGATTTACCAATGTGAATAAGAATGATATCATTCAAAAAAAATTTGGCTCCATCATTGCGGCAGGGACATTTATTATTTTTATGGTGTTTTTGATCTGTGTCTTTATATGGGGCTATATAACAGACCCGATTCCGATCTGGATGCTGGGTGTATTCATTTTCATACCGATAGCGGTGATTATGGCAGTGATTATCGCACTGATACAGCGCATGAGAGAGATTGAAGGAGGAGAAGAAGATGCTGCTCGTAAATACTGATTATATTTCAGGAAAAGAATTAGAAACATTAGGAATCGTGAAGGGAAGTATCGTGCAGACGAAAAATTTCGGCAAGGATTTTATGGCGGGAATCAAAACATTAGTCGGCGGTGAGGTTACGGAATATACGGAAATGCTCAATCAGGCAAGACAGATCGCCGTGAAGCGTATGGTGGATGAAGCGCAGGCGATAGGCGCAGATGCAATTGTCAATGTGCGGTATGCGTCTTCCTCGGTTATGCAGGGAGCGGCGGAAGTGATTGCTTACGGCACGGCTGTGAAATATAAGAATCTGTAGCAACAAAAGAGGATGTCTTATGAGAAAGATCAAGGACATCCTCTATATTTCGGATTATAATTTGAGCGGAGGATGAACCGATATGGAACATAAAATAACGAAAAAACGCACAATTCTATTCTGCGTTATAACATTTACCCTGACATGGATGCTTGTTGCATTGATCCCGGTTATGGGGGTAGCTTACGGGGGAATAGAGTCCCTTATCATATTTATGCTGTGTATGTTTATGCCGGTTCTCGGCAATGTACTGACCAGACTGTTCACGAAGCAGGGGTTTCACGATTTTAAGCTGGCACCTAAATTCAAAGGAAACGGACGAAATTATCTGTTTGCTTATTTTAGCTTTATCATCTTAGTGTATCTGGGTATATTGGTTTATTATCTGATCTACAGCGAACAGTTTGACCTGACCGCATCCGTGATGTGGGATTTTGCTCCGGATATGCGCACGTCGCAGATCGTCAATTTGATCGTGGTCACGGCGATTTCACCAATTATCAATGTGATTCCGACTCTTGGCGAAGAGCTCGGCTGGCGTGGATATCTGTTATACGGATTAAAGGACTCCTGCGGCAGCATGAAAGCTGTTTTGTTTACAGGCATAATCTGGGGAATATGGCATGCTCCGATGATTGCCATGGGACACAATTATGGCACGGATTACCCTGGATATCCTTATCTGGGCATTTTGATAATGATTGTCTTCTGCACTTTCATCGGAGTGATTGAAGGGTACGTCACACTGCGTACAGACAGCGCACTTCCGGCAGCGATCTGTCACAGCGCCATCAACGGCTTGGGAAGCACAGGCATACTGTTCTGCAGTACAACGCAATATAATATGTTGATCGGTCCTGCGTATGCAGGAATCATCCCTTTTATGCCGACTATATTGTTCGCATTCTATATTCTGCATAGAATAAAAAAAGAAGAACTGTAAAACGCATTCGTATCGTATGATTTGCCGAATGATTCTGTTTTGGCTTTTCTCTTATATTGTGATATACTATTCACAGTGAACTTCAGTCATAAGGCGTAGTTTTAAACGTAGGATGATATAAGCAGGAGTCTGCGATGTCGGCAAAAGGCAAAATTCTGATTTTAAAATTAAATGAACAATTACTCTCCATACTCATACGGGATAATCAGATTCTTTCCATACAGGTACAGAATCAGAACGAGTATGCGGTAGGGAACATCTATGTAGGCAAGGTGAAGAATATCTCTGAAAATATCGGAGCCGCATTTGTGGATCTGGGGCAGGGATATCTCACCTTTTTGCCGCTTACGGACGCAAAATACGCCTGTGTGGTGAATCGGAAAGCGGACGGGAAGATTAAAACGGGAGACGAAATTCCCGTTCAGATCATCAAAGAACCGATGAAAACGAAACTGGCAGGTGTGACGACATCAATTTCCCTGTCAGGGCAGTATGCTGTCGTAGGGGTGCCGCGACAGGAATATTACCGGAACCATACAGAACCGGATTACGGTATACAGACAGAGGACTCTGGCGGCATTTGCGGACGGAACATTGTTCAGATATCATCCAAACTGAGTAAGAAGAAGCAGATCAGATTCCGAAGTATAGAGGCGCTGCGGCAGATAGCCGAACATTATCAGCTTATCGTCCGTACGAATGCCGGGGAACTTACCGAAGATGAGCCGTTGATTGAAGAAGCACAGTGTTTGACAGAGCAGTTGGAGCATATTATGCAGATTGCGGATAAACGTACCTGCTATAGCTGCCTGTACCGCAGAAAGCCCGATTATGTTCATTTTATTGAAAACACCTATACGGCAGAATATGATGAGGTAATCACCGATCTTCCCGAAATCTATGAAGTACTTCAATCCCAGTTTACGGGAACGGATCTGTCGCTCCGTCTCTATGAGGACCGGATGCTACCGCTTTATAAACTGTATGCCGTAGAAACGCGAATCCATGAGCTTTTAGAAAGGAAGGTATGGTTAAAGTCCGGCGGTTATCTTGTCATTGAGCCGACAGAGGCCCTTATTTCCATTGACGTAAACAGCGGAAAATGCGAGCAGGGCAAAGATAAAGAGGAAACAGCCGTAAAGATCAACATGGAAGCGGCCGAGATGATTGCCGTACATCTGCGGGCGAGAAACTTATCGGGCATTATTCTGGTGGATTTCATTAATTTCAGAAAAAAGGAGCATGAGAGACAGCTCGTGGAATATATGAGAAGTTTGCTTAAGAAAGACAGTATCACAGCAGATGTTGTGGATATGACGGGACTCGGATTGATGGAAATTACAAGGAAGAAAGTGAACCCGAGTTTCCGGGAGCAATTTGGAGTAGCGGCTCCGCATAAATTATAAGATATGTTATACTACAATAGGATTAAAGAAAAAGAGAAAGGCATGGTTTTTCATATGAAGCTTTTGAGTTTCGAGAAGGTAAAAGACGGAAAGTACCTGAAAAATTATGAGCTGACCTATATCAATAAGGCAGGCAGGGAGAAAAAATACGAGATCGTCAGCCGGAGTGAGATTGCGGGACCGGAGGCGATTGGACAGCGTGTAAGCGGTGTTTCCATCGTGGCGTACCACGAGGATAAGCTGCTGTTACTGAGGGAATTTCGCATGGGTGTTAACCGCTTCGTATACAATCTGTGTGCGGGTATGATCAACGAAGGGGAGTCTTTGGAAGAATGTATTCAAAGGGAACTTTATGAAGAGACAGGACTCAGTGTGAAAAAAATTCGCAGTATTCTGCCGCCTTCTTTTGCGGCGGTTGCCTTTTCCGATGTGAAAACACAGATCGCATTCGTGGATGCGGAAGGGGATTTCGAGGATCATACATCGGAGAATGAGCAGATCACGGCCAATTTTTACAGCAAAGAAGAGGTGCGGGAACTGTTAGAGACGGAAGAATTCAGTTCCAGAGCGCAGATGGCGGCGTATTTCTTTGTGATGTCGAAGGGTGAAGCGTAAAAGGAAGCATTTGTTTTTGTATTTTGAAGCACTTGTGTACCGTGTACATGACGCACGGCAGCACGAGAGGAATAGAAGAGGAATCATAAGCTGTTGTATGGTCAGATCAATCATCTGTCGGACAACGGCTCTTTTTTATGCTTGACATATCTGTAATATCTGTATATACTGTACTTGTAAATAACAGTACAGTTAAGAAAGTAGGTGTACATATGCATATTGTATTGTCAAACAGCTCTGATCTGCCGATCTATGAGCAGATCAAGGAACAGATCAAGACACAGATTTTAACCGGTGAACTGTGTGAAAATGAAATGCTCCCATCCCTGCGGCAACTAGCTAAAGACCTGAAAATCAGTGTCCTTACTACAACGAGGGCATACAATGAGCTGGAAGAGGAGGGATATATCACAAGCAGACAAGGAAAAGGATTCTATGTAATGCCCAGCGGCTCGGACTTAATGCGGGAGCAGCTGATTAAGGAAGTGGAGAGTCATTTAAATAACGCGATCACGGCAGCGCGCAGGGCATCCCTGTCACCCGATGAACTAGGCAACTTATTGAAATTATTACAGGAGGTAAGCGATGACTGAAAATAATTTGGAATTGCATAATGTAAGTAAAACTTTTTCGGAATTTTCGCTGCACGATATCAGTTTTGAACTTCCCAAAGGTTATATCATGGGGCTGGTTGGCTCTAACGGCGCCGGTAAAACAACGACGCTCAATCTTATCATGAATATGATGAAAAAGGATGACGGCAGCATTAAAGTGTTCGGTAAAGATCACCTCGAATATGAAAAGCAGATCAAACAGGAGATCGGTATCGTATATGACAGTAACTTTTTCGTGGACACATGGACTGTTAAGGAGCTGGAAAAGGCGCTGTCCATGTTTTATGACGAATGGAACCACGACATATTTATCAGAATGAAAGAGCAGTTTGAGCTTCCTGATAAGACAAGAATCGGCAAAATGTCGCGCGGGATGCAGATGAAACTTATGCTGGCATGCGCGTGTTCTCATAACGCGAAGCTGCTTCTTCTGGATGAACCTACAAGCGGGTTAGATCCCACAACCAGAAGCGAAATTTTGGACATTCTTCAGGATTACATTCAGGATGGGGAGAAAAGCGTACTTTTTTCTACACATATTACAACAGATTTAGAAAAAGTGGCCGATTATATCACATATCTGGAACATGGGAGGATTGTTTATACTGGAAGTATGGAAGAACTGCTTGCAAAGTATTGTGTTATCAAAGGCGCTCCAGGTGAACTGACAGAAGGCCTGCGGCAGCATTTAATCGGTCTGTCCCAGACAGCTCTTGGATTTGAGGGGCTTATAAAGACTGATACGGCGAAGAAATATAAGGGGTTTGTGCTAGATACGCCCACAGTAGATGAAATTATTGTTCATATCGGAAAGGAGGCTAAGAGATGTCAGGAACATTCAAAATGACAAAACTCGATTATTACACGGCAAAATCATTGATCTTTGAAAATATTGTTGCTACTTTCGTAATCACTGCGATTTTCAGTTTCATGGAGTCTTCCATGTATACTCTTTGCTTTACGGCGGCATGGTACGCGGCACTAGCTTCAACTAATATTTTTATGATACAGGATAAAAACGGTCTTGAGCGTTTATATGCCTCACTGTCGCTTGACAATAAAAATATTGTTGCCGGCAGATTTCTTTTTTGCTACATTCAGTATTTAATAATATTGGGAGTGACTGTCATAATAGGCGTCGGCGCTATGTTTGTATACGGTGATACATTACAGTTCATGACACTTCTTACGGCAGTCTGCGAATCACTATTAATCTTCACGGCAGTGACTTGCATTCAAATTCCGATCTGTTTGCGGTTACCCTATGCTAAAGCACGTTTCTGGTGCGTGATTGTTCTTATGGCAGTGGTGGCGCTTGTCACATATACAGCATTAAATGTATCTTCGGCAGGGGATGTCGATTTCAGTATTAAAATTAATCAAGGCCTTTTGAGTGCCATATGTGTGGCGGTGAGTATAGCAGTTTTGCTCATATCTTATCTGATAGCGATAGGATGTTATAGTAATAGGATGAGAACAAACTAAAGGTTTTTTTGATAAATTACAGGGTTTTGATGATTTTTAATGATTTTTAAAAGAAAATACATTGACAAATATCTCCAAAAAGGATATTATAATCGAGTATGCCGCATAGTGAGGTAGAAGTATGTCCATTGATAATGGTTTTTTAGTATTATATCATATAGACATCACCGAAGCTAGCGAGTAAATGGACTTCGGTTCATGAATAGGAGGTGCCATATGTACGCAATTATTGCAACAGGTGGAAAGCAGTACAAAGTTTCTGAGGGAGACGTCATTAAGGTTGAAAAGCTGGACGCTGAAGTCGGAGCTTCTGTAACATTTGACCAGGTTATAGCTGTTAGCGATAAGGAACTTAAGGTTGCAGGCGATGTAGAGAGTGCAACTGTTACCGGAACCGTTATGGATCAGGGTAAGTACCGCAAAGTTATCGTATACAAGTACAAGAGAAAAACAGGCTATCACAAGAAAAATGGTCATAGGCAAGCATACACTCAGGTTAAGATCGATAAAATAAATGCATAGTATTTTTGATACTGATACAAGGTATTTATTTACACATCATTTTTTGAGAGTGTGCAGAGACGATCACCGCAGACCAATCAACAGATGCCGGAGATCGTAGTCAAAGGTGTGAGATGACACAGATCACATTTTATAAAACAACAGCAGGAGAATATCAGGGGTTTACATGTGACGGACATGCAGGATACGCCAATTATGGTGAAGATATCATTTGCGCATCCATTTCGGTACTTGTCATTAACACGATCAATTCTCTGGAAGAGATAACAGCGGAGAAGATAAACGTGGAGACAGACAAAGACCGCGGAGTCATTCGGTGTAGGTTTGTTGACCGGACTTTGAAGGAGACTTCAAGGGTACTCGTGGATTCACTGGTGTTGGGACTTACCCAGATTGAGAAACAATATGGGAAGAACTATTGTAAATTGACATTTGAGGAGGTGTAATACCATGTTAAATATGAACCTTCAATTTTTTGCACATAAGAAAGGTGTTGGTTCTACTAAGAACGGTAGAGATTCCGAGGCCAAGAGATTAGGTGCGAAGAGAGCTGACGGACAATTCGTTAAGGCAGGAAATATCTTATACAGACAGCGCGGAACCAAGATCCATCCAGGTGTAAATGTGGGAATCGGCGGCGACGACACATTGTATGCTCTGGTTGACGGTGTGCTTCGTTTCGAGAGAAAAGGAAGAGACAAGAAACAGGCTTCCGTATATCCTGTAGAGAAATAGGATGATTGATTCGGGCTTCGAACATCTAGGTGTTTGGAGCCTTTTTTCTAATAAAGTGCAGGAATGGAGAAAGCTATGTTTGCAGATCGTGCTAAAATCTATGTAAAGAGCGGAAAGGGCGGAGACGGACATGTGTCTTTCCGCAGGGAAAAATATGTGCCCAATGGCGGCCCGGACGGCGGTGATGGCGGCAATGGCGGCAATGTATACTTTGAGGTGGATGAAGGGCTCAATACGCTAACAGACTTCCGCCATATCCGCAAATACTGTGCCGGCAACGGTGAAAATGGCGGTAAGCGTAACTGTGCAGGTAAGAGCGGCGAGGATATCATCATCAAAGTACCGGAAGGCACTGTGATCAAGGAAGCCGAAAGCGGACAGGTTATTACGGATATGTCCGGCGAAAATCGCAGATTTCTCCTCTTAAGTGGTGGAAAAGGCGGTAACGGCAACCAGCATTACGCCACAAGTACCATGCAGGCACCCAGATATGCCCAGCCGGGACAGCCGGCGCAGGAGCTGGAACTTATGCTGGAGCTTAAGGTGATCGCCGATGTGGGGCTGGTAGGATTTCCGAATGTGGGCAAATCCACATTTCTCTCCAAGGTGACAAACGCAAGACCGAAGATTGCGAATTATCATTTTACGACGCTGAATCCTAACTTGGGAGTAGTGGATTTAGAAGATGCCAAGGGATTTATCATTGCGGATATTCCCGGATTGATTGAGGGCGCATCCGAGGGTGTTGGTCTCGGACATGAGTTCCTGCGGCACATTGAACGCACGAAACTGATCGTGCATATCGTAGATGCGGCTTCTACGGAGGGACGAGATCCCATTGAAGATATCTATGCCATCAACAGGGAGTTGGAAGCCTACAATGCTGAGATTGCCAAGCGGCCGCAGATCATTGCGGCCAATAAGATTGACATGATCTATACAGAGGATGATCCTGTAGCAAAGATCAAGGCAGAGTTTGAGCCTAAGGGAATTCCGGTATATGCAATATCTGCAATCAGTGGACAGGGGCTTAGAGAATTATTGTATGATATCAATAATCAGTTGGAAAAATTGGATTCTAAACCGGTCATATTTGAGCAGGAATTCTTTCCGGAATATCATTTTAATACGGAAAGCGATCCGTTTACCGTTATCTACAACGAGGAAGAGGATGCTTATGTTGTGGAAGGCCCGAGGATTGAGAAGATGTTGTCCTACACGAATCTGGAATCCGAAAAAGGATTCAAGTTCTTTCAGGACTTCTTAAAAGACAACGGCATTCTCGAACAGTTAGAAGCACTGGGGATCAGCGAGGGCGATACAGTGCGGATGTACGGTCTATCCTTCGATTACTATAAGTAATGCACTGGATAAGATCGATAATATGATTTTAGTACAGTTGAAAACAGAGGTATATTATGACAAGTAAACAGAGAGCATATTTAAAGAGTTTGGCAAGTACGTTAAATCCTATTTTTCAAGTAGGAAAATCCAGCCTGACACCGGAATTTACATCGGCGATTAATGAAGCGTTCAATACAAAAGAACTGATTAAGATCGCCGTATTAAAAAACTGCATGGATGATCCCGGTGAGATCGCGCAGGTAATTGCGGAACGTACACATTCTCAAGTAGTGCAGGTGATCGGTAAGAAGATCGTACTTTACAAGCCGGACAAAAAGACCCGAAAATCGTGCTGCCGAAGGAAAATCCTTCTAAGCAAGGAAATTGAGTGATTAGTACAAATATAAGGTCCGGCACGGCATTGCTGTTCAGGAGGTAGAATTTGAGAAAAGTAGGTATCATGGGCGGTACATTCAATCCGATCCATAACGGTCATCTGATGCTCGCACAGAAAGCACTGGAGCAGTTTGAACTGGATGGAGTGCTTTTCATGCCATGCGGTGTACCGTATATGAAAGCTGACCAGAAGGTGGAAGACGGACGAATACGTGCCGAAATGACGACACTTGCGATCGAAGGACAGCCTCGGTTTATATTGTCCGACCTGGAGCTGACGCAGACTGGCAATACTTACACCTATCAGACTCTAAAACGACTGCGGGCGGAAAATCCGCAGACTGCATACTATTTCATTGTAGGCGCTGACAGTCTTTTTCACATGTCCAAGTGGGCTCATCCCGAGGAAATTTTCTCTGACTGCTGTATTCTGGCAGCCGTGAGGGATGGCAAGACGACTGCGGACATGGAAGATCAGATTCGGGTTTTACAAAAAGAATACCGTGCAGACATTCGTCTGCTGCAGACAGAATGCATGGATATTTCTTCTTCAGATATCCGAAGAAAGATTGCGGCCGGAGAGTCCGTCGAGAAGGATGTGCCAGAATCTGTCAGATTATATATAGCACAGCAAGGTTTATATCGCGAAGAGGAACATCCCGGAGAGGATTGATATACACATGAAAACAGCAGATCTGGCAAAATTAAGAAAAGAGATGGAGAAAACGCTGGAACCCAAGCGATATGAGCATACTTTGAGTGTGGCATATACGGCGGCTAATCTGGCTGCGGTACACGGCGTAGATATAGAAAAAGCGCTTGTAGCGGGTATGCTGCATGACTGCGCCAAGTGCTTAAGTTACAAAAAGCAGATGTCTCTTTGTGTCAAAAATCATATTGTACTCTCAGAAACTGAGGCCCAGGAAGATTCTCCGCTCTTACATGCCAAAGCAGGCGGTGCGCTGGCAAAGCAGGAATATGGCATTACCGATGAAGACATTTTGAATGCAATATATTATCACACTACGGGCAGACCGCAGATGAGTCCGCTGGAACAAGTAATCTATATCGCGGACTATATTGAACCCGGACGGAAGCATATGAAAAGAACCGCAGCTATTGAGGAGCAATATATGCAGAATCTTGCGGCGGCAAGAAAACTGGCCTATCAGGACTTGAATGAAGCGTTATGCAGAATCTTACAGGATACGTTAGCCCATCTGACCCGGAAGGGCGGGAAAATAGATCCTATGACCAGAGAAACCTATGAATATTATAAAGTACGGCATGCAGGGTCTGCAAAACAATTTCCTATATACGATACAACAGAAAGAAAGGAAGCAACAGTTTATGGACAGTAAAGAAATTGCAAAACTTGCCATTGAAGCATTGGAAGATAAAAAGGCGGAAGACATCAAGGTGATCGATATCAGCGAGGTATCCGTGATTGCGGATTATTTCATTATCGCAAACGGCACAAATAACAGCCAAATTCAGGCTCTTTCCGACAACGTAGAAGAGAAGCTCGGAAAGGCGGGCGTTCCCCTAAGACAGATTGAAGGATATAATAGCGCCAACTGGATACTCCTTGATTTCCATGATGTGATTATCCATATTTTTGATAAAGAAAACCGTTTGTTTTACGATCTTGAGCGCATTTGGAGAGACGGGAAGCTTGTGGAAAACTTTTAAACATGGATGAGACTTCCTATAAGCAAAAACAGAAGCCGACATGCTGTAAAAGGCAATGCCGGCTTACGTTTATTCGGACTGTTAAAATCCGTTTTGCATAAATAATTACGAATCGGCGCTTCGTGTCTCACCACCTGCATACATATAGAACGTGATGATATAAAGACCCGAAATACCGACTAACGCATAAATGATTCTTGAGAACCATGACATATTACCGAAAACAAATGCCACAAGGTCAAAACTGAAAAGACCGATCAACCCCCAGTTAATAGCACCGATAATGGCAATCGTCAGGGCAAGATAATCTAAACCTTTATTTTTCATGCTTTTTCCCCCTTTTTGAAAACGTACAATCCCGTTACTTCAAATCTTGATAGGCTAATTTTCGTGCCTTTAAAAGATTCTCGTCATAAACTTAAAATAGTAACTGCCGACTTTCGTTGACAGTTACTATTATTATGTCTTACGCCAAATATACTATACTGGAAAATATACCAATAACTATACAGCGTGAATAATTCATACATGATTTACAAAAAATATCAGTTCAGATATCAATATTATTGGCGGTACAGTCTGAATACACCAAAAACCTTGCCCAGAATCTGACAGTTATCAACAATAATAGGCTCCATAGAATCGTTTTCGGGCTGCAGACGAATATGGCCGTTTTCTTTATAAAATGTCTTAACAGTAGCGGAATCATCGATCAAGGCAACCACTGTATCTCCGTTATTAGCAGTTTGACAGCTCTTAACAAAAATCTGGTCACCGTTATAGATTCCTACGTTGATCATGGAATCGCCCTTAACCTTCAGAGCAAAGGACTCACCGCTCGGTACCATATCAGCGGGAACAGGGAAATAGCTCTCAATATTCTGTTCAGCAAGAATGGGCTGCCCGGCAGCAACCTGTCCGATTACAGGAATGGAAACCATCTCTGTGCGTACCATCTGAAAATTATCATCGCAAATTTCAATAGCACGCGGTTTGGTGGGGTCACGTCTGATATATCCGTTCTTCTCAAGGGTTTCTAAGTGAGAGTGCACGGAAGAAGTTGATTTTAAATTGACAGCTTCGCAGATCTCCCGAACTGCCGGCGGATATCCCCGCTTTAAGATTTCATCTTTAATATAGTCAAGTATTTGCTGCTGCTTTGCGGTAATCTTACCATAACCCATAAATAATAACCTTATCCTTTCCTAAATAAATTGTGAAATTGTTCCTACGCTTAATTGTGAAAAAAGAAAGCGCATACTTTAAGAAAGAGACTAATTTCTTAAGATATTATAAGCATAACACAGTAAAGAGCAAAAAGCAAACATATATTCTGAATATTTGTTCGAAAATTTTGTTTAAAAGTATTGACACTAGAAAATATGTTCGATATAATACAGAGCATAAAGAACGTTTGTTCGCAACATTTGTTCTGTTTTAGGAAAGGAGACGATCAGAGAGATGTATACTAATCATGCGAGATATATGAGAAGAGAAGATTTGAGAAGTGAACGAAGAATACGCAGAAATAGAGCAAGAAGGCAGCGGGAGATGATGAAGAATTTTCTTATTTTAGTCATGACCGTATGTCTGATCGTCACCTGCTCCGTGGCATTAAGCAGCTTCCGATCCAATGCCAAGGCTGACGCAGCACCTTCTTACAAATATTATAAGAGTATTGTGGTATCTAACAATGACACATTATGGTCAATTGCAGAAGAGTACATGGACGGGGAACATTATACTTCTATTAACGACTATATTAATGAAGTTAAAACCATGAATTCTCTGTCGGGTGACTCTATACAATATGGGAGACATCTGGTTGTTCCCTATTATGACACAGCTTTCACAGGATGATATTAATTTTCCGATTCATCGGAGTGATGTTTTTCACGCAGTTTCACTTTATCGGCAGCATAACGGCGGCGTTCATCTTCCAGTGCGGCATAATGTTTTCTGGTTGTATTGACATCCTTGTGCCCTAAAACATCCGCCACCAGATAGATATCCCCGGTTTCACGATACAAGGATGTGCCGTATGTGCTTCGAAGCTTATGCGGAGTAATTTTCTTAAGGCTAGTGACTGTAGAAGAGTATTTTTTAACCATATTTTCTACAGCGCGCACAGAGATCCGCCGATTCTGAAGGGACAGAAACAGAGCAGCTTCATGTCCGGACTGCGGAATGATATGATGGCGGTCATCCAGATAGTCCTGCAGGGCATTTTCCACCTCTTCGCCGAAATAGACAACTGCCTCGTAGCCGCCTTTACGCCGGATCTTTATGCCATTATTTTTGAAATCCACATCACCGATGTCCAGTCCGACACATTCCGATACACGTATGCCTGTACCAAGAAGCAATGTAAGAATTGCAACATCTCTTGACTTTGTGACTTTATGGAAACGCTGCTGTGCCTTAGTCAGTCCGGTGCCATCCTCTACTTGATCCAGCAGAATGGCGACTTCATCCGCATCAAGACGAATAATTTCTTTTTCATGCAATTTAGGAAGCGGAACGAGAACCGCAGGGTTTTTCTCAATCAATTCCGCTTGAAAATAATAATTATAAAAACTTCTGAGAGCCGCCAGTTTTCTTTTCTTGCCACGCTCATCATTTGTATAGACTTTGCCGTCTTTCTCATAGTAAGATAGATACTCAATATATTCTTCGATATCTTCCCGCGTAAGCTGTTCCAGAATCGTCAAGGGATATTTCTGAATATCCATCTGCCCGCAATAACTGTTATTATCATGCAAATATTCAAAAAAAACCCTGATGTCGTATGCATATGCAAGCCTCGTCCGCGCCGAAGTATATTCGCTGATACCACGGAAAAACTGTTTGCAGAAGGGCGGTAATGTGCCGATTACCTCTCGCATTTTCTGAACATTACTTATATTCTGCTGATCGTGGTAATTTTGATATTTTGCATTCATGACAGTTCCCATCCTTCCAGTTTTCCGCTCTGAATGGCGGTAAACATTCTTTCTTTGACTCCGGGAGTTTCCAGATTGATCTCACGGACAAGGTTCTTAATATATTCCCGTTTCGTATGTCCGTCCGCCGGACAGGGACTTTTTACTACGGGAACATTATATTTATTGACAAAACCGATCACATCTGCTTCATTCATATAGATTAAAGGACGAATCACAGTAATATCCGTGCGGTCCAGATAAGTGACCGGACGGAAAGTGTGGAAGCGACCCTCATAGATCAGAGACATCATCATGGTCTCCACAACGTCATCCTTATGGTGGGCATATGCTACTTTATTACATCCGGAAGCCTTCATAGCATCGTTTAATGCACCTTTTCGCATTTTTGCACACAGTGAGCATGGGTTTGATTCTTTACGGTCATCGAAAATTATTTTGCCGATATCTGTCTTGATAATATGATATTCTACGTCAAGAGAAGCACATAACTCTTTGATCTTATCCAGATTCAGGTTATCGAATCCCAGATCTACCGTAACGCCGCACAGTTCAAATGGCTGCGGGTAGAATCTGCGTAGTCCCTGCATGGCATAGAGCAACGTCAGGCTGTCTTTACCGCCGGAAATACCGACGGCAATCTTATCACACGCCGTAATCATGTGATAATCATCTATGGCCCTACGCGTCAGGCTGTATAATTGCTGAAGTTTCATGCGATCTTCCTTCCCTCTGATAATTGTGGTTATCGCATCTATTATACAAAACAATCAACTCCTTAGCACTAAATTTTTAAATTTATAATGCAGATTATGAAAAAAATGGTATACTAATATATATCGTATCTTTTATGGTAGTATACGGATACGGAATGTACATAATCTATAGCGGGGTTAATCTAAATGAAATTTAAGTTTGAAAAGAAATACTTTTGCTGGGGGCTCACGGCATTTCTTGTGATTGTTGCAAGTATCTTATTTTATTATGTTCTTTTTCACAGATCCAGCTTATCTAGCAATATTGCAAAGTTTATCGGGATCTCTATGCCGATTATAGACGGTTTTGTTTTGGCATATCTGATGACGCCTGTTCTCAATAAGATTGAGAAATGTATTATCAAACCTCTATATAAGAAGGCTAACATGCCGATGACAGCCAAAAATAAAAGGAGGATGAGAGGTCTTTCTATATTAGTGACCATTGTTTTGATCCTGATTATCCTATATGAATTTTTCGGACTCATTATCCCTGAGGTGATCCGTAGTATACAGAGCATTATTTTCCAGTTCCCGATCTATGTCAATAATTTAAATACATGGGCGCTCGGACTGATGAAGAATAACCCTGATCTTGAGCAAGTCGTAAATGGACTGATTGCTCAATATTCCTCCAAATTACTGGATTATTTCAACAGTAATCTGCTTCCTCATATTAATGATCTTTTAAAGACACTGTCTTTGAGTGTGATCGGTATATTTAAGGCACTGTGGAATTTTGTGATCGGTTTTATTATCTCCATCTATATTCTCGGCAGCAAAGAGAAATTTGCCGGACAGGCGAAGAAAATAGCATATGCATTGTTTGACCGCAAGGCCGGAAATGAGGTCATCACTAACTTTCGATTTATCCACAGCACTTTTATCGGATTTATCGGCGGTAAGATCGTGGATTCTATTATTATTGGTGTTATATGCTTCGTATGTACCAGTATTATTGGAACTCCTTATGCAATCCTTGTGAGCGTAATCATCGGTGTAACTAATGTTATCCCTTTCTTCGGTCCGTGGATCGGCGGAGTGCCGAGTGCACTGCTTGTTCTGATGGTTGATCCGATACAGGCGTTGTATTTTATTATCCTTATCCTGATTATTCAGCAGTTTGATGGCAATATTCTCGGACCGAAGATCCTGGGTGATTCTACAGGTCTTTCAGGTTTCTGGGTTATATTTGCAATCACAATATTCGGCGGTCTGTTCGGCGTACTCGGTATGGTAGTCGGTGTGCCGATCTTTGCAGTTTTCTATGCGGGAGTCAGCGCCATGATAAACAGAATGCTGCGTAAAAAGGATCTTCCTACAGATATACAGCCTTATATGACAGTGGGACAGATCGACGAGGCTAAAGTCTTCACAGAATATGTCCCGCCGGTCAAAAAGAAAAAGAGAAAAGAAGAGAGTAGTGACAATGAGACTTCTGATTCAACGAGTAAGTAAAGCAAGCGTAACGATAGAAGACAGTATCGTTGGAGAGATCGGGCAGGGATTCTGCGTATTTGTCGGTATTTCTGACAGCGATACGAAGGAAATTGCTGATAAAATGATCCATAAGCTGGTTAATCTACGTATTTTCAGTGATGAGAATGGAAAGACAAATTTGAATATTTCTTCTGTCGATGGTGAATTGTTAATTGTTTCACAATTTACATTATATGCTGATTGTAAACATGGAAACAGACCTTCATTTATAAATGCCGGCAAACCCGAGCCTTCGGAGTTGCTGTATCAGTACATTATAGAAAAATGTAGAGAATTTGTTCCGAAGGTTGCCCATGGCGAGTTTGGCGCTGATATGCAGGTAGCGCTTATTAATGATGGTCCTTTTACAGTCTGGCTGGATTCTGAGGAAATTTACACCTAAAGTAAACATTTACGAGCATAACTATTCGTTAAACTTGTGTTTTGCGCATAGTTATATATTGAAGCAATCCACTCTCAAATCATCCAAACTGCCACAAAATGCAGTAAAATCAAGCTTATGCATATTCTATAAAATACAAACTATAATCAATTATCTTTCACGGACTTTGCAGCGCGACATATCCGGTATCAGATACGATTTGCTGACCTTGAGGACCTGTCATCCATTCTAAGAATAATTTTACATTTTCATTTGGATTATCGACAAGCGTAACCGCATAAAGTTCTGTAGTGAACGGATATTCTCCGGATCGAATTGTTTTCTCATCAGGATAAATGCCATCTACTGACAGATATTTAATATGATCCGAGTAATTCATATCTTTTACCATAATAGTTGCAAAATACCGGAAGGAATATCCGATTGCTGAAGACCGATTCTGATAATTTGCCGTTCTTAAGAACAGATCGCCCATACCACTGACATGTTCGGTTTGCAGAGGTTCTTTGAGCGGCACATCCCCCATAAAATATTCCATCATTGTCTGGGAACCGGAATTCTCAGGACGTTGGAATGCAAGAATTCGTTCTCTTGCTCCGCCGATTTTGTTCCAATTTGTGATTTCACCGGAATAAATATCGCGTATTTGGTCGGAAGTCAGTCCGTTAACCGGATTTTCGCTATTGACAAAAAAGATAAACGCTTCTTTGCCTATTGGTGTCAGAATCAGCTCCTTGCCGGCTTCTGTAGCCAGTTCCTGTTGCTCTTTTGATGGTTTTGCGCCAAAAAAGATATCTGTCTCTCCTGCTACCAAATCCTCGAAAGCAATCACGCTGTTATTAAACTTAACAGGCATTGTGACATCAGAATCTTTGGATTTGGTCTGTTTGGCATATTCCTGTATTTCGCCAATATTCTCATAGCAGGCGTTAGCAAAAGCAGAATAGACCGGATATGCCGCTTCTGCTCCATCCAATACAGGCATATGGGTTGGTTCGGAAATCATAAATGTAGAAGGTTCATCTAATCGGGCAAGAATGTTTTCTTTATTCTCAACATAGTACGGTTCTAAATTAGTGCTTGAATAGCCGTTCTCATAGGCAAATCCATATCCGCCCTGCTCCGGATCTCGTTCTATAATATCTCTCCGCTTATAAAACCAGACTCCTTCACTTATTAAAATCATCATGGCACTGCCAATCAGTATCAACCGTACATATTTGATACGAAAGGATTTCCGCACTACTTTGGTCTTGTGAAAGGCAATCCGCTCTCCTGCTGCAAAACCACCTGAGAGCGATAAATTATAAATCCAGTTAAAAAGCAGTACCAGCTGCCAATCAGGGTCATACATGACTCCGTAAAAATTTAAAGATAATAACGCATAGATAAATGCACCATCATAGATAAACAAGGTAAATATCACAGAGAGAAATAGCTGCCAACCCAGATAGACGAGGATTGGTAAATATAATTCAAACAGGCTGTCAGGTTTATTCAATCTGAATTTGGCAATACACAAATATGTATATAGAAACATCATAAACGCGACAAATAAAGGCGTATATTCAAATATGTCATTGAATCCCATTATAATCGTTATGGCAACAGGTACAAAAAGCACATAAAGTACCGTAAACATGTAATATTCGTCATAATTCGGCGGTGGTGGATTAGATGTGCTATTGTTTATGTATGAATGGTTCTCAACGTACGGATTATGTCGTGCCCGCTTTTTCCTGTCCATAAGTTTCTCCATAGTCAAAGGAAAAGGACGAAAGCAAACACCTTCGTCCTTATTACATTTATCTTATCTGTTCTCAAAATCCTCAACAAACTGTGTAATCAGCTTCACAGAACCATCAATACCGAGAACACCGCTGTTGATGGATAAATCATAACTGTCCGAACGTCCCCATTTCTTGGAAGAATAATAGTTATAATAGCTCTGACGCGACTTATCTTTCTTGTTCATCATATCGATCGCCTTCTGTTCCGATGTCACGTCTTCATAGCGCTCCATGATTCGCTTCACTTTGCTCTTCTGGTCTGCATGGATAAACAGATGGAGACAATTCTGATAGTCGTGAAGCGCATAGTCCGCGCAACGGCCTACAATCACACAGGAACCCTCTCCTGCTATCTTTTTAATCGTATCAAACTGCGCCAGAAAGACTTTATGACTAATCGGCATATCCACAAAGGAAGAAGAATTATAGCCGAAAGAATAAGTATCCATCACCAAATTGTAGAGAAAAGAATTAGTCGGACGCTCGTCATGGGTCTGTATCATTTCTTCACAGAATCCACTCTCCTTTGCTGCTCTTGTCAGAAGATCCTTATCATAAAATTTTATTCCGAAGTGATCGGCTACTTTTTTTCCAATCTCGCGACCTCCGGAACCAAATTGACGACCGATTGTAATAATTGTATTCATAAAGCATCATCCTTTCTGCCATAAGATTATTATCTTAACAAGATAATTATATTTATATTATATATATTTTCCACATAAAAAGCAAATATTTTGAGCGTTTATTATACAAAACATATAAAAAAACATAATTGTATTAATATTCAACAAGATTCTACATTCTTTTTTGTTGTTTATATTGGGTTTGTGTGTTTTATCATGTACAATATAAGTCTGGGACAAAGCAGCGCCCGTGAAAATTTCTAAACGTCAAGGAACGTGAAAGCACAATATTCAGCATACAAGCAGATTTGCCTGTTTTGTTTGCAATATATTTTGCATAAGAAATGTTTACAAGGGAGAAAACAGAAAAATATGAAAAAAGATTTACACAAGTATATAAAAAACTATCTGGACTATTGCCGATACCAGAAACGACTGGATGAAAAGACTCTAAAAGCATATCGCATTGACTTAGGGCAATTTGCAGCACAAATCGCACTAACAGACATCGCAGATATTACGCCTATCGTATTAGAAAATTACATTGCATACCTGCACGGAAATTATAAACCGAAGACTGTGAAACGCAAGATCGCATCTCTCAAAGCACTCTTCCACTATCTGGAATACAAAGAAGTCATTGAACGAAATCCGTTCAGCAAACTCCAAATAAAATTCCGAGAGCCCTCTATTCTTCCCAAAACAATTCCTCTTCATACGGTGGAGCAGTTTCTATCTGCCATTTATTCACAATATAGAAATGCAAAGACAGATTATCAAAAGAAAACCGCGCTCCGCGACGCGGCAGTCATCGAACTGCTCTTTTCCACCGGTATGCGGATCTCGGAGCTGTGCTCTCTGGCGGGCAGCGACGTGAACCTGTATGACAGGACAATCCTGATCTACGGCAAAGGCGCTAAGGAGAGACGAATCCAGATCGGCAATGACGATGTCATCAGCATATTGGAGACTTATCGGGAGCAGTTTCGTGCGGAAATACAAGATTGCGGGTACTTCTTTACCAACTTGTCAGGAAGACCGCTGAGCGACCAGTCAGTCCGCAGGATGATACAAAAATACTGCGCGCTCGCGTCTATTGAACTGCACATCACTCCGCATATGTTTCGCCACACGTTTGCCACAAGCCTGTTGGAAGCCGATGTAGATATCCGCTATATTCAGGAGATGCTTGGTCACAGTTCCATTAATATCACGGAAATCTACACCCATGTGGCAACGGCGAAACAGCGGGATATCCTTACCACGAAGCATCCGCGAAAGGATTTTAAGATATTTGACTCTTAATGATGACCGGACTGATGATGTCCCCCACTATTTCCTCCGTGGTGGTGTTCGCCAATTTGTGTACAGCCGTCAATTCCACAAGCCCCGTGTGTATGGGCCGTTTTCTCCGTACAGCCTGATACGCCGCAATTATGGTATGCGTGTCCATCATCTGCACTATGTGGATAACAGTATTCTCCGTTGTGCAGATGTGTTTCTGTTTCAGTACATCCTGCTATGTCGCATATGCCGTGGCTGTGCTCGCCAATCTGTATGCAGCCGTCAATTCCGCAAAGACCGTGCTGGTGTGCTTCGGTCTCTGTGCAGCCTGACACTTCGCATGAAAACGTCATTTCTTCTGCCTGAACCGCACCCTTAATCTCGGCCTCCTCCATTTGCTCATTCTCTGTCTGTACCGTTTCTGCACTTGCTTCCTGTGATGCACCTCCCACGATGTATGCAGGCGTTGTGGTATCGCTGTTTTCGGAAGCTGCTATAATGTCTGTCGCTTCAAGCTGATTTCTTAAATCATCAGTAAATATTTCGTCCGGCGGTTAACAGTCATTTTCAAACAAATAGGTGAGGTAAGAAAGATCGTCACCATTCTGCTGAAAAACCAAAAATCTGCTGTTGGAATAGTCCGGCGTGACCCATCCGTCCTCAGTGATGCTCATACCTCCTGTCAGCATGATATTTTGGGGTTTTTCGGATAATAATTCATAGTTTAACTGATAGATTTGCACAGTCATACCTTCAAAATCATCATAAGTATGGCAATGGGTTAATAACTCAATCCTCCAGTTGGCATAACCGTAATCCGGAAAGTCCGCCTGAGCGACCGCATACCATTCCGAAACCAGTTCTTTTGTGTGATTCAGTACAATGTCCGGGACATCTACGCTATTCGCCACGATTCCTTCTAAAGCACCCTCTTCAGCTGAAGTTTTCTCCAAGCGGTCAGGTTCGGAAACAGAGCATCCGATTAGGAAACCAAGCCCCATGACAAGACCCAGGGTGCAGAACGGTATGTATAATCCGCTTCGCTTGCCCGAGCGTTCAAGAATGTTCCGAAACCGTTTCTTCATCACCTGTTTCCCACCGTAAAACTGTGTGGATAAAGGAGTTTTATTCGTACATTTTTTATGCAGTATAGAAAAAAGTATCTCGGTGTAAGTTTTTCTGGCAGTATAGTCCGCATTGAGCATTACGCTTTCATCGCAGGACAATTCCATATCCACTACCGCTTCTCTCTGCATAAGCCAGACGACAGGATTAAACCAATGAACTGCGTTAGCCAGTACAAAAAGCAGTTTAAAGCAGACGTCATGCCGCTTGTAATGGATTAACTCATGTTTGAAGATAAAGTATAATTCTTCGTCAGAATATTCTTCTGCCGGCAGAACCAGAACAGGATGAATAAATCCCAGAACCATCGGACTGTCTGCCCTGTCGCAGACTACTATAGGGATGCGCCGGTCAAGCTGTAATTCATCAAACAGTTTATCATACAGAACACAGATGGAGTCATTCACGATCCGGTGCCCATTCTGATTTATCTTCCGTCTATATAACAGATAGCTGCACAGATGTACGGCGCTAAAGAGTATCCCGCCTGTCAGCCAAATAAATTCCACAATCATAAGAAATGTGACGTTAGAGGTTGCCCCAATCTTTTTTGGCGGTGATAGAGGTTCTGTCATTCGCGATGGTATTTCCAACAGGATCTTCTGTGATGTCTGCATCGTTGGTCCGGCAGTGTCGGACTTATAAGTATTACTCTCGTACGGCATTACTACGTCCGTCAGACTCCGGCTTAAGTTTTCGAGCATATTTTGCATATCTGACATATTGAAAGGTATCATCAAGCGCAGCGCAAGCAGAATCCAAACCCAATATTTCCATTTGGCGGCATAGCGTCTGTTGATAAAGGGTGACAGAATCATGAGAAGTATAATGATGATGCTTGTCACCAATGAAGTGCTTAAAACAGTAAGAAATATACGCTCTAACATTGCTCCGCCTCCCCATGCTCCATATTTTCCAATGTATCCAGATAACCCCGAAGTTCTGCCAGATCGGAGTCCTTAAGCATTTTACTGCTGTATAGGGAAGCTACCATATTCTGTATGGAATTGTTGTACAGCTGTTCCAGAAAATGTTTCCCCGCAGTGGTCTTGTAATCGTTTTCGGAAACGATTGCGGTATACAGATTCGTACCCGTGGAACGGTCGCAGATAATATACCCTTTATTAGCCAGTCTAGATAAAGAGGTCATAAGAGTGGATAACTGCCATTTCCTGCGATCTTGTAATTCTCTGAGGATATAATTGGATGTAACGGGTGCCGTATTGTCCCAGATGACCTGCATGATCTCCAGCTCGGCTTCTCCCAGCTTTTTCAGTGTGTTACACATAGCTTTATCTCCTTAATTATACGTTTGTATAATTATTACACAGCGGTATAATACATCTGTCAATGTTTATCTGCAACGATTTCTATATGAAAAAGCACACCCGATCTTCCACAGATCAGATGTGCCTTTATCATATTACATTCTATTTCTAAAACATAATTTCTTATGCCTCTTTGCCCCAAAGAACCTTGCCGCCATCGATCAAAAGAATGATAGCCAGAATCACAATCGGAACAATGATAACATCCTGAAGTACGTTCGTGAAGATTGCTGTTCCATCCAATCCGCCGCCCATAAGTGCAACAAGATTGTTCTTAAAGGAGAAGAACAGAGATACCAGTGTCGCACAAGACATGAAGATAATCGGGATATACAGCATCTTGTTGTTTCTCTTCTGTTTCTTTAAGTAAGTGCCGACCGCAAGGAATGCAGGAACCGCAACTAACTGGTTACATGCACCGAACAGAGGCCATACTTTCTGATAGCCTGCCAGACACAGCGCAAAGCCACAGATCGCTGTGATAACTGTTGCCACATACATATTGTCCAGTTTCAGCTTCTTGCCGGTCTCGGTACCTGCAAACAATTCCTGGAACATGAAACGGCCAAGTCTTGTACCTGTATCCAAAGATGTCAGACAGAAACAGGAAACTGCCAGGGAGATAATGGTATAAGTAGCATTTACCGCACCATCCGGAAAACCAATCGTAGCAAAGAAACCGGAAATAGCCGTTGCAAATACTACCGTAGGTGAACCATAACCTGCTGCGGCAAACTGTCCGTCTGTTGTCAGTGTAGCAACCGCAATTAAAGAAATAACTGCCAGCACGCACTCGATCAACATAGAGCCGTAACCAACCAGCAGAGCATCTTTCTCATTGTCCAGCTGCTTGGATGTGGTACCGGAACCGATCAGTGAATGGAAACCGGAAATAGCACCGCATGCAATGGTAATGAACAATGTCGGGAACAGGTAGTTAGCTCCTACATGGAATCCGATAAATGCCGGAACCTCGATTGCAGGATGTGCCGCAAAGATACCGATCACAGCGGCGATCATCATGAAGTAAAGCAGGAAAGAGCTCAAATAATCTCTGGGCTGCAGCAGAATCCACACCGGAGTCACAGATGCGATCATGATGTAAACAAATACAAATCCAAGCCAGAAGTTCTTCGAAAGGACGATCGGGAATGCAAGACCGATTGCTACACATGCCGCAAGCAAAATTACACCGATCACGGATGCTACTGCCATCGGGGCATTCTTTCTATACACGAAGAAGCCGAATACAATCGCAAGCGGAATGAACAGTATGGAAGCTGTTGCAACGGAACCGTTTGCGTCACTGCCCGTAAAGGAGTTCGCAACAATATCTGCAAAAGCAGCGATTACAAGAAGTAATACGAGCCATGCAAATACGGTAAAAAGAACTCTGCTCTTATGACCGATGTTCTCCTCGATAACCTCACCGAGAGACTTACCCTCGTGACGGATGGATACGAAGATAGAACCGAAGTCCTGAACGGCTCCGAAGAAGATACCGCCGATCACGATCCATAGGAAACACGGAAGCCATCCGAAGAATGCTGCCTGAATCGGTCCGTTGACCGGGCCGGCACCGGCAATAGATGAAAAGTGATGTCCCATCAGAACCGGAGTCTTGGCAGGGCAATAATCAACACCGTCTTCTAACTCATGCGCCGGTGTTTTGCGACCGGGGTCGATTCCCCATGTCTTGGCTAAGTATCTGCCGTATGTAAGATAAGCTACTACGAAGATTACGATAGCCAGCAAAATTAATACTACTGAGTTCACACTAATCCCTCCTAATTTGATATATTTCTTTAGTGCCTGTTCTTATATGAAATAGATTGCTCTATTCTATAAGCAAATATCTTTGAAGTTATCCTGAAACAACTTCGCTGATTTACGCCCCACATAATTGGTGTAGACTTTCTTATCTTCCATAGTTGCACAGATGATATGTGCCTGGGAGAATCCGCGGATATTGAACTTGTAACTCTTTTCATATTTAAAGCGCTTAAGGACTTTTTGCATCTCTTTCGATAAAGGTTGTTCAGAAATCAGACTGATCGTCATATAACTATACATATGTCCCTCAGCCGGCATATCTTCCCCTTTGCACACAAGAACCGGTTCCATGTAATCTTTTACGATGAAATACGCCTCATCAATCAAAGCCTGATCTACGCTTTCCGTCTCAATAAAAAGAATATGTTCATAGCTGTCGGCGGACCACATATTTGCTTCCCTCACAAGAATGTATTTCTCTATATGTGAAAAAAAATACCCATATGCAGGGTACTCTTTACCATGAATGACGTATGGCTGATAGATATCAAATGTACCCGAGTATTTGCGTAACAGTTGATCCAGATAATCAGCAGTTCTCATTCTAATACCCCTTTGTATTATGTGCGTAATCATATGCAGTGGTAATAAAACATATATTTTGTTACAAGATTCTTCTATTACACACTAATAAAAATTTATCACAAATGTATAGAAAAAACAATGTTTTTTATACAGAATGTTTAGAAATCCTTTAGAATTTCTTTATAAAAATTATATATGTACAAGCAAAAAATATACAGTTTATATTGCAAATTTATGCACATTTTCTATCAATCATAAAATATAGAATCGGATATCAGAATCTTCTTACAAAATATGCAGTAAACGTTCAAAATATTCCGGCAGCGGCGCTGTCACTTCCGCATATTCACCGGTAGTCGGATGTATAAAGCCGATCACCATGGCATGAAGGGTCTGGCCTTCCGTGTGATGGGCGGATTTGCGGCTGCCATACACTTCATCCCCCAGAAGCGGATACCCGATACTTGCCATATGAACTCTGATCTGATGTGTTCGCCCCGTTTCCAACTGACATTCTATATAAGTATACTCTTTAAATCTTTGCAGCACCTTGTAATGTGTCACTGCGGACTTCCCGTTTATTTCATTGACAGCCATCCTCTTTCGCTCTTTCGGATCTCTGCCGATAGGCGCCTGAACGGTGCCCTGGTCGGAAGCAATAACGCCGCATACGATGGCACGGTATTTGCGCGTGATACTGTGCTCTTTTAGTTGTGCCGCAATGGCATTGTGCGCATGGTCATTCTTACAGATAATCAGAGACCCTGTCGTATCCCGGTCGATCCGATGCACGATTCCCGGGCGCAGCACTCCGTTTATTCCGGAAAGATTCCCCTTACAATGATACAGAACCGCATTGACAAGCGTGCCGCTGTAGTGTCCGGGTGCAGGGTGTACTACCATTCCTTTCGGCTTGTTGACGACCAGTATGTCCGCATCCTCATATAAAATATCCAAAGGAATATTTTCGGCTGCAATATCCGGTTCTACGGCTTCCGGAATATGAAAAAGAATCTCATCATCCACCCGAAGCCGATAGCTTGCTTTCTGCGGTTTTCCGTTTACCAGCAGGTCATCGCTCTTGATGCACTTCTGGATATAAGAACGGGAAAGGTCAGGCAGCACACTGCTAATCCATTTATCCAGCCGCTCATCGTCCTCTCCCAATCCAATCTGATAAGTAAATTGTTCCATAAAAATCTCATTCCCAAAATCCGAGTTCGCAAAATAAATTCTGTAAAGTAAATCGTATCGCGTATCCGAGTTTGCGAAGCAAATTCCGTAAAGTAAATCGCACCGCGCATCCGAGTTTGCGAAGCAAATTCCGTAAAGTAAATCGTACCGCGCATCCGAGTTTGCGAAGCAAATTCCGTAAAGTAAATCGTACCGCGCATCCGAGTTTGCGAAGCAAATCTCGAGAAGTAAATTCCGAAGGAATTTACTTCACCTCTCGATAACGTTTCTGTTTAAAACTGATAAAACTTAAGTCGTTTTCTTTATACACAAACAGTAAAAGAAATACGAGCGCTACGGTGGAAACCGTTACATATATATCTGCTACATTAAAGATCGGAAAATTGATCAATACAAAATAGATAAAGTCTACCACATAATCAAAACGAATCCGATCGATCATATTACCGATCGCGCCGGCAGCAATCAGACTGAGCAGAAGATGCAGAATCCGATATTTTTTTCGATCAGGCACTTTAAAAAGTACATAGCCGATAACGCTGAGTGTCACGACCGCCACGAAGATAAAAAAAGCTTTCTGATTCTGCAGCATGCCGAAAGCGGCTCCTTTGTTCTCGAGATAATTCAACTCCAGAACGCCGTTTATGATATTATATGCCGGTTTATCTTTTAAATGGATCACGGCAAGATATTTCGTGTACTGATCCAGAGCAATTAATGCGCAAATTCCCAGCAGATCTAAGAACAATAACAGTTTCTTCTTCAGGCTCATTCTTTTGCATCCTCATCACTAAAATATATTTCACGGATCGCTTCCAAGATCTCCTCATCGGTAATGGTCTTGTCAATTACAGCTTTGCCGACTTTCTTAAGCAACACAAATTTGATCTGTCCGCCATCCATCTTCTTATCGGATTTCGTCAGTCGCAGAATTTCTTCCGGGTCAATGGAATCGATGCTGATCGGGAGATTAAAAGGAACAAACATATCCCGCACTTCATAATATTCCTCCATGGACAGCCAATTATGTTTCCATGAGATGTATGCAGCGGCAACCATACCGAGCGCAATGCATTCTCCGTGCACCATCTCAAAATGCATTGCCTTTTCAATAGCATGCCCGATCGTGTGGCCGAAATTCAAAAGTGCGCGATCTCCCTTTTCCTTCGGATCTTTCTCCACCACCAGTTTCTTGATCGTGCAACTTCTCATAACCATTTCCTCAAGCACCTCAAGTTCACGGTCATGGATTCCGTACATATTGTCAAGCAGCCATTCATAGAACATGGCATCTTTAATAAGACCATGTTTCATGACTTCGGCAAATCCGGCATAAAACTGCCTGTCGTCCAGTTCTTTGAGGACTGCGATATTCATATAGACCAGCTTCGGCATGTAGAAGGCACCCACCATATTCTTGTATCCATCGAAGTCTACGCCTGTCTTGCCGCCGATACTGCTGTCCGACTGGGCAATCAGGGTAGTCGGAATCTGAATAAAATCTACTCCGCGAAGATATGTAGCCGCCGTATAGCCGGTAACATCTCCCACAACACCGCCGCCCAAGGCAATTAGCAGATCCTTACGGTCAAACTTTGCCTCGATCAGGGCTTTATAGATGTCCTTAACCGTATCTAAAGTCTTGTTGGATTCCCCTGCCGGAAATGCATGAAGCATCACTTCTTTGCAGTGGCCTTTCAGCAGATCACACACCGCATTTCCGAACAACCGCTCCGTGTTGGAATCCGTAATAACCGCTACCTTCCGGTTTTCCGAATCAAATGCCTGCAGTTCATCGGGAAGTAGATCGAAACTGTCAGTAAAAACGATGTCATAGCAGGGTTTCTTCTCATAATTGATTGTCATTCTGTTCGCCATAATTTCCTCCGTAAAAAACTTCCTGACCGTACAGTCAGGAAGTCGTTTTGCTTACTTACATTGGTACATCAAAAGAACCGGATAAGATTTCCTGAAAATCACCGGAAATATCAACACTCGCCGGTGTGATAATAAAGATATAATGTGATATCTTCTGCAGATTGCCTGAAATAGCAAAGCATGATCCCGATGTAAAATCAATAATCCTCTGTGCAATATCAACATCCAGTCCTTCCAGATTCAGGACGACGGTTCTGTTCGCAAGAAGCGTTTCCGTAATCTCTCTGGCATCCTCCACCGTGGTAGGTTTGATCACACAGACCTCCATACCGGTTCCCGGCATTTTCTTCATCTGTCTCATCGGCGTTACTTTCGGTGTAGATTTTTTGACCGGTCTGTCGTCATCCATAGCGGGATCTTCCCGCATCGAGCTCGGTTTCTTAATCGGTTCCGGTTCATCGTCATAGAAATCATCGTCGTAGTATTCGTCTTCTTCATCATTAAGTTTCATTGCATTTAAAAACTTGTCCATTACACTCATATGCAAAAGCCTCCGTCGTTTCGATTTCCTTCATTACGCATTAACTTATGTATACTAAACATTCTGATATTGTCTTTCTCCGAAAATACCGGTTCCGACGCGGATATATGTCGCACCCTCTTCTATCGCGACCTCATAATCTCCGGTCATACCCATAGAAAGTTCTTCCATAAAAACATTATCAATGTTTTTATGTATTATGTCAACATATATTTGCTTTAATTTTGCAAAATATAGTCTGTTCTCTTCCGAATTCTCAACATATGGTGCTATTGTCATTAATCCTTTAATCATGATGTTAGGAAGCTTTGCTATTTCCTCTACTAGAGAAATTGCTTCTTGCGCAGTGGTTCCGAATTTTGTTTCTTCACCTGCCACATTGACTTCCACAAGAATGGAAACAGTCACGCTTTTCTTAACCGCTTCACGGCTGATTTCCTCGGCGAGCCGCAAAGAATCCACGCTGTGAATCATAAACACCTTATCTACGATATATTTTACTTTATTGCGCTGTAAGTGTCCGATCATATGCCATCTGATATCTCCGGGCAGTTTGTCGTATTTATCCATCAGCTCCTGCACTTTATTTTCGCCGAAGTCGCGACATCCTAAGTCATATGCTTCCCGCAGCATTTCTACCGGTTTGGTCTTACTGACCGCGATTAACTTCACGTTTTCACGTCTGCGTCCGCTCCTATCACAAGCGGATTTGATATTTTCTTCTACGTGCTGCAGATTATCTCGGATCATAGTTGTTATGTAAACCTTTCTTGCTATTCATAAATAAACTGGTTATCGTTCACCATCGAGGCATCCAATACAATGTGATCATAGACATTCAAACCGTATACAGTATTGGATCTCACGACAGAATATTCTTCGTTCTCATAGAGAACATTTACCTGCTTAAAGTCCGCATATCCTTTGTTAATATTATATACGCCGGTAAGAGAGCCTGTTTTACTAATCTTGTATTTCTCTGTGGATTCCGGCTTGACAATATAGTTGTCAGCACGCAGGACCGTATCATCCAGATAATACTCCGTCTCCGTGGCATCATAGATTGTAGTCGGTACAAATTCTGTGGTGGCATTGCCCTCATCGTCATATGTCTCCAGAAGTACGCCGTCGCGGCCGCTGTTACCGCCCTTCGTAAGATATTCTTTGGGAACAATGAAAAACTCTTTCTCTACAATGGCGGAATTTGGTATCTTTAGACCTTTTTCATCTTCCAATAACAGCTCAATATCGATAAAGCGGTCATTACAGAAAGTAATCATGGAATTCGTAAATGTCAATGAAACCAAGTTGTCTCCCGCCTCATTAGTATGGGTCTCAACCGTGCCCCATGACGTATACTGATTCTTTAAAAACCTGACCTCAACGACCTCCTTCTCCACGAGCTGTTCCAGAATATTTTCATCATCTACCTGAATCACGATAGACCAATCCTCGTTGGTGGACAGTTTATATACCGGATCTCCCTTGGCAATCAGTTCGTTATTGACAAGATGTTGTTTTTCATACTGCTTCTGGTCGAAAAGCTCCTTCGTCATATCTTCCGGCTTCAGATTCTCATAACCATCAATATAGTATGTAACGATGCCACTTTTGGCCGCGTAGCGGTAATTGATGAATGCTGTGCCGGAGGCATCGTTTAATGCGCCCGCGTTCTCCAGAATATTGTAATTGGAGAGTTTCAGTGCCGTTCCTTCCACACTATACTTGAAATTATATACATCCATAAATTCTGTCCGGTCAAATCGACTCGTAAAAGCGATGATCTCGGTCTTTAGCTCTGACAGGTCTGCGTCTGACAGGGAGTTTTCCCCACTCTCGCTTGCATGAATATAATCGGACAGCCGCCCAGTTTCATCAACGGTATAAATCAAATTACCGACAGCGGCACGCGCTCCTTCTCTGGCAAAATAATTGATATAACCTGCATCGTTACTTGTTACGATCTCCTCTGTGCGCAGTGCGATGCCAGTATAGATGCTGTTGGAGGTCAGGGAACCTTCCTGAACATTGTAGCCGACAATATGATCTGTCCTAAAGTATGTTGCTACGCCGATGATTACATAGATAAAAATAGCGACGAAGATCAGCATACCGATGTTTAAATTCAACGGACGTCTGTATTTAGTTATCTTCCTTCCGTTATCTGCCACGAACAATTTCCTCCGAAAAGCAAAAACCCCGGATTCCCCGAGGTTTTATGGAATTACATATTTATAAGATTATGTATCGTTTATAAAGAGATAATAACCTTGGATTTCAGATCTTCGGGTAATGCACTCTCATCAACGGAGATGCTGAGTACAAATTCAACATTGAATTTTGTACTGATGGTTTCTAACTTGGCAATCGTAGCGCCGATCTCATTTTCGCTCAGGCAGGCAATTTTTAAGAAACTGTCAAAATACATATGCTGCAGATCATGATCCTGCGAGATAATACCGCAGATAAATCCGATAAATTCGTCACTGTTTGTCACCAGGTAATCGGAAACATCAATCAGTCTGATCTTGTTATTAAGCTCGAACATGTGCTTAGTGCTCTTGTCAAGATAAACGACATTTCCCTGCACGTTTTTGATCTCCGTATTTACTTTATCCAATAAATGCTTGGTTTTTCCTTTACCTTTATTGCCTACGATTAATTGCACCATGGCGAAACCCTCCTAAAGTAAATTATTATGACATCTATGATATTACTTTGTCTATCCATATTATAAGGGAAAGACATCAAAAAAACAACTAAAAAAAATCATTTCACCAGCCCTAATAATTTGGTCATATCAGTATACAGATCATCCCCGGAAGTATCCTTCATGATAACGGATATGTAAGGGGTCCCGTCACTGCTCCTTGACAGCAGAATCAGACAATGCCCGGCAGCATTGGTCGTTCCTGTTTTTCCGCCGATCACGGTAACATTCGGCGGCATCTCCCACGTACCCTTCAGATATCGGTTAGAGCTATTCACTTCCAGCGATTTCTCATTGCCGTTTCTGTCCGTATATACGGTAGAGTATGAAGTCATTTGAATAATCTGGTTAAAAAGATCATACTGCAGCGCTTCCTGAAAAATCAGATATAAATCATACGCCGTCACATAATGCCCTTCCTGAGTCAAACCGTTCGGATTGGCAAAATTGCAGTTCGTTGCACCCAGTTCAGAGGCCTCCTGATTCATAAGAGACACAAACTCGTCCACGGATCCGGCAACGCCTTCTGCGATCAAAATCGCCACATCATTAGCCGACTGGATGAGCAGGATGTGTAATGCCTGATCAAGCGTCATTTGATCTCCCGGATTCAAACCGCACAATACCGCTCCCGATTCCGTGACCAAGACGTTTTCTGAGGCTGTCAGCATTTGATCTGTAGATGCATGTTTCATGGCTACGAGCGCCGTCATGATCTTTGTCAGACTGGCAGGATTGACCTGCGTATTTGCGTTCTTCGCATAGAGTGTCTTCAAATTCTTGGTGTCAAACAGCGCTGCCGCTCCTACTTCAGACAGATCGATCCCTGCCGCTTTCACATCATCGCTCACAACGCACAGATCCGCGGCAAAAGGCTCCAGTGTTTCCTGATTTGTCGTATTTAAGAGCTGAAAACTGCTCACATCATTATTTAGTTTATATGCCATATCATACTTGCTGCCGCCGCAACCTGTTACAGTCATGGCAAGCATAAGAAGAATGGCCGCTGCTTTACGTTTGGAATTACTATTTATACATTTCACGCCACTCAAGGTCTCCTCTGTCGAGTGATTTGATCAACAATTCCGCCGAAGCCAGATTGGTAGCAAGCGGTATGTTATGCCGATCGCACAGCATCACCACATTGTTGACATCCGGTTCATGCGATTTCGGATATAAAGGATCACGCAGGAAAATAACAAGGTCTATCTGATTATGTTCGATCTGTGCGCCGATCTGCTGCGCACCGCCTAAGTGACCTGCCAGATATTTATGGATTGTCAGATTCGTCACTTCTTCAATCAACCTGCCCGTTGTTCCCGTTGCAAACAATTCGTTTTTGCTTAAAATTCCCCGATATGCGATACAAAAGTTCTGCATCAGTTTCTTCTTTGCATCATGTGCAATTAATGCAATGTTCATAATTGATAACACCCTTCTTTGACTATATTATTTTTTGCACTGTAATCGTACGTTCAGTACGAATCCTACCCCAATATAAAGACTGACCAATGAAGTCAATCCATAACTGACAAACGGCAACGGTATTCCCGTGTTTGGAATGACAAAGGTGGCAACCGATATATTGATCATTCCCTGAAATCCGACCAACGCCGCCACTCCCGCGGCGATTATCGTTCCCGCCAGATCTTTTGCCCTCCTAGCTACCATAATACATTCAAATGCGATTAAAATCAATAAGACAATTACGGTACATCCCCCTACAAAACCAAATTCTTCCCCGATAACCGCGTATATAAAGTCAGTTTCCGGTTCCGAAATAAAATTTCCGCTCTTCACAGAGCTGAATTCGTTGTTATTATATCCTTTGCCGTACAGCATTCCGGAGCCAATGGCCGTGACGGAGTTTTTCTGCTGGTATGCCTCCGCATTGGCATATTCATCAGGATAAAGAAATGCAAGAATACGTTTCTGCTGGAAAGGTTCAATGATCTCCTGATCCGGCTGCAGTACAAGCGTAAGCAGGATGATAAAGGCCGGAACCGCCACTGCGATTGCCATGATGATATATTTCCAACTAATACCGCCCACGAAAAGAATGATGCAGAATAACAATACGATCATGATACTCGTGGACAGATCCGGCTGCTTATAGATGAGGGCGATCGGCGGGATAAAGAAAAGCACACACATACCGATCACCTTAAGCGACCCCATTTCGTCCTTATGCCTCAGTATAAACTGTGCAAAAAAAAGAAGAAGTAAGATTTTTGCCGTTTCCGACGGCTGAAACTGAATACCGAAAATATTCAGCCATCTCTGGGCACCGCCACGCTCTACACCTTTCTGTCTGACCAATTCCAGAAGCACAATGTTTGCCGCATACATCACCCAGTAAAATCGAAGGATGATTGAATAGTCAAACAAAGACAGAACGATCATCAGAAAAAATCCCAGAACAAACCCCGTAATCTGTCTGGACTGCAGGGATTCCTGCGCGCTGCCGATGGCAAAGATGCCGATCCATGTCAGCGCCACCACAAGAATAATCAATTTGAAGTCATAATCCCGTATATGGTATTGTCGTGCCATTCAAGCGGCTCCTTTCCGGGCAATTCTGTCGTATCATCCGTCATCTGTATAAATGCGTATAGCCTAATCGTGATTCAGATCCAGGATCGGTATATTGGCATAAAGAGTCGGATTTTTCAAACTGCGTCCCTTGCTTCCGGTCTTGGTGATCTGTATTTCCATGCTCTTAGTGTCTATCTTCATGTATTTGGAGATCACCTTCGCAATATCGTTCTTGATCATCTCCATCATCTCCGGAGAACAATTGACACGGTCTGAAATCAACAGAATCTTCAATCTGTCTTTTGCAATCTCTCTGGAGCTTTTCCGTTTTAATATATTTTTAAACACTGCAATCCCCCCTAACCCTTATGAAAGATACCTGACACTCTCGCCCAGAAAGAAACGCCTTTCTCAAAATCAAGAAAAGGTACCTCTCTTCCGAGCACTCTGTGACAAATATTCTGATAGGCTCTACCCGCCAGCGTGTTATTTCCGACTAACGGTTCACCCTGATTGGTGGCGATCACCACGTTCTCATCATCGGGGACCATCCCAATAAGGGGTAAGGAAAGGATGTCTACTACATCTTCCGAAGACATCATATCTCCGCGCTTTATCATATCGTAGCGAATGCGGTTAATTACCAAATCTATCTTATGTATCTCATTGGCTTCCAAAAGACCGATGATCCGGTCCGCATCCCGGATGGCTGATACCTCCGGCGTCGTGACGACAAGCGCCCGATCCGCACCGGCTATGGCATTCTGAAACCCCTGCTCTATACCGGCAGGACAGTCCAATATGATATAATCAAACTGATCCTTAAGATGGCTGATCATTCTGACCATCTGTGATGGATTTACAGCGCTTTTATCTCTGGTTTGTGCGGAAGGAAGCAGAAATAAAGTGGGATACCTCTTATCCCGTATGATTGCCTGTTTGATGCGACAGTTACCTTCTACCACATCTACCAGATTGTATACGATCCTGTTTTCCAATCCCATAACGACATCCAGATTCCTCAATCCGATATCGGTATCGATCAGGATCACTTTCTTCCCCATAGCTGCCAGACCTGTACCAACGTTTGCGGTAGTAGTGGTCTTGCCTACTCCGCCTTTACCTGATGTGACGACAATTACTTCACTCATATCTTCTCGTTGACCTCCTGAATATGATGTATTATCGTCCCCTGACCGCTGCCGCTAGATCGGCAGGTCGTTCAGTAATTCTTTGGTAATAGGCTCTATAATGACTCTTCCGTCTTTCACATAAGCAATCTTCGGCTGAATCTTGGGTTTGATCGACCATTTGCTCTGTTTTTCCGATGTCTTATATTTGAAATCACCGATCTTAAGCTTTTCCGGTGACATTTCAAGCGCAACGACAAAATGTCCCTCTTCTCCGTTCCCGCCGGCATAGGCATGTCCGTACAGACCGCCGAGTACCACGATATCTTTATTGGATATTACACTTGCACCGGGGTATACATCGCCCAACACGATCAGGCTGTTTTCCGTTTCCAGAACCTGTCCGTCCTTCAAGGTTCCCTTATAGAACTGTCCGGCATTCTCAAGCGCCTGCTGGTGATAAGATACCTTCTGAAGAGCCTTCACAAAGTTCTTGTTGGTTTCCTCGTTCTTACCCATGATACACATCACATTAAGCGAGGAATTAGCCGTAATTGTGTTAACAAGCTGCCGTTCCTCCTGATCGGACAGACTTCTTCCCTCAAAGGAAATCACCATGCTGGCATCCTTAAAGAAATGCGCCGACTCTTTGAATTTAAACGCAATCTCATTAAGGAGTTCTACAAACGGCATCTCTTCATCCAGGTAGATAGACAACCCGTTTTGAAAACTTTTAATAATAACCGGATTCTTCATGATATCCTCCATCTGACGATAATTCGTCACTTAATCTGCATTGATCGCACCGCCTTCTAAGGTCGTGGCGGTTCCGGTAATGATCTCGCTCTCGTCTTTCAGTCCATAATAGTACGCATAGACATCTTTGGCAATCTGCGCACTGTAATCCGATGTATAGCCATGCGCCACACGAACCGTAACGGATATTTCAGGGTCATCGTAGGGTGCATAGCTGATAAAAAGCGCATGGTTCGGGCGGTTACGGTCTTCCTGCGCCGTACCGGTCTTGCCCGCAACTTCCACGTCCAGATCAGAGAAATATGCCTTGCCCTCCACAACTCTGCGCATGCCCATATGCATGGCATCCCAATACTCTGAAGATAAATCGATCGTGTTGCGGACCTGCGCCTCATTATCCGCAATCAGATTACTGTTATGGTCTTCTATTTTGTCTACTAATGTTAAATTATAACATGTTCCGCTGTTGGCAACAGTTGTAACATATCGCGCAAGACCTACCGTTGTAAAGTTGTTGCTGCCATGACCGATCGCCGAACGGACGGCATCCGTATCGGATATCTCCGGAGCATACTCCTCGATCTCCACACCGGAAGTTTCGGACAGACCGTACAGATCCGCCGCCCTTGCCAATTTGTTAAGCGCAACATCACTATTGTAGGAGTCCCCTACGATCCCTAGCCGGTAGCCGACTTCATAGAAGAAATAGTTACAGGAACGCTGTATACCGCCAGATACGTTCAAGGAGCCATGCGCACCCGGATAAATATGACATCTCGGGCTCTGGGTGCCGGAATCAATTTTATCAAAAATACCTGTACAGGTGATCGTATCTGTCGTCGTGATCACCCCTTCTGTCAAACCTGCTGTAGAAGATACCAGCTTAAAGGTAGAACCCGGTGCCGTCCTCTGCTGTGTTGCATAGTTTAAGAGCGGATAGGACAGATCGTTGTTCAGGCTTGCAAAGTATGCCGCGTTTACTCCATTTGCCATTTTGTTATTATCATAACTCGGATAGGACACGAGCGCCAGTACTTCTCCCGTGTTCACATCTGTAATGACAATAGAACCGGAATAGGGGTCCAGCGCAAGCTGCGCAGGCGTAATATCCAGATTCTCAATGCGGTTTCGCATAAAAGCATACGGCGTTATACTCCCCGCTTCAAACTGCTGCAGCTCTTCCTCCGGCGGTTCGACTACATTCTGCTCTATCAAAAGCTGGCAGATCTGCCTGCCCGTCAGTTCGTCACTGTTGATCATATAGCGGTACATTCTCTTATCAAAGTCACTGTCAGAATTAAGCTGTGCAAAGATATAATCCATGACTTTGTTATATATTTCAACAGAATCAGAATACCGTGAGTCAATGGCAAGTGCGGATACATTGATCCAGTTCTGAGCGATCGCATAGTTCAGATACTCGTTCAGACTGATTACCTCGTCCGTTGTCCACGCAATATACGTGGCATCTTTACGGTCTATCAAGGAGCGCATGATAATTTCTTTTCTGTATAGCATGGATACGATATAGCTCTCGTAATTCTGATATTCTTCCGTCAAGTTTTCATAGGGAGTACAGGTCTCTTCCATTTCTTCCCGAAGCGTGGCAAACACCCGTGACTTTTTATCCAGGTATGTCTCCTGAACAAGCTTCTCCGTTTCACCGGCATGAACAGACTCAAAATGAGAGGTGTCGATGACATTATTGTTGATGCATGCAAAATAGACATCATAGATCGGGATCGGAATATTACCGCCGCTTCCGGTTTCCGGTGGATGATATTCCTTGATATTCTCGATTTTGGCGAGAAGAATACTGGCAAGTTTAGATTCCAAAATATGATAACACGTTCTTTGCAAATCCGGATCTATCGTCAAATAGACATCATTACCGGCAATCGATTCCACTCTGTCATGGGTTTCGATTACTTTACCGAGGTTGTCCACATAGACCGTCTCAGATCCTTTCTTCCCCTGAAGTTCTCTCTCCATGGAGGCTTCAATGCCTGATTTACCTACGGTATCGTTCAGATCGTAGGTCTCATCTGTCTCCTGCAGCTCTTTTAACTCTTCCGTGTCAACTTTACCGGTATATCCCAATATCTGGGAAAAATAGATGCTGTCATTGTATTTGCGGATCGTGCCCTCGGCAATCGAGACACCCAGAAGCTCATCCGCGTTCTCCATTACTACAGCCACCGTCTTCTCTGAAACATTGTTCGCCACCGTAGTTGCAATATATTTCTGAAAGCTGTTGGCACTCATGGCATAACGAATGGTGACGATCTTGAGAACCTCTTCCTTGGTATAGCCGTACCCCGCTTCAAAAGTAGAAGAATCATCTTCCACCGTACATGCACCGATGCCGTAACGAGAGGAAGGCGAAGTACCGCACAGATACTCAATCACCTCTTCTGCCGTGGCCGCCCGCTCATCCGGCTTAAGCTCATCAATGGTTGGATATCCGTAGATATCCGCTAAAAACCTCAGAAGTTGTGTTCCTTCCACGTTAAACTGATAATTTCCGCTCTTATCCAGTATGATGTGGAAATCGCTGATGATCTGATCGCCGTTACGTTCGATCATTTTAATCAGTTTGTAGATCGTATTATTGAGATTGGCATTCTTGGTTCTACCCGACTCATACACATCCTCTATTGTGACCGAATAAGCCAGTTCATTATATGCCAGCAGATTACCGTTACGATCCAGAATATTGCCCCTGGTCGGTAAGATTGTCCGCTCTTTCGTAATACTGAGCTGAAAGTTGTTATAATACTCTTCCCCATGGACGATCTGCAGTTGAAAGATCGTGTAGATCAGATAACCACCCATACCGAACAGTACAAATATAAGAACAAGCAGTCTGGAGGTGATCATATTCATGAAATTTTCTTTGAATTGTTCCATTATATGGTCAAACAAACTTTTTACCACTCCTTAGTTCACTGCGCTCCAGTCCGGTGTTGATCCAGAGGATGAGCGGATACAGAAATATTGTTACAACGATCGTATATACGATCTCCGGCAGGATAATATGCACGAAATAATAGCTGAAATCAAATCTGCTGCGCAGAAGGAACATAATCACATAACAGATCAATCCGTAGAAGCAGTCACTCCCGAGTATCAGTGCAATCGGAAGTTTGATATCCTGCGGATAAAAGATCGTACAGAACTTACCGTTCATATATCCGATATACATGTATAAAAGGGCATAGAATCCTATCGTATTACCGAAAAAAATATCTACCAGCAGTCCGCAGAAAAAGCCAATCAAAAGTCCTGTCTTTTCACCGCGCATAAATCCGAAGGAGGCTGTCAGAACAATCAGCAGATTCGGTACAATGCCGCCGAACGCCAGTGCGTGAAATACGGTGCACTGTAGCAGGAAACATATGAAAATCAAAACCGTGGTGATAAGAAAACGTTTCATAACTCTCCCTAATCTTCTATGGACTGCTTCAACTGCATGATTACAAGTACTTCTTCCAAATGTTCAAAATCCACTGCCGGTGTAATATATCCTGATTTCGTCAGGTTATTGGCATCCTGATTGATGGTGCTGATATAACCTACCAGAATTCCGGGCAAATATTTATCGCTGATATTGGAGGTGACGATCTTATCCCCCTCCACGACCACATTATCGCTGTCTACCAGCTGCTCAAATTCAATCACGCCCGAAGCATACAGTTTCAGATTGCCCGATACGATCATATTGTCGGAACTGGACAGCACCATAGCGCTTACATTGGAATCATCCGCAATAATTGCCTTCACCTTCGACCAGTTCGGACCCACATCTACAATGCGTCCTACCAGACCGCTGCCCGCCATCACATTCATATCAACGGCAATGCCGTCCACCTCGCCTTTATTGATCACAAAAGAATAAAACCAGTTGCCGCTGTCCCGGGCAATGATACGCGCGCCGGTCTTTTCGTACTCGTCATACTGCGCGTCCAGACTGTACAATTCCCGCAGGTTAGTCAGCTCATAGCGGTCCTGTTGCAGTCTGGTATTTTCGATCGTCAAATCGTCTACCTGTTGTTTGAGTTTCTCATTCTCCGCGATCAGATCCCTGATCTGCACCAATTCCTCGGAGCGGTTCGCAAGCCAGCTTCCCACACTGCTGATTCCTTCCTCGAAGGGAACTACCGTGTACCCGGCCACCGCACTTAACGGACCGCTGAACACAGTGGTATTAAAAGTAAGCAGCACCATGCCGGTGCAGAGGATTGTTAAAATAAAAAGGAGATATTTACCTGGTAACGTAAATTTCTCTCCTTTTCTCTTTACGATTGGACTCATTTACTCATTCCTTCTATTGCATATGCTACGGATTTATAATTGTCATCATTAATGATCTTAGCGAGCCCCAGCGCAACACTGGTCATAGGATTCTCAGACACATTGACTTTAAGTCCTGTTCCCTTGCTCATGAGTCTGGCAAGGTTACTCACCTGTGAAGCGCCGCCTGTCAGATAGATGCCATGGCGATATATATCCGCCGCAAGTTCCGGCGGCGTGCGCTCTAAGATTACCTTGATATTATCTATAATCGTATCAAAATGCTCGGTGAGGCATTCATCCACAAGTGCGGTAGGAATCTCACGTTCCACAGGAAGTCCCGTGACAATATCTCTGCCGTACACAAGAGCACCCAGACGCTGTTCTTCCAAATCAAGAAGAGATGTTTTCACAACTTCCGCAGTTTTGCCACCGATAATAAGACTGTATTCCCGACGAATCGCCGCCTTGATCGCATCGTCAAATTTGCGACCACCGACCTTAATAAGTCTGCTAAGCACGATACCTCCCAAAGACAGGATAGAGATTTCCGTCGTGTCAAATCCAACGTTGACTACCAGAACACCCTGTGAATTCTTGACATCGATCCCCAGACCCAGACCGTCAGCAACGGCTTTATCCACAACCATAACTTTCTTTGCCTTGACATTTGACTCTTTAATCAGGTCTTTAAACGCACGTTTCTCCACTTCGGTTACGTCCCAAGGAACCGCAATATAGTAATCCGCCGGTCTTAAGTTGTTCTTCATCAAATCACTCATGAAATATCTGACAAGCATCTCCATATTCTGAATATCGGCGATAACACCATTACTAAGCGGATACGAAATGTTAATATTGCTGGGGGCCTTCTCATACATCTCAAAAGCAGAATCCCCGTATGCAAACAGGTTTCTCTTATTTTCAATGGCGATCATGTTTTTCTCTACAAAAACTTCGTCATCCGAACGATTATATATTTTGATATTACTCGTTCCTAAATCAATTCCAAATGCATTGTAAGCCAAGGCAGCTATTCCTCTCTTTCCTGTAATACACTTTCAGAACATATATCTGTCAATAATTTGCTTTCACTAAAGCTGAAATATTTATTATCCCCTATAATGATGTGATCATAAAGCGGTATATCCGTCAGCATGCCGATCTGTCCGATCCGTCTCGTGACCCGTATATCATTCTCGCTGGGCACCGGATTGCCGCCCGGATGATTGTGCAGGAGCATGATCCCCGCCGCCTGCGCCTGCAAAGCGTGAATGAATACCTCTCTCGGAGACGCCAAAGACGCATTGACAGTTCCCTTGGAAAGAATTCGCTCACTAATCAGATGCAGACCGGAATCCAGCATTAAGAGCATAATATATTCCACGCTCTCATGACGGAAACGCTCCATGTAGTAATCAGCTATCGAGGCAGGACTGTGAAAAGAAAGATTGCTCTTCGCTTTCGCCTGTGCCATTCTGGTAGAAAGCTCCGCAACCGTCTTAAGCTGGATTGCCTTAACCTCGCCGATACCGTCAATTTTACACAGTTCCTTCAGCGGAATGTGGTATAATCCCAGCAGTCCGTTTCCGTAACGCGCCGTCTCGGCGAGCACCTTCTCTCCCAGCATACGCGCGTTCATCCCCCGCGTTCCGGTTCGCAGCATGATCGCCAGAAGCTCTGAGTCGGTAAGCGATCTGCTTCCATAGGAAATAAATTTCTCATATGGAAGATTTTGCATCCTGTAATATTCATTGTTCTCATACTTGCCTGATTTCATTCAACCTCTTTCCCGACAGCTTCTCTCTCCTTAAACGACGGGTAAAAGATCCGTTAAATAAAGCGATATATAATGATCGCCGCCGCAATACCGATAATGCTTGCGATCGTGATCTTGATGGATAGACCAAACGTAATGCTGAGAATCCCCAGATCCAGTATCAACGGCGTGGACAAGCCAAAAGACTGTCCGTAATTCAGCCATGTATTAGGAAAAAGGCTTCCGATGAAACCGCCAATAACAATACCTGCCAGAATCAGCAAAAAACACGCCCAATTATTCTTATGCATACGATTGAGAACTCCTTTCCCAACGCTCATTTTATCACAAGAGGTTTTTGATGTATACAAAAATTGGCAAAATTTAATAAAAGAATCATAAAATAAACGGCTATTCATACTCTCAACAGTGACGCCTGAACAGATAGAAAATTCTCCGTCGGCGCGCTCTCGCTCCTTTCGCAGCGCAGCAGACACTAAGCTCGTGAGAAACCTCGCTAAGTGCTGGCCGTTTTAATCCGAAGGATTTAAACATGTTCTAGGGCCTCCTTGAGAATTCTCTATCTATTCAGGCTGGTTATTGATATGAGTGTGATAAGTAAATAAAATAACACACTACTTCAACATAACTATGCCCTATAGAAATCCGTCGTGATAATGTTTCTGTCTATCAGGTTTTGCAGGGTCTTCAGGATACCCAGTTTCGCGTGGGGGAAGGTCAGACCGCCCTGAAAATAAACCGCATAGGGCGGCGCGATAGGGCCGTCCGCACTGAGTTCTATGGAGGAACCCGACACAAAAGCGCCGGCTGCCATGATCACTTGGGAATCGTATCCGGGCATGTCCCATGGTTCCGGTGTCACGAAGCTGTCCACGGAAGCGGCCGCCTGAATTCCCTGACAGAAAGCGATCACTCCGTCCGGCGATCCGAATGTGACCGCCTGTATAATGTCATGTCTGCTCTCGGATCCGTCCGGCACTACCGAAAAACCGATCTTTTCGTAAATGTTTGCAGCATAAATGGCTCCTTTTAAGGCATTCGCCGTAACGGTGGGCGCTAAGAATAAACCTTCATAGAAGGAAGAAAGAATCCCAAGGGATGCTCCTACCTCCTTGCCAAGTCCCGGCGAAGTCAGCCGGTAGGCCGCATTCTCAACGCATTCCTTCCTGCCCGCTATATAGCCACCGATCGGTGCCAGTCCGCCGCCGGGATTTTTGATCAGGGAACCCACGGCCATATCCGCACCCACATCCGTAGGCTCTATTGTCTCCACGAACTCACCGTAGCAGTTATCAACCATACAGATGATATCGGACCTGATAGCCTTGATGAAGTGAATCAGTTCTCCGATGCGCGCAACGGACAGCGTAGGTCTGGTCTGATAGCCTTTAGACCGCTGGATGGTAACCAGTCTTGTATGTTCTCCTATTGCTGCGCGTATTCCCTCGTAATCGAATCCGCCGTCCGGCAGAAGGTCCACCTGCCTGTAGGAAATTCCGTATTCTTTCAAGGAGCCCTTGGACGGCCTTATACCGATGACCTCCTCCAAGGTATCATAGGGCTTGCCTACGGGAGATAAAAGTTCATCGCCCGGACGCAGATTGCTCATAAGCGCCAATGCAAGCGCATGGGTGCCGCAGGTGATCTGAGGCCGCACTAACGCATCTTCCGTGTGGAAAAAGGCAGCATATACCTTTTCCAGCGTATCACGTCCCAAATCGTTATAGCCATAACCTGTTGTGCCGAGCAGACATGCTTCGCTGACATTGCAATCCTGCATGGCGCGAATCACTTTTAGCTGGTTATACTCCGCGACTTCATCAATTTGTCTGAAACGTTCCCGCAGCGTGGAAAGAATCTCTTCGCCGAAGGTATATACCTTTTCCGATATGCCAAATTGTTCGTATTGCTTGTTTAATTCAATCATTTTCTTTTCCTGTTCCTTAGTGAATGATTTTTTTCTCCCGTAATACGGACATAATATATTCCGTAATCAGATTCTTAATCAGCTCATTATCATAATCCACTTCTGGTTTCTCTACCCACAGCACGTCTCGTTCCCTGCGAAACCATGTAAGCTGCCTCTTGGCGAAATGCCTCGTATCCCGCTTGATCAGATACACAGCCTCTTCCAGTGTAATATGGCCGTCCAGATAATCCAAAATCTCCTTATAGCCGAGTCCCTGCATGGAAACCATATCCCGCGTACACCCTGCGGCGGCAAGCCCGGACACTTCTTCCACCAGCCCCTGTTCCATCATGGCATCGACTCTTTGCTCGATCTTCCGATACAGCTTCGCCCGGTCTTCATTTAGTACAAAATAGGCAAAGTTGTAAGGAGAACTGTTTTGACGCTGTATTTTATTATGCGCTGAAATTTTCATTCCTGTTTTCTCGTAAAATTCAATGGCACGAATCACACGCTTCACATTATTGGGATGGATGATCTCGCAGGATTCCGGATCGATCTTCCTAAGCCTCTCATACAACGCCTCACTGCCCTGCACATTCGCGATCTCTTCCAGCTTGACCCGCAGAGCTGTATCCTCGTCATTGTCCGTAAAATCAATGTCATAAAGAAGCGCCTGAATATAGAAGCCCGTACCACCCGCAACTATGGGAATACGACCTCTATCGTAAATCTCTTGCATCGCTTCTTTGGCCTTTTTTTGAAATGTGACCACATTAAACTCTTCTGTCGGCTCCAGTATGTCGATCAGGTGATGCGGAATTCCGCCCATCTGCTCCGGCATGATCTTGGCAGAACCGATATCCATATGCCGGTACACCTGCATGGAATCTGCGGAAATAATCTCTCCGTCGATCCGTTTCGCCAATTCAATGGAAAGCGCTGATTTTCCCACTGCCGTCGGTCCGGTCAGTATAATTAAAGGCTTCTTCATCAGGTTACGATCCTCTTAAATTTCTTCTCAAGCTCATACTTCGTCATGGATACAATGGTGGGCCTGCCGTGGGGACAATGATAGGGATTATCCAGTGTCAGCAGTTCATCTATAAGCTGCTCAGCTTCTTCGCGGCTCATGCGCATATTGCCCTTAACAGCCGCTTTGCACGCCATAGTCGCAATACGAATGCGTATGCTCTCAGGCGTACCCGTCACGGACTCGTCCGCCAGTTCGTCCAGTATTTCCCGGAAAAATTCTTTCTCTTCATATCCGTACAGGTCTAACGGAATTCCGCGGATCGCATAGTCATTGCCGCCGAATTCCTCAATCATAAAGCCTAATGCCACGAAATCTTCCGCGTGTTTTAAATAGCATTCCCGTTCTTTGCCGCTCATGGTCACCACGATAGGCGGATTGATCGTCTGGGAGGCAATGTCATGCTCTCGAAACCGTTTCATGAACCGCTCGTATTTCACTTTTTCATGAGCCGCATGCTGATCTACAATGAGAAGCTTGTCCTCATAAGCGATCAGCCAGTAGGTGTCGAACAACTGCCCGATAATCTCGAAATGAACTCTCGCCTGCTCGGACAGAATCTTATCATCGAAAAGTTCCATCTGCACGGGCTTTTGCACCGGTAAATCCTTTGCGGCAGATTGATCTTCTATATGATAATCAGTCGTTTCACGTAGACTGTCCTGCTCCGTTATTTTTCTGAGATTAGTCGGCCGATAGGCGATTGTAGTTTCCTGTATCTGGCTTGTTCCTGTCTTCTGCGAGTTCTTCCCCTCTGCATCCAGATGACTGCGGTTTGACTGATTCCTCTGATAGATCCTTGCGATGGCATCCGATTTCACCGGACAAGAAGCAGCCTCTGCGATCCTCCGCTTCTCGAAGGGCTCCGGCACAGATACTTTCGTATTTTCTGCTGTTTGGTTTGATTTTTCCCTTCGCTCTTCTTTGCTGTTGGCAAGAGATACCTGCGGGATCATCTCCGTCTCATGAAGTGCTTCGTGAATCGCACGCATCACCGTATCGTAGAAAGCAGGACCTTCAGCAATACGGATCTCCATCTTGGTAGGATGTACATTTACATCGATCCGATCCGTATCAATCATAAAATGCAGAACACAGAACGGGAATTTATGCTGCATAAGATATTCCCGATAGCCTTCCTCGATGGCCTTGCTAATCAGTGTGCTCTTAATGTATCTGCCGTTGACATAGAAAATCTCATAATTGCGATTGGAGCGGTTGATCACCGGTTTGCCCAGAAGTCCGTCGATTAATATTCCCATATCCTCGTAATGAAACGGAACAAGCTGCGCCGCGATCTCCTTACCATAGATACGATAAATAATCTCCTGCAGATCATGATTGCCGGATGTGTAGAATCTGGTTTGCCCGTTTATAATGAATTTAAAGGAAATGTCGGGGTTGGACATAGCCAGGTGTTCCATTAAATCCGCTACATAGGAGCCCTCTGTCTGAGGCTGTTTTAGGAATTTCCTGCGTGGTGGCGTATTATAGAAAAGATTCCTAACAAGAACGGTCGTTCCCTCCGGAGCGCCGATCTCCTCCTGCTCTTTCTCCACACCGCCTTCAATCACATAACGAATACCAGTCAGCTCCTGAGGCGTCTTGGAGATCAGTTCTACCATGGCAACCGCCGCGATACTGGCCAGCGCCTCTCCACGAAACCCCAGACTGACCAACTTGGTCAAATCATCCGCGGAAGTAATTTTACTTGTGGCATGACGCAGAAAAGCATTGCGCATCTGCGATTTCTCAATGCCGCTGCCATTATCCGTGACACGGATCAGCGAAGTCCCGCCATCCTTGATCTCTACGGTAACGGCACTCGCGCCTGCATCTATAGCATTCTCCACAAGCTCCTTGACCACACTGGACGGACGCTCCACCACCTCGCCGGCTGCTATTTTATCAATTGTCTGATGATCTAATATATTAATAAGAGCCATACATTCTCACTCTTCCTTTGTTTAATCCGAGTTTGCGAAGCGCAAGCAAGCAAATCCCTTGGTCTAGCACGAGTTTGCGAAGCGCAACAAGCAAATCTCGCAAAGTTAATTCCGAAGGAATTTACTTTTTTTACCATCGGTTTTTCAGTTTATTTTGCAGACGATATAATGTATTAAGCGCATCAACAGGCGTCAGATGCCCCACATCGATCTCCTGCAGTTCCTTAATGATATCCTCATCCTTCACCGTGTCAAAAAGTGACATCTGCTCCAGATCAACTTCATCATACTTTACAGGTTTGCGTTTCTCGCTCTTGATGTTGACTTCAATATTCTGAACCTTCTCAATAATATCGTTGTCGCTTAATTGTTCCACGATCTCTTTTGCTCGGTCGATTACCATATCCGGCACACCGGCCAGCTTCGCTACCTGTATACCGTAGCTTTTATCCGCGCCGCCCTTGATAATCTTGCGAAGAAACACGATATCATCGCCCTTTTCTTTAACGGCAATGCAGTAATTATTCACATTATCCATCTTGTCTTCCAGCTCCGTCAGCTCATGATAATGGGTCGCGAACAGCGTCTTCGCTCCCAGAATCTTACGATTGCTGATATGCTCTATGACTGCCCACGCAATACTCAGTCCGTCGAAGGTGGATGTTCCCCTGCCGATCTCGTCTAACACCAACAGGCTGTTGACGGTGGCGTTTCTAAGGATATTAGCGACCTCATTCATCTCCACCATAAAGGTAGACTGACCGCTGGAAAGATCGTCGGAAGCCCCCACACGGGTAAAGATGCGGTCCACGATACCGATATCCGCTTTTCTGGCCGGTACGAAAGAACCGATCTGGGCTAAGAGGACAATCAGGGCAGTCTGACGCATATAGGTGGACTTGCCCGCCATATTCGGTCCAGTAATCACCGCGATACAGTGTTTGCGGTTATCCAGATAAGTGTCATTCTCAATAAACATATCATGGTCAATCATCTGTTCCACTACGGGATGCCTGCCGCCTTTGATGTCAATAATTCCCTTTTCGTTGAGAGAAGGCCGTATGTACTGATTACGCTCGGCTACATAGGACAGCGAAGAAAATACATCCAGCTTCGCGATCGCTCTTGCAGTCCTCTGAATGCGCTCCATCTCGGCCGCAATGGCTTCTCTGATTTCACAGAACAGATCATACTCCAGAGAAGACAGCTTATCCTCCGCATTGAGAATGGAGTCTTCCAGCTCCTTTAAACGGGGCGTGGTGTAACGCTCCGCATTGGCCAGTGTCTGCTTACGGATATAATCCTCCGGAACAAGATCTTTATAGGAGTTAGTCACCTCGAAATAATAGCCGAACACCTTATTATATTTGATACGCAGATTCTTAATTCCCGTGCGCTCCCTGTCCGCCTCTTCCAGCTCCGCAAGCCAGTTTTTGCCGTCTGTCTTGGCGCTGCGAAGTGAATCTATGGTATCGCTGAACCCTTCTTTGATCATGCCGCCGTCTCTGATCGAGATAGGCGGTTCCTCTATGATCGAATCATCTATCAAATGGTAGATATCCTCCAAAGAATCTATATGGTCATTAATGTCCTGCAAAAGAGCCGCATCAAGATCAACCAGCACTGTCTTAATGGACGGCAGCATGGCAAGTGAATTGCGAAAAGCGATCAGGTCACGAGGATTTGCCGTTTTATAGCTCACTTTGCTAAGAAGCCGTTCAAGGTCGTATATCGTATTCAGATACTCTCTCAGTTCATCTCTGTCCACACTTTTTTGACTAAGCGCCTCTACCGCATCCAGTCTCTGCTCCATTTTAGCCCTGTCGATCAACGGCTGTTCGATATATTTGCGCAGCAGACGGCCGCCCATGGCGGTTTTGGTCCGATCGAGAACCCCCAGCAGCGATCCTTTCTTCTGCTTCTCCCGAAGGGTCTCGGTCAACTCCAAATTACGTCTCGTAGAACTGTCTAACAGCATGTACTTATTCGTAAGATAAGGATACAGGTGCGTAAAATGCGCAAGAGACGTCTTCTGTGTCTCGTATAAATATTGTAAAAGCGCTCCCGCAGCGATAAGACCTGTCGGAAAGTCCTCTATACCCAGCCCGGAAAGTGTGTTTACGTGGAAGTGTCTCATCAATATCTTACGACAATGATCCTCATCAAAATAGTGGGATTGCAGAGAATAGACCGTAACACCCAGACGATCCTTCAGATCATCGATCTCATAGCCGCTGACAAGAAACTGCTCATTGCAAACGATCTCGGAAGGTTCATATTTATTGATCTCATCCTGCAGCTTACGAATATCATCCACTTCTGTCAGATAATAATCACCAGTGGTGACATCCGCTACGGATATACCTGTTTTTCCCGGAAAATAGGCAACACAGATAAGATAGTTATTGCGTGAATCCTCTATGGCCTGCAGATTCAGATTCGTCCCCGGCGTCACGATACGCACGACTTCCCGCTTAACAATTCCCTTGGTAAGTTTCGGGTCCTCCATCTGCTCACAGATCGCAACTTTATGCCCCTTAGATACCAGCTTGCTCAGATATCCCTCCAGTGCATGATGGGGTACGCCGCACATAGGCGCACGCTCCTCCTGTCCGCAGCTCTTGCCCGTCAGTGTAATTTCCAGTTCTTTGGAGGCCAGAAGCGCATCCTCGTAAAACATTTCATAGAAATCTCCCAAACGATACAAAAGAATGCAATCCTGATATTCTTTTTTTGTTTCCAGATACTGTTGCATCATGGGGGTTAATTCTGCCATTTATCTTTAACCGTCTTTCTTTTTTTATTCTTCGACTACATGCCCCGTATAATAGAACCCATGGCAGGTATCAAGAGACACCATAACAAGCTGCCCGATCTGTATATCGCCTGCCGGAAAATGAACCAGCATATTATTGGAAAGCCGCCCGGTCAGCAGGGAGTCATCCTGTTCATTCACTTCTTCCACCAGCACCTCCATAACTTTCCCTTGTAAAAGCGCCGCCCGTTCCCTCGCAGTGTCCTGCACGACTTTTAAGAGTTTGTCGAAGCCTTCCCTGACGATCTCTTCCGAAACCTGGTTTTCCATCGCCGCTGCCGGCGTGCCCGTCCGCTTGGAATAGATAAAAGTAAATGCATTATCATACTGTACCCTGCGCACAACATCGATTGTCTCTTCTACATCCTCTAATGTCTCTCCCGGAAAACCCACAATAATATCTGTGGTTATGGCAATATCCGGCATGGCCGCTTTAATCTTATCTACAAGCGACAGATACTGTTCTTTTGTGTAGCGTCTGTTCATCGCCTGCAGTATCCGGTTCGATCCTGCCTGAACCGGCAGATGCAGATGTCTGCATATCTTCGTGGACTGCTTCATCACATCGATCAGTTCATCGGAGAGATCCTTCGGGTGTGATGTCATGAACCGGATTCGTTTCAGACCGTCAATCTGTTCTACTTCCTGCAAAAGCTGTGCAAAAGTAATCGGTTCTTTCAGATTCTTTCCATAAGAATTGACGTTCTGACCCAGCAGCATAACCTCCACTACGCCATCTGCAACCAAACGTTCGATCTCTCTTATAATTTCTTTCGGGTCTCTGCTACGCTCCCGCCCTCTCACATAGGGCACGATACAGTAACTACAGAAATTATTACACCCGAACATAATATTGATTCCCGACTTATAAGGATATTTACGACTGACCGGCAGTTCCTCGACGATCTGATCTGTCTCCTGCCAGATATCGATGATCATCTCCTGATTTTCGAACATTGTAACCAGAAGCTGTGCAAACTTGAAGATATTATGGGTTCCGAAGATCAGATCCACGAACCGGTAGCTTTGCCGGATTTTATCAATTACGCTCTTCTCCTGCATCATACAGCCGCACAATGCGATCTTAAGATGCGGTTTCTTACGCTTCAGACTGTTCAGGAAACCCAGCCGGCCGTAAACCCGCTGATTGGCATTATCCCGAACGGTACAGGTATTGTATATGACGAAATCGGCTTCTTCCTCCTTTTCGGTAGGCAGATAACCGATCCGCGTCAGGATTCCCAGCAGTTTCTCGGAATCTCTGGAATTCATCTGACACCCGAAGGTCGTCACACAGCACAGAGGTTTCCGGCCAAGCTGCTTCGACAGCGCGTCCACATATGATGACGCCTTGTCCATGTATTCATTCTGCAGGGCTGATTCCTGCTCGTCATTTGTAGATGTATACTCCATTATATTATGATCCGCCATGTTCCTTCTCTCTGTCATTTTATCTTCTTGCAGCAGGCGACTGCAAGTGAACCCGGACCGATATGACAGGCAACGCTTAAGGACAACGGGTCCACATGTATTTCAAAACTGGGAAACTGTGCCTGCACTTCCTCTTTGAGCTGCAATGCCGCTTCACGGTCATAAGAATAAGCGATCTGTAACCAGATATTATCCGGCGTGGCACCGCCGAACCGCTTCTCCATATCGCTGCGGATCGCGTTGATCATGATAGACTTTCCCTGAGAGACTGTTCTTGCCTTTGCAAAAGCATCCAGTTTATCACCCTGTATCTGCAATACCGGTTTTAATCTCAGAATCGTACCCAGCGCTGCGGCGGCCGGCGTGATTCTTCCGCCTTTTTTCAGATAATACAGCGTGTCCAGCATAATATAGATGCTGGAATTGAATTTGTCCTGTTCCAGGAACTCCCTGATCTGTGTTGCATTCATGCCCTGCTTTGACAACTGTAGCGCATCTAATGCGGATTGTCTCTGGGTAACAGATATCCGCTGGTTATTAACCACTTCCACCTTCCCCTCATAGTCCTGCGCAAGCATAATCGCACTCTGACAGGAACCGCTTAGGCCGCTTGACATGGGAATATGAACAATCTCATCATAATCCTGCAGCAGTTCATCCCACAGATCCATGACAGACTCCGGTGTGGGCTGACTTGTGATCACTTCCGCGCCTTCCGCCAGACGACGATAGAATTCCTCCTGTGTCAATGTGATGTCTTCATAATATGTCTCGTTATTGATCATAAATGGCATAGGCAGCACATAAATGTCAAGCTCCTTAGCCTGTGCCTGCGTAATACCACTGTTGCTGTCCGTAACGATCGCGATTCTCTGTGCCATAGCTGCTATCCTCTCCATTTCCGATTCATCAGGATATAGTTCATATCTCCCTTAACCATATTACTTTTAGATAGTTCTAAAGTCAACCTCATTTATTGCGGCATGTTGCAGACGTTCCCGCAGTAAAGCATACCGTGCATCCGTCAAAAATGCTTCTTCGGACAGGATCAAATCCGCCCTGTCACTGGCACGTTGCAATATTCCGGCATCCTGGTAGATATCACCTAAAGCAAAGTGAATATCTCCGCTCTGTCTGATACCGAAAAGGTCTCCGGGTCCCCTAAGCTTCAAGTCCTGCGATGCGATATAGAATCCGTCATTGGACTCATTTAGTATCTTAAGTCTTGCCATGGTTTCGGGCTTCTGCGATCCGCTTACAAAGATACAGTAAGATTGCTCGTCTCCCCTCCCCACACGTCCGCGAAGCTGATGAAGCTGCGCCAGACCGAAGCGCTCCGCATTTTCCACCATCATCACCGTGGCATTTGGCACATTGATCCCTACCTCGATCACGGTGGTAGATACTAATACATCAATCCGTCGTGCGGCGAATGCTTCCATGATCCGCTTCTTTTCCGCCGCCTTCATTCTGCCGTGGAGGGCTGCAATCTGGATGGACGGGTTCAGCGTTCCTTTTAATTTGGCTGTATAGGAGACGACATTTTCCAATTCTTCCGCTTCGCCTTCATCCACCATTGGGCAGATCACATAGACCTGATGTCCGGCAGACACTTCTTTCTCGATAAATCGGTATGCCGTTTCCCGATAAGATGTGTTTACCACACAATTCTTGATAGGCAGACGATTTGCGGGCAGTTCATCCAACACGGAAATATGCAGATCGCCGTAGAGAATGATCGCCAGCGTCCGCGGAATCGGTGTCGCGCTCATAACCAGTACATGTACCGTATTGCCTTTCTGTGCAAGACTTTCCCGCTGTCTTACCCCAAATCGATGCTGCTCATCGGTAATCACCAGCGCCAGATTACGGTAGATCACCTTATCCTGAATCAGCGCATGAGTTCCCAGAATAATATTGGCTTCACCGCTCTCGATCTGGGCATAGATAGCTTTCCTGTCTTTCGCCGACGTGGAACCGGTCAATAACACGGGACGAACCGGCAGATTATACTTCTTCTGCATCTGAATCAGCGTCTCATAATGTTGCGTGGCAAGCACTTCCGTGGGCGCCATCATCGCTCCCTGATATCCGTTTGCCACACACATGATAAGCGACAGAAAAGCCAGAATCGTCTTACCTGATCCCACATCCCCCTGAATCAGCCGGTTCATCGTATGCTCCGAAGTCAGATCATTCTGTATTTCCGCCCACACTTTATGTTGTGCATGTGTCAGGCTGTAAGGAAGCGCCTCGATCAGCCGCTTTGTCTGCGCAACATCGATCATCGGGTATTGATTGCTGATTTCTTCGTTGCTGTCCCGCATCCTGCGGATCATGAGAATAAAAAGCAAAAATTCATCAAATACAAGCCGTTCTCTGGCTTTCACCAGCGTTTCCCTGCTCTCCGGAAAATGCATTTGCCTAACTGCCTCCTCTAAACTATAGAGCCCTTCTTCCTCACGGATATGCTCTGGCAGATAATCATCAGACAGATTCACTGCCGTAATCGCCTGCCGCATGGCTTTGGTGACCGCATTATTGCTTAATCCTTTGGTGGTCGAATAACGCGGAAGCATATGGGATGCCATCTTCCCATACTCCTCCGGTTTATACATCCTTGCCTGCTCCATCACATATAGGCTGCCTCTTTGCTGCAAAATCCCACGGAATATATATAATACGTCCCGTTTCAGGCTGTTTTTCAGATAAGGCATGTTAAAGTAAGTCATGTGCAAGGTTCCGCCGCCCACACATTCCACCTCAAAGGACGTGATACTTAAGCCTCTCACATGTCTGGTCGCAATATTCCCGCGGATTTTGCCCGAAACCGCTGTCATCTCATTCACACCGGCATGAATCAAATCTACCGGATCAGAGAAATACTCGTAATCTCTCGGATAATAATACACCAGATCTTCCGCGGTATATACATGAAGTTTATGAAAAAGCTCCGCAGTCTTTTCCCCAATCCCCTTAAGCGCCGTAATCTCCATATTTTACAGCTTTCCTTCCTAAAAATCCCCGACAATAATAAAAAACTATTGTCAGGGAATGTTTAATCACAATCACAATCGCAAGCACATAATCTAATCGTTTCAAGGGAAGAATGCTGGCTTGCTTTTTCAAGCCGCATTCTTCCAGACATGACATAGTGATTCTTAGGCTGTGTATTTTACAGCCTTAGAATCACTTCATGTCTTTTTACTCGGCAGACACAATATAATAATAAATCGGCTGCCCGCCATACTGTAATTCAATATCGCAGGAAGAATATTTGCTCTCAACCCGTTCGCGAAGGCTGTCGGCATCCTCCTGTGTAATCTCCGAGCCGTAATATATGCTGATCAGCTCCATCTCGTCTGACATCATCTCGTCGATCATGTTCATGGTTACATCCGATATGGCCGTACCCACAGAGAGAATGCCTGAATCGCCGATTCCCATGAAATCTCCCTGCCTGATCTCTTTGCCGTCTATACTCGTGTCTCTGACCGCATAGGTAACCTGACCGGTTGCCACATTTGCGATCTCTTCCGTCATGGTCTTCGTATTCTCCTCCACAGTCAGATCCGGCACATAGTTAATAACCGCCGTAATTCCCTGTGGAACGGTTTTCGTAGGAATCACCACAATCTTCTTATCCTTGACAAGTGACTGTGCCTGATTCGCCGCCAGAATAATGTTCTTGTTATTCGGCAGGATAAAGATCGTATCGGCATTGACCTGATCAATGGCGTTGAGCATGTCTTCTGTGCTCGGATTCATGGTCTGTCCGCCCTCGATGATGTGATCCACACCGAGCCCCTTAAAGATCTCATTAATACCGTCACCCACAGAAACTGCGATAAATCCTACATCCTTCTTAGGCTGTTCTTCCTCCGCGGGTTTCTCCGCGGCTTCCTTCTTGGACTGTTTGAACAGCTTCTCCTGATGCTCCAGTCGCATATTGTCGATCTTCATATTCGATAATGCGCCGTATTTCAGTGCTTTCTGAATGGCAAGACCCGGATCGTTGGTATGTACATGTACCTTTACCACATCCTCATCTGCCACGACTACGATGGAGTCACCGATCGACTCTAAATATGCCTTGAAATCCATCTCCGTCTTAATATTAAACACTTTATTCAACATAATAATAAATTCTGTGCAATAGCCGAATTTAATATCCGCATTTGCCTGCGCTTCCAGACCTGCTCCGCCAGATTTGCTGTCTGAATGGGATGTCTGTTCGGAACTCAGCGTCAGATCAATTTCTTTACCGGTGTATGCGTCATATACTCCCTTTAATACCTGCATCAGTCCTTGACCGCCAGAGTCAACCACTCCTGCCTGTTTCAAAACCGGAAGCATATCCGGAGTCTGCTCCAAAACTTCATCCGCACGCTCAATCACCTGCGCCAGAAAATCCGCCATGTCCTCCATGCCACTGTCCGCCAATTCGCGAGCCTTAACTGCCGCTCCTTTAGCCACAGTTAAGATCGTGCCTTCCTTGGGCTTCATAACCGCCTTATAAGCTGTCTCTACCGCCTTTTCAAAAGCTGAAGCGACAACCGGGATCGTAACTTCATCATATTCCTTGACAACCTTCGTAAAACCGCGAAATAACTGGGACAAAATAACGCCGGAATTACCTCTGGCACCTCTTAAGGAACCGGAAGAGATGGCTTTACACAGTGACTGCATATCCACATCGCCCATATCATGAAGCGCTGCAACCTCCCTTGCCGCCGACATAATCGTAAGCGTCATATTCGTACCGGTATCTCCGTCAGGAACCGGGAAAACATTTAATTCATTGATCCATTCTTTCTTACTTTCAAGATTCTTTGCTCCTGCCAGAAACAACTTCGCCATTGTCCCGGCATTAATCGTATTTGAAACCACCTCACTGTCCTCCCTTAGTCAATCACTCTGACACCTTCAACGAAGATGTTTATTTTTTCTATTTCAATTCCGGTAAACTCTTCCACTTTATATTTTACATTGCTGATCAGATTATCCGATACTGCAAGAATACTCACGCCGTAAGCCACGATAATATGAAAATTAAGCGTCAGCTTGTTATTGTTTAAAAGCACCTGAATTCCTCTTGTCATGCTGTCCTTCTTGAGCAGTCTGACAAGTCCGTCCCTGACGTTCATGATCGCCATACCGACTACGCCGAAGCATTCCATCGCCACCGTACCGGCATACTGCGCAACGACTTCCTGATCAATCGAAATATTCCCCATATGAGTGTCCATTGAAGAAACTTTCATAAGTTACCTCCTTATTATTCTGAATATACATTGATATTATAACCCGATCTACTAAAAAATGAAACAAAAAATATCCATAATTTACCGATAGTTCATTTTTCATCTTTTTTTTATGTCCAAAATATGTAATTTTTGCTTGCATTCCGATTTACTTTCTGCTATTATACAAATGTTGTGTGGGTGAATAACCGACACAGGAAGCTTTGAAATAAAGCAAATAAGAAGCGATTGTATCGTTAGGAGGTGCAAAGATGGCTAAATGTGATATTTGTGGTAAAGGCGCTCATTTCGGGAATAACGTAAGCCATTCTCATAGAAGATCTAACAGAATTTGGAATTCTAATGTCAAGAATGTTATGTGCAAAGTGAACGGCGCAAACAAGAAGCTGCATGTCTGCACACGCTGCTTAAGATCCGGCAAAGTAGAGAGAGCTTAATCCCTGAGAACAGAATATGAAGTAAAAAAGTAAAGCCGACCTGTATAAGGACGGCTTTTTCTGATCCGATTCATTTCTCTGATATGCCTGCTGCTCCTATGCCTGCTTAAATCCTTCATAAGAACTTTTCAGACTCTCGTACTCTCTGTTGATCCGCTGGATCATCTCTTTATCTCCCGACAGATTATCTGGATGGAATATTTTGATCAGATCTTTATACCGCTTCTTTAATGAAAGCGGATTGCTGACACCCTGAAAGAAAACCGATACCTCTAATCCGTTTTCATAGACAGTCCTGTCACCCATGATTTCACGTTCGGCAGCTAACCTCGCCCACTCCTTGTCCAGACGACGTCTGTCTATATCAAGCTGACTGAACCCACTCTGCAGAATCTCCAGTTTCTTCTCAAAAAACTGGTTGTCCTCCTTGAGCCGCTGCCGTTCCGAAGAGATCTTATGATTTAACAGCTTCATCTCCTCCTGAAACTGTATCTTCTCCTTAAGAAACTGTTCCTGCATCCGCTCCAGTTCCTTGGTTGCCGTAGCTAAGCGTATATTTTCACGAAAAAGCCATGCCTTCAGTTCCTGCAGCTCTTCTTCCGATCCGTGTACTAATGTTTCCTCAAATGTTTCTTCTGAATTTTTCATCTAATCACAACTCCTGCTGTGCCGTCCTTAAATCAGTCACAGCAAAAAAAATTATAACCAATCAGTAACAATAAGACTATTAGAACCAACCCGACAAACCGATTGACTAAAAAAAGCATAAACAGCATACCTGCGGCAATGCAAAAAGCCACAAGACCGATCAATTTCTTCATATACTACTCCTGCCTATGCTTCTTTAATATAGTATATGATAAAAGAGACTGAATTGTTCCGTTTTCATGTCAACGCTGTCTGCTGATCTTCGATTCGCTCACATCCGTAGAAAGAAAAATATTACAGTGAAGAATTACTCTTCTTCCGGGAAAGCAATATCCACTGCCTTGTCATCTTCAATCATCTCTTCTTTAGGTGCCGTAAACTTATCTACAATATCCGGTATCATATCGAGCACTTTGGTCAAGGCATCCTGATTCTTGACATTGACCAGCTTCGTGGAACCGTTCTTAATCACGAGAACTGCACTTGGTGACATTTTCGCGGTAAATCCTCCTGCACCGCCGTTCTTCTTATCGGCAACGCTTGATCCCGCGCCGACACCGAAACTGACATCTACAAGGGGCAAAATGATCGTATCCCCGATCTGTGTGGCATCCCCTACCACCGTCTTCGTACCGATCACGGCATTCATACCTTTCATCAACGCTTCAACAACCCCGGTAAAATTATTCTCTGCCATTTACACAGCCTCCTTCTTCAATAGCTTGATTAATTTCCTGATATCTTTGTTCATATAAACTCGTATTAATACCCGCAGAAATGTGAATGCCCTGATCCTGCCGCGGGTATCCAGTGTTCCCTCAATATGCGTACTCTCGCTCTCAAAATCCGCGACAAGTCTCACATTCTGACCGATCAGCGGATAAAGCATACCGTAGACTGCAAGTATCTGTCCCATAGTCGCCGGGTCTTCCATGCCGACATTAAGGTCTGCTTCAAATTTATCCGGTTTCAGTTTCCGGAACACATAACCAAGCTCACCCTTACACAGTTCCATGGATTGCTTAAAAGAGTCACTCTCCATTACTTCCCGATAATACTGTATATTATCCAACGTAGATTTTATTTTATCACAGAAATTGCGGATTGTGTACTGTATATTTTCAAAGAGTTCTTTAATTTTATCGACCGCATGCTTGATCTTATCAATGAAATCCTTTATTTTCTGTATGAGTTTGCGAATTATGCCCGCCGGTGAATATTTTCCGGATTCGGACGCATTCTCTTCGTCCTCAGTTCCCTGTTCTGTAGAAGATACGTTTTGTGCATTTCCTGCTGTTTCTTGTCTTTCTTCGATTGATCCGCTTTCTCCGACGGCTTCATTTTCTCTGTTAGCCCGAATATCTTCAATCTTTTGTTCTACCTGGATTTCCGATTGGTTTTGAGGCGTTTGCTCTTCTTGTTCTTCCTGTTGATCTTTTTCCTTTCTGCCAGTCTTGCTGCGCCGCTCACTCTCTGCCTTTACACGCTTCGTCCCCTTATCTTTCTCAGGAATTCTGAATATCGTAATCAGAAAGATTCTCACCCGCACGATTACTTCCGCAGGATAACGTACAAGGATGTTCACCAGATGCAACAGCCATGTGATCTTGACAAAAGCCGTAAACGGCGGTTTCCCTTCCCCCTCTTCCCTGCGTACCTCGATCCGATACCGCACCGGTACAAAGAGTGCGCAGAGACTGACAAGAAGCAGAAATCCCAGAATGCATAACAGGACAATCCCTATGATTTTTAAAATAAGTAAAATGATATGTAACATACGCTCTGTAAATGCTTCCTTTTCCTACTTTCAAACAATCNGTAAGCAAATGTGCGNTCCGTCACCGCTCNGGGAACAGGTATGCGACNAGNTCNGCTTTNCCCGTTTGCTGTATNGCTTCCTCCGCGATCCGGCATATNAGCTCNTTTGCCTCCNCTTTACTNCCTGCAATCCCTATCACATACGGGGCGTTCTCCTTATAATAATANTGCTGNAACATCAGACTATGGAAGATTTCAATCCTTCCGTCTTTCTCNNCATATGCAAGCACATAGACATTTGTGAGTTTCGCGTATTTTTTCAGTTTTCTTTTTATCTTATCGGGATTACNGACAGTATCCCCAATATAGAGATTTTTATAAAATTTCATGGCNANTTCCAACTAAATTGAATNTTTNATNNCGTAGCTTATACTNACCTAAGCTATTTTAACACATTTTCCATAAAATAAAAAGAAATAAAAAAGAGCNGNAANNGGGGAAANGCAAAAAAAGCNGCATTGATTTTATTTCTTAACTGTTCTAAAATAGTGTACAAAGAATCACTATGAAATCGAAGGTATACACATGAAAAAACTATTTTCCAAAAACTACAGCTCAAAAAANGAAACACCNGTCNGTCAGAAGCAGAATATCGATGTTATNCTATCCACCGTGGAAGAGGTAAAGTCCTCCAGNACGGACATCGTAAANGANGTGACGGTNGTTCGTGACCTNGCCGACGAAAATAAGCACAGCGCAAACACCGTNGTGAACAATATGGATGAANTGACCGGNCAGAANGCGGTTCTCTCCGAGAANACCCATTCTTCCATCAGCATGACCAGCGATATNCAGAATCAAGTNGAAAANATTGCTACCATGATCTCACAGATGGTNCTGCTGGTGAACGAGACNACCACCCATGCAGGAGAAAGCTCTCGCGAATTGGCAGAGGTGGTNGAATCCACGCACACCATGGCGGCNCTGTCCAATGATGTAAGCGACATCGTAAAAGAGTTTTCTGAGGAGTTTGCCATGGTAAAGGAGGAGACNGTCTCCATTGAAGGTATCACATCACAGACCAANCTTCTCTCCTTAAATGCGTCTATTGAGGCNGCCAGAGCAGGAACCGCGGGNCGCGGCTTTGCGGTGGTAGCCGATCAGATNCGCAAACTGAGCGTCGAGACNAANAGCTCTTCCACAAGTATCATGAACGCTNTGAACCATCTGGAAGAAACATCCGCAAGAATGACCGCTGCCATTGCGAAAGTAATCGAGATCATTCAGCTGAATCTGGAGAAAATCACGCAGGTGAACGCCAGCGTAGTCAGTATTTCCAATGATTCCCAGACATTAAACAGCAATATTTCNCGNATCGACAATGCCATCAAGGACGTGGAGCAGTCCAATCAGAATATGGTAGAGAATATGCAGCANATNTCCGAAGCTATGTCTGTGATGAGTNAGTATGTGGAAAANGCTGCCGACAACGCCAAGAGTATGNTGAAAAAATACGAGCAGACTACNGTNAATGTGGGTAAAATCGAGGCGTCCGTNGGCAATCTTGTNGTGCGNCTGGGNGAAGGCGGCTTCATGGGCATNCAGGATGCNAAACCGGGCTGNAAAGTCTCCATNATNACNCTGGACAAGGATGGTGCGCCTGACAAAGAATANTACGGNCAGGTTGTGCGNCAGCAGGNNTCGGAAGCCGTGGTNGATATCCGCCCGAAATCCATCCCCAAAGGTTCGGANGCACCNACANNNTTTCATCTGCAGATGATCCTCGGAAACGTNCTGTACCACTGGACGGAAGTTGCNGTCTCTGAGNTGTCGGANGGNGGCAATACCTATTATCGTGTAGTGACNAGCGCCAATCCCAAAGTAATGCAGCGTAAGAANAACCCACGTCTGGAAATCCACTGCCCNTGCGAGGTATCCATCGACGGCAATTCCAAGACATATCACGGNAAAATGCTGGATATCAGNGCNAANGGTATGGCTTTTACCGCCACNGANCCGGATTTTGAAGCGGCTGAAAAGAAAATGATAACNGTCACTATCCCCCAGCTCCCGATTCCGAAGGCACGCACGATACAGGCATACATCATGCGNTGCAAAANNGGNAGTAACGGATATATTCTNGGCTGCCGNCTCTCNGAAAANAATCTGGCGATTCAGCAATATATCGAAACACAGTAACGAAAGTCCCTTATCACATATTNAGATCATTCAGCNCTTAAAGGAGGNTTTCTATGAAAAATGTTGCACGCATGGCANTGGAAAACGGAATGGTGATCGGTGANGATGTCTATAGNTACAAGAATAAACTGATCTATCCNAAGGACACGGTGGTGGATGANTCGGTGGTTGCACGACTGGCACGNTACTCCATTATGTGTGTTTCCATTATGGAGGACATAGATTATGCGACCACACATTTNGAGAAGGTTCGTCTCAGNTCCGAATTTAAGACTTTNGANCTGACTTATAATAACTGCATGTCGATCTATCGCAAGCTGATGAAGGGGTTTGTGGAACAGGGTGCGCCGGCTAAGATGGGAAGCCTGATGGAACTGTATGTCAAAATCTCCTCTCGCGCCAGAGGCGGCGAACAGCTTCTGGATTTCCTCTATAACATGCTGCCCAGTGAAGATGATATGACTTATGCACACTGCCTGAATTCCGCCCTGATCGCCGGTGTGTTCGGCACATGGCTTAATCTTTCTAAGGAAGATATTTTCCTTCTGATTCAGTGTGCCTTCTTCTATGATATCGGAAAACTGAAGCTGCCTCAGGATCTGTTGTGGAAATCAGGTAAATTGACAGATCTGGAATTCACAAAGTTAAAGACGCATACAATGCTGGGATTCGATATGCTCAAGGACCGCGATATGGATGAGCATGTGCTGAAAGCCACACTCATGCACCACGAACGCTGTGACGGTTCCGGCTATCCTTCTAAGCTGCGTTCCGACAAGATTGACATCTTTGCCAAATACATAGCGATCATAGACGCCTATGAGGCGATGACATCTGCAAGAACTTACCGGGTATCCCTGAATCCTTTTCAGGTAATCGCAAATTTCGAAAAAGAGGGCTATGTCAAATTTGATGAAGAAATATTAAAACCCATCTTGTCTCACATTGCCGCAACGCAAATCGGCTTTACCGTGCGGCTGACCAACGATGTGGAAGCTAAGGTCGTACAGATCAACGAGGCCCACCTCACCAGACCGCTGCTACAGGCGGGTGACGAGATGATTGACCTCGCGAAAGAACCGGATCTCGATATTGCCGCGATCTACTGACCGAAATATTCATTAAAAATGCGCTTGGCGATGGGCACCGCGTAGTCGCCGCCGCTTCCCGCACCTTCTATAATGATGGTAACGCATACTTCCGGGTCCTCTGCCGGGGCAAACCCTGTGAACCATGCATGGGATTCCGTTTTGACACTGCTGTATTCCGCTGAGCCGGTCTTTCCTGCCGCCGTGTAGGACTGACCGGCCAGTTTTGTGCCGGTTCCACTCGTAATCACTTCCTGCATAAGGCTGTTTAATGTAGCCGCCTCTTCCTCGGACATCAGTTTCCGGTAGGTATTCGGATTAAACTGTTTGATAATATTCCCCTCATTGTTTTTCACGTAATCTACCAGATAGGGTTTCATAAGTACCCCCTTATTAGCGATGGCGCATGTGATCATATTCAGGTGCAGCGGTGTGATCTGTGTCGTCCCCTGCCCGATCGCCGCCTGCATAATATCGGAATCCGTAGTGGACTCATCCACGACGAGCCTACTCTTGTTGTAGTTGAAAGCAACCGGCAGTTCCTTATTGAACAACAGACTGTTTAATGTACTGCCGAACTGTGCACGGTCAATCTGCATTCCGATATTGGCAAAAGAAGAATTACACGATTTTGCAAAAGACTTCGTAAAATCCTCATAGCCATGAACCGAACCGTGATAGCAGTTGATCGTATCCTGACCGGATGTAAACCGTCCGCCGCACTGATAACTGTACTGATTATAAGTATCCGGGTTCTCCCGAATATATTCGAGCGCAGTTACGATCTTAAATGTGGAGCCGGGAGGATACAGCCCTTGGGTTGCACGATTTAACAGAACCGTACTCTCCTTGTCTTCCAAGAGTTCATCCCATATCGCATCGATCTCATTGGGATCAAAATCCGGTTTCGACACCATGGCAATGATCTTTCCGGTGTCGGGTTCCGANACGATGATCGCACCTTTATAGATTCCCAGTGATTGAAANGCAACTTNCTGTACNCCNACATCCAGCGTAGTCACCACACTGTCCCCCGGATATTTTTCCCCTGCCACATCACTTGCCACTTTATCGGCGAGTTTNGCATTGGAATTAATAAGATAATAATTACTCAGAGACTCAATTCCGTATTTTCCNTTGGATGCATATCCCACNGCGTGGGCAAAAAGATTCCCNTANGGATAGACTCTGGTCTCGCTGCCGTCCTCTNNCGTCTCTGTCTGCGCCAGCACCTGNCCTCCGGCGGCATAGATTGTTCCACGCCTGTTCTGGGATATGAGCAGTTCCTGTCNNCCGTTATAGCTNTTGTTGATCAGNTCCTGCTGNTTTGTGATGGCATAATAACANGTATATCCCATCATACACAGGAATACAGCNACAAAAAGATATGTCACNGCAAGNATCTGTCTATTCCTCTTCTTCCGNTTCCNGCNCTTCCCGGAANTCTTCCGNTTCCGNTCTTCGTCTTCTTTTCTTTTTGGCACGTNTGGTTCCCTCTTCCTGTCTTATGATGTANAGTCCTTCTATAATNAAAAACATCACTAATGTGGTNAGCACCGAACTTCCGCCNTAACTGATAAACGGCANTGTNATNCCGGTCATCGGTATAAATTTCGTTCCGCCCCCGATCGTTAAGAATACCTGAAAGATATAAGTAACGCCCAGNCCGAAAGCTATTAACTGATAGAATTTATCCTGCAGCCGCATGGCTATATTCATGAACATGATAAAACAACTGATGCAGATCAGAATCATGCACATAGAAAACGCAATGCCAAGTTCCTCCGCCACAGCCGAAAAAACGAAATCGGCTTCCACAAAAGGAATGGAATCCGGCGTTCCCCGAAACANCCCCAGNCCAAACCATCCGCCGCTGCTNATNGCAAAAAGCGACTGTGTGATCTGATACCCCGCATCATCAATACAGCTGAANGGATCTTTCCAAGCCTGCACNCGCACCTGCACATGACTGAAAAGCTGATAGGCTATCATTGCCGCGCCGCAGCCTCCCGCACTTCCAAGAAACAGATAAACCCAGTTGCCTGTAGCGATAAACACCATCATCACATAGACNATAAAGAAAATCAANGCGCTGCCCAGATCNTTNGAAGCCACTAAAATAAGCACNTGTGCACCGGCCACCACNGCTGTAAGTGCGACCCGGAGCANATCGTGAGATTCNCTGAGCGCACTGGCNAGGAAAAAAACGAAAATAATCTTTACAAATTCCGANGGCTGGAACGTTACGCCAGCGATNGAGTAAGATATTTTGGAGCCATAGGTNGTAGAACCTAAGATCAGCACAATNCCGATCGCCACAATGCCCACCNCCGCGTACACCCATGTGAGACTTTTCAGNAATTTCAGTTTATGNATNAAAAANGGAATCAGCATACCGATAATGATGGAAACCGTNACNATAAAAAACTGCTTGATCGCTTTTTCAAAAGANAGTCNGCTGAGTATAANAAATCCTATACTGAGCAGCANACACATATTGTTNATGATCAGTCTGTTTCCNCCCGGATATACCATTCTAAACAGAACGATCGTCGCAAACAACAAAATCTGCTGCAGGACATANAACAACAGATACTCCAGTTTNCCCGTCTCGAAACANATGACAAGAAAGCATGAAAAANGCACCAGAAACATCAACAGATTCTGGCGGATATAACTGCCGCTTCGTTTCTCCTCATCCTGAAAACGGAACACGAGAAANCACTCTAACGTATATAATGCAATAAATAANGTAATAAAATACTTTGAAAGNTCGGTGATATACAATTCCATAAAATACTATTCCACGCCTCTTTTCAAATGTCCCGTTGTNTAAGCNTCATAGGGNAACGATTCTCCNGTAAGAATCCGNCTGCAATCCTGCGCCGACTCTGTGGTAAAGTCATANCGCCTTATATCGGCACCGATCNGNTTNACCTCNTTTTCCTGCAAATGCAGGGAATAAGGTATNGAATTATAAATGATATTATAGCAGTGCAGACAATTCGTCTCCACCGGGAAATCCGTCCCGTATCGATCCCTGATCCGCAGATCGNAATGCGGATTCCCGTATCCGTCNGCATGACACCGCGCTGCCGTCTTCCGGATACAGTTAGCNGTCACCATCATAGGAATCGTCCCATACACGATCATGGCAGTGCNCATCCCCANCTCTCTTGCCGATCGGACAAGCTTTGNGGATTCTTTTCTGTTTANCTCATAAGGCAGNGTACATTCCTNCGTATAGTCTGCCCAGAATCGAAGACTTTCCGTGTTAAAAGAATATAATCCGGCATCGGGAATCAGNTCATAANATTCTCCAAATGNTGCNGCATAAGCAAATCCNTCTAAATTACGGACTAAAAANCCGCTGATNANCGTATCGCANTTTCTGNGACCGNCNTGNCNGNANNGNAAGNCTNNGTCAGNCTCATGNTCNCGGCANTCNNTNTTGACCTTNTCNGTCAATTCTNNTAAATANGCNTNATCCCGCNCCCGNAGCACATAAGGAAGCGCCAANGCATANTGNAGATCGNCGTGTGNNCGCAGATACGATACCACTTTATCATGTTCCGTCATATAGAGATCACTNTCTATGTAAATGCGACGGCACGGAAATGTAACCGCNACAGCCAGTTGATCNCATGTNGATACNATAATATCNATCTTCCTGTTCGGCATATCCGNTTCAGACTCTGAGGATTCCACACAGGTATCATTTNCNGATATGTCTCTGCCGNCNGTCTCTNNNCCNTCCGAAGCTTCCCGCCTAACGGGNGCTGCCTCAGGCAGCNGATNCCGGCNGNCCNACATGCCCNGCCTGATGATATACTGCCGCTCATANGCTTCTATACCCTTTCGGCGCAGATCGTTCAGCGCGCTTACCGNAAGAAATACCTCACCTTTTATCTCGATCTCGCAGGATNTCACTGTCAGACAACAGTTNCCTGTTTTCAATAACTGTTTTNTAATATGATCAGGCTGCAGCGGCATCTTCTTCGCCGCTTNNGCCACNGCACCGTACACGGTNATNGAAAGCCCTTCTTCTGCNGGATTCACAGTACCGTCACACTGNNTNNNANCNTCGGTNTCNGAATCANAGATNCNCAGACATACCGGTTNNCCGACAGNTAAGGTAACCNTCATTCTGACAGGGTGCTTGTCCGGCTCTCTGATATATTNNGACGCNATCTGTTCAAGAAGCGCCTGATCGCTTCCCNCNTAGCTTGGCTTATGCAGGGTGATCATCTCCCTGCCGTTATGACGTTCATAGTATCCNGTCTGTATCTCNCTGCGGATNTACAGGCTTCGCAGCATATCCTGATCCTCTTTGGATACATGATAGCCGTCANTACCGTTTCTCTCATACAGATCTATATATTTGCGGTACAGAGCCGTGACCCCNGCCGCGTACTCNGGTTTTTTCATTCGTCCTTCTATNTTAAATGAATCGATCCCTGCNTCAATCAACTGCGGNAGANATGAGATCGTGCACATATCCTTAAGGCTGAGAGGATATTCGATCCCTTTTACCCGCTCTTCTCCGTCACAGATCTGATACGGCAGTCTGCAAGGCTGTGCACATCTGCCCCGGTTGCCGCTTCGTCCNCCCAATATACTGCTGAAGAGACACTGNCCGGAATAACAATAGCACATNGCNCCATGGATGAAACANTCTATCTCCAATCCGGTTTCTTCCTTCATCCGCCGCACTTCCTCAAGNGACAGCTCTCTNGCNGGCACAATNCGNTCNACACCCAGTCTGCNAAGCATCGCTGCACCNCCTANGCCNGTCACGGCCATCTGTGTGCTGGCATGCAGTGCCAGATCCGGAAAGCACTCCCTGATATACCACAACGCTCCCAGATCCTGTACGATNANCCCGTCCAGCCCCGCCTCATAGAACGGGNNCAGATAGGANTACAGNTCTGAAANNTCCGTATCTTTTATCAGNGTNTTNACNGTAAGATATATTTTCCGCCCCATGAAATGGGCTGTGCGAATGGCNCGGCAGATTTCCTCTCCGGTAAAATTCTGCGCATATGCNCTGGCACCGAANTTCTCTCCNCCCAGATANACCGCGTCCGCTCCCGCATTCACAGCACCGAGAAAAGCTTCATAATTGCCCGCAGGAGCNAATAATTCGACTGTTTTCTTCATATAATTTCCGNTTCCCGTTTTCCCTGTTACATGAAAAGCCCTGTAGATTTCTCTGACAGGGCTAGGATTCTTATTTTTTCAGTTCTTTTAACTCTGTTTCCAACCGAATGATCTTCTTGGCGTTCTCATTNTTTTCNCTNTGAAGNGCACGGANGTTTTTCTCCNTACTCTCCANTTTAATCTGAGAAGCGATCAGTTCATGTTTCAAGTCATACATTTCCTTGTCTTTGCTCTGNAATTTCTCTTCCAGTTCGCTGATCTTCTCCTTCGCCTTAAAATAATCATCCGCTATATTAAGCTGCANNAAAACATTCTGCGTATCGAGAGACTGTCTCTTAAAACTGTCAACCTTGTTATATTCCGCCACTTTATTNTTTATGTAAGAGGCAACCTTCTGTAAATACTCTTCGCTCTCATAACCGCTCAGTGTAAAAACCTTACCGGCAATGATTACCTCTGTATCTGTTTTCGTTGACATAGGACTTTCCTCCCACACAAAATATGCCACCCGACAAAATNATATAGTACAATATCTATTATATATAGCCCTCGTNNGAATTTCAACCATTTTTTTAGTGACAGNTGGAAATCAGCTGTGCAATTAACTTTTTTATTACAATTCTTAGAAAGTCTATGACATTGACTNTTATCAAAATNCCCTGTNTGACCGATATAAAGAATATAAAATAATACAGCAAGTCACAGACTTATAGAAAAAGGAAACGGATTTCCTGCTNTGTTCACGGATCGGACACTCTATAAGGATNATNNATTGCAGCTTTTTCACATACTGTCTGCAGNTCNTCCGTATATCAGCGAACTCCGCAAGAAAAATCCNCTTAAGATGANGTANCTGTTTCCTTTATAATCNATTTACAGCTTGGGGAAAGGCATGGTGTTGATATGAGTATGANGNTAGGAACACGCAATTCNGATGTCATCAAAATAGAAATGTATAATCGGGACGGCTCNTATGCGGGCACGATGACCGTNTCAAAACCGCGCAAGCGCACTACTACNAATACGAAAAGTGTGTCCATGGCGAATAATAAGAAAAANAAGAANAANCTGCAATANAATTTCAAGCGGCTNTCCAATCAGATCATGCGNACCAAGACATCGATCAATGCCAAGCAGCTCACNACAAAAACGAAATTCCAGATCGCNGATNTGCGNATGAAGCTGATCAGCGGTGATTATGATTATGTAGAAATTCACAATGCCCTTANCCATGCGGANAAAATAGCCCGNGTTGCCAAGAAACGNTTNAAACACCTTCAGGAAGAAGAAAATCTTGAAAAATCNGGNGGCAANGGNTTNACNGANCCCGAAGAAATGCAAACGGAAAAGGACNAAGAAGATGAAATCATCGATACNACCGGCATGACTCAGGATGAACTAAANCANCTTGTNCAGGAGATTCAGGAAGAACTGGAGAAAATCGAGNAAGAACTGGAAAAAACCATNGAAGATTCTCAGGATCTTATGGAGGAATTTGTTCAGGGNAGCAANCANCANATGGACCCGAAGGATCTTGAGCTGTTAAAAAAGAAACACCGTGCCGATGAGATTCGTGATATCATGAAAGCGGACATGGAATATCTCAGGGCGCTCTTTGACAAGCTGGAAAAGGAAAAAAGCGCCGGCATAAGCGGTTTCGGAGACAACTCTTCCGATTCCGGCGATTCTTCCGAAAACACATCCGGCGTATCACTGCAGATTGGCGGCATAGATATCCCTGTTTCAAACGTTGAAGCACCGCTGGAAATCGCCGGTGCCACTGTAGATGTGATGGCTTAAAGTAAATCTCTTCGCGATTAACTTTGCGAGATTTGCTTCGCAAACTCGAAAAAGAGTAAAAAATTTTTATGCGTTGGGAATTTCAAGCCCTAAATGATGATAAGTGCGCTCCGTGACAACTCTGCCGCGGGGCGTTCTGTTTAAGAAGCCGTTCTTGATCAGGTACGGTTCATAGACATCCTCGATCGTTCCCGCATCTTCCCCAATAGCCGCCGCTAACGTATCCAGCCCTACCGGTCCTCCTTTAAACTTATCGATCATCGTACACAGAATATTTCTGTCGATATGGTCTAATCCCATCTTGTCCACATCCATCAGATCAAGCGCAATATTAGCCACATCCAGTGTGATCACACCATCGTACTTTACCTGGGCAAAATCCCGCACTCTCTTAAGAATACGATTGGCCAGCCTTGGCGTACCGCGGCTTCTTCTGGCCAATTCCGTGGCGCCTTCCTCGTCGATTTTCACACCAAGGATCACTGCAGAATGTTGAATAATCACCCGCAATTCTTCCACGGAATAAAATTCCAACCGGTGGATCACTCCAAACCTGTCCCGAAGCGGCGCCGTAAGAAGTCCCGCCCTGGTAGTCGCTCCCACCAGTGTAAAATGCGGCAGATCCAATCGGATCGACCGCGCCGATGCTCCTTTGCCGATCATAATATCAATGGCATAATCCTCCATCGCAGGGTATAATACCTCTTCTACCTGACGATTCAGTCTGTGTATCTCATCCACAAACAGCAGATCGCCTTCCTGCAGATTATTCAGGATCGCTGCCATCTCGCCGGGCTTCTCGATGGCCGGACCGCTGGTAACTTTCATGTGAACTCCCATTTCATTGGCAATAATGCCCGCCAAAGTCGTCTTACCGAGTCCTGGGGGCCCGTAGAAAAGCACATGATCCAATGCGTCATGCCGCTGTTTTGCAGCCTCTATATAGATTTTTAGGTTTTCTTTGATCTTGGATTGACCAATATAGTCATCCAATGTCTGCGGTCTGAGAGAACCCTCAATTTTAATATCCTCTTCTATTAAGTTTGTTTCGATCATTCTGCTGCTCATACCATTCCTCATCCTGCACGCCTAAAACATTGCTCTATACATTCAGTCTCAGAACATGTGCTTTAAAGCGGATTTTAAAATACTCTCCACTGTAGATTCTTCCGTCACTTCCGCTTTCTTTACGGCAACCGTGGCATCGGATGCTGAATAACCGAGTGCGACTAACGCTTCGATCGCTTCTTTTTTCATAATATTGTCCTGACTGCCACCATCCAGAGACGCTCCGCCTGCGGACGGTATCGGGTCTCCGAGTCCCCGCAGCGTATCCTCCAATGAGATCTTGTCCCGCAGATCAAGAATCAATCGCTCTGCGGTCTTACTGCCTACACCGGGCGCCTTGGCAATGGCTTTCGCATCTCCCGCCATAATCGCAAACCGTAAGGCATCCGCGCTCATTACGGACAGAATCGCCAGCCCGCCCTTGGGTCCGATTCCGTTGACTGTGATCAATTTTTTGAAAATCTCCAGATCATCTCTCGTCAGAAATCCGTATAAGGAAAAGACATCCTCTCTTACAAGCGTATATGTATAAATCTTTACTTCATTCCCCAGCGGCGGAAGCAGATCCGCCGTAGTCGTAGACACTTTCACATTATAGCCGATGTTACCGACCTCCACAACAATGTTATCCTCTGTAATTTCCTCCAATGTTCCTTTTAAATAGGCGTACATATTAAATCTCCCATTCTCAGTATTTTGCCATGTGGTGTTCTGTTTTCCCACACCGCTGTCATACATTTATCATATCCCGCAATCATATTATATTTATCTCCTGATTGTTTATCAACTATATCAGTACAGCCTGTCGCTTTGACGATATAGGTATGGCACCAATTCCATCGCAATAAATCCCAATACCGCACCCGTCATCGTACCCGCCACAATCAGATAGGGTATGTAGTATCCCACGTAAACCGTCTCAACCACCAGTATCGCAACAATGATCTGTCCGATGTTATGAAAGACACCTCCCAAAACGCTCACTCCGATCATGGAAAAGCATTTAAGCCGCCTGCCGAGAAGCATCGCCACGAAACTGCATACTGCCCCGGCCAGCGCATACAATATCGTATACAGATTACTGAATAGAAATCCGGACAATATGATGCGCAGTCCATTCACAAGCAGAGCCTCACGGACTCCATCCCGCTTTCTTCCATCTATTACATTGCTTTGTTCTGTGCCATCACGATATAACAATAAGACAACAATCAGGTTCGGCAGCCCCAGCTTGATTCCCGGAATACCGATTGAAAAAGGGATTAACGACTCCACATAGGCAAGGATCAGTGCGAGGGCGAGAAAAAAACCTAATTCAACAGTTCTCTTTATCATCGTGTCACCCCGTCTAACAATTCGTCATCCGCATCTGCAGACCGCATACTCTTTCTCCGTTCCGATCCTGGCTTTCTTCCACTGTCCACTATTTCAACTACAAGCTTATGTGGCAGGCAGATAATGTTCTCCCTCTCTGAAATAATCGGCTTGTGATGTACGCAGATCTGATCCCTGCAGTCCGCTGCCTCCATCGTAATCTTGCCGTCTGCAACGGAAATCAAATTATAAGATCCGCCTTCGGGCAGTGTGGGATAATCTTCTGCATATATGATATAGACATCCTGATCCGCATATACTGTATGTTCCACTGAATCCGAGAAATTATCTTCATCTTTGCCGGTATGACAGATCATATAATACATCTCCTGACCAGACAAGCCAACGTTTGTCAAATCAATTACAAACCGTTCCACACTATCACAGGAAATACGCACCATGCTGCCTGTTCTGCGATGTAAGGCAAAGAATACGGTAAGCACTAATGCCGCAAGCAAGCAACCGACAATCAGTATGATATCCGCCCGGCGCAAGGAATGCAGGAGACTCTTATGACTGCTTTCCTGATCTCTCACTGTTGCGTCTGACATTCTGTTTCCCTTTTCTTCCTGTTTTGTGCATAAATCAGAAGCAGAAGGAAAATAATCGGTTCCGCCAATATGACCGCCAGCCAGATTAGATTATTACTCTCCATTAAACTCAATACAAAATTATAAAATTCCGACATCCCGTTCTGCGCATACTCTGTATACACCGCACCCGACTCCCTGTACTGCCTTTGATCCGGGTTTTCCGGATTATTCTCGGACCGACTGCCATTTTCTAATGTATTTGCATCTTCCTTATTCTGTCCGTTGCCCGAATGGTCTCCTTTGTCATTATTCATATCGTCTTCTGAATCGGCGATTGCCGTTCCGATAAATTTATTGTCAGAAGTATCTTTTGCCTCATCCGGTGTAATATTTTCATCGGCCGCTGCGCCAACCTCTTCTGTCGTCTGCTCTGCATTTTTGTCCAATGATCCGTTTCCAGCCGATACATTTGCTGTTCCTTCACTTCCGGATGTTCCGCCGTCCTGTGAAGAAGAAGTCTGCTCATCCTCTGACGACTGTTGATCTTCATCGACCTCCTCTGCATCAGAAGTTTCATCCTTATTCTGCTCCGTCGGTTTCGGCTCCTTGCCATAAGCATATACCGTTCTATTCGCAGATGCCGAAACAAAATTATCCCCCGTATACGTATAACGTATCTCATATTTCCCCGGTTCCAAATCTTCTAATGTATCCCCATCGATCTGAATCCACTCACCACCTGATCTGCGGTATTGCATTTCATCATTGACACCGGTCAGTTTACCGTCATTTTTATCTTTTTCACTCTCAGAGATAGCTTTGATACCGGTCGGAGCCGGTCGCCTCTTGGGCACACGAATACTCTGCTTCACACTGTCTGACGTGATCACGCCATCTCCTTTTTTTATGATCGTGACCCCATTTTCTTTTCCTGTCATCCATGCAGATTTTATCTCAATTTGTCCAAGTTCGTCTGCCGATACACTTGTCTTGTTGATCTTATAAGACGCACCCGGTTCCAAACCTATGAAGCATTCATCCGCATAGGATATTTCTGCTCCGGGCTCCGATTCCTGCTGCAGCTCGTACGCCGCAATTGCACATCTTACACTGTCTGAACAAAAACTTTTGCCTTCTATTGCCTTATATCGAACATAATATACACCTGCTGCAAGCTTTGTCGTTTGACTGGTTGTCGACCACTTTGCCGCACCTTCCTTCTGATACTCCATTGTATCATCAACATTTATTAATTTGCCGTCCTTCTTGCCTTTTCCGCTCTCGTCAACAGCAGTGACATCCGTAGGTGCATCCGGTCGTTCAGGAATAGGCAGAATCTGGGCGTCACTGTCATATGTAGAAATATTATTGCCAACCTTAACAATCTGAACATCGACTCCCATCCACGACTCTTTAATTCCTATACTGCCGTCCTTGTCAGCTTTTATACTGCCATCTGTCAGGGAAATACCGTTTTGATCGCTGATTGTATATGCCTTACCTTGGCGTAACCCTGTCAGCCTTTCTTTTTTATAATCAATCACAGCAGTCGGCTTATCTTCAGAGTTCAGTTCTGCACTCTGCACGATCAGCTCCGTTTCATCAGAGCTAAAGCTGGTCTGCGTTGCTTTAAAGCGTACTATATATATTCCCGGAGAAAGCCCGGTTACTTCATTACCGTCAACATTACTCCAGTTATCCTCATCATCTTCTTCACTACGGTATTGCATTGTCTTATCTACATTAATCAACTTTCCGCCTGAGGCGTTTCCCGCAGTTACCGGCACCGCTTCAATACCCTCAGGTGCTTCGGGGCGCGGAGGAATTTCAAGCTTCTGTTCTTTACTATCTGAAGTGTTCTCATAATTTCCTACTTTTACAATACGCAGGGTACTGCCCAGCCAATCCTCCTCAAGTTCAATGATTCCGCCTGCTTCCGCAACCATTTCAGTACCATTGATCAGATAAGTTGCCCCCGCTATCAGTCCGGTCAATGTCTCGTTCATATAATCTATCCCGGCCGTCGGTGTATTCTCTTCTTTCAGATCTGCGGAGCCGATGATCTGTGTCACGATTTCGGAGGCAAATTTCTTTTCTTCCGGTTTGGCCTTGTAACAAATTTCATATTTCCCCGGTTTCAAACCACTCACGGTTGATCCTGTGATCTCTGTCCATGTATTTGTTCCGGCCAATCTGTATTTCATAGTACTGGATACACCGGTTAATGCTCCGTCAATGTTTCCGGATGTTGCATCTTTCTTGCCCGTATTCGCCGGCGCAGCGGGCCGTGACGGAATAGGCAAAATCTGCTCTTCGCTTTCCTTCGTATTTATGCCGTCTCCCGCTTTAAAAATAGAAAGCGCCTGCCCGAACCATTCCGGATCCCGCAACCGTATAATACCGTCTGTCTGTGCTGTTAGTTTCTCACTGCTTTCTCCTTTAACACCAATACAATATACCGCACCACCCGTCAGTCCTTTGAGCGTTTCATTCAGATAATCAATGTCCGCCGTCGGTTTTGTTTCTGGTTTAAGTTCATGCTCATCTACGGTAACTTCTATCGGTAAAGAATGGAAAGATTTATTGTCTACCGCCGCAATCCGGACGTAATAGGTACCCGGTGAAAGACCAGCCACAATTGTACCAGTAATAGACTTATAGCCTGAATCTTCTTCCGTGCTGTATTCCATTGTCGATGTCACATTAAGCAGCTTACCGTCATTCCCGCTTACGCTTACTCCCTGCGCCGTAACAGCGGCAGGAGCATTAGGTCTTAACGGTATTGATAATTCCTGTGTGGTTCCCGTCGTATGTCCGACTCCCTGTATTGCAATAGAAATGGATTTCCCGAACCAGTTCTCTTCTATAGCAAGCTTTCTGTCTGCATCAGCCGCAAGTGTACCATTGACACCGGCAACACTGTAACTATATGTCTTTCCACTCTCGAATCCAATCAGCGTTTCATTTATATAGTCTATCGTAATCTCCGGCGCTTTCTGGTAACCGCAGATCGCACACTCACTCCTTCCGTCCACATATCTGTGATTCGGATAGCTCTTGTGAGTGATCTTTATTGCCGGATAATCACTCCAGTTAGACTCAAATACTTGACAATTACCGACCATCTCCGGAAACTGGATTGCATTCAAATCCGTAGCAACCCTCGAAATATTCAAAGAAGTTTCACCACCTACAACTTTATATGCAATATTTGCCCTTGTTTCCTTCGTTGCACCCAAAGCAGACTGCGAATCCGGATAATATAAAAACGCATTCGGGCAGTTCCGGAAGGCTGATGCCGCAACTGTTCCGATTGCTGCCGGAAGTTCTATGAAAGAAAGACCGGAACAGCCGTTAAATGCCAGATCACTGATTGAAGCATTCGGAATCCCAACCGCGTTCAGAGAAGCGCATTCAAAAAAGGCTGCTGTACCGATCGATGTGATGCTATTCGGAATCTCCACCGATTTCAAAGAGGAACATTTGAAAAATGCATAGTTACCGATAGAAGAGACCCCATCCCCGATATCAACGCTCACAATCATGTTTTCATAGTCCTGCCACGGGGCACCGGCACTAAAATCATCCATCGGGCCACTGCCGCTGATCGTCAACTTACCATTTGCATAACTCCAGTTCACATCGCTGCCGCATTTGCCGGAAGTAGGCGCAGCCTCCTGCACACGGACTGTGGCGGTCTTTTTCATATTGTTTTGCACCTTCTGCTCAGAGACTATGACCACGATCTCCGGTATAGCCGTCTCATCAGACAGCATGAAGCCCTCCGGCAATAACGGTGTAAAAATATAGCAGCCTGCCGTTTCACTGTCATATTCTGAAATGCATTCCCACGTAACAGGATTTATACTGACTGTTTGGGTCAGTGTTTGCACATCCGGATTCGTCTCCGATTCAGACATATTAGGAACTATTGCAACCTGTGTCTCTTCCACTGACACATCACCAAAAAATAAAAACATTTTATCTTTTGCTGACGATATCATTTGGTCAAGTATATCAACATATACTGTACTGTTTTCACTTTCTTCTGCTGTCTCAATACTCCCTTCTGCGGTTTTAGTATCTTCCGGCGACGTGTCATTGCCCTCCGATTTCTCCGAAGTCATATCCTCCACTACCGGTTCTTCGAAACTGCCTTCTCCCTCATTTGAATCTCCCGGCGTTTGATCGCCCTGATCCGACTCTGTGGAATCGTTGTCTCCGCTTTCCGGATTCTCCGGAGCTTTATCGCCCTGCTCAGGTTCCCCGGAATTATTGTCTCCGTCTTTCGGTTGCTCCGGTTCTATGCCACCTTGCTCCGGCTCTTCGGAATTATCATCTCTGTCATCCGGGTTCTCAGAAACTTCATCGCCCTCTTCAGAATCTTCGGGATTATTATCCCTGTCATCCGGTTCCTCAGAATCCTTATTACCTTCTTCCGGCTCTTTGAAGTCATTGTCTCCGTCCTCTGGTTTCTCCGGCTTTTCATCTTCTTCTGCTTCCGAATCGCGCTCATGTTCTTCCTCATAGGTGCCTACTGCTATCAGGGTATCAGGAAAAAGCAATTCTTCCACAGAGGTCCCTATACTGACGGTCTGCTGCGCTGTCTCATCCGGCAACGGCATAAAGGAGGCTATTGCAAACACCGCATTGCCATCTTCCTCTGCCTTTACCGTCAAAGTCGTGATAATACGGCTATCAGACGTAATCAATATCAACAGACATAAAAGCAAAACCTCTGTCTTTTTCAACCAAGAAGTCTTTGATCTATGCTGTTTTGTCTTTCGTTTATTCTTATGTACATCTTTAGAATTTTTCATAATCATACGCTCTCCGTCCGCCGACAATCATCGTCTAATATTGCTAAAATATTTATATATTATAATCATAAAAATTTTATCAAAAAACAAGCGAAGTTGCAAATAGAATTCCATCCTATAATGCAGCTTCGCAGTATTCACCAGAAGAGATTACCTCCGATATTATTCATGATACTCTTCCTGTCCGTCCTCCATCCCGATCTCCTTCATATGTCTTCTGCCCAGATCTTTTCCCATACGTGCTCCCCAATCACACCTTAGGGCAAATCCAAGCCCGCCGACAACGGTGACACTTATGAGAATCACAATCAAATCCAATGCCATACCCACCACTCCTTCTGTAGCTTCAAAAGCATATATTCAGTATAACATAATTTCGATTAACTATGTATTTTCTTTTTCAAGTACCGTCTGCAAATGATTCTGTAAGAAATTATCCTGCTGGTCAGACAAGCCCTGTGCATTTAACTCCTGTACGATAATATTACAGACCGCTTCAATAATCAGAACTCTGCCGTCCTCTGTATTCAGATTATAGACATAGTCATGCGGCGAAACACCTTCCCATGCAGCTTTCGGATCCGGGATCGTGTAAAGCAGGTCAAGCATATCGCCGATCTCAGCGCCCACGGACAATTCTCTCATCCCCCTGCGCATCCATTTATCATAGGGCGCATAGCGCTTATTCAAAAGATAAACAATTTTCATACTCTCCCGCACAAACTCGGAAAGAGCCAGTTCTGCCGCAATACGCTCTCCACGCTTCATGGCTCTGGCATAATTGTACTGCCCGGTTTGTGCAGCCTTTGCCAAACTTTGCACTAACCGCCTTATCCATACTTTTCTCGGATAATACTGCATGAGTTCATCACGAATGGCGCTGAATCTTCCCAGCCGGTCTTCAAAAACTCTGCCGCTTACCGCAGTCGCCAGACTATCCTCCGAAACTGTAAACCACTCCTGATCCGTAACCGGAGCCCTGTCATATCCTAATATCCCGCTGTAGAAATCTTCCAAACAAAGCACACCTACCCGACCTTGCCCCTGTTCTTCACACACGCGGCCGGAAAATCCCATAAATTCCTGCGGAAGCGCTTCATACGCCGCCTGCATTTGCGCTCCATAATGTGCATAGATCTCCCGCGGCAGCCAGATGCAAAACGACGGACCATAATCATGATCCATCGATATCTCATCATCAAACCCCAGACATTCGGAACCGGCTCCTACCAGACCTGCCGCCGTCTGATCCGCGATCTGCGGAAATTTTTGTGCAATCATCGCCCTGCCGTATGCTTCGTAATATTTTTCTGACAGATCTAATCCCTGCATAATATTAATCTCTCCAAATAAGTACATCTATTCAAGCGCCGATTTCCGACTCTGATATATTCTAATGAATCGCCTGACGCACTTCTGCAGCCCGTCTCAAATAAAACTGCCTCTTCTCCTCATTCTCCAGCTTCTCACACACTGCCGCACAATTCTCGCATAGCACCGCGTAACTCATATTTTCACCAAAGTGTATTTTCACCTCGTCAAGCGCCTTCTCATAATAGGTAAGCGCCTTCTCATAATCCTGCATACGATACCACGCTTCCGCCACTCCCGCCAGTGCGCCGCTGTAATGGGCATCCGTATTCTCACCATTCTTCTCAAATAAGGAAAGCGCCCGCTCCAGAATCTCCTTTGCTTTTTCCGGCTGTGAAATCTTAAAATAAAGCAGGGCAAGATTGGTCAGCGTTGTTGCCGTCTCCATCTCGCCGCCCTCCAGTGTCTCAATGATTGCCAGTGCTTTATTCGCGTAGTTGATCGCTTCTTCGTTCTCCTCCATCTTCTCCAGCAGGATACTCATATTGTTGTAAAGACCCGCGAATCTGTAATCCTGCCGCGGCAAAATGCCGTTATAAATCTGCAGCGCCTGTCTGTAATAGCGCAGCGCAACCTCATAATCTTCTGCCGCACGATAAGCCGTGGCGGCGTTTAGCAGTGTTGTGGCAAAGTGCTCCGTATTCTCCATCTGCAGTTCTTCCATCAAAAGAAGAACATCTTCTGCCGCAACATATGCTTTCTCAAATGCGGATATGCTGCGGTAGAAGCCGATCATCTCATTGCAGATGGAAATATATGCTCCGTAGTCTTCCTCCTCTTTCGCCTGTGCCAGGGAAGATACCAGAAAAGGATCTACTTTATCAATCTCCTGATTCGCAAAATAGGAGTCCAATGTCTTAAAAAAATTATCGACATTCATTATAAGGTCACCACCCTCTTTTCTAATATTGTCCGTTGAATATTTGTGCTACCGGTGAATCATCGGACAGAATGACTGTCTTATTATTCCCGGTAATACTTGCTTTTACGGCATCCAGCGCACGTACAAAAGAATAGAAATCCATTTTCTCCGGATTGGCATAGGCATCCGATAAGATACGCATGTACTCTGCTTCGCCTTCCGCGATCGTAGCTTCCGCTTTTGCCTGGGCATCGGACAGCATAATGGACACTTCTTTATCCGTCGTGTTCTCTATCATCTTGGCCTCTGACTTACCCTCCGCCGTATACTGTGCGGCAATATTCTCACGCTCGGAGATCATACGGGCATATACCGCCTGTTTGTTATCGTCCGGCAGATCCAGTTTCTTTACATCCACAACCACGATCTCAATACCGTACTGTTCCTCCACATGATTGATCTGCGCCATGATCTCTTCCGTCAGGGAGGTGATTTCAATTACTTCCTGTACATCATCCGACAGAACCAAATCATTGTTCGTTACATCGGTCTCGCTCTCATCTACTGTAATCGTCATCTTGCCGTCACGGCTGCGGATCACTTCATCCTGTTTCATATTGGAAATGGTATTCTTAGTTGCATTATATACGATAGCGTCGATACGTCCCTCTGCATTATTCACGGAACAACTCAGTGTCTGGGCAAACTTTAAGGGATCTGTCACATGCCAGAGTACATAACTGTCCAGAATCATCGTCTTCTTATCAGATGTGATGACATCAGAAGCGGGCAGGTCGTACAGCAACAGTTCTTTCGGAATGGTGTCCACGGATTCCACAAAAGGAATCTTGAATGAAAGCCCCGACTGTGTCACCACGCGCTGCACCCGGCCGAACTGTCTGATCAGTTTAAACTGGTTCTGCTTCGTAACCACCATGGAATTACTCAGCACAATAATCGCCACGATTGCAATCAACACCGCCGTGAGTCCGAATCCGGAACCCTTTTTCTTATCCTTTTTATTTTTCTTTTTCGTACCGTCCGAGTTAAAATGCTCAAAAGGTGTAGATGTATTGTTAGTCTGGTTCGTATTCTGATTATAATTATAATCCATCTCAGTTCTCCTCCGTATTAGTTTCCTGATCCGTTGTGCTCTTACTAAAAGCATTACCGGAAGCATCCTCCGACACAAAGCTGTCAAGCGGCAAAATAGTGTTTGTACTGCCGTCTTTTCCCTGAATAATTACCTTGATCTCCGGCAGAACATCTTCCATCGCCTCATAAAACATACGTTTTTTCGTCACATCTGGATATTTTACATATTCCTGATACATAGAGTTAAAACGCGCCACCTGTCCGTTCGCCTCGTTAATCCTCTCCTGCTTCGTTGCTTCGGCATCCTGCAGAATCTTGTCCGCCTCCGCCTCGGCACCGGGAATCTGCTCATTGCGGTATTTGTTGGCATTATTAAGAGCAGTTTCCTTCCCCTGCTTCGCTGTCTCCACTTCCTTAAAAGCATTTTCCACTTCTGTAGTAGGCGGCGTAGCATCCTGAATCGTAATATTGACAAGCTGTATGCCGATGTCGTAATTTTCCAGCTTATCCAGAATCATCTGCTTGATATTGGACTGTATCTCATTCTTACCAGTAGTGAGCACACTATCCACACTGTAGGAACCAATCGTCGTTCTGATACAGTTCTGTGCAATATTTTTAAGCACCAATTCCGGGTCCTGTGAGGCATACAACGCTTTGACCGGATCGGTCACTCTATATTCTGCATAGAAATCTACAAAAATAAAGTTATAATCGGAGGTGATCATCAACGCGTCCGCTTCTTCTCCGGTAGAATGATATCCGATGGAAAATCCCTGAATCGTTGTATTTACCTTCGTTACCGTCTGAATGAACGGAATCTTGAAATGAAGTCCCGGTGTGGTGACTGCCTTCGGTGAGCCGAAGGTGCACACGACAGCCTGTTCCTCCTCCTGTATGGAATAATAGGATTCGCTCACAAGCACCAGCAGGATGACAATCACCACCGCAATCTTGGCAATATTCTTTCCCTTCCCGCTGTTTACCCTATTCAGCGTCTCGTTTGTATTTCTTTTTGCACCAAACATAACTCTCCTCCGATCTTTTGTATGTTTTTCTTGTACTTCTTATATTGTATAAGTTCGAAAAAACATTTCTTATAAATAACATCTATGTTATTATATACTAGAGTACGGCGAAACACTAATAAAATTTTACTAAAATACCGAATTATCCTGTTAATCTGAACCTAAAAAGTAAGCATTCCCACACCCAACCGGATCATCCGGCTTTAAATTATGGGAATAAATATCTTGACTAGGAGGAAAAAGCACCATGCGAATTATTTTTATCAGACACGGAGACCCTGATTACGTAAATGACGCTCTGACCCCTAAAGGAATCAGAGAAGCAAAACTGTTATCTGACAGACTGGTAAAATGGCCAACTAAACAGATGGACTTCTACTGCTCTCCCCTCGGCAGAGCGAAACAAACCGCTTCCTACACCTTAGAGAGGATCGGGCGGACCGCTGAAATCTATGACTGGATGAAAGAGTTCTACTACCGCGTTGACGATCCCACCACGGACCGCATCGGGGTGCCTTGGGATTTCATGCCGGAATATTGGACCGAAATACCGGAAATGTACGATAAAGATGCGTGGAAAAAGACGGACATCTACAGTTCCAATCCGGAACTCGTTCCCGCCTATCAGCAAACCTGTGATGAGCTCGACCGTCTCATTGAAAAATACGGTTACAAGAGACATCATAACTATTATATCAATACAAATACCACCGTTGCTGCAGATGATATTTCTGTGGCAAAAACCGAAATGCAGACAGATATCGAAGCTGGCACGCAAAGCACAACGGGAAGAAATGACACAATTGTCATATTCTGTCATCTGGGCATCACATGCGTAATGATGAGTCATCTTCTGGGCATATCGCCCGCCCTCCTGTGCCACGCATTCTATCTGGCGCCCACCTCGGTGACTATTCTTGCCACAGAAGAACGGCAGAACAATATCGCCGCTTTCCGCGCACAAGTGATCGGCGATACAAATCATCTGCTACAAGGCGGGGAACCGATTTCCGCCGCGGGATATTTTACGGATGTATTTCAAGGTTAAAAAATCGAACAAGTTCGATTGCGAGATTTGCTTCGCGAACTCGAATAAAGCGCCCATGGCTACTGCTTGGCCATGGGCGCTTTATCAGTGACATATGTCTACTTACCGGATTTTCTCTGGGAATCCTACTTTTTTCTGCACCTTACGGAGCGTTTTGGTGGCATAGTAATTCGCCTTCTCCGCATTATCCTTAATAATCTTGTCTATATAGTCTTTATTCTTGGACAGGTCTGCAAAACGATCCTGCAGTGGCTTCAAAACGCTGACTACGGATTCGCCTACCGCCATTTTGAAATCGCCGTAACCTTTTCCATCAAACTCTTTCTCGATATCCTCCGTTGATTTGCCGGCACATACACTGTAGATATCCATCAGATTCTTAATGCCGGGCTGTTCATCCGTATAACGTACACATGCCTCGGAATCTGTCACCGCACGCTTGAATTTGCGCATAATTGTGTCCGGATCATCCATCAGGTAAATGCTGGCATTCGGATTCTCATCCGACTTAGACATCTTCTTCGCGGGATCCTGTAGACTCTTGATGCTGGCGCCTTTCTTGCCGATGTATGGCTCCGGAACCGTGAATACATCACCGTAGATTGCATTGAAACGCTGTGCAACATCCCGGGTAAGTTCGAGGTGCTGCAATTGATCCTTACCTACCGGAACAACATCCGACTGATACAGCAGGATATCCGCCGCCATCAGCACCGGATAAGTAAACAGTCCGGCATTAATATTGTCCGCATGCTTGGCCGCTTTATCTTTAAACTGTGTCATGCGGTTCAGTTCTCCCATATAGGTAAAACAGTTGAGAATCCACGACAACTCCGCATGTCCTGACACATGTGACTGATAATATAAACAGTTTTTCTCGGGATCGATCCCAGCCGCAATATACAGAGTAAGCAGATTTCTGGCGCGTTTACGAAGCTCCGCAGGATCCTGTCTGATCGTGATGGAATGAAGATCTACCACCGAATAAAAACACATATACTCATCACACAGAGTAATCCAGTTCTTAAGCGCCCCCAGATAATTCCCCAGCGTAAGATTACCGGTAGACTGCATACCACTGAACAAAACTTTATTTCCCTCTATCATCTTTATCTTTCCTCCAATCCGAAACGTTCCGATTCGTTTCATGAACACTCCCCGATAACGTTTACCGGCTTGTACCAAAATTCAGTTTATCATTGCCCTTTCCTTCCGTCAACCAAAAAGAAAGGGCAACTGTATAGGGATTACTTACCGTCACATCCGCATCCGGAATTGTTAAACGGTCTGGAATCAAAGCGGGGTTCAAACCGGGAGTCGTTGTTATTGCACGGGCACGAATCACGGTCTGCGTCACCATCTCTGCTGCGGTCACGGTCACAGTCGCAATTGCGCTCTCTCTCGCGCTCCCTTTCTCTCTCTCCCTCTCTCTCCCTCGGACGGCAGGGTGGTGTCGGCGGCTCTACAGATTCACAGCCGCAGCCCGCTTCATTGTTATTCCCGCGTCCGTTTTGATTTCCAAAAAGTAAAAACAAAAGAATGATCCAACTATTCATACTCTTCTCATCTCCTTTTTCTCATACCATATCCTATGCAAAAAGGAGTAATCGGGTCACTCATCTTCTATGTTTTCGTAAAATTCTCTTCCTGATATATCTGTATGTTTTCTCCTCACCATAATCCGCCAGCATATGCAGCAGGAACTCTAATTGGCGCTTCGTCTTAGGGTGCAGCGGCGGCGGGGTTTTGGATGACTGATAATACAAGAGCGGATCTTTAGTCGTATAGTCGTCCTTGTGATAAACCTTGCAGGCGGCAACCCGATCCATGAACATCTCCACTACATAGCGCTGTGGCATAGGCACCGGTGTCATACCGCCTTCAATATCTCTGGTACTGTAATCGATCCAGTATTCGTAATGGTGCTTATTTCTTCCCTTATGGTGCAGCCACGCAGAGGAATAGCCGATATCTTCCCGTTCCGCATTATTAGGACTCCTGTTGCCCTGAAAATATTTAGCGCCCACCAGAAATTCCGCCGGACTGTACTTGGACAGATCATGCAGAATCCCCTGCTTGTATAATCCCACTTTAAAACATCCTTCCATCACCAGTCTTTTATGATATGTAACTGTCTTAAAATGTTCCCATACCTTATTCATAATTTTCATCCTTCTTTTGACTAATATAGTCACCCCGTCATTTTCGCGGTTCTTACTCTGATTTCCGTTTTTCTTTCACGGTTCTTACGCTTTTTCTCTTATCTGCTGCTATCGGGCGGTCTTTCACCGTATAGATTGCCACCGACCGTGGCGAAACATAGATTTCCTGCATGGGTTCCACTGCTTCATCGTCACTTTGTCCTATGGCCTCTTCGACAGAACTGTCGGGATATTCCTGCGGATCAGTGGTTGCGAACAATGTCCATTCTTTTCCCTTCGGTAGCTGTGGCAGTCCGAGATAGTTCCCCTTCCAGTGGAAATTTACGCCGATGTAGAAAAGCGTATCATCCTTTGCTCCGCCAATCTCTCCGTACCATCCGCAGTACATAATACCGATACTTCTGCTGACAGGGCTTGTATCCGGCCTCCATGCCTCTCTTCCGTGAAAGGAGATATCCGGATAGCCGCAGGAAAGATAATCCATTCCCTTTAACGGCTCCCTGCTATGCAGGATCGGATGTGCCTTACGCAGCGAAATCAGCGCCTTTGTGTAATCCAGAAGCTCTCTGCCGCTCTCCATCTGGTTCCACTTGATCCATGCCACGGCATTGTCCTGACAGTAGGGATTATTATTTCCATCCTGCGTATTACCGAATTCATCCCCGCTGTATAGAAGCGGCGTTCCCTGTGACAAAAATACAAGAGACAATGCATTTTTCATCTGTCTCATACGCAGATCCGCAATATATTTCCGTCGTGTTTTACCTTCTGCGCCGCAATTCCAGCTGCAGTTATAATCCGTGCCGTCCTGATTATTCTCACCGTTTTGCTCATTATGCTTGCGGTCATAAGACACCAGATCTCTAAGTCTCATGCCGTCCCACTTCGCAATATAATTAATGATCCCCGTATCGGTACGGTTATTGCGCATATGGAAGATCAATTGATTGATTAAATTATCATCACCTTTAAGTACTCTTCGCATATCGTAGAGAAACCCGTCACTCAGCCAGCCAAGCCGACGCGTATGCATAATATAGTCCGTATTTTTCGGACAATACTGCTGTATCGTCAGAAGTTTCGTCTCCGCCAGAAGCGGCTCCCCCGCAAACAAATCAATCGGAAGCTCCGTCCCCAGCACATGAAATCCGTCTATGTGATATTCCAGTATCCAATACTTCAGGATCTCCAGCATTTCCATAGGACTGATCTCCGGCGGGAAATAGAACTGCATAAGAACCTCTATTCCGCTTCGGTGCAGCGCTTTAATCATATCCTTATATTCTGAGACCGGATCTTTACTGTAAGCATATCCGCTCTTAGGTATATAATATAATCCTTTCTGATATCCCCAGTAATTGACTCTGCGGGCATTATTCTTAGAGCCCGGAATTGCATTCTCGACCTCTGTGTCGCTTTTTACAGGCGCATGCTCCGGGATCTGTCTGTAGGATGCCGCCGCCTGCTCCATCGTCATTTCCGAAGGAGATACCTTGTTTTCCATGATCTCCTCAAACTCATAGGACGGCATCAAAAGGAGCGACGTGATTCCCAATTCTTTCAGATATGGTATCTTCTCCGCAATTCCGGCGTAGGTTCCCCGGCACTGCACACCGGACGAACTGTGTTTCGTAAATCCGCGGACATGCAGGGCGTAGAGAATCATATCCTCATACGGAAGTCCCAGCGTTCGGTCCTCTTCCCAGTCATAACTTTCCGTCTGTACCATACACCTTGCCATGCCCCTGCCGGTCACCCCGTAGCGATGCGGATTTTCTATTCTTTTACAATACGGATCCTGCCAGATCCGGTCACCGCGGTATAACAGATAACTGCAGGATGTGTCATGATAGTCCTTGAGCAGCATGGCATATACACAGCCTGTTTTGCTCTCCTTCGGAAACGGAATCTTGACTCCGCTTCTGTGTTTCTTATCATATAAGATCACTCCGAATTCCAGAGTGTCGTCATCATCCCTTGTTCGTTCACACACTGCGGCAATATGCATGCCTTCCGGCACGAAATACACGCCTAAAGGATATGCTTGTGTCTTTATCACTTCAAATTTTCTGCGCATTATATCCTCCGACAAATAAAGTCTCATGATTAGCCTATAATAGTATTCTACCATAGAAAACCATTTTTCTGAATAAAAAATATTTCAACATTGAATATCCGGCTTATTTTTTGTAAAATATAGCTATTCCAATGCAAAAGGAGGTTCTCTTATGGACAAAACCGGCAACCAAAATGCAAATAACGGCTACGATGCGGAAGAAATGACGGTCGAACTGGACTTAGAAGACGGTACTTCCGTCACATGTGCCATTGTAACGATCCTGTCAGTTGGCGATCAGGACTATATTGCACTCCTTCCCCTTGACGAAAACGGAGATAATGCGGACGGAGAAGTCTGGTTCTACCGTTACCGCGAGAATCCGGATGATCCGAACGAGGAGCCGGAGCTTAGCTATATCGACGACGATGAGGAATATGAAGCCGTGACGGACGCGTTCGACGAATATCTGGATTCTGCGGAATTTGATGAATTGGTAGAAGAAGATGACTGACACAGGCATTTTATGAAGCGGGAGGGGACATCCTTTCCGCTTTTTCCCTGGTATGCCATAAGGTATAGCTCCCGTCTGGCTCTGGTCATCGCAACGTAGAACATGCGCCGCTCCTCTTCGATTTCCTCGTCAGTCTGTGATCTGGCAGACGGTATCGTGCCCTCCTGACAGTCCGGTATATAGACTGTGTCGAACTCCAATCCCTTGGATGCATGCATGGTCATAAGTCTGATTCCCGCAGCCTCTGTTTCACACATCCTGACATTCCGTAAAGTTTCTTCATATTGACTAATATAGTCATCTATCTGTGCAAAAGTTTGAAATACTCTTGCAAATTCCTGAAATTCTATCCCGATTCCAATCAGCTCCCCTGCTTTATCCATTCCATACTTTTCTGTAAGATACCGATCATATCCGATAATCTTGCGAATATAGTGAATCTGCAGATGAGGGCTCTTGGTGCGCAGGGATTCCAGATCTCGGAACAATTTCCTGATCCTTTCCTGCAAGACAGGTGTATCCCGATAGTAAGCTGCCAATTCTGCTTCGCTGATTTGCTCCTGCGATACTGCTTCTCTTTTCAGATATCTGACGGGTCGATTCATGATCCGCAGGAAATGTTTTCGCATAAGCTCTCCCCTTCCCTGCGCCAACGCCATATATGCCATGATATCCTGGATCACAAAGTGTCGGAAACGGCTCTTTGGCGCTTCTTTCATGGTAAACGGTATCCCTTTCCTGCGAAGAGTCTGCGCCCACATGGCGCAGTCATAGTTTGTCCTGCATATCATCGCGCATGCTTCTAAGAACTCCAGTTCTTTTTTCCGTTCCAGCTCTTCTGACAACCACTCTTCCTCTTCCGCTGCCGATCGGAAGAGCTGCAGATTTAGTCCTGATCCTTCTTTGTGAGAGGCACGAACCTGCTTCTCGACTCGGTTATGATTTTCGCTGATCACTTTGCCTGCAGCTTCCACGATCTGACTGTTGCAACGGTAATTGATATCCAGAAAAATTCTGTCGGCAGACGGGTAATCTCTCATAAAATCACGCATAATGCCGGGACTGGCTCCTCGAAATCCATAGATGGACTGGTCGTCGTCACCCACGATAAACAGATTATCCTCCGGTGCCGCCAAGAGTCTGATGATCTCGTACTGCTTCGGCGATATATCCTGAAACTCATCAATCAAGATGTATGCAAACTGCTTCTGCCAACGGGCCAGGATATCCGGCTGTGCTGTCAGCAGATCATAACAATGACACAGAATATCATCAAAATCCATCTGTTTAAATTCCCGCAAGTAAGAAGCATACTCTTCTGCCAGAAACAGTATGTCTCCTTCTCCGATCTTCTGCACCGGAAGCGGCTTTATAACGGAAGATGTCTTATATGCGCTCAATGAAGCAATCACACTGTCCATGTCTTCTTCCTGCAGACATGCAAAACGCTTGTACATATGAATGATCTGTCTGATCAGTTTCCTCCTCTCAGTTTCCGTAATGATGACATAATCGCGATACTGCGCAGATTGTTTCAGAATATGATAGAACACGGCATGAAAGGTGCCGAACCTGACCGGTGGTCTCTCCGGTTCCGTGAGACGAAAGAAGCGTTCCTGCATTTCCAGCGCCGCCGCTTTCGTAAAAGTGATGACAAGAATATGTGACGGGTCTATGCCCTGTCCGGTGATGAGCTGTCTGATACGGTGTACGATGACGTAAGTCTTGCCGCTGCCGGGACCGGCAAAAACCTGCGCTGCCCCGACAGTATGCATTATAGCCTGTTCCTGATTGGGATTTCCCGTAAATTCAGGCACCTTGTAATTTCTCGATTCCTTTGCGAATTCTTGCAAGAGATTCCTCCTTACCAAGCACCTCCATAATCTCGGTAGCGCCTGCCGGTGTCATCTGCTTGCCGGAAACTGCCGTCCGTATCGGCCACATCACGTATCCGTTTTTACAGCCCTTCTGCTCCACGTAGGAAACAAGAGTCTGATACAGTGCATCATTGCTGTAATCTGTCTGTGTTTCCAGAAGCGGCAGAACCTCCTGCAATACTTCCAATGAGGACTCTGCATTTGTCTTCATCTTCTTGTGGGTATACATCTCCACGTCATATTCCGGTAATTTCTCAAAGAAATCAACCATATCCTTGATATCCGGGAAAATCTCTATTCTTGTCTTAACCATTGCAGCAATCTTATGAAGATCCAGATGACCGCTAAGCGCTTCTTTCAAATATGGTTCCGCCATCTCATAGAACCGGTCGGCATCCATCGCTTTGAAATATTCGCCGTTCATCCATTTTAATTTCGTATAATCAAATACTGCCGGTGATTTGGATAAATGATGGTAATCGAATTTACCGACCAGTTCTTCCAGCGTAAAGATCTCCGTGTTATCCTCCGGACTCCAGCCAAGCAGCGCCACATAATTAACGATCGCCTCCGACAAAAATCCCTGTTCAATCAGATCCTCATAGGAAGAATGCCCGCATCTCTTGGCCAATTTCTGATGATTCTCGTCTGTGATCAACGGACAATGCACATATTCCGGCACTTCCCAGCCGAATGCCTCATAAAGACGGTTATATTTGGGGGATGACGAGAGATATTCATTGCCGCGCACCACATGGGTGATGCCCATCAGATGATCATCTACCACATTCGCAAAATTGTATGTGGGATAGCCGTCCGATTTGATCAGGATCATGTCATCCAGTTCCGCATTATCCACGCTGATATCTCCGTAGATGTCATCATGGAATGTGGTAGTTCCCTCTGTAGGATTATTCTGTCTGATCACGTAAGGTTTTCCGGCTGCAAGATTTGCCTCCACCTCTTCCTTCGATAAATGCAGACAATGCTTGTCATAAACATTGATCTCCTTGCCCGCTATGGTACGCGTCAGGGATGCAAGACGCTCCTTATCACAGAAACAGTAATATGCCTCTCCCTTGTCCACCAGCTCCTTAGCGTATTGCAGATAGATCCCCTGTTTCTGACGTTCACTCTGTACATAAGGTCCCACGCCGCCGTTTTTATCCGGTCCTTCATCATGAATGAGTCCGGTTTTCTCAAGCGTACGGTAGATAATATCCACCGCCCCTTCCACATAACGCTCCTGATCAGTATCCTCTATTCTCAGGATAAAGTCACCGCCCTCATGCTTCGCAATCAGGTAGGCATACAATGCTGTTCTGAGATTTCCTACATGCATACGTCCCGTAGGACTGGGTGCATATCTTGTTCTTATTTTCTGACTCATAATTTCCTCCTCACTTCATATCCGGAATCTTTCTGTCCGCCGCTTCCTTAAAGGAGCCGACAGCCTTCGCCGCAGCCGGTATGGCAATATTCGTCCCGGCACCCGCCACGCATCCGCCAGGACATGCCATACCCTCAATCAGACATCCGTTCTTCTTGCCTGCCTTGGCAAGCATCAGCATCTTTTTACACTCGGATAAACTTTCCGCGTGTTCGATATTTACTTCCACATCGGGATAGTACTCCCGCACACATTCCTCGATGGCACTTGCCACACCGCCTGCCACACCATAGCCGCGCCCCGCACCGGTAGCGCCTTTCAGCTCGTCCATCGCCTTGATCTCGTCGAGCAGGATTCCTCTCGCCTCGAAAATACCTGTCAGTTCCTCAAATGTGATGACAAAATCCACATCCGAACGAATCGTCCTTCTGGAAGCCTCCAGTTTCTTAGATGCACATGGCCCGATAAAGACCACCTTCGCATCGGGATGATCCTCTTTTATGATTCTGGCTGTCGCCACCATGGGTGTCAGCGCATTAGATATTTTATCTATAGTCTCGGGGAAAAACCGCTTCGCTAACACAGACCATGACGGGCAACAGGAGGTCAGGCTGAAAGGCAGCCTACCTGTCGCCACTTCCGTGGCATAGTGCTCCGCTTCTGCCATAGCTCCCCGATCGGCGCCAATCGCCGTCTCATAGACATCATAGAACCCTAACTCCTTCAAAGCAGTCTTCAACATATCCGGTGTCACATTTGGTCCGAACTGCCCCGCAAAAGCAGGCGCTACCTGCGCAATGATCTTATGTCCCGACTGCATGGCACGAATCAGCTGAAATATCTGAGACTTATCCGCAATTGCACCGAAGGGACAATTCACCATACACTGACCGCAGGAAACACACAGATCATTATCGATGACCGCCCTGCCCTTCTCGTCATTCTTGATGGCTCCCACACCACAAGCTCCCGCACATGGCCTCACCTGATGGGATATGGCATCATAAGGACAGACCGCCTTACACTTACCGCACTTAATGCATTTCTCCTGATCAATGACAGACTTGCCGTTCTTCATGGATATTGCACCGCGTGGGCATACTTCCCGACAAGGATGTGCCACACATCCCATACACCGGTCCGTCACCTGATAACAGTTCTCCGGACAGGCATTGCATGCCGAAGGAATTACCTGCATAAGAGGCGGTTCATAATACTTCTCGGAAATATTGCTCTCTTCTAATCCCTGCGTCAGATGCACCAACCGGTTCTCCGGCCGCAAAGATAACCCCATTGCAAGCCTGATCCGTTCACGCACGATGGCACGCTCCCTGTAGATACTCTCATACTCCGATTCATCATAATCGACGATCTGATAAGGAAGCGCTTCCACATCATCGATCAAGTTATCTGAATGATAAGCCAGATTAGCTACCTCTTTGAAAATACGTCGTCTGTTCTTGCGAACCTGCGTATCGATCCCTCTCATACAATCCTCCGTCATTTATATGTTAATACTTTCACAAACTTTTCGCATACCATCACGTATGCTGTCACGAATGTAAGGAAAATCCCCGTAAGTTATCATGTCTATTTTTGCATAAACTTACGGGGAAATCAAGTACATTTACCAATCTACTTTTTGCGGCGGCTCAGCCAGATGATCAGTCCGTTCACAAGACACAGAAGCGGAAGCAGAATAACGGACACAAATCCGACGATATAAACGACCTGCGCATTGAATGCCAGATAACCGATCGCATAATATTTCACCGGAATGGCCACAGAGTCCTCGTGGTCCGCCAGACTCGCAATCACACTACCGAACAGTTTCACATTATATCCCGGCACGATCTCATCCGCCATGGCAGTAAACATCTGCTCCGTCGCCACAATGACCGCCTGAGATTCCTCTCCGCCCTCAGTACCCTTTCTCACTTTCAGTCCGATCACGAATGGCCCGTCGATATCCTCTTCGCCTTTGCGATAATTATCGCCTTCCATCATATCGGTCTTGCTGAAAGCGCTCCCGCTCGTTGTCAGAAACGGCTGATAAGACACATCATCAGCGTCCTCCGGGTAAGTCAGTCCTCTGGATAAAGGTGCCAGCACCGTGCCGCCGGACACCTTTTCCGTAAGATCCCCTTCCTCAATTTCGGGAAAAAGATTGTACGGATTCTGATAATAATAGCTGCGATCTCCCTCCGCGATCACACCATCCACCACAGATACATCGTAGTAACCCATGATCTTCTCAAATTGTTCCATACTCGTACCTGTCCACGTAGGAATAATAAGTGCGTTGCCGCCCTGCTCCAGATACGTTAACACCTTATTTGTATCATCTTCCGAATAATCATTAACCGGCGCATTCAGAATTATACCACGGGCATCTTCAGGAATCTCATCCACCGTGTGAAGACTCAGATTCTCATAAGTTACGTTTTCCTTAGACATGGCATTTAAGAATTTTTCATCAAAGACAAGCTCATCATGTCCCGTTACGATATAGAATTTGGGAATATCGTCCGTCGTCACGCGCATGATCGCCGAGAGCAGCTGCCCCTCCCCGTCATAGCCCGCAATCTCATAACTGTATGTGGTATAGTTCGGTTCATAGACATAGATATCATTGTAATCTACTACCGTATCCCCACTCGGTCCGACCACGATCAGACTGTTGCGAGAAGGTTCCGTATCCGTATATTTATAATAAAACTTCGGATTCGCTATCGGATCGATATATTCTACCTTAATATGCTTAGAAAGTCCCTTAAATTGCTGCAGTGTCCTATCCAGGTCCTCATCTTTCGCAGCCTCCTCCGACAGCACATTGATCGTGACATCCTGCGACAGACCGCCGATGATCCGCTCGGTATCTTCCGTGAGTGTATAAAGCTTATTCGCCGTCACATCAAATGATGTGTACTGATCGGGCACATAATTCAGTCCAATATTGACCACAATAGTCAAGAGTGCCGTCAACAGAATATTAAGGATACTGTACGCCCCCAGTTTGATTCCTCTGCCCACCACAGCATATCTGCGTTTCTGAATAGACTGGGTTGTGCAAAACAGCACAAATGCCGTAGCAGTCACAAAATATGCCACGGATTCCACCTGAAAATAACCGTTGCACAGTGCATCAAACCGTCCTACCATATCAAAGCACCGTAACAGCTTTGCAATATACTCTGCTATTTTCGATGTACCGGACGCAGATATCACGTTGCAAAGTCCCGACATAATATATCCCAGAAACATTGCCGCAAAAGACAACACAGCCGCAATCACAATGCTTTCGGTCAGCGAGGACATAAACAAGCCGATTGCAAGACCTAAACATCCATACAGGAAAAAACCAAGCAGCGATGTGTAGGATGTGCCTGTCTGAAATTCTCCCGCACGCATCAACAAGATCGGTGCCAGACCGATCACAAATACCGGGACCGCATACATAGTCACCAGTGCCAGAAATTTACCCATCACGATCTTACCCACCGAGACCGGTGCCGTCAGGATCAACTGATCCGTCTTGTACTTCCGCTCCTCCGCCAGCGTACGCATGGTCAGAATCGGAACTGTAATGATCAGCAGAAACACAACACTTTGTAAAACATATGAGATCGTGGGATACCCCGAGAGCATATTAAGTACCATAAAATATACTCCCACCATAAACAGCATGACCGCCAGATAGAGCCAGCCGATAAAGGAGTGGAAGTAGGACTTCAACTCTCTCTTATAAATCGCTATCATCGTTCAAATCCTCCTTCCGCACATTCTCTGTCAGCTTTAAGAATATATCTTCCAAAGATCTCTCGAGACGGTTCATGGAAAGGATCGGCATATCCGCCTTCGACAAAGCCATCGAAAGTTCCTTCCGGATATCCGCAGCGTCCGCTGTCTCCACGTGTATCACTACTGAGTTCTCCTCCTGCCCCTGTTCGATCGTATAAGCCGCAATCTGCTCCATTCCCTTCAGGACCTCTTCCGCCTGCTCTTTAGTCCCGACAGCCGTCACTTCAAGCTCCGCTCTTGCCTGCATCATCTGCTGTAACTCCTCCGGCGAACCATCCGCTGCTAATTTGCCGTCCGAAATGATCATAATGTGATCACACACCGCACTCACCTCAGACAGAATATGTGAACTTAAGATGATCGTATGTTTCTTTGCAAGACTCTTAATCAGGTCCCGCATCTCGATGATCTGCTTCGGGTCTAAGCCGACCATGGGTTCATCCAATACGAGAACTTCCGGATAGCCGATGAGCGCCTGCGCCAGTCCTACTCGCTGTTTATATCCCTTGGACAAGTTTCTGATCAGCCGCTCTTCTACCTCATTTAGCTGTGCCTTCTCTATGACTTCTTCCACATGTTCTTTTCTTTCTTTCCTGCCGACTTTCTTGAGCTCCGCCGCGAACATCAGATATTCCCATACCGTCATATCCGTATATAAAGGCGGAATCTCCGGCAAATAGCCGATACACTGTTTGGCTTTCTCCGGCTGTCCTAAAATATCATAGCCATTTATCTTCACGGTACCGCTGTTGGCAGCGATATATCCCGTCATAATATTCATTGTCGTTGACTTCCCGGCTCCGTTGGGTCCTAAGAAACCGTAGATCTGTCCCTTTTCTACCGTAAAAGTCAAATGATCCACCGCTGTATGTGCACCATATTTTTTTACCAAATTCTCAACCTGTATCAAAATAGGATCCTCCCTTCCGCAAACGCTCATATAAATGTACTCGCAAAGTGTGTTTCTATTCTTATCAAATTGTGAAATTTCTGTGTCCGGTCATCTTTGCCGCAAACACACCGCAACGATTATATCATATTATATTACTAAAAACACTTTAAATTATAGTAAACAACATAACAAATTCCTGCTTCCGGTTCTTGTAGGAGCCATATACGGAAGCTTTTGTAAGAACGAAAGCGAAAATTTTAATGTCGTTACTATATAGGAAAGGGATCATATGAAGGATTATATGTATAAAGAAAACTTTGATAAGTTTCCTCTCGCAATGGCTTACGTTCCATGGCAGCGATTTAACGGAATCTACGATAATCTTGATGAAGCTCTTAACACCGGAACGATCTTTCCGGAACTCGACAAACCATTCACAGGAAGGAGATGCTGTAAAAAATGAATATGCATTTTGCCAACGAGCAGGAAAAACTGCTGCACGATATCCGGGTTCTGGACTTCGTAGTCATCGAAATGTCCCTGTATCTGGACACCCATCCTACCGACAGAAATGCAATGGAATATTTTAACCACTATAATCGTATGACCAATCAGGCTAAAAAAGAATACTCTGAAAAATTCGGCCCTCTGACTCTGGCACTCGCCGACACCACTAACTGCGGCGGCTGGGATTGGGCTACAATGCCTATGCCTTGGGAAGGAGGTTGTGCTTAATGTGGAATTATGAAAGAAGACTTGAATACCCCGTCAATATTACGGAACCTAATGCCATGCTGGCGCAGGCGATTATCAGCCAGTACGGCGGTCCCGACGGTGAAATGGGCGCTTCCATGCGCTACCTGTCCCAGAGATATGCCTGCCCTTACAGAGAAGTATCCGCTGTTCTGACAGACATCGGTACGGAAGAATTAGCGCACTTAGAGATCGTTGCTACCATCGTACACCAGCTCACTAAGGACTTATCCATGGAAGAAATCGAGAAATCCGGTTTCTCCAACTATTATGTGGATCACACGATCGGCATCTGGCCTCAGGACGCGGGCGGGTTCCCGTTCAGCGCGGCACAGTTCCAGTCTACGGGTGATATCATCACGGATCTGACCGAGGATATGGCTGCGGAACAGAAAGCAAGAACTACCTATGACAACATCTTAAGACTCATACACGATCAGGAAGTCTGTGAACCGATCAAATTCCTGCGGGCAAGGGAGATCGTGCACTTCCAGAGATTTGGTGAAGCTTTAAGAATCGTTCAGGATCGATTGAACGAGAAGAACTTCTATGCGTTTAATCCCGGATTTGATTGTTCGAAATAAGAGACCAATGCCACTTCGTCCAATGATTTATTTTGAACAAACTGTACTGATTTAAGCAGATTTCAAGTGAAAACATCAGCCATTTCTGGCTGATGCTTTCACTTAATATTCGACATTTATATATGCTCTGTAAAATTACAAATCAAGTCCTTTTGACTCGTCACATCCCAAAATAATGTTCATACATTGAATGGCCGCGCCGGATGCACCTTTTCCTAAATTGTCAAACTGTGAGGAAATAACAATGCGATCTTCATTACCTGTCGCATATATCTTTAAACCATCCCAACCGGACATTCCATTCCCTGCTAAGAATCCGCTCGCTGCAATTTCATCATCCACTGCACTTACCTTAATGAACCGTTGGTTTTTGTAATACTCTGCATAATAATCAAGCAGCGATTCGGGTGTTTCCTTTTTTGCCAGCATATCCGCATACAATGGTACAGAAACCACCATGCCGCTATAATAGTCATCAATGATCGGTGAAAATAACGGTGTACGCGCAAGCCCGGTTATTTTCTTCATCTCTTTCAGGTGCTTGTGCTGTTGTGTCAATGCATATTCTCTTCCTGACGATAATTCTCTCGGTCTGTCCCCGCATTCATAAGCCGCTATCGTTTTCTTACCTGCTCCGCTATATCCTGAAATTGCAAAGCTGCTTACCGGATAATCTTTGGGAAGAATCCCTCCTGCTATCAGAGGATACACTAAGGAGATGAATCCCGTAGCATAACATCCCGGAACCGCTACCCGCTTTCCTTTCTTAATGGCTGTTTTATGCTCATCGGATAATTCCGGGAATCCGTATGCCCATCCTTCTTCTGTCCGGTGTGCAGTAGATGCATCAATTATTACCACATCTTCATTCTCTATTAATGCAACAGATTCCCTCGCCGCCTCATCCGGCAAACACAGAAAAGTTATATCTGATGCATTAATCATTTTCTTTCTCTCATCCGGATTTTTTCTAAGTTCCGGATCAATGTGCAATAACTCTATATCGTCACGTTTTTGAAAGCGTTCATTAATTCTTAATCCTGTTGTCCCTTCGCTTCCGTCAATAAAAACTTTAGTTTTCATATAAATATACTCCTTCGCAGTTTTCTTATTCTTCTCTTCGTGCCTCTCTCATCGCACGGAATTTATCTTCCAGCGATTCGACAAACACCACACGAGCCTCCTGAATCTCCATGCCACCCTGTCCGAAGTAGAATTTCAGAAAAGTGGTGTTATGGAAGGAGGGAATTAACTGTATTTCTTCAGTCCTCCAGTCTTGATCCGCACCGGTAAGAGATATAGTTTTTATAATCTGTTTATCTTGAGATAGCGTAAGCGGAATCTGAGCCAGACTTCCCTGTCCGTCGATTCTGCAGACAAGCTCCATTCTGTATATTCCCCGTTCTTTTACACTGATCTCAAAAGTTACACTGCTTCCCTTTCCTGTCTTGATCTGTTCTACCGGAAGATAACCGATATTCTCTGTCATAGAGAAGCGCAGCAGCTCGCCGAAAGACTCTGCTTCCTGTTCCACAATGGCAGCCAGTTGTCTGTCCAGTTCGCTCTCCCTGCCGATAAGCCGCAGATATGCAGGAGTCCGCAGAAGATACCGGCAGATGTTCGCCGCGCTGCGAAGGTATTCGCCTCTCGTGACAGTTCCCTTTTCCAGACTCTCCATGGAATTATCCTTCATGGAATTTTCCTCGGCATTGGTCGTTACCATAAACAGATCGTTCTGGGCACGCACCATCGCCGCTACATTCTCTGTTTTTCCGGCAGCGCCCTCATCATTTGCCTTTGCCCACCAATCGGTCATAACGATACCGTCATATCCCCATTCTTCGCGCAGTATCGTGGTGACCAAATCGTAATTGCCGGCAGCCCAGAATCCGTTGATCGGATTGTAAGAGCTCATGACAGAGTACGCGCCTCCTTCCTTTACCGCGATCTCAAATCCTTTCAGATATATCTCTCTAAGCGCACGTTCCGAAACAACAGCCTCTACGATATGGCGCTTATATTCCTGACTATTACATGCGAAGTGTTTGATCGTGCCGGTAACTCCATAGCGTCCCATGCCGCGAAGCTGGGCTGCCGCCATCTTACCCGTCAGCAAAGGGTCCTCGCTAAAATATTCAAAATTACGCCCGTTTAATGGATTCCTGTGAATGTTGATGCCGGGTCCTAGCAATGTGTCAATTTTATTTTTGCGAAGCTCCAATCCTTCCCATTCAAACAATTCTTCCGAAAGCGCCTCATTAAAAGTGCACCCCAGACAGGTTCCGTTCGGCATGGCAAAAGCAATACTTCCGCAGTCCATGCGGATACCGCTCGGCCCATCTGCACAACAGGCCGCCGGAATCCCAAAGTCTTGCAGCCGCTTCGTAATGCCGCCGAAAGCTCCCGCTGTTCCGGGTGTCACTTTCGGAGAGCACATGCCCTCTCCACGCACAATACAGCACAAATCTTTATCCGATAACTGAGCAAGAAATGTCTCCATGGACACTTTGTCTTCTTCCACATCAGAAAGCTTATAGCCTTGATCTCCTGTGCAGGCATAACTCTCCGGCAACTTTTCCGTGCGCCTGACCGACGGGCTCTGCGCGCGAAGTGTTACCGCTTCATAATCTACCCGAAATCCTTCGTTTTCCACCGGCTGCGGTTTCATTCTCTCGAAAGATGTCACCGGCGCGCAGGCTTCATCCAATTGCTGCACTACAACCGTTTCCTCCAGGCACAGGCTTCCTGCAGGAAATGCGCCTCTTACGTCTGTCCCCACAAAGAAGCCATATTCCCCTTCTTCCAGTACATAACAAGACTTGTGTCCGGTAATTCCACTGTCATCATAGGATGCAAGATATTCCCGCGAAACCGTTATCTGCAATTCCTGTGACTCCCCGGGAGCAAGTTCTCTCGTCTTTGCAAAACCGCACAGACTTCTGGCCGGTTTTCCCAATACTCCCTGAGGTGCCTGACAATAAATCTGCACTACCTCTTTTCCGGCATAAGTTCCCGTATTTGTCACTTTCACGCAGAACATAATCCCGTCATCCTGCCCTGTTTTTCTACTATCTGTTTTTTCATTCCTCACAAGTTCTGCCTCTATTGCAAAAGTAGTATAGGAAAGCCCGAAGCCAAAGGGGTAAAGCACTTTCTCCTTTGCAAAAGTTTCAAAATACCGATAGCCTACATAGATATCTTCCTGATAGATGTTTCGTTTCCGATCACCATAATTTCGTGTCGAAGGATAATCCGTAATATCTTCTGCAATGGTATCCGTAAGCTTACCGGAAGGAGATACTTTTCCCTCCAGTATGTCAAGCACCCCGTTTCCGCCTTCCTGACCGCCCTGCCATACATACAGAATCGCGGAGGGGCGGTAACGCTCCACCCACTTCATATCAATAATATTTCCTACATTCAGAAAGACCACTGTGCGCTCAAAAGAGGCGCACACAAGCCGGAGCATCTCTTCCTCTTCTTCCGTCAGCAGATAACTGCCGGCTTCCGATTTATTGTCCTTATCTTCCCCTGCCGTTCTGGCAATCACAATCACCGCCGTGTCAGAAGCTTTTCTGACACGCTCTACTAATTCCTGCGTCAGAGGCATTTCCTTCTGGAACCATGGTTCTGCACCCCAGCCTGATCCGGTATCGAACGGATTATCCTTAAGCCATTCCGCATAGACTGACTCCAGTTCCTCGTTTAAAACAAAGCTGCTCTGCTTAAGGGCCTCTCTGATACCGACTACATACCTTGTATTAACCATACCGCCCGAACCGGTACCGCTTTTATAATAATTAAATTGCCCTCTGCCAAACAAGGCAATCTTCTCCCCATTTTGCAAGGGAAGCAAATGGGATTCATTGCGCAGCATGACAATCCCTTCCGCCACCACAGCTCTTGCCGTTTTCGCATACTTTTCGATGTCAAAAATCTTATTTTCCATCATCTTCTCCCTGTCTTTTCTTTGTCTAAGCCTGCATCAGCTCCCGAAGTTTTGCTATTTCAATCGGTTTCGAGTAATAATAGCCCTGAAACCATGTGGCGTGATATTTCCGCAGATAATTCTGCAACTCCTCAGTCTCCACGCCTTCTAAACAGGTACTCATACCGGAACTGTTGGCAAATTCGACAATAGCCTTAACCATAGCTTGTTTCTTGGCATCTTCGGTAATCCCCCGAATGAAGCTCATATCCAGTTTGATCTCATCCATCGGAGCATAAAGCACGATTCCTGAAGAAGCGCTTCCGGTTCCATAATCATCCATTGCCATGCGGATACCGTATCCCTGGAAAAATTCCACTTCTCTCTTTATCGATTCCAGCGGCATATCTTTACACCGTTCAGTCAATTCCAGGCACAGGTGGCTGGCCGGAAATCCCGTCTGTTCTAAAATACGCAGCACCTCCGCGTGAAACTCTTCCCGCTCCATCTGTCTCGCCGACACATTGACGTTGAGAACAAACTCCGGCAAGATCTCAAGCAGTCCCACTGTTTCCTGTAGAGCTGTTTTCAGCACATAATTGCCGAGTTCATACATCTCCGGATTTTTTTCCATCCATGCGATGAACATGCCGGGAGGAACAGTTCCATAGGGCTCCATGCGCCATCTGACCAATGCTTCCGCTCCTATAATGTGCCCTGTTCCGGAAACCACGACCGGCTGATATTCTACATAGAATCCCACGCAGCCTTCCCTGACCGACTGATGGATCACCTTCATCAATTCCAGATCTGCATTCTTAGAAGTACGCACTTCATCATTAAAAATGATCATTCTCCCTTGTTGCTCTGTTTCCGACTGTCCCAGAGCGTATGCTGCCTTAGAACAGAGTGAATCCGCTTTCCCATCATACTGCTCAATCAAAATCGCTCCTGCACATATTTTCGGTGTAATCTGCGTGTTGTTTACCTGAATTCCACTTGCCATCTTGTTCCTAAGCTCTTGCTCGAAAATATGCAGTTTTTCTCTCCCGCATCCCTTTAAAATAAACCCAAATTTCGGACCGTCCAGACGATAAACAGCGCTGTTCTCATCCATCATATAAATAAACTGCAGTGCCGTTTCTTTTAGAATCTGGTTGGTAAAGTCATTCCCATAAATAATATTCAGATTAGTAAATCGCTCCAGTTTGATCATTAACACGGCAAAAGGCTCTTTCTTTTCAATCGCTGTATCAATGTCTGCCACGAATCTTGCCTGAGAATATAAATCCGTCAGGGCATCAATTCTCGGCAGAACATTTTCATTATGCAGCAGAACGAGCAGATACTCTTCATCATTCTTCTTATCCGTTACGATATCCGTATGGATGCTGAACATATGATATTCCCCAGAAACACCTTTCATCCGGACGCACAATTCCCTGTCAAGATTCTTTCCCTGCGTCCTTTCAGGAATCCCTTCTTCGTACTCCCACCAGTCAACAGGATGGACCAGATCGTGCATGACTTCATAATGGTTTAAAACATACTTATCCCGGATCCCAAAATATGTTCTGGCCGTCTCTGAAAACCATACTCTGTTCTGTTTTAGGTGCAGAATGTAAATATAAGTATCTTCCGCCAGCATATTCACCGTATTCATTACTGAATCTATGTAACTTTCATTCTCATGCCAAAATCCCTGTTCTCCCATTTGTGTTCCCATGCCTTTCTTATCAATTAATGCTGTACGTTCTTCATCTGTTTTTCCATATTTCTGGCATATACAGGTCCCATGCACTTTTCAAGAACCGGAATCAGTTCATGATCAAAATTCTCCCGTACTGTTGTTTCTTTGCCGATCACCAGCGTGGATTCCTTATCAGGCGTACAGGCAGCCCACTTGGGCACCTCCGGATTCTCGGGATTTCCTGTCTTAGCAAAAGCCATAACAGAATCAAATATTAGCTTCTCCACACGCTCCGTAACACCTTCTTCCTGTGTGTATGGCGCATACTGCGTATTGTGGAAGAAATAAGGAATATCCGCACAGTGCCATGGCGTGCGTCCGCCGTCAAAATTCATATCAAGATTAAATAAATTTGACCATACTCTTCCGCTGCACTTGCTTCTCTCTCTGATATAGTCTATCTCAGGTCTCCTAAACATAAAGTCCATTGTCAAGATGTCCGCCGGGTTACGTTCCGGATAAGTCTTTTGAAACAGTCGGATCAGCTCTTTCGATTCTTCTTTTCCCACCTCCTGCTCCACAATCTTTACGCCCTCCTCTTTCGTCAGCCCGGAACGTTTATATGGAGTAGGTGCAAAAGAGCCGAACTCTCCGAATACGCTGCCCACTATTAACGGCACATGCTCTGTTTCTTTACGAAAACCGTTCTTAACCGGTTCCCCCTTATAATAAGCATTCACATACGGCGAACCGCCAACGTACTCTCCTGCATTCTTCAAGTCGGGCATTACTCTATTATAAGCCGCAGCCAACAAATCATAAGGAACCGTCTCAAGAGCCTTCACATTATCAACCTTAAGCTCCTCCATAAGAGCTCGTCCTAATTTCTCTCCGCTGCCCTTCCCGTCCATAAGTAAGCCATCATCGATTACGCCGCTCATGTTGATCCCCTTGGCATAGAGTCCGTCCGCCGCAGGGGTCTGCAACAGAGTCGTTACCTTCACGCCACCGCCGGACTGTCCGAAAACGATCACGTTCTCCGAATCACCGCCGAATCTCTCAATATTATCATGCACCCATTTTAAAGCAGCTATAAGATCATCCGTCCCCGCATTTCCGGAATTTGCATATTCTTTCCCGAAAGAAGAAAGATCGCAATACCCCAGCACATTCAGTCTGTGGTTCACAGACACTACCACAACCTGTCCCAGCTTGCACATATTCCCGCCCTCATAGGCAATCTGCTCAATCGAAGAACCATCGGTAAATCCGCCTCCATGGAGCCACACCATAACAGGGCGCTTCTCACCGTCCAAGCCCGGCGTCCAGATGTTCAGATTCTGGCAATCCTCATTCATCACCCAATAACGGTGAGGCACCAATAATTCACCATTCGGCTTCGGCAGATTTAGCAGCGGGCACACATAACCGTAACTTGTAGCCTCAAATATACCTTCCCAAGGGTCTATCGGCTCCGGCGCGTGAAAGCGTTGTGCCTTCGCATATGGGATTCCTTTAAAAATGTACATATCATCATAAAAATAGCCCCGAACCTTTCCGCACCCTGTTTCTACAAGCGCGACGTCCTCGTCATAAACAAATCTTTTCTCCATACTGTTACCTTCGCCTTTCTCTCATCTATTTTCGATTAACATACAATATTTATATCAGTCAACAACTATTTGAAAAACAGCTCCAAAGCAGTTTGCCACTTTGGGGCTGTTTATTTTTCTACATGCTATTATGCTTCAGGAAGCGCTGTTTGCCTGCGCAATAAACGCTACAAAATCTTTTCTTGGAATCGGTTTTGAGAAGAAATAACCCTGGATAAAATCGCACTGTAGTCTCGAAAATGCATCAAGCATCTCCTGCGTCTCAACACCTTCTACAACGATTTCCATATTCATATCCTTAATCATCCTGACTGTATTTTCCAAGAAGATCCACATCTTCGGATTATTGTTTTCATCCACAAAAGATTTATCCAGCTTAATGATCTTAAGAGGCATCTGAATCACGCGCTTCATATTAGAATACCCTGTTCCGTAATCATCCAGAGAGAAGCTGATTCCGGCTTCCGTGAGCCTCTCCAGATTTTCTGTCAGGACACTCTGCGCATAAGCCGCAGCCGTCTCCGTGATCTCCAGATTGATCCTATCCGAAGAAACATTATATTTTTTCATAATTTCAAGTAATGTCTCCGGAAGATCACTGTTCATACACTGTGCCACCGACAAGTTTACCTCAATATAGTCCAGTCCCAGCCGTCTGAATTCATCGCTTGCGATAAACTGACATACCTGCTCGAAGACAAACTCTCCGATTCTGTGAATAGCACCATTTCTCTCTGCTGCAGTAATCAGCGTCTCCGGAGAAATAAAACCATACTGCGAATCAAACAGGCGGATCAAAGCCTCGGCAGAGACAAATTTGCCGTGAGGAATAGAGTAAATCGGCTGATAATATACCTGAAAACTTCCTTCTTCAAGCGCCCGGTCTATAATCATGTCAATATTATTCTGAATGGAGAGCTGATTCCTATCATATAGCTCTCCTGCCTTCATAACCTGTCCCGTGTAATGATTCTTCTCATGGAAATCGGCACCGAACGTCATGAGCATCTTAAAGTCCGTAATCTCCTCCGGACAACTCGCCAGAACAATGAATGGCATCAGATTAATATCCAATCCGTAAAAACTTCTCTTCTCTTTCAATTCCTGATTCAATACATTGGCCACAGATTCCGCGTTATCGATATTTTTGCCATAGAAAACCATCCTGAATCTGCCGTTATCAAGATAATACAGATCCGCATATCCATGTTGCTTTCTATTGACTTCCCGAATCTTATCCGCCACATCCATAAGCACCTGCGCAGCAGAATCAAACCCCATCATCGATTGAATCGTTCGGAAATTACCGATATTAAGCATGATAATATTCACATGCTTTTCATTATAAAAAGTGCGCTTCATGTCATTCGCATACGCACTGTATTTCATAAGTAAAGTAAAAGAATCGATATAATCTTCCGGTCTCTGGATACCGATGCTGATAATCAACAAGCTGACCGCACCGGCAAACATCTCCACCAGCGCAGTCGGTATAAACAGTTGTATCAGCATAGCTGCCATTCCGATGGGAATGACTGCGCTGATCGTCAAAATTTTACTGAAATTAAATAATTTTCGATAGCGGATAATATAAAAAATATCAAAAATGATATACAGAACAGTCGCCACATACATCATGCCAAACAACGGACCTCTTGTATAACCGTTCTCCACTGAAAAGACAAGCTGGTTGCCGGCGTTCGCGACGAAGGCGACCAGCATAACAAAAAGCGGCAGAATAAGCATAAACTGCATAATGTGATTTTTGCGCAGTTTATGCCAAGTATCGGTCAGACTGATTACAAAGATCAGGTGCATCGGCGCACTCAGGAAATGCATGTACAGATACCCCGCATTTGCCGCATACAGCAGGGATACCTGATCACTGTGCGCATTATCAAGCGCTACCGCTATAATATCGAACACCGTCGCTGCGATTGCACACAATATAATAATAAGAAATATGCGATTGGATAAATCACTCGTCATTTTGCGTAAAATACATGAAAATAACAGTATAATCAACAAAATAAGTGCAGCGATGTCAAGACTGATACTTTTCTCCATAGCGCTCATCCCCTGCGTATGTACAACAATTTTATATATTATTTATCATATCAATCTCGCAAACAAAAGTCAACCGATATACATAAACAGCGCACTTCTCCACGAATTCACAAACTACATTGTTGACGCAATCAACTGCATGTTGCCCTGTAATTTTACCTCTCCGTATTCGTTTGGAAGAATAAAGTGATCTCCTTTGCGTATCATCTGTCCGTTAATCAGCCCGTCACCCTCAATCACGCTCATAATCAGGAACGGATATTCCTGATCAATCGTGACAGGTTTTGTTACATCCAGTTTCCACACCTTATAATAATCACAGGAAATCAATAGATTCATCTGATTAACCGGCAGATCGTCCACCTTTATGATACTTTCCGCCACAGACTTAGCCGGTACGGTAATCACATCGATGCTCTTGTCGATATGCAGCTCTCTCGGCTTACCACCCATCAGTCGTCCGTAATCATACACACGGTAAGTAATATCACTGTTCTGCTGTGTCTCCAGAATCATCAATCCGCCTTTGATCGCATGCACGGTTCCCGGATCGATCTGTATAAAGTCACCCTTTTTTACAGGAATATCTCTGATCAGCTCATCCCACTTGCCATTATGTATCATATCGGTGAGCTCTTCCTTACTGCCTGCATTGTGTCCGATTACAAGACTGGAATCTTCATCACAATCCAGCACATACCAGCACTCGGTCTTACCAAGAGAACCATTCTCATGTACCTGGGCATAAACATCATCGGGATGCACCTGAATGCTCAGGTCTTCTTTCGCATCTATGATTTTAACAAGTAACGGGAAACGATCCAATCCGGTGTTCCCGAACAGTTCCGGCTGTTTCTCCCAAAGTGTAGAAAGCGTCTGTCCTTCATAGATGCCTTCTCTGATCGTGCAGTCTCCGTTCGGATGAGCACTGACAGCCCAACATTCCCCGGTATCACTGCCGGGAATCTCATAGGGCCAGTCTTTTCCAAGACGGTTTCCGCCCCAGATCATCTGTTTGAAAACAGGATTTAAAAAGAGAATCGGTTTTGCAGGTTGATTGATCGATAACATTTTACCATTTTCCTCCATAACTTTCTGATACCAGTAAGCGGAATCTTTCACGATGCGCTTCTGCGTCACAAAATCTACATATACGAGCCCGAACCGTTCCGTATAGCCCTTATCCCACTCAAAATTATCTAAAAACGTCCACAGGAAATATCCCCTTACATCTGCCCCATCGTCGCTTGCACGCTGCAGCGCTGACAGATATTGATCTAAGAAAGTGATTCTGTTAGGATCATGCACCTGTCCGTCAAGAGACACGATATCATGACAGGACATGCCGTTCTCCGTAATATACAAGGGCATACGATACCTTTCATACAGGAATTTCACGCCCCAGTACAGACATTCCGGTGTCACAGGCCATCCTGCCGCTGTCTTAGAGCAGCCCGCGGGTCTGTCTACAAATTCCGGCTCACCGTCTGCACCTGCGCGCACCATATAACCGTTGTATATATTCTGTCCCATAAAATCAAGAGGCTGCGCGATCAGTGCCATATCCTCCTCGGTAATCTCGGGAAGGTATTCTCCAAACTGTTCCAAACCGTGCTGCGGGTATTTTCCCAAGAACACGGGATCATTAAACCACGCCACATTCCAAGTCCAGTTATCCATCGGATTATAGAACGAAAACAGCACTTTCCTGGCCGCCTCGATATCTTCCGGCTTATTGCTCGCCGGATATGCCATGCCGCAGGTTGGCGCATAACCGATCTTAATCTTCTGCTTCGCATACTTCCTGAGATTAATAACCGCCTGTCCGTGCGCCCGCAGTGCATTGTGCGCAACCTGAAAAGTTTCCCGGTAACTCAACTTCTTTCCGGGAGCATGAATGCCGCTTAAGTGTCCAAGTCCGACAAAGCATTCCGGCTCATTCAATGTGATAAAATATTCACAAACATCGGAAAAGTTCTCTGCAACCACTCTCGCATAATCACCGAACCATCCGACCATCTCTTCATTCAGCCAGCCGCCTCGATCCTGCAGTGCCTGCGGAAGTTCCCAGTGATACATCGTCAGATACGGCGTAATACCGTTTTCTCTCATGGCTGCAATCATATCTCTATATAACGCGACGGCCTTCTCGTTAACTCTGCCTGTCCCTTCCGGCATAATTCTGCTCCAACTGACAGAAAAACGGTAAGCCTTCACGCCCAATAGGCGCATAAGCCGATAGTCTTCCCGATACCGGTGCATATAATCACAGGCAACGTATGCATCCTTGCCGTCCATGATACGTCCTTCCTCGGTAAACGTATCCCAAATCATCTTACCGGCCCCATCCTGCGGATCTCTTCCCTCTATCTGGTAAGCGCTGCTGGCAACGCCCCACACAAAATCATCTCTGAACATTTATACAGTTCTCCTCTCCTAAATCTGATTTTACGTATTTATAAATATATTGCCCCAGATCAAGTTAAGCCACGATCACCGATACCAGATAAAACGGCACTGCGTCATTTTCATGTGTTTCCGTCAGTCTGATCTCCACCTTATGTACACCCGGTTTGATATGGTACGCCACCGTATCAATATGCAGACAGTCACCCCAATCCTCATCAAAATTAGCATCCAGAGTGAACGCGTGCGCGTCATCACCATCAACTATCGCGATCGCAACAGGTGCGGGCTTATTCACCGATTTGCGGTACTGCACTGCAATCTCGGTTCCCTCCACTTCAAATATAATGGAAGCGCCTTTTTCTGACGCGGTCCATCCACACCGGAACGTGTCGCTCACATATTTCTTTAATGTATTATCCACCGTAAAGCCATTGCATACGGGGCTGCTGTTGTGATTCTGATACCGTTTCGCCTGCGCATACGCGTTAGCTGTCACAGGTTCCGGCATGTCCATGGGTTTCACTTCCTCTTCCCATCTGCACATATAGATCCGATCCAAGCAATCCGTAATCACCTCCGCGACCAGCTCATGTCCGTTGGCATTCGGATGCAGATCATCCGGCGTGATTTCGCGATTAGGAATAACACCCGAAGCCACTTCCGGATATATGGTAGTCTTCATGCTGACACTCGGCAGCCCATAGTGCGCGCCGATGACCCGATGTTTCTCTTCCGCACTTACACCTGTATCATAGAAAATATTATGTACCAGCAGAACTGCGGGCTCATAAGCATTGCCGTATACCTTGCGTACGAGCCCCTCATATGTCTCCTGATAGAAATCATTGTTATCATCATTGACCGAAAACTCTATGATCACAAAATCAGGTTTGTATAACAGCACATCCTCATCAACTCTGGACACACCGAATTGCGAAGTCGTCCCGCCAACGCCAGCGTTAATGTAAGTGAATGCGGTCTTCGGAAACCTTCTCACAAACCATTCATATACAAGATATGCATAACAATTTGTGTGTCGTGTAGATACCGCTCCCTGCGTGATCGAGCCGCCTAAGAATGCCAACGTCATCCTGTCTCCGCTTTCCGCCCTCTTCATAAGCTCCTTTAGCCGATAAAGATTCCCTCGATTGACCAACCCCTTTTCAGCATGTATTTCATATCCCATATCATATCCTCCCCGCTCTTGTTTTTCAACATAGTCTGCCTTAAACCATAAAGTTAATTTTGCTCCAAAATTAAAAAACTTTAACTTAATTTTTTGTCTGTCATCTTCAAGATGCCTAATAATAATTTCGTCATCTGTATGTTTGTATTCTACTATTACATTATAAAAATAACAAGTAGAATAAAAATAATTTTTCTTTTTTATCAACTATGCACAAAATATTAGAGTATTTTTTTTAGCTAATTCACGGATTAAATTAAGTTGTCATTGACTTAAAATCCCATCTCAAAAAAATTCTTCCTACTACTTCTTTGCCTCCGGCAGCCGCAGACGTAACAGTCTCTTCGCAAGCTGTCTGGGATTGAACGGCAGCAGCGGATAAATATAGCTTTTATCCGAAAGTGTCTTATTGCAAACAACCGAGAATACGAAGATCAGAACTGCCGCAATATACCCATAGAATCCGAATATCGCTGTCAGAATCAAATTGATGATCCGCATAAATTTTAATGCATACCCCAGTTCATAATTCTGCTGGGTATAATTTGCAATCGCCACAAAGGCCATATAGAGCATAACTTCCGAGTTGAACCACCCACTGTTAACGGAAAACTCACCGAGCACCAACGCCGCCATCACGCTAAGAGGCGTGCTGAGCATATTGGGCGTATTGACCGCCGCCAGCTTCAATCCGTCTATCGCCAGTTCCAATATGAGGAATTGAGCGATCAGCGGAATATTCGGATCCTCCTGCAGCATGATAAACTGAAAAGATTCCGGTATCCACTCCGGATTCATCATGAGAAGAAGGAATGTGGGGGTCATGATATAAGTCAGTATAGAGATGATGAATCTGGACAACCGCAGGTATGTTCCCGTGACCGGCGGGAAATAATAGTCGTCCGCTTCTTCCACAATATCAAAAATGGATGTGGGCACGATCATGGCAGAGGGCGAATTATCCACCAGAATCACGATATCCCCCTCCAGTACCTGCGCTGCCGCCACGTCCGGCCGTTCCGTGAACTTAAATTTCGGAAAGGGATTAAACCACTTACGCTGATAGAGACATTCCGCCAGACTCTCCTGATTCATTGTCAGGGCATCCACCTGTATCTCCTCGATCCTCCTCTTTACCTTGTCAAGAAATCCGTGATCCACCCTGTTATCCATATAGCACAGTACAATATCCGTGCGGGAGCTTTGACCGGCATTTAACATCTCCATACGAAGCTCCGTACTCCGAATCCGCCGCCTGATCAACGCCGTATTAAAGACTATTGTCTCCACAAAACCATCCTTAGATCCACGCAGTGTTTTATCCTTATCAGGTTCTTCCACGCCTCTTGCCGGATAAGTTCTGGAATCAATCAGAATACATCTGTCATAGCCGTCAATAAAGAGCGCAAACACACCGGATAAAATACTGTAGAGAATATCGCTCCACGCATCTTTTAAATCGACTTCCACATACGGTGTTGCCTTCTTCGCCATCTCATGAACATTCTCCGGCATGTCCGCCGGTTTCAGATCAATGAAATACTGCAGAATCTTCATCATCAATTCATCTTTACAGAATCCGTCTATAAAGTAGATGCAAGCCTGCCTTCCGCCCACCTCTATGACACGATACACAATGTCAAAGCTGGTATCCGGCGCCATGTGTTCGTTCATATACGTCATAGTCTGCTGCAGGGATGTAGTCATTTTACTATTCTGGTTTTCTTCTCTTTTCTGCACTGTTAAAAACTCCTTCCAAGACTGTACCATCGTTTTCCATAGTATGTCTTGGAAGGAGCTTTCTTATGCACCTTATCAGTATTTTTAACAAGATTATTGCTTACCTGTGCTGCCGTGTCCGCCGCGGTCATCATGATTCAGATGCGCAACTTCGTCGAAAACAATCTTCGGCTGATTTTCCATAATGCGAAACTGGCATATCCTGTCATTTACATGGATCTGCGTATCCCGCACTGCATATACCGGCATAAACCACTGGTCATTATCACCGCAGTATGAGCCGTCTATCACACCCTGATGATTCGTCTGTATAATGCCGAAATTCTTGAATGTAGAACTTCTGGGCACCACATGCGCCTCATATCCTGCCGGTAATTCCATAGCAATCCCTAACGGAATCAGTTTAAACTCGCCGGTTTTCAGCTCCACATCCTCCGCCGCGCGCAAATCGATCCAGTCGGATTTACCGTCAATGTAAGTCAGTTTTTCTATCTTATCCGTAAAGTATTTTATCTTGATCGTTTCCAATCTCTGTTCCTCTCTCCGCAATTAGTCAACACAATGCAATACCGGGGTCGCAGGATCCGTCTGGCGCAGGCTCTCCTGTACGTCAATCACCCGCTGATTGCTGCTTCCTTTCCAGCGTAATTTGGTATCTTTCAAATCAATCTTAAACTCCCCGTCCACCAGAACATCTACATATTTCATCATGGGATAGTGCAAAATATCCTCCCATGTATCTCCTGTATATAGCCAGATCGTTTTATTCGGATACTTCTGCCTGATTTCTTCCATCAGTTCTCTTACGTCCAACCGGTTTGCCGAGTGCAGCGGATCTCCGCCCGAAAAAGTAATACCGCTGATATATGGTTTCTCCAGTTGATCGAAAATTTCTTTCTTTGCTTTTTCATCAAATAAAATGCCGCCGTCAGGATCCCATGTAATGGGATTATGGCACTCCTTACAACAATGCGTACAGCCGGCAACCCACAGCACCACGCGCAGACCGTCCCCATTTAACATATCATCTTTAGTTATATTGTGATATCTCATTACATACTTTTCCTTTCTGCGATCTCTGCCATCTTCGCATCACTTAATCTGGTATCTCCGTGCACACGGGAATACGCCAGATAACCGTTCATACGATCGATCTTAGTCAGATTGCGGCTGCCGCACACAGGGCACACATCCATCTCAAGTTCCTGGTGTCCGCAGTCGTCGCAGTAGGCTAATGATAAATTGACACCCTCATAGAATCCCATCTCCATGGCCCGACGAATCAATGTCTTGATCGCATCCATGTTATAATCAATAGGATATTTCACATATTGTATTTTGCCGCCGTTAGCCAGTTCCCAGAAGCGGTATTCCAGATCCTGCTTTTCAATCGGTGTGATGTCCTCCGTCACATGGCAATGGAAGCTGTTGGATACATATTCTTTATCGGACACACCTTCAATAATGCCGTATTTCGCCCGGAACTGCTTCACCTGTAAACCGCACAGATTCTCGGCCGGTGTACCGTAGATCGCATAGAGATTTCCGTCTTCCTCTTTATATTCCGTTATTTTATTATTAATATGTTCCAGCACCTCAAGCGCAAAGCTTCCGTCTTCAACAAGAGATTTGCCGTTATATAGCTCCTGTAGTTCGTTAAAGGCAGTTATGCCGAAACTGGCGGTCGCTGTTTTCAAAATCGGTTTGATCTTATCGTGAAGCTGCAAATGTCCGCCTAAGAATCCGCCCTCACAGTAAGCAAGCGGATTCGTGGAAGCGCGCATTTCCCCCAGATACGCATAAGTTCTGATATGAAGCTGTCTGATCAGATTCAGATAATAATCCAGCACCTCATAAAAATCTTTATTCTCCTGACGGGATTTCGCCAGAATCATAGGCAGATGCAGCGAAACAACACCTATATTAAATCTACCTACAAAGACGGGAGAATCTGACTCGTCCGCCGGATGCATGCCGCCCCTCTCATACCACGGAGACAGAAACGCACGGCAGCCCATAGGGGAGATCACCTTGCCATACTGCTTATACATACTTGCAATATATCCTTTACCTGTCAGGCTCAGCCAGTCCGGATACATCGTCTTGGCGGAGCACTCCACGCCTGCCTCAAACACGTCTTCCAGTTCCTTGCCCGGTCCGTGCAGATTCTCGTCATATAAGAATACGATCTTCGGGAAAAGTACCGGTTTCTTACATTCTTTCTTTCCCTGTCCCTTCCGGCGCACATTGAGCATGGTGATGGTTGCCAGCTTCGCAAACCTTCCGGTGCCGATCCCTGCCGTTACGGTGATAAAAGGATAATCTCCGCGGCTGCTGGCCACCGTATTGAACTTGTACTCCCATCCCTGAAAACCCTGCTCAAACTCTTTCTTGACATCCGCCAGTGCCTGTGCCTCGGCAGTCTCTTCGTCCACTCCCAGCTTCGTATATTTCTCCACATTGCGTTTATAAGACTTCTCCGCATAGGGTTCTAAGATCTTATCCACTTCCGGTACCGTAAATCCGCCGTACTGCTGACTGGCAGCGCTAAGTACAATATCGCCGATCACGTCGAATGCCACATCTAACGTCTTCGGTTCGTTATACCAGATATTACCCATCTCAAATCCGCCGCTTAAGACCTCCGCCACATTAAAAAGACAGCAGTTCATCGTATCTCTTCTGGCCGACATATCATGGACATACAGATAACCGTCACGACACGCCTGAATCTCTTCCGTGGTCATGAAAAACTTCTGATATAATTCTTTATTAAACTGATTAAAGATCAGGCTTCTCTTTGTGGATACCAAGGCGCTGTCCGTATTAGCATTCTCTTTATCCCCGATATACATGATGGACTGACTCTTCTTATAGACATCGTCCATCATCCGCACAAAATCCTGTTTGTAATTACGATAATCCCGATAGCTCTTGGCAACGATCGGCTTGACATCCTCCAGCGCACTTTCTACTATATTGTGCATGATCTGAATCGGAATCTCCTGTTCACCCAGCTCATTTACCTTATCTATCACTGTCTGGCATATATGACGTTTCTCTTCATCCGTGAACTTCGTCAGGGCACGATATGCACTCTTGCCTACGGCATCAATCACCTTCTGGACATTGAAATTTTCCAGACTGCCGTCTTTCTTGATTACTTTTACGACCTTGTCCGGTTTATATTCCAGTCCGAAATTCTCGTCAACTGTATTGTCCGACCCAAACTTACTGCTCATTCATTTCCCCTCCGTGGTGTTTCGTATAAATGGTATTGCCGTACTTCTCAGATTGCGTCTCGCAAAAATCTACAAAATATAGTGATGGTTGACATAAAATCACTATATTTTGTGGTTTAGATTAAGTATAAGATAAGAAGCATCTTATGTCAATGACTCTTCTGATTAAAAACCACCAAAAAGGGATATGCCTTTTTGTGACATATCCCAAACTTTACACGATATCCATTTTTTATTAAAAAACTATTGACATTTGGAAACCATTATCATACCGGAAGCCGCAATCGCCTCGACTGCCTCCTGAATTATCTCCACAGGCATCGTCAGGGCAAACCGTACATGTCCGCTGCCCAACGATCCGAAGCTGCTTCCCGGTGTACACAGCACACCCGTCTTCTCCACCAATTCCATGACAAAATCCACGTCATCCGTATAGCCCTTCGGAATCTTCGCCCATGCAAACATTGTGCCTTCACTGTCTTCCATATGCCACCCGATCTTTCGCAGGCCACCGCATAGAGCATCCCTGCGCCGCTGATATTCCATGCACTGTTCCTTCACCATGGCATCCGATCCCGTGAGCGCAGCCACCGCACCGTATTGTACCGGCAGATATGTACCATAATCAATCTGGGACCGAAGCCGTTTAAAATTAGCCACGATCTCTTTATTCCCCGTCAAAAAGCTCATTCTGGCTCCGGTGTAGTTATACGACTTGGAAAGAGAATAAAATTCCACCGCAATTTTCTTCGCTCCGGGTATCCGCAGAATCGATTTGCCTACTCTGCCGTCATAGATAATATCAGAATAAGCGTTATCATGAATAATGACAATATTATGCTCAATTGCCCATGGGATTAATCTCTCATAGAACGTATCCGGCGCCGTCTTACATACCGGATTTAAAGGATAGGAAACAATCATGCATTTGGCACGTGCAAGCAGCTTCTCATCCATGCCCTCCAAATCAGGCAGATAATGATTCTCTTCCGTCAGGTCGTAAGTCACCACTTCCGCCCCTGCTAGAGACGGACCGATCCCGAAAATAGGATAGCCGGGATTCGGCACCAGCACCACATCTCCTGCATTGCAGAGAGAAAGACAGATGTGAGAGATTCCCTCCTGAGAACCATACACTGACATGATCTCATCCTTCTCAAGATTCACATCGTAACGCTCCTGATACCGCTTCTGAACGGCCTCAATCAGTTCCGGTATGTCGATCAGCGCATACTTGTAATTCTCCGGTTTCTTCGCTGCCTCAATCACCGCCTGCATCACATGCTCCGCAGGTGGAAAATCCGGTGTGCCTACGGAAAGGTTATAGATTTTTTTACCCTGTTTTTCCGCCTCCGCTTTCTTGTCATTTAAAACCTGAAATATGCCCGCCTCATAATCTTTCATGCGGTCTGCAAATTGTATACTCATGTCTTTTTCCTTTCTGTGTTGCTGTATCCCGCGCTGCGGAATTCTACCCCGCAGTGCGCCCGATTTAACCCCGCAGTGCGCGCTCGATTCCGCTTCGCTTCATCTCGCTCACGGGCTTCGCCCTATCACTCCGTAAGCAGACAAAATTGTCAGCGAGCTGCCATTTTGTCTGTTTACTTCGTGGCACTGCTCATTGCTTACGTGTATATTGCATATAAACCCCGTTTAGGTAGTCTTTGTATTCCTCCAGGACTCCGGCCGGGGCAATGATCTGCGCGCCCACGCCCAGTCCTGTCAGCCAGCCGTAGAACTGTCCGCTTAGCGCTACCTGCACTCTTACCGAGAAGTGTTCGTCATCCCGTTTGCGAATGGGCACTTCTTTCCCGAAACGGTCCAAAACAACTCCGATAAACCGATTTTCAAAAATAAGCGTAACGACTTCTTCCCTGCCGCCGAACATACCGAAAGTCTTATTCGCATATGCTGCAATGTCGAACCGTTTAAACAGTTCCGCACCCTCCCGCGGCACACCCGTCAGTACTTTGATCTGTCCCATCTTATCCACACGGAAATGCTTAATGGAATCGCTTTCACTGTCATGGGCAATCAAATAATAATTCTCATCCTTACACGTCAGTGCCCACGGACTCACCCGATAATTCTTTCCATCCTTACGGGGTACAAGCTCTTTTTCCAGATTCCATTCCAAATATTGAAACGTGATCTGCTCATTATTCTGGACCGCCCGATGAATATCATCTACTATGTAATAAATACTCTCATTGGCCGTTTTGATACGATTGGCCACATAAACCTGTCTCTGCAGCTGTCCTGCTTCCGCTTTCGAGGCAAGCTTCTCAATCTTAGAGATCAATTCCCTGGATTTCTTCTGTGTCAGGAATCTGGAAGCCTGTACAGTCTCCACCAGAAGCTTTAATTCAGCCAGTTCAAAATCCCTTCCTGCCAGATAATATCCGCCGCCGGTCTTCGCCTTGACTAACACAATATCATATCCGAAATCAATCAGTTGTGCGATATCGTCATAGATACTCTTACGTTCTGCCTTGATACCGTAAGTCCCTAAGGCATCGATCAATGCCTGTGCGCTCAGGCAATGCTCTTCATCGGTCTGCTCCGTCAGTATTTTGACCAGATATAATAATTTCAGTTTCTGATTCGGTGACTTCGGCATCACTCACACTCCTGTCCGAGTATCGGCAGCAATTCGGCCAGCCGATGTATCTCATAGTCCGTGTGCACATCCACGTCCTTTGCTTTACCCTCGGGGTTAAACCAACAAGCTGCAATCCCTGCGTTATTGGCTCCCCGCATGTCACTGGTCAGTGAATCCCCTACCAGAATGCATTCTTCCCGCTTCACATCCGGCAATAATGCAAAACAGGCATCGAAGTATTCCTTTCTCGGCTTAGGATATCCCATCAGCTCGGATACAAAAACGCCGTCCATGATCTGATTTAATCCGGACAGCTTCATCTTATTCGCCTGCGTCGCATTGATGCCGTTGGTGACCACGTACTGTCTGTACCCTTCTGTCCTAAGCTGCGTGACCAGCTCCTTCGCTCCATCCATATAGAAAAAAACGCTTCCCAGCTCTTTCTGGTAAACCTCCTGCACATCCTCCGGTGCAACACTGTCAATTCCCAGTTCATCAAAAAGGGTCCGAAATCTGCCCACGATCAGCTCTTCCTTTGTGATCTCGCCCTGTTCCAGTCTGTTCCAGTAACCTCTGTTGATGACATCATACCGCGCCACGATCCCATCGTTAATTTCCAGCCCAAACTGCCCGAATACCGCCCGTATGGCATAATCCATGGAAAGATCAAAATTTAAAAGTGTCTGATCCAAATCCCAAAGTATTGTCGTATATCTTTTCATCCAATACCCATGCCTTTCTCACAACCTGCGAATTTGTAAGCCAAGACGCTAACAGCGTCGGCACAAATTTGCGATTGAAAAATCTTTGATTTTTCAATCTATCTCCATGTCAATGCAGAAACAGTAAAAAGGTGTTCTGATTATGAACACCCTTCTCCACTCTGCTTATTACGTTCCTATACCGTCGTATTTCCGCCAACCGTTCCCGCCTGCTCTGAGTCAGCAGACACAGCTTCTTTGGCATCCTTACTCTTCCAGCACTTCACGCCGATTATACACGCCACAATTACAAGCGCAACGATCAATACAAAAATTAAAAGATAAGATAAAAATGCGTTTACAAATAAAATTAAATTTGTCATCTGTCCTCATCCTTCCTTGAAGTAAATTCCTTCGAAGTTAATAATACCACCAACTAGAATGCATCGTCAAGTAAGTCTGTGCCATCTGCTGCCGTTGTGGCCAGTTTATCACACCGCTCATTCTCCGGATGACCGTCATGTCCTTTGACCCACCGAAAAGTCACCTGGTGGGGTTCCTTTGCCCGCAGAAGCCTCTCCCACAGATCAATATTCTTAACAGGCTTATTTCCGGCAGTCTTCCAATTCTTCTTGATCCATCCGTCGATCCAATGTTGATTAAAGGCATCCGTTACATATTTGGAATCCGATATCAGAAGAACTTCACAAGGTTTCGTCAAAGCCTCCAGCCCTACGATCACCGCCATCAGTTCCATTCGATTGTTTGTCGTTTTCTTATATCCTGCGGAATATTCCCTCTCGTGCAGCGTTCCTTTGCCATCAATATATTGCAGAACAGTACCATAGCCGCCCGGTCCTTCCGGATTTCCGCGTGCCGCACCATCCGTGTAAATCGTCACTTTCATGCATTCAGCCTTTCCTTAAACCCATACTCTTTTCTGAAATCAGTTTTTTGCTTCTCCCGCCTGCCAATTCCCGCTTGTCAGGAATCTCTCCGCCATAGCCTCTGCCTCTGCCGTAATCTGTTCATCATATTCGAGCATCTTAAGAAGTGCAATCGCATTTCTTGTAGTGGCAGGTCCTTTCATCAATTTATAAGGGAAGAAAATATCATTCTCCTCAATACGCTCTTCAAAATGATAATTGTCATACTCCCGTTCCAACAACTTCGTCAGTTCCACATCATGGGTAGCCGCAAAACACAGAGCATGATCCGCTGCCAGCATCTTCATGATCTGCGTGGAAGCGGCAATCCGCTCTACCGTATTGGTTCCCCGCAGCACCTCATCCACAAAACAGAGTACATGACACTGCTCCGCCTCTGCCAGCTTAACCTGATCCATAATACGCTTAATGGATCTGATCTCTACCATATAATAACTCTGCCCGCCGACCAGATCATCTTTCAGCGCCATGGAGGAATAAATTCGCAAAACCGGCGCTTCATACCGTTTAGCCAAACAAGTATGAATCGTCTGCGCCAATATCGCGTTCACAGCCACTGCACGCAGAAATGTGGACTTACCCGAAGCATTAGAACCGGTCAGAAGCACTCCTCCGGACACCATGATAGAATTTTTAACCGGTTCAGCCAGAAGCGGATGATAGAGCTGCTCTATCTCCATGTGCCTGTCTGCATGATGTCCGTAGTGTATCGTAGGAATACAATATTCTCCCTGCAGACTGCTTCTGTACGATCCAATCACGATCGCTGTCTCGATCTGTCCCATCACCGTGATCATTTCATCAATCTCCGTCAGATGCCCCCTCACGGCACGGAGTGCATTGTTGAACTGTATCAGATCCAGATAGAAGATCATCCGCACATAGTCCAGTACGACACCCAGTGGATTACCGTTTCCCTTGTCTGTAAAAACGATCAGATAGGCATTCCTGATAAATCCCCTCATCTGCTTATGGCACTCCCGCAGACGCTCCTGCTCCCGTTCCATTCCATCTAGCTTTGTCCGACCCAACTGCTCCGCACTATCCAGTAACCTGCTGATATACCGGAAACTGGTGATATATGGCTCAATCTGCTTGTATTCTTTGAAATACCCGACAAAATTATGACAAAGTACTGCCATCAGTGCAACAATACCGACCGGAAGTGACAGAAACATAATACCTACACTGATCGCAAGAAGCAGATTGCTCACCGCATATTTCATGTTCCTGCGTTCACCCAGCGTATCCAGATTCTCCAGATATTCGTAGATCGAGTATTTGCCCATTCTGCCCAGACTAAGAAGTGCGCACTGCGCTTTATGCCGCTCCTCCTCGTGTTCCATAAAAAAACTGATCTGCGATTCCTCATGCTGCATCTGCGCCTCATCATAGATCGGTGTACGCAGTCTGTAATAGAGATACTCATCTCCCGCCGCACTGCAGGATACATTAATCTTACGATAGATATGATCCATATTCAAATCATTCCATGTAATATCGTCTATCACCTGCTCCGAGAGATGTTTGAGATAGTACATCCTGATGTGTTCCATCTCTCCTTCTTTATACACCCTATCAGAGACCGTTCCGTAACTCTGATAGATCTTATCCAGATAATTCTTCCGAAACTTTCTGCTGCTTACATACTCACTTCCCATAATCAGCACAATCAGCAGCACAATCGCACCGGCAAGCACTATATACTCCATGTTTGTTGATATATTTATCTGAGACTGTCTATGATCTCATTTGCCTTTCTATAGATTTCCTCCACGTCGTACGCGTCAGAGAATTTCCCGTTTTCATAGAGAATCCTACCCTGAATCATCGTCATCTTTACATTCTGCTTGCTGCCGCTGTAGACGAGATTCTTAGGAATATTATTGATGGGCTGCATGTTAGGCTGATGCAAGTCTATCATGATAATGTCAGCCAGTTTTCCCTCTGCCAGCACATCCGTATCCGGCAGATTCATTGCTCTGGAACCGTTGACCGTCGCCATCTTTAATACTTCCCACGCATCTACCGCAGCTGCATCCTGCTCCCGCAGCTTGGCAAGCCCTGTCACCAAGAACATCTCCCGGAACATATCGAGACAGTTATTGCTGGCCGGACCGTCCGTGCCGATCGCCACGTTGATGCCTTTAGCCAGATAATCCGAAATCGGTGCGATTCCGCTGGCAAGTTTTGTGTTAGAGCCCGGATTCGTAACGACACTCAAATTCCGCTTGCGGAAAATCTCCATATCCTCGTCGTTCATCCAGACACAATGATATCCGCCGCCGCCATAATCGAAAATACCCAGAGAATCAAACAGCTGCGTGGGTGTCATGCCGTGACGTTCAACGCAGCCGTCCACCTCAGACTTCGTCTCCGCCAGATGAGTATAGACCGGTGCCTGATACTTGTGTGCTAATTTTGCAACGCTTTCCAACAATTCTCTGGAACATGTATATTCCGCATGAAAACCGATAAAATAGCTGAGCAAGGGATCGTCATGATTGAATTTCTGATAGGACTGTTCCGTTTTCTTAAGTGATTCCTCAAAATGGTCCTGCCCACTCATGCCGCTCACCTGTACACAACGCATTCCCATGTCCACGCACGCCTGCGCCGTCGTGTCGGGATTCAGATACATATCGAAAATCGCCGTGATACCGCTGGTCAGATACTCCAGAATCGCCAGCTTCGTCAGATGATAGATCATCTCTCCGTCCATCTTCGCTTCAATCGGAAATACCTGTTTCGTAAGCCAGTCATGCAACGGAAGATCATCCGCATAAGAACGAAGCAGCGTCATGCCGGAATGCGTATGGGCATTCTTAAATCCGGGCATCATAAGATTGCCCTCACAGTCTATTTCTCTATCCCATATGATACTACCCAGATTAAGTTTCCTGTAAACCGAGTCCGTATCGCTTCCGTCACCCACATAGATGATTCTGTCATTCTGCACCCAGAGTTCTCCCGTAAGGATATCCGGACTTTTCATTGTTAAAATTCTTGCATTATAGAATCTGTAGTTCATGTTTAATCACACCTTTCAGTTTATTCAAGACAGCGCCGTTTTCGAGTCCACAAAGCAGCACCCATAAAGTGTATTTCCTCGGAATTTATCTTAAGTTCTCGGGTCCGAAGCCCTCCGGCAGAAGCTCCCCCAAAGTCATTATGTGATAGTCTTCCATCGATTTTGCCACAATAATCTGAAAATCTGCAGGATTACAAAATTCCATCATCACCTGTCGGCATACACCGCAGGGATAGGCATATTGCGTCAATTCATCGCCTTCAGGACTGCCGACGATTGCGATTGCACGGAATTCCCTGACTCCCTCACTGACTGCCTTAAAAAATGCTGTCCGCTCGGCGCAGTTCGTAGGTCCGTATGCCGCGTTCTCGATATTACAGCCCGTAATGATCTGCCCGTCTCCGGCAAGCATCGCCGCACCGACCTGATAGTGAGAATAAGGCGAGTACGATTTATTCCTTGCCTCTATTGCTTTCCCGATCAGTTCCTGTATCTCTGTCTGTGTCAATAGATTGATATATTTTATATTCTTGATCTCACGCCACATATGTTCACCCTCTCTGCAAGAGTTATTCTGCGCCCTATTTCTGATAATTTTAGCCCAACCGTTCAGGCAAGTCACATCCATCCTTTGTCATCTGATCACCTATGATAGATTATATAAAAGCCTGAAATTTCGTAATCGACTCAATCAACAGTTTCTCAAACTTAGGCGCTACCGCATTAGCAGCTTCCTGTACTTCCTCGTGCGTAAGCGGTGCACTGTTCATTCCCGCTGCCAGATTGCTGACACAGGATACGCCGCAGATTTTCATACCCATATGGTTCGCTGCGATCGCTTCCACTACCGTACTCATACCTACCGCACTTACTCCCAGCTTATGAAGCAGCTGAATTTCCGCGGGAGATTCAAATGACGGGCCAGTCAACTGCGCATAAACCCCCTCAAACAATTCAATATCATTATCCTTCGCCGTACCCCTGATTATCTCCTGCAGATCTTCATCATAGACATGAGACATGTCCGGAAATCTGGTTCCAAGTTCATCAATATTGGGACCGATCAACGGATTCGGCGCATAAATGGAAACATGATCCTGAATCAGCATCAGACTTCCCGCATGGAAAGCAGGGTTGATCCCGCCGGAAGCGTTGGTCAGGAAAAGAATTTTCGCCCCCATCATCTTCATAAGGCGGGTAGGCAGTACCACATCAGTGATTGGATAGCCTTCATAATAGTGAACGCGTCCCTGCATCAGAACTACGGGAACATCGTTGATATAACCGAAGATAAATCTGCCGGCATGTCCGGGAACCGTAGAAACCGGAAATCCCTCTATCTCACTGTATGGAAGTTCCGCTTTCACATCTACGGTTCTGGCGAAGTTACCGAGTCCGGAACCAAGCACTACCGCAACCTTAGGTTCAAAATCAATTTTAGATTTGTAACAATCATAGCATTTTAATAATTTTTCATATACAGGGTTCATGTGTGTTACCGCCTTTCTGTGGATTTGGTCTCATTTGAGTCTATTATATCATAATAAACAACATATTTGGTATCTTTTTACATAGTATGAAAAAAACGCCCCAAAAGAGTTCGTTTCAATAATAACAACAACGAACAGAGCACATAGAATTGATTCTATGCACCCTGCCCAAAAATCTTCTTCGTAACTGCCAGGATATTACTGTAACACATCAAATATCAGATAATAATACAAACCATTCCGCCGTTACTGTCATTCACGATCTTCTGCATGGTCTCCTGCAGTTTCGCCTGACTCTCCTCGTTGATCATGGAAATCTTGCCCGTGATACCGTCATTCACAAGCTGTTCCACAGTTTTGCCGAAGATATTTGTCTCCCAGATTCCCTCCTCGCTCGTACCTGTATCGGAGATATACTGAATCAAGTCTCTGGCCTGTTCCTCCGTCCCTACAATAGGGGATATCTCTGTCTCTATACTGGCTTTGATCATATGGATGCTGGGGCTTTCCGCCTTGATCTTCACCCCAAACTTGTTGCCCTGTCTGATCAATTCCGGTTTCTCTAACATAATCTCCTCACGGTCAGGCATCACCACGCCATAGCCTTTATACCGCACGGCATCCAATGCATGGAGCACTTTCACGTACTCGCGTTTCATCTTCGCCATCTCTTTTAATGTTGCAAGCATCTGGTACTCGCTGCCGATGCTTTCACCAACCAGATCACTGATCATCTCATAATAGTAGGCATCGTCCACATCCAGAATCACCCGCACACTGCCGTCAGACATATTGATGCCGTCCAGCTTACACTTTTTAATATACTCGCTCTCGGGCATAAAATTATTGGTAGTGATATCCCGGATATTGCTTAAGCTCGCCATTAACTGCTTGATCTGCGTGATGATATCCTGTTTCATCTTATGCTCATAAGGCAGCATCTCCACCCACTTGGGCATATAGAATTCAATCATGGTCAACGGGAATTCATAGAGAATATTCTCCATGATGTGGTTGATGTCTTCCCGCTTGAGCTGTTCGCAGTTTACCGGCATCACGGTCACCTGATACTTCTCGCTGATCTCATCCGCCAGCGTTCTCGTCTCATCGGCATATGGCTTCGCAGAATTTAACAGTACGATAAACGGTTTCCCCAGCGTCTGCAATTCTGTAATGGTGCGCTCCTCCGCCTCCAGAAAACTATTCCGTCCCAGTTCTCCGAAAGAACCGTCACAAGTCACCACAATACCGATGGTAGAATGGTCTTTGATAACCTTTCTGGTGCCGATCTCCGCTGCTTTCGTAAACGGAATCTCTTCCACGGACCATGGGGTCTTTACCATGCGCTCCATATCCTCTTCCATATGTCCCGTGGCACCTTCTACCATGTACCCCACGCAGTCGATCAGCCGTACATCCACATCGATATCCGTTCCCAGTTTAATATGCGCCGCTTCCTTGGGAATAAACTTCGGCTCCGTAGTCGTAATCGTCTTACCACCCGCACTCTGGGGCATCTCATCCTGTGCCCGCTCCTTCTCATTCTCATCCTCCATAAAAGGGAGTACGAGCAGATTCATGAAGCGTTTGATAAAAGTTGACTTGCCCGTTCTGACCGGTCCGACCACGCCCAGATAGATTTCTCCTCCTGTGCGTAACTGTATATCTTTATACAGGTCATATGTACTGTTCTGTAAGAAATCCATATAAAAATCCTCCTGCTTATACTGGTAAATGTATATGCAGGAGGAACCCTGTCTATTCTATTCAGTCTTCAATTTTATGGAAAATAATGCAGTTCGGCTGGTTTACCTTAATCTCTTTACCATTCATGACAAGCAGCCCGTTCTTTAAGTCTACATTAAAGAATGTCATGGTGTTGGACTCATGGTTCAAGGAGACAAGGTGCTTGTTATCCGGGAAAAGATTCGCATCCTTAGGATAGTCGCCGCTGATGGGCAGACATAAAACTTTCTCCAGCATTCCCGTCTTCTGATCGATCTTATAGACGATCGTACTGTTGTCCCCGGCATTAGAGCTCACCATATATTTAAAGTCTTCCGAAATGTTCAGGGCACTTGCTGCCGAACCGCCCGCATGATAATCATTCAGCGTGGAAATGGTCTGAATCTTCTCAAACTCCGGATTGCCGTTCACTTCCTCGTACGTATAGACATCAATATAGTTCTTTAATTCATGTACAATATAAAGAAACTTTCCGTCCTTGGAGAATTTCATATGACGGGGTGCCGATTCCTGCTCGCTCCTTATCATATCAATAGGTTTGAGTTTGCCATTCACATGGTCCAGACGATATACATTGACATGGTCAAGCCCCAGATCCGCGGCACATAAATAATGGTTATCTCTTGTCATCTTAACACAGTTGACATGAGGTCGGAAATTCCGTTCTGCGATACTGCCCAGTCCCTTATGGTAAATCTCGTCCGTAATCTCTCCGATACCGCCGTCCTCCTGCAGACGCAGCACCGTAATCTTACCGTCATGGTAACCGCCTACAAATAAGAACTTATCATCATAATCCGTGGACAGATAGCAGCCCCTCATCCCGTTGATGCTTCCTTTATTGATGACTTCCAGATCACCTCCCGGCAGGATCTTATAAGCCTCCACACCGAAATCCGTGATAGAATACAGGAACTTGCTGTTATGGGAAATGGTAATGTAGGAAGAATTAGTGATCTCCACCTGATTCTTCTCCGTCATTCTGCCATTCTTCATATCCACATCATAGATTTTAATGCCGTAGTTATCTTCTTTTCCTACCGTATAAGTAGAAACATATGCCACATATTTGCCCTGACTCATAGTTCAAACCATACCTTTCCTGTTTCTTCATCCATGATTTTATCATAAATCACGGTCTTTGTTAATCTTTTTCCTAAAAAATGCCTTTATTTTTCAAAATAGCATTGACATAGTACGGCTATACTGTATAATGGGATTCAACGTTTGTTTAGTTTTAGTAAACTTTATGTTTATTATCAATGAGAAAGTGACTTGTTAAGTATGGACAGCAATTATTCTAACCGGGTAGAAATCGGCAGCAAAATCAGAGAGCTTCGCAACAGAAAGGGGCTCACGCAGGAGGAATTGGCAGATCGCTGCGAGTTATCCAAGGGCTTTATCAGCCAGTTGGAAAACGATCTGACTTCTCCCTCCATCGCAACCTTAATCGATATCCTGCAGTGTCTCGGCACCAGTTTAAAAGAATTTTTTAATGACGAAGACGATGACCAGATCGTTTTTAGTAAGGAAGATTTCTTCGAGAAAACAGATACGGAATTACATAATAAGATCGAATGGATCATCCCCAATGCACAGAAAAACATGATGGAACCCATACGCGTCACACTTAAACCCGACGGTTCCACTTATCCGGACCAGCCCCATGAGGGTGAGGAATTCGGCTATGTACTCTCCGGTTCCATCACGATCGTAATCGGGAACCGCAGTATAAAAGCAAAAAAGGGAGACACCTTCTACTACACCCCCCACGCGGAACACTATATCAAGGCAAACGGCAAGACCGATGCCGTGTTCCTGTGGATCAGCACCCCGCCAAATTTTTAGTATAACAGATATACACAGACAACGCCCAGTGCTCTGTCTGTGCGAAACATTGATCATACACCTTCGGAGGAACGCCATGTCAAAAGAACTGATCCACTTAAGTAACATCTCCAAATCCTTTGACGGACAGATGGTACTTGATGAACTTGATCTGAAAATACACGAGAATGAATTCGTAACCCTGCTTGGCCCCAGCGGTTGCGGTAAGACTACTACTTTGCGTATTTTAGGCGGCTTCGCCAATCCTGACACCGGCAAAGTCATCTTTGACGGACAAGACATCACAAATTTGCCACCGAACAAAAGAGCTTTAAACACCGTTTTCCAGAAATATGCNCTNTTTACNCATATGACNATNGCGGAAAATATNGCTTTCGGNCTNAANATCAANAANAAATCNAAAAGCTANATAGANGANAAGATCCNCTATGCNCTGAAGCTGGTNAATCTGGAAGGNTACGANAACCGNNNGCCNGANTCCNTAAGCGGCGGACAACAGCAGCGGATCGCCATCGCCCGCGCCATCGTCAACGAGCCCCGCGTGCTCTTATTGGACGAACCTCTGGGAGCCCTCGACTTAAAACTTCGTCAGGAGATGCAGTATGAACTGATCCGCATGAAAAACGAACTGGGCATCACCTTTGTCTANGTNACNCANGATCAGGANGAGGCNCTTACCATGTCCGACACNATCGTGGTCATGAANCANGGCTATATNCAGCAGATCGGCTCGCCGGAATCNATNTACAANGAGCCNGANAANGCTTTTGTTGCTGACTTTATCGGNGACAGCAANATTATTCCGGCGGTCATGATCGAGGATAAACTGGTCAGCATCTTAGGTACCCGATTTGCCTGCGTAGACACGGGATTCGGACATAATAAGCCNGTGGATGTGGTGATACGTCCGGAAGANGTGGAACTTACCGNCCCCTCAGATGGAATNTTACAAGGTGNGGTGACACATCTGATCTTTAAAGGCGTTCANTATGAGATGGAAGTCATGGCCGGNGGCTTTGANTGGCTGGTNCACTCTACCGTAATGCATCCGGTAGGNCAGGAAGTAGGNATCAAAGTAGATCCTTTTAANATCCAGATCATGAACAAACCGGAATCCGAAGACGAGGAGGCGGTAGCAATTGAAATCTAAGAATAAATGGNTNTCTGCNCCTTATATGCTCTGGTCCGTCGTTTTTATCATNATCCCGTTNGGCATGATCCTCTACTACGGACTGACCGACAAGACAGGTGCATTCACTTTAAATAATATTATCGCGATCACCACAGCAGGACACGCTAAGGCTCTGCGCCTTTCCATTCTGCTCTCCCTGATCAGCACGCTGGTCTGCTTTNTGCTCGCCTACCCTCTGGCGATGATTCTGGCTAATATGAAGGCAGGCCGACATAACTTTATCATTTTNATTTTTATTCTACCGATGTGGATGAATTTCCTGCTCCGCACACTGGCATGGCAGACATTGCTGGAAAAAAACGGCGTTATCAACAATGTGCTTACTTTTTTAAACCTGCCCGCATTAAAAATCATCAACACACCGGCAGCCATTGTTTTAGGTATGGTATATAATTTCCTGCCTTTTATGGTCCTGCCGCTGTATAATGCCCTGTCAAAAATCGACAGGAACGTAATCAATGCCGCCCATGATCTGGGGGCCGACAGTGTATATACATTNATCCGTATCATACTGCCGCTTTCCGTACCCGGCATTATCAGCGGCGTGACGATGGTATTTGTTCCCGCGCTCACCACNTTTGTGATCAGCGCGCTTCTNGGNGGCAGTAAGCTGCTGTTGATCGGTGATGTGATNGAACAGGAATTTACACGGACATCCAACTGGCATCTGGGCAGCGGTCTGTCNATCGTATTAATGGTNTTTATTNTAATCAATATGGTACTGTCNGCTGTTTTTGATAAAGACGGGGAGGGATCTATGTTATGAGAAATGCTGCAAAAAGAATCTATGTTGCCCTGATCATCCTNTTCCTGTATGCNCCGATCGGAACGCTTATGGTGCTNTCTTTNAATGCAAGCAAGACAAGAGCCAAATGGGGCGGTTTCACATTCAAATGGTATNTTGANCTGTTTCAAAATGAGGAGATACTAAGGGCNCTGTTCAACACTATGCTCATCGCTCTTCTCTCCGCCCTTGCCGCTACGGTCATCGGGACTGTGGCATGCATCGCAATGANCGGCATGAANCGCAGAACGAAATCCATNATGATGGGGATTACCAATATTCCCATGTTAAACGCGGAGATCGTGACNGGTATCTCCTTAATGCTGCTGTACATCAGTTTAGGCATCAAGTTCGGAATCGGCACGATACTTTTGTCGCACATAACATTTAATATCCCCTATGTGATCTTAAGTGTTATGCCNCGTATGAAACAGCTTAATCCCAGCACCTATGAGGCGGCNCTTGATCTGGGGGCATCCCATCTGACTGCTTTTTTTAAGGTGGTGCTGCCGGATCTTCTGCCCGGNATCCTGTCNGGATTTCTNATGGCATTTACGATGTCTTTGGATGATTTTATCATCACNCACTTTACNAAAGGTGTCGGTGTAGATACNCTCTCAACCAAAATCTACACCGAAGTCAAAAANGGAATTAAGCCNGAAATGTATGCGCTTTCAACNCTTATTTTTGTGGCAGTANTGACACTGCTTCTATTGATTAATCTGTCACCGGATAAAAAAACGAGCTAAGCTTGTTTGCGAGATTTGTTCGCTTNCGCTTCACAAACTCGTGNCANCCNTAAAGAAAGGCATGTTTATCGATATGAATAAAAGATTATCACACATAGTATCTATATCTGTTATATTAGTTCTGACCTCTACATCTTTTCTGACAGGCTGCGGTTCTTCCGATAACGGAAAAACCGGACAGGTCATTGTCTACAACTGGGGAGAATATATTGATCCTGAAACTCTCGAAATGTTCGAGGAAGAAACCGGAATCAAAGTCATATATGACGAATACGAAACAAATGAAAGCATGTATCCTAAAGTGGAATCCGGCGCTGTTGCATATGACATCGCGTGTCCGTCTGATTACATGATAAGCAGGATGATTCAAAACGGTATACTTGCCGAAATTAATTATGACAATATTCCTAACGCGAAATTAAATATCGGTGCGCAGTACTATGACCAATCCAGAGAATTTGATCCCGAAAATAAGTATTCTATCCCCTACTGTTGGGGAACCGTAGGGATTCTCTACAACAAGACCATGGTTGACGAGCCTATTACCANATGGGCTCAGCTTTGGGATGAAAAATACACCGACAACATTCTGATGCAGGATTCCGTGCGGGACGCTTTCATGGTNGCCGAGAAATTAAACGGCTTCTCNATGAANACATTAGATANCGATGAACTNACAGTCGCTATGAACTCCCTNATCAANCAGAANCCTATCGTTCAGGCATATGTTGTNGATCAGGTGCGTGATAAAATGATTGGCGGTGAGGCGGCGATNGGNGTAATCTACTCNGGNGAGGCNATTTATACCCAGCAGGAAAATCCCGATCTGGTATATGTGATTCCCGAAGAAGGCACTAATGTATGGATTGATTCATGGGTCATTTTAAAGAATGCGCCGAATATGGAGAATGCTGAGAAGTTTATTGATTTTATGTGCCGCGATGATATTGCCCTAAAGAACTTTGAGTATATTACCTACTCCACCCCGAATACAGCTGCAAGAGAATTGATTGAGGACGATGCGATCCGCAATTCCAAGATTGCTTTTCCTGATCTGTCCCAGTATGATAATCTGGAGACTTTTGTGTATCTTGGGGAAGATGGGGATGAAATTTATAATGAGTTGTGGAAGGAAGTTAAGGCGTACTGAGAGTGGTACGCCTTATTCTACTTCGTTTCCTACTCTAGTACTTCTGAAACGCNCCACTCATAGCATACACCGTATCATTCTCTCCCATCACAGCCAAAATCACATTCCCTCTGCTCTCGATCAGCATAGTCTCCGCGCTGACGCATACCCACTTATTCAGGTCTGCATTGTCTTTCAACTGCTGTTTGACAGTATCAACCTGATCCTCGTCCACCCGAAGCAGTACACACTGATACGCAACCGATGACATCCTAGGCATGGACACAACGCCTTCCGTATACTCAATTTCATCTGTTCCTAAAATAGATATTTCAATATCTTCTGTTAATTCGTAAGTCTCGAAGCTGGCCATGCCTGCCCTAAAGTCTTCCGATAAATCTGCATTCTCATAAAGCCCCGACATAATATCACCCAGATTTCCCTCCAACTGATCTCCATCTTCTTTTTTACCGCAGGCAGCGCAGAGAAATACTGTAAAAACACATATACTGCACAACATCATCATCTTCATTGATTTCATACGACTTATACCTCTCTTCCATANTAATTTAAAAAATCTAAAAACTAACATTCAATAAGAGTAGTATACCAAAATTTTTCATAAAATATATCCCTATCCGATTATGTATAATACTCTCGCATACGTCCCTCAAACTGCACATAAAAATCTTCTTCTGTATNATAAGGCTTCTGATAGAATATTTCCAACATTTTTACATTGATACTCTGCGTATATTCATCTGATTGTTGTTCCATAATCCGCGCCTGCATATCTTTTCGTAAATCATGCCAGTCAATCAGAAATTTCTCATATTGATGCAGCGGGCTTATTCCCAGCCACTTTTTAATTTTAATTTTCGTCCGGTTCTGCACCTGACAAGCATCTTCCAGCAAAAAATACCGNAACCCTTTTTCATCATAATTTCTACCCAGTGGAAATAATCTNCACAGCCCGGGTCTGTAATCATGAATATTACATCGTCCGCTCTGATCTAAAAACCCACAGGCATCTCTACCGCTCTGCATCTTAAGTGACGGCAGAATAAGCCCGTCCTCCACATGCAGTTCAATCTTTTCCTGCATAAGCTGTGCAAAATTTGCCCCTGTCACCTTCTGTAGTTGAAAAAGATCATAGGGGTCTAATACGATCGACTGCCCCATCCCACGACAGCATTCACTGCATCCGTTGCACTCATTACAGCCCAGTTTTGCCAGATCATTGCTATTGTATAAAATCATATTCTTCACCATGTTATATATAACCTACCCGGCATACTCTAATCGCATCCTCCTTGTAAAGCATCACATTCTTACCAAGAAGCAGTGATTCNATGGATGCTGCCGCTTCGGCCTCCGATTCATAGGGAAATGCCGAAACATTCCGTGTCAATATTATATCGCTAACTGTGCGCACGCAGATACCGTATCCCTGCTTTTACATCCGCCAGCTGAGCCGGATAGATTTCTTCATAGTTGTACGATACTCCACACTTGCAACTACGAATCCGCTCCGTACNAGCTCCGACAGATATGCCAGATGCGCTGATCTGTCCATCATTCTCCATGCACCGCCACAAATCCACACGATACAGGGATAGACTTGTAAATTATTGTATCAAAAACGGATTGGGTTGTAAATCTTCGCATTGTTTTCATATGGTAATCTTTATGTGATAAAGCATTTATGTAATAAGGTTATGTTATANAATTAAAATACCCCCTTTGCCGGAGCATTNTGTNGCTCTGACGAAAGGGGTNTNGTTNGGCNAAANAGCCATTTTTATTTATGGNGATNTTACAGAATATGGCATGCGCGTCCGATTATGGATTACACCTCTTACACGGAACAAATCCTGCAGCAATTACCTCATCTCTGGACNTCGTTGTATCCTCTCTGTTCTTTGGTTTGATCGTATCTACGCTGCTACAGCCCGGCGTATGGAATTTATGCGTATTCTTATTCAAAACATATGTAATGCCGGCAGGCTGTGAAGAGGCCGTATCCTTCTGGGACTCTTGAACAGCCGCTGCTGTATCATTCGATGTATTCTGCTTATCTGCTGCTGAATCGCCTGTCCCTTTAGCAGAATCATCTGCTCCCTGTGTTGTTGCCGTTTTATTTTTCGTTGATTGTGATGTTTCAGATTTGGTTGAATTTTGGGTTGGTTCCCCGGCTTTCCATGTCTCTGACGCCGGTACGTTAAAGGTAATCTTCTTGCCATCCGCTGTGGCAACAATCGTTCCCTCTTCGTCGGTTCTGTATACCTTTACGCCATTTATCCTGAGTATATTCAATGTCTCAGCGTGAGGATGCCCGTAGGAATTGTCCTCACCGCAGCTTATCACTGCATAAGTCGGTTTCACAGCTTTGAAAAAATCTTTGGATGTGGAATACCTGCTTCCGTGATGTCCTACTTTATATACATCCGCAGCAATACTGATTCCATTATCCAGAATATCTTTCTCGGCATCCTCTCCCGCATCGCCGGTAAACAGGAACTTATTACTCCCGTTTTTGACAAGTAAGGCGATGGATGCATCGTTCGAATTATCATATTTGTCATTAGGTGCAAGAATAGTGATGNACGCTGTACCCAAAGAGTACTGTGCGCCGACGCTCGGCGTAGTATGCTTGAGCCGTTTATCATCCAATGCCTGTATCAGTTTTTGATAAGTTTTCGTATCCTTTTCATAATTAGACACAAACACCTTATCAATATCAAATTTCGTAATAATTACCGGTGCACCGCCGATATGGTCGGCATCAGGGTGGGTGAGAATCAGATAATCCAGTTTCTTGATCTTACGCTTTTGAAGATAATTCTGAATGGCAGTACCTTTTGTATCATCTCCTGCATCAATCAGCATGGCATGTTCTCCACAGGTGATCAAAGTCGAATCTCCATGTCCCACATCAATGAAATGTACTTCCATTGTGTCAGGATTCGCAGCNTCNGCCGGTNTGGAAGCAGATAANAATCCTCCTANGGCAACTGCGNNGACCAGAAACAGATTTATTATTCGCTTATATATTTTTTTCATATCGCTCTCTCCTGTATTATTTTAATAGTTCTATTATACCAAAAAATCTGTTAAAATCCTATTACTTTCTATAAATAACACTCTAACAATACTCAATAACTCATCTGACGGCCTCTCCCACTTAATCAGTATTTTAAGCAAATATATGTATACAATTATAAATGCGCAGGTGATCATTACGAAAAGCACAAATAAATCGCTGTGTCGACAGCAAAATTAACGATCAAATGCAGGATATATTCTATAAATCCCGCCCCGTTCTTTCTATGGCAGACATACACAATTCCAGTATTAGCAGAATAACATACCCTACCGTAAAACGCTGACACCGCGCTAACAATATCTTCCGTTATGTCAAACACTTGACCGGTTCCTTCCTGTCGTATTTCGCATACAATTACANATGTTATAAATATACTAAATATAAAACCCGTTATCCTTACAATTTTTATATTTCTCTGCTTTTTTTCGTATATAAATAAGTTCTCCACAAACATTGACGCTAAACAAAAAAGNATTAAAAACGCCAATATANCCCAATCATGAAAAAGAAAATCCGTCACGTGCGGGGCATACTTTAAATTAAGATCATCCNAAATCAGCCCTGCTGTCATATAGAATGTAATCACTTCAACTACGATTACCGTCACCCTGTAATCGGCACAGGACTGTTTGATCTTNCGATAGACAAAGTTCAATTCATTATCTCATTTTTACAATTTCATAAATATCACTTCCGGANTTCTGTTCAAAATACCTTTTNAATTCCATATTTTTGTCCCACTTCGACTGCGGGTAATGCCCATATCTTATTTTAACATCATTCATGCGCTCCTCCATNTNAACCACACCATCTGCAGAAGCTATGGAATCACAAAGCTGAATCAACTTATCATACTCATCAAACTCTATCACATCTAATGCCTGTCTGATCTCCTCTATCTGCTGTGCCGATATATCAAAGTTCCCAATATAATCTTCCAGTTTTCCTTCATTAAAAGAATGTGTCAGGCATATTCTNGCTACTTCATCATAACCACATTCAAGCATATACTTCCACCCGTCATACACATGCCCCAAATGCTTTACACCGAACTTTCTTCCGATATCATGCATAAGCCCTAAAACATATGCCTTTTCNGGGTTCATCCCCATACATTTTTCTGCAANTTTCTTCGCNCATTGCGCCGNCACACGACTATGATTCTCCCATGGCCCCGGATTACACTGCGCTGCTTCTTTCAGCAGCCTCTCTGCTTCCTGTATTGTCGGATACATAGTTTCCCTCTTTTTTCTTAGATATAAATTATTTATATATAGTATATCACAATTCCCATCTATTGTATAAAAGATTCGTAGCGTCGGAAATACATTTATCTAATGATAGCACNTATTTTTATAACGTCCGATATTATAACNATCGGTATTGTAGNGTTCNNTATCATAACTCTCATTATTATAACANGNGGTATCGCTTAATGTGTTTATATAACGATAGATATTGTAAGTATTGTTATCATATCGCTTGCTTTTTTATCACTATCCTATTGCACAAAAAAAAGCACTGTAACTTAATAAAATCACAGTGCTTTTTATCTTTACATCTTATTTTCTAATGGAATATAACTCTATTAGAACTTCCCAGCCTTAGCAGCCTCCTCAATCGAAACCGCAACAGCAACCGTNGCGCCGACCATCGGGTTNTTACCCATACCGATCAGACCCATCATCTCNACGTGAGCCGGAACGGAGGAAGAACCTGCNAACTGTGCATCGGANTGCATACGTCCNAATGTATCTGTGAAACCATAGGAAGCAGGACCTGCAGCCATGTTATCGGGATGAAGTGTACGTCCCGTACCACCACCGGAAGCAACGGAGAANTACTTCTTGCCGGCTTCTGTTCTCTCTTTCTTATATGTACCTGCTACAGGATGCTGGAATCTNGTNGGNTTNGTAGANTTNCCTGTGATGGAAACNTCTACATTCTCNTTCCACATGATNGCAACACCTTCCGGAACNGAGTTNGCGCCATAGCAGTTTACTTTGGAACGNAGACCNTCGGANTAAGCGATTCTTTCGATCTCTTTTACTTCATTTGTATAAGGNTCATACTCTGTCTCAACNAATGTNAATCCGTTAATTCTGGAGATNATCTTCGCTGCGTCTTTACCAAGACCNTTCAGAATAACACGAAGNGGTTTCTGNCGAACCTTGTTAGCCTTCTCAGCGATACCNATCGCACCTTCTGCTGCNGCAAAGGATTCATGACCTGCTAAGAATGCGAAGCAGTCTGTCTCCTCTTCCAGTAACATNTTGCCAAGATTACCGTGTCCAAGACCTACCTTACGTGTATCGGCAACAGANCCGGGNATACAGAATGCCTGAAGTCCTTCACCGATTGCTGCNGCAGCGTCAGCCGCCTTCTTGCAGTCCTTTTTGATTGCAATTGCAGCGCCTACCGTGTAAGCCCAGCATGCGTTCTCAAAACAGATCGGCTGGATTTTCTTTACCTGCTCATATACNTCTAAGCCGGCATCTTTTGTGATTTTCTCAGCTTCTTCGATAGAAGAAATACCATAACTGTTTAATACGGAATTGATCTTATCAATTCTTCTCTCATATGATTCAAATAAAGCCATCTTATCTTAATCCTCCTTCTATTCGCATCTGGGGTCAATAATCTTAACAGCATCATCAACGCGTCCGTACTGTCCACATGCTTTCTCATAAGCAGTATTCGGGTCATCACCCTTCTTGATGAAATCTGTCATCTTACCGAGACTTACAAACTTATAACCGATGATCTCATCATTAGCATCCAGTGCAATACCCGTTACGTAACCTTCAGCCATTTCAAGGTAACGAGGACCTTTCTTNAATGTACCGTACATCGTTCCGACCTGACTTCTTAAGCCTTTACCCAAATCCTCCAGACCTGCGCCTACCGGAAGACCTTCCTCTGAGAANGCGGACTGTGTACGACCGTATACGATCTGTAAGAACAGCTCTCTCATAGCCGTATTAATGGCATCACATACAAGGTCAGTATTGAGTGCCTCCATAACCGTTAAGCCCGGCAGAATCTCAGACGCCATAGCAGCGGAATGTGTCATACCGGAACATCCGATGGTCTCAACGAGAGCCTCCTGNATGATTCCCTCTTTNACATTCAGAGTCAGCTTACATGCACCCTGNTGGGGAGCACACCAGCCTACACCGTGTGTCAAACCGGAAATATCCTTTACTTCTTTCGCCTGAACCCATTTTGCTTCTTCCGGGATCGGCGCACAGCCATGATGAACGCCCTGTGCCACTGTACACATTTCTTCAACTTCTTTTGAATAAATCATGTGATAACTCCTTTCGATTATGTATAATTATTTCATAACAGGCCTGCTCGCCTGTCATAACCGCTAGTCCTATTTTCGCATATTACGAGTAAAAAATCCAGTCATTTCTATGAATTATATGCAGATTTTTACAAAATCATGACAACNCNAATCTCNGAATCTGATCNCCGCCCTANGACAGTATCATTCTGTCATTGGCAAACTCTCCTCCGCTGGCCTCNTCAAACTTCGACAAAAGATCNGACACNTGAAGNCNCTTCTTCTCCTCCCCACGCACATCGTAGATAATCCTNCCCTCATGCATCATAATAAGGCGNTTNCCGTGGGTGATCGCGTCTTTCATATTATGTGTAACCATCATTGCCGTCAANTGATTCTCCTCTATGATCTTATCGGACAATGCCAATACTTTCGCCGCCGTCTTCGGATCCAGTGCCGCCGTGTGNTCNTCAAGAAGCAGCAGATTCGGTTTCTGCAAAGATGCCATAAGNAGAGTCACAGCCTGACGCTGTCCTCCNGANAGAAGTCCAACCTTAGAAGTCAGCCGGTCTTCCAGTCCAAGATCTAAAGTCTTAAGCATCCCCATATACCGCTCTTTNTCTTCCTTAGTCACNCCCCACTTTANAGTNCGCCTTTTGCCGCGTCTTGCNGCAAGNGCCATGTTTTCCTCTATGGACATGGTCGCCGCCGTACCGGTCATCGGATCCTGAAAAACGCGTCCGAGGTATTTCGCCCTCTTATGCTCNGGNAGGGATGTCACATCCGTACCTCCGATGATGATNGAACCNCNGTCNACCGGCCANACACCGGCNATTGCNTTAAGCGCAGTGGATTTNCCTGCACCGTTACCGCCGATAATGGTCACGAAATCACCGTCCTCAAGCTGCAGATTCAGCCCGTCNANNGCCGTCTTTTCGTTGATNGTTCCCGGATTGAAAGTCTTATGAATATCTCTTAATTCCAATGCATACGTCTTTGCTCCGTTGCTCATTGCNTTGCCACCCCTTTCTTTCCGTATTTATTCTTCAGATAAGGGATCGACAGGAANATTGCCACGACGATNGCCGAGAACAGTTTCATATCATCCGAAGGCATCTTCAGCCACAGTACAAATGCAATTACAATATAGTAAAGCACAGCTCCCAGTATGACGGAAATCATCGTAAAAGCAAANGCCGATTTTCTTCTCACACANAACTTGCCNAAGAGTACTTCTCCGATAATCACGGCAGCAAGACCGATGACGATGGCTCCNCGCCCCATATTGACATCGGCAGCNCCCTGATACTGCGCATACAGACCGCCGCATAANCCTACCAGACCATTGGAGATCATGAGNGCNAGAACGGTATGAAAGTTTGTATTGATTCCCTGCGCCTTCGCCATGCTCATATTACATCCCGTAGCGCGGATNGCCTGCCCCTGCTCTGTCCCGAAGTAACAGTACATGATCATAACCAGAATAAGACATCCCAANGTCACTCCGCCGTAGAATTTAAATTTCGTCANCGNATCTCCCGATATATAGCGAAGGGAAACCACCAGCTTATACTGATCTACATTNATCGCCTGNTTGGATTTGCCCATAATATTCAAATTAATGGANTACAGTGATATCTGCGTCAGAATACTGGACAAAATACCCGGAATNCCAAGNCCCGTATGCAGTAATCCNGTGATCATNCCCGCAAGCATACCTACCGCAAAAGACACGATCAATGANACCCACGGATTTACCCCNGCACGAATCAGCATAACTGCCACCGCACCNCCCGTTGCCAGCGTTCCGTCCACCGTAAGATCCGGAAAATCAAGAAGTCTGAAAGTAATATAGACACCCAGNGCCATAATACCCCAGATCAGTCCCTGTGCACATGCCCCCGGCATCGCCCTAAGCAGNGCCAAGGGATTAAGTGATAGTAAAATCATTTCNTAACCTCCGTAAAAAATCCGANCGGACAGTCCGTATTCCATATGTAACAACTGCCCGATCACTGTTCTGCTCTATATTAAGGATAAGGGGATGGCAATNGTGTCATCCCCACNCANATCATTATAATAGCCGAAATTANTCAGCAGAGATCGCCTCGTAATCGTCGGGNATCGTAATGCCTAATTGTTCACAGATAGAAGCATTATACTTNTTCGTAACNTGAGGNGCATATTTTACATCCATTGTAGTGATATCCGCACCGTTTACCAGAATGTCATAAGCCATCTCGCCTGCCGTATAACCGATATCNTAGTAGCTGATCGATAAAGTTGCGACACCGCAGCCNGAACAGATACCTTCTTCACCNGCAATGATCGGTACACCCGCGGGAAGNGCCACATTGCTNACTACTTCCGTTGCGGCNGCCAGTGTATTGTCAGTCGGGATATACAAAACATCACATGACTCGCATGCGCTGGTAACTACAGACTGGATTTCATTGGAATCAGCTGCCGTATACTCCTCGTAGGCAATNCCNTCTGCCTCCAGACATCCTTTGACCACATCTGCCTGATACTTGGAATTTGCTTCCGCAGAACAATATAAAATGCCCACTTTCTGTACATCGGGGAACAGCTCTACCAACATCTTCTCCTGTTCCTCAAGNGGAGCAAGGTCTGATGTTCCNGATACATTCGTGCCGGTTGCACCGGACCAGTCAGAAATNTCAAGNGCCGTTGCATAGTCCGTGATGGATGTNCCGAGAATCGGAATCGTGTTGGTCGCCGCCGCTGCCGCCTGTAACGGCGATGTAGCATTGGCAAGAATCANATCTACNTCNTCTGTGACAAACTGNGTACAGATCGTTGCNCANTTGGTCTGCTCNCCCTGTGCATTCTGAAAACTGATATTTACATTTCCCTCACCTAAGAGATCNGTCAGNGCCTGCTCAAATCCACGTGTCGCCTCATCNAGAGCCGGATGCTCTAATAACTGGCAGATACCGATATTATATACCTTATCTGCCGCAGNAGCTTCTGCTCCGTCATCCGCTGCCGTATCNTCTGCTGCGTTCTGAGCCGNACTGTCGTCTGTGGCTGTNGTANTGTCANCTGTNGATGCCGCATTGTCTGCCGCCGNATTGNCGCCGTCAGAGCCACATCCTGCAAGCATGGTGGCTGACATTGCCGTTACCATAAGTAATGCTAATGCTTTCTTTTTCATAATTATCCTCCTGAATTAGTACTCGTGCACTTTAAAGTGNTAAAGTGCACTGCTTCCTAAGAAAATATACACGAAAAAGTCGCATTCGTCAACCTAGCCCATGAAATATTCTGAAATATCAATGCTGTTTAAAAGTACAAGTCCATTCTCTTCTTTACATTCAAGCCAGCTCGCACTGCATCTGCTCCAGCACCTCAGAGAATAGTTAAAAAGTTCTTCCGTACATCTGCAGTGGGGATCGTCCTTCTTTAAACGTTTCGCAATACAGTTTTCGCACGGTGCATCTCTATGCTGTAACGCCTTATAACATATATCTCCGATCTTGACTTCCGGAGAAGTCATCAACACCTTTTTGTTGATAAAGCTGAGCTCAAATGTATCCGGATTTACAATATATACAAAGCTGTCCATATTGTCAAAAATAGCAATCTGCGTAGCGAAATCCTGAAGACGGTCCATAAAACCGATCTGTAAGATATGTGCCTCCAGAATACGCATCAGCGACCGGAGCTCTTCCATCTCATTTTCTTTGAATTCAAGCTGTACGTCCTCGTGATTTTCAAAGATAATTGCCCCCTGAAAATCTCCATGGGATGTGATCGGATAGTAGAACATGCTCTTAATACCTTCCGCCTGAAAATAATCGTGCATCTCCACTGCGGTCAAATCATAGTCGTGAATAATCGTTGCTTTGTGGAATGTCTCATACAGAATCTCACTGACCACTCTATTCAGCTCATAGTGCTCCATTGTCTCACGGCCGATCTCATAACCTATAGCGGCAAACTGTACGGTCGCCGATATCGGAAGCCCCTCACTACCACACACATATCCTCTGTGAAAATGGTACTTCGANGTGATCAGCTCAATCGCCGACTTAAGCGCCGACTCCATCACTTTATCCTCAAACAGAACCTGCATCACCAGATCTTCGATGTCATGGTTCATCTCCATACCTTTCTCCGGATTATACGCCGTATTCTTCCTGGTCGCATGATATGCCATAGTCGTAGCCGCATCAAAGATACGATATCCGCATTTTCCATTTGCTTTCGCCGTATATACGGCCTTATCCGCTTTCTTAAAAAGTTCTTCATAATCGTTGCCGTGATACGGGGAAATTGCCACACCCACACTGCAGGTCACACAGAGCGATTGTTCCTCATGCTCAAATGAGAAATTAACGCCCTTTACCACCTTATCTGCCAGAATATCGGCATTAGAAATGCTATCTATGTTTTTCATATATACCACAAACTCATCTCCGCCGATACGGCCGACAATATCTCCGCCCTTAAAGATATCATTCAGCGCATTGGCAGTGTCCACAATCACCTGATCTCCCTGCGCATGTCCCATAATATCATTGATTTCTTTAAAATTATCCAGATCAATAATCATCAAAGCATTCAGCATACCGCTGTTCTTACTCTCGTGGAGCGAATTCTGAATCAACTCCATCGTAGCTCCCTGGTTATATAAACCTGTCAACGCATCCTTCTCNGCTCGCAGGAGCAGTTCCAGTTCTTTCAGTTTCTTCTCATGGATATTGATCAAACGGCCTACAACCCTTGTCACATACCCCTCCGGTCCCAACAGNGAAGTAAGATTTGCCTGATACCATGTATAGTCATCGTCAAAGCGTCTGGTCCGATATTCTATCGTCTCATGCTTAGGCGATACCAGCAGNCCTCTGAAAACAGACCTATAATACGGCATATCCTCCTCATGGATCGTAGAATCAGCAAAATGCTCCATCCATCTATTCTGGATCTGCTCTCCCGCTAAGTCATATTCACTGGATGACTTAAACACCATAACATCCGTCTTGGCATTATAGTCTATGATCTGCTCTCCCTCCGCCTCTGAGAGAATATGTANTCTTTCCGCCTGCCGGTGCAGCTCTAACTCGATATTTTTACGTTCGGTAATATCCTGGATAATCGTCAAAATCGTATACTTGTTCTCTTTTCTGGAATACAAATTCCCCCTGACATGCAGCCAGCGCAGTCCGCCGCTTCCTGTTACCGTGCGGAACTCCACATCTACAGCACCGTCGTCCTTGAGCACATCCACAATTCCCTGTTTATAGATCCGCAGATCCTCCGGAATAATGCTCATCTCGACCTTCTTCATGAACCTCATACCCTGCGTTCTCGAATATCCAAGCATACGAAACATGCCCTCATTGATGAATAAAGGCATCATTGTCTCATTCCCGCCGTCATACTCAAAGAAACATATGCCCGCGATCACGTTATCAATCATTGATTCGAAATTTTCCATGCTTAAATCTGTCGTCATCCCTTTATCCCCACATACTTTATCGTAATTACCGCCTAATATTTCTCCGCGATCTCACCCTGCCGCTTATAAATGCTGCCAGCCGGTATAAATCCCCTCACCATAGAAGTCGGATAGATATTCGTCTGTNTTCCTATGACAGTTCCCGGGTTCAGCACCGAGTTGCATCCCACTTCCACATTGTCACCAAGCATTGCGCCGAATTTTTTAAGTCCCGTCTCCAGAGNCTCCTCTCCTGCCCGCACCACCACTAAAGTTTTATCACTCTTAACGTTGGATGTGATGGAACCGGCTCCCATATGTGCCTTGTATCCTAATATGCTGTCTCCCACGTAATTATAATGAGGCACCTGAACCTTATTGAACAGGATCACATTCTTAAGCTCCGTAGAATTACCTACTACCGCTCCTTTACCGACAATGGCGTTGCCCCTGATAAAAGCGCAATGCCTTACCTCCGCTTCCTCATCAATGATCGCCGGNCCGTTGATACAGGCACTCGGATAGACCTTAGCATTTCTGGCTATCCATACGTTGTCCCCCCTCTTTTCATANAACTCTTCCGGGAGCGTATTTCCCAATGCCATAATAAAATCACTGATTTTGGAAAGCACCTCCCACGGATAGGTTACTCCCTGAAAAATTTCNCCCGCAATCGTCTCCTCCAGCGTATAGAGTTCACNGATTTCAGTATCATGCAAACATGCCATCTTACCCACCTGCCTTCTGTCAATCTTCTATATCCCGCTGTTTTATTANACAGCACTCTTTGTATTGCCGCATTACGTCCGTTTATTATAAAACTGTTCCACATACCGGAATCTNTTATAAAGCAAGGACTGGTTGTTCATCTGCTTCACAGTATTGGTTCTTCTCGTGACGAAATCGTCCAGTTTCACCATATACTCATTCTCCGTGATCTCTCCGTCAGCCACCAGCGTCAGCCCTTTCTCCCAGCTTGCAGTCAGCCTCGGGTCGAGCAACGGTTTGATCGCTCCTGCCACCACTTCATAAATCATCTCTCCAAGCTGTGTCGGTGTAATGATCTGGGTCTTCTTATTTAACGCCAGATACTTGATATTCACCAGTTTTTTGAGAATCTCGGCTCTTGTGGCTGAAGTGCCGATTCCGCTTCCCTTGATCTGTGCACGAAGTTCCTCATCCTCTATAAACTGTCCGGCGTTCTCCATCGTCAGGATCATCGTACCTGAATTATAACGCTTGGGNGGAGAAGTCTCCCCCTCCTTCNTATCCAGGCCGATCAGCTCTAATTCTCTGCCCTTCTTTAATGTATTCAGAGTTTCCAAAAAAGAATCATCGCAGGANGCTTCCTGCTCATCTTCNTTCTTCTCCCCGTTCTCATCCCCATCCGACTTCTTTCCGGCNAAGGAATTCCNGCTTACCACTAAATATCCCTCCTGNGCCAGCACCTTAAAGNCGGTAGAGAAAAATTCACCCTTCATCATAACACCCAGCGTAACTTTCTGGTAGATCGCCGCCGGATAGAAGATACTTAAAAANCGTCTGACAATNATCTCATACACCTTCGCTGATGTAGGGTGCAACCCNTTTAAAGCGCCAAATCCCTGNCCCGTAGGAATGATCGCGTAATGATCTGTGATCTGCTTATCATTCACATATCTCGTTTTAGCAATCGTCTTATAACTGCCGCCGCTTAATATTTNNGCCGCATAGGNCGCTGCGATTTCATAATTTCTCAAACCGCCGATATTCTTATGTATCTCCTTTGCCACCGCACTCGACAGCACTCTGGCATCCGTACGGGGATATGTTGTCAGCTTCTTTTCATAGAGTTCCTGCGCGATCCGNAACGTCTCATCGGGACTGATCTTAAAAAGCTTGGAACAGTCGTTCTGCAGCTCNGCCAGATTATACAAAAGCGGCGGATTCTTGGTCTCCTTTTTCTTCTCTACCTTCTGTACTACGGGCACAGCCGCCGGAGCTTCTTTCAGATATTGTATGAAAGCATCGGCCTCCTTTTCTTCCAGAAAACCGTTGTCCTTATAGAGNAGGGGTGACTGATAATATTTAGACCCCTCTATCGCTTTCCACTCGCANCTGCACTCCCGTCCTTCTATGGATATCCGGGATAGTATCCTATAAAAAGGGATCTTCACAAACTCTCTGATTTCTCTCTCTCTGTTGACCACCATGCCAAGCACGCAGGTCATCACACGCCCCACGGACACCACTGCCCTGTCCGCCTTCAGATACGATTTGATCGGATTACTGTANTTCAATGTCAGCACACGGGAAAAATTAATTCCCATAAGATAATCTTCCTTGGCACGCAGATAGGCTGCATTCGACAGATTATCATATGCCGACAGATCCTTGGCTTCCCTGATTCCGCGCAAGATCTCCTCTTCTGTCTGGGAATCGATCCAGACCCGTTTCCTTGATTTTCCCTGTACATGCGCCTGCTGTTCTACCAGGCGGTATATATATTCTCCCTCCCGTCCCGAGTCGGTGCAGACATAGATCGTCTCCACATCCTCACGGTTCAGCAGCCCGCTCACGATCTGGAACTGCTTCTTCACGCTCTCGATCACCTCATATTTAAACTCTTCCGGAATAAAAGGGATCGTGTCAAGCGACCAGCGCTTATATTTCTCATCATATGCTTCCGGATAACTCATCGTCACAAGGTGCCCTACACACCATGTCACAACCGCCTCTTCGGATTCCATATAACCGTCACGGTTTTTCATATTATATTTTAATGCTTTGGCAAATTCCTTTGCCACGCTGGGTTTCTCTGCTATATAAATACTTTTTCCCATATATCAGGCTGTGTCCTTTACAGGCTTAGAATAACTTCATGTTTTATCACAGATCCGAAATCTGCACAAGTTTCAGGTTTGGCTTGACCTTTGCTTCCAGATTCAGCTTCTCGTCAAATCGAAACGCCGTATACATATAGACATAATCCGCATTGATCTTTGCCTTCTTCGCGTATCCCAGAAGCTCCTCATAATCTTCATAGGTCATCGGTCTCTCCCAGTTACACAGTCCGATCAGGGTCCGACCATCCTCATCACGCGCTATAATGTCCAGTTCGCCCGCNTTACCGATCCACTCGCCTACGATGTCGAAATCAATCGGGAGTTTATGTCTGTTGTTCATCTTCGTCAGATGCTGTCTGCACACCTTCTTAAAATATCCTGTTACATACCGCCTGAAATCCGGCATAATATAACGGTTATAGAATTCTCCCACCGACAGTGTCTGCAGATCACTCAGATAAGGATACATATACGTATAATAAAACTCAACGAAAGGATGGCTGATCCTGTAGATTCCTTTCTGCACGTTCTCCCGNCCTTCCGTATCATAGGAGAATACNTTNTCAACCAGCTCCAATTCTATAAGATTTTTGAGATACACACTGATTTTGGCGCGGGAAAACTCTGTATGCAGATGCAGATTGTTCAGCTTGTGGCTGCCCGCCGCAATAGAGGNCATGATNGTATTATACACTCCCGGCTCCCGCAGCTGATCCATCAGCATACGCTCCCCTTCCTCAAACAGAAAACTGTCCGGATCCANGATATTACGGCAAATATTCTGCTGTATTGTCAGTCTGTCATCAAACTGATTCCAAAGCCCCGGAAATCCTCCCAGGATGGCATATGCCTCAACGCATTCCTCAATACGGAAATTCGGAAATTTCTGAATAATATCCTCAAACAGCAGTTCCCGTATTTTCAAGAANCCTGACAACTCATAGGCGGCTTCCCCGATCCGNNTGATCATACTGTTCTCGATCCAGCCNATAGACGAACTGCATAAAACAACCATCATTTCATCCCGGTTCCATTGGCTGTGCACAAAGGATACCAATTCTTTCATAAACCGATCGCTTGCCCTGACAATATTCTGAAACTCATCTATGACCAAAACCTTCTTACCGCTGCTGCGCCGGGTTATCTTGGCGAAAATATCATGGAAAGACATAAACTGCTCTGTCTCATATCCGTCACGTTGAAGCTGCCTGCACCACTGATAACTCTGTTCCCTCTCGGAACACGCTCTGGCAAGATAATAATATCCCGGCTTATCTTCCATAAACTCTCTGACAAGGGCTGTCTTGCCGATATGCTTCTGTCCATACACGACCAGAATCTGGCTGCCGTCTCTGTCATAATAACTATTCAGATACTTTAATTCAGATGTTCTGCCAAATAACATAGGTTTCCTCGCATACTATGCAGTCATATCAGCCAACAGATTTTCTATCTTATCTGAAGGCATCGGTTTACCCAGAAAATATCCCTGGATATTGTCGCAGTCAATCTCATTTAAGTAACGGTACTGCTCTTCCGTTTCAACGCCCTCAGCAATCGTCTCATATCCTAATTTCTTGACCATATAAATGATCGATTCCGTGATNATCCGCGTATTCTCATCCGTAATCACAGTATCAATAAACGATTTATCAATCTTAAGCGTATCAATGGGCAGTCCCTTCAAATATGACAAAGAAGAATACCCTGTACCAAAATCATCCAGAGATATCTTGATACCGATATCCCGTAACGTAACCAGCTTCGCCGTAATGTCGTTAAAATCATCAATCAAAATAGACTCCGTGATCTCCAGTTCGATCTCAGAAGGCTCAATATCATATTTCTCCATAAGCCGGAGCACCTTTTCAATGAAGTCCGGCTGCCTGTACTGGATTGCCGAGACATTGAGCGACATGATCATCGGATAATGATACTTTCTTTTCCATCCCGCAAAAGCGCGCAGGCTCTCCTCTATCACCCAGGTGCCGATAGGCACGATCGCACCGTTTTTTTCCGCAATCGGAATAAACACTGCCGGACTGATCATCTTGCCGTTATCGTCCCGCCAGCGNATCAGCGCTTCCACACCCCGCAGCACCTTGTCCGTCGTGTGAAACTGTGGCTGATAATACATGGTAAAATTCTGCTCGAAAACAGCATCCTTTAGCTTATTTTCAATTTTTACNTTTTTGAGAAAATCGTCCAGAATTGTGCCGTCATAATACAGTATCTTATCTTTACCCATGTTTTTGGCTTTAAACATGACGATCTCTGCACAGTTAATCAGTTCCAGCGTATTAGCNGCCGCTTCGGGATACTCCGCAACCCCCACGCTGATCGTAAGAAATATTTCCTGTCCCTCGGACAGTTTAAACGGTTTCTTAAGCCTCTCTCTGATCGTTCTATAGATCGTCTCNACGCTTCTCGCCCCGCACGGGCTNTAGATACCGATACAAAAGATATCACTGTTGAAATGGGAAATGATGACATTATCCCCCATCAAATCCGATAGGAACTGCCCAAATAGCTGCACAAGCTCATCACCGCTGATAATGCCCATGCCGTCATTGATCCTGCGAAAATCATCGAAGTCCATGAACATGACCGCCACCGTCTCGTTTTCTTCTTCCGCACGTCTGATATACTCTCCAAGCAGCCTTACAAAATAATTGCGGTTATACAGCCCTGTGAGCATATCATAATAAGCCATATAAGTCAGCTCATCATTCTGGGAATTAAACTTTGTCACATCTTTAAAACGGATGACCTTATCCGTCGGATTTTCCATTGTATCATAGACGACATTGACTTCCACTTCAATGCAGAGGCGTCTGTCCTTAAGCTTCACTTCAATGGCCTGACTCTTCAGCTTCTGTTCATCTATAAACAGCACTTCTTTCAGAGGAATGACATACTTTTCCTCCACGCAGTCATACATTCTNCCCAGATCATGTATGTCAGTAATCGGGAAATCAAAGAAATGATCCCAGTTCGCGATCGTCTGAAGCCNCTGCTCTTCAAAATTGTAATACAGAAATGCGCTGTTTGAAGTCTCGCATATTAATCGAAGCATTTTCTCGTCTCTTATCAGCTTCTCATTCATCGCATTTAACAGATCCACCTGATACTTTAATTCTTCCATAATGCTATACCCTTATATCCCGCCGCATTCCCCAATACGGCGGGTGCCCCTCAATCATATATATATTTTGTTAAACAATTCCTCTCACAACTTATTTCGCATTGATATATCCCTTGGCCTTCAATGTCTCGGCACACAGAACCGCTCCTCCGGCCGCACCACGTACCGTATTATGGGAAAGTCCCACAAATTTCCAATCATATACACTGTCCTGTCTGATCCGCCCCACGCTGATCCCCATACCGTTCTCAAAGTCTACATCCAATTTAACCTGCGGGCGATTATCCTCCTCCATCACCTGAATAAACTGCTTCGGCGCGCTGGGCAGCTCCAGTTCCTGCGGAATCCCCTTAAAGTTCACAAGTTTTTCCACAAGCTGTTCCTTCGTGGGCTGCTTTCTGAATTTAACAAATACTGCCGCGGTATGACCGTTCAGAACCGGAACACGAATACACTGACAGGTAATCACCGGGCTTACTGCCGGAANGATCTCCCCGTTCTCCACTTTACCCCATATTCTGAGCGGCTCTTTCTCACTCTTTTCCTCCTCGCCGCCGATATACGGGATTACGTTTTCAACCATCTCCGGCCAATCCTTAAAGGTTTTGCCCGCACCCGAGATCGCCTGATAAGTTGTAGCAACTACTTCATACGGCTCAAACTCCTGCCATGCGGTGAGAACCGGAGCGTAACTCTGAATAGAACAATTCGGTTTCACAGCAATAAAACCTCTGGTCGTGCCCAAGCGTTTCTTCTGTGCCTCAATCACTTCGAAATGCTCCGGATTGATCTCCGGAATAACCATCGGTACATCCGGAGTCCAACGGTGTGCGCTGTTATTAGACACTACCGGTATTTCAGCTTTTGCATATTCTTCCTCGATTTTCTTAATCTCATCCTTGGTCATATCTACCGCGGAAAAAACAAAATCTACTTCCGCTGCTACTTCCGCCACTTCGTTGACATTCTTCACAACAATATTCTTTACTGCCTCCGGCATGGGTGTCGTCATTTTCCATCTGTCACCTACCGCCTCGGCATATGTCTTACCCGCAGAACGGGGACTTGCCGCAATAGTCGTAACCTCAAACCACGGGTGATTCTCCAGCAGTGCGATAAACCTCTGTCCAACCATACCTGTTCCNCCTAAAATTCCTACCTTTAATCTCTCGCTCATAATATATACTCCTCCTTTGATTATACCGTATTCGCAATTCAATCCCTATTACTTAGGAATATTAATCTCATCTTCCTCGTGCCAGTCCCTTGCGAGATACTCTTTCGCCGTTTCGATCACCACACCCATCACCGCCGGTCCGGGTGCTCCCACGGTAAGCCGCTTCTCCACACATGTCTTTAAGCTGATAGCTTTATAGATATCCTCCTCAAAAACAGGACTGATCGTTTTCAGTTCGCCAATCGTCAAATCCTCAATACTGCACTGTTTATCAATACAGTATAGCACAAGCTTTCCGATAATGCCATGGGCATCTCTGAACGGGACTCCATGCCCCACAAGATAATCCGCTGCATCTGTCGCGTTGGCAAACCCTTTCATCGCACTCTTCTCCATCCGGTCATTTCGGAACTTCATCGTGCGCAGCATCCCTTCAAACAGCGCCAGGCATCCCTTCACCGTGTCTATGGCATCAAAAGTCAATTCCTTATCTTCCTGCATGTCTTTATTGTAAGCAAGGGGAAGTCCTTTCATTGTAGTGAGAATCGAAATCAGTGCACCATAAACCCGACCGGTCTTACCCCGCACCAGTTCGGCGATATCCGGATTCTTCTTCTGCGGCATAATGCTGCTTCCCGTGGAATACGCATCATCGATCTCAACGAAACGATATTCGTCCGAATTCCAGAGAATAATTTCCTCACAAAACCGACTCAGGTGCATCATAATCGTTGCCAGTGCCGATAAAAATTCTATCACATAATCCCGATCCGACACGGAATCCATACTGTTGAGGGTAGGACCCTCAAAACCCAGAACCGAGGCCGTATAAGTTCTGTCAAGCGGATATGTTGTCCCCGCCAGCGCACCGGCGCCGAGCGGACAATAATTCATACGATGGTATATATCCTTAAGCCGTGACCTGTCCCGCTTAAACATCTCAAAATANGCGCCNAGATGGTGCGCCAGCGTTACCGGCTGCGCCTTCTGTAAATGGGTAAATCCCGGCATGTAAGTCTCCGTATTATCTTCCATGATNTGNAACAGCGTNCANAGCANNTCNTTGAGCAGNTCATCCGTATGNAGCACTTCTGNCCTNGTATACAGCCNCATGTCCAGCGCAACCTGATCATTCCGGCTTCTGCCNGTATGCAGTTTCTTACCTGCNTCTCCGATTCTCTCGATCAGCTTCGCCTCNACGAAACTGTGAATNTCCTCNTACTCCTCTGTNATCTCAAGCCTGCCCGCTTCCACATCNCTNCGGATNCCGGTAAGNCCCTTTAAAATCGCNTCCTTCTCATCCTTCGTCANNATACCNTGTTTCGCCAGCATGATNACATGCGCGATACTTCCCTCNATATCNTGTCCGAANAATTTCCGGTCAAAAGANATCGATGCGTTAAAGTTATATACAAGTTTGTCCGTTTCCTTCGTAAAACGTCCGCCCCACAGCTGTGCCATGCGNTAGTCCTCCACTTTATTAAATGCAAATTTAATGATANCACAAAAAACTTTCCATTTCAATCAAAATACTTTTCTTTTNAGTNNNAAAACACATATTTTCTNATTANTCATAGAATATCGTATAACGATAAGGAGTNGTTATTCTATGCAGCCAATATTATCATTACAGGATATCTCCTATGCATATCACAATCTGAANGGAGAAACNCCNGCTCTATCGGATATTTCTTTTGATGTATCTCAGGGAGAATTTCTGGCGATCGTAGGTCCCAGCGGTTGTGGCAAATCCACNCTTCTGTCCATCATAGCCGGTCTGCTGTCTCCGGAAGAAGGCACNGTATATTACAGNGGTAAATGTGTCNCGGACTGCGGNTTGAATGATACCGTGAANATCGGCTATATGCTGCAGCGGGATCATCTGTTCGAGTGGCGCACTATCTACCAGAATGTTATCCTCGGTCTGGAACTTAATCATACACTGACACCNGAAAACCNNNATTATGTTCTGAAACTGTTAAGAGACTATGATCTCTANGCTTTTAAAGATAANAANCCTTCCGANCTTTCCGGNGGAATGCGGCAGCGCGCCGCCCTGATCCGCACTATGGCGATNCATCCNGATCTGCTTTTGCTGGATGAACCATTCAGTGCACTGGATTCCCAGACAAGGCTGAATGTCTCNGCCGATATCGCCCANATCATCCGACAGACNAACAAAACAGCGATTCTCATTACCCATGATCTGTCTGAGGCAGTCACGCTGGCGGACCGNGTTCTTGTCCTGTCAAGAAGACCCGCCTGTATTAAATGTGAAATGNCGATCTGCTTNGACATCGACCGGCATGATCCNATGGCAATCAGGAATACNGCGGAATATCAGCTCTATTTCAATCATTTGTGGGAGGTGTTGACGAATGAACAGTCTTCTCTCCNGTCANCCTGACAGCNTATCCGCCAATCAGTATNTNTTCCTGNAAGCNCACAGGCGCCACCATCATCAGGTAGGCTTTGCAAGNTTTCTTCTGATTGCCGNATTCTTAAGTCTGTGGGAACTGGCCGCAAACCGGCAATGGATNGATGTTTTCTTCTTTAGCTGNCCCAGCGGNATCGTGACTTATCTGTATCAGATGTTTCTGGATCANTCCTTTTTCACCCATACAGGAATTACATTATTAGAAATCATCACAAGTTTCCTGTTAGTCACGCTGATCAGTCTGCTTACCGCAACGNTTCTATGGTATGTGAACAGTCTTGCCGAAGTTTTAGAACCTTATCTGGTAATCCTCAANTCCCTGCCAAAGTCAGCGCTGGCACCNCTTNTGATTGTCTGGCTCGGCACCGGAACAAACACCATCATNGTCGCCGGAATCTCNGTTGCCNTATTCGGTTCCATTATTAATCTCTACACNGGATTCGGTCAGGCAGATCCGGAAATGCTCAAGCTNATNTATACNCTGGGCGGTACAANGCGGGATGCGCTCTNNAAGGTTATNCTNCCCTCCTCCGTNCCGCTTATNTTNAGNAATATGAAGGTCAACATCGGACTTTCCCTCGTNGGTGTGATCATCGGAGAATTNCTTGCCGCAAGGCGCGGNCTCGGNTATCTGATCATTTACGGTTCTCAGGTATTCCAGCTTAATATGGTGATCACCTCGATCATCATTCTCTGNGCCATCGCCATGGCATTTTATAAGCTGATCCAGAGTTTGGAACATCATTANCGCAAGAAATATTAAAAANAAGAGCAGGCGTACATACCCTGCTCTTCTTCAATCCGTCCACANGACGGTTTCTCCTTTTTCTAAAGACTCCTGCACCANAATGATCCGCTGATTGTCAGATCCNCTGAACTTNAGACTGATATCCTTCCTTGCCAAAATGAATTCACNGTCCACAAGCACATCTATGTAGGACAGGAATTCCNTCATATCNGNCCATTGTGNACAGAATTTATNCAAAATATCTTCCTCAAAGCGATACCCCGTATAGCACCAGATATCCTTCCCNGGATACTTCTCCTTCACNGTTCTTATAAACGGCAANAGTTCTCTCCAATTCGCATACTCAAGCGGCTCACCGCCAAGCANNGTAAGTCCGGCGATATACTCCGGCGCCAGATATGCGAGAATCTGTTNTCTGNCAGNNTCCTCNAANGGATNTCCGTACTTAAAGTCCCANGTCATCTCATTAAAGCAGCCTTCACAATGATGTGTGCACCCGCTNACNAAGAGCGTTACCCGGACTCCGGTCCCGTTGGCGATATCACAGTTTTTGATCTCCGAATAATACATATGTGTCTCCCAANTANAGATGCAGCACCCGCTCCTTNATCTCCTGTGTGCGCCCCTGATTCCAGAACTGNGTACCGATGTAGCCGCAGGTACGTCTCGCNACATTCATCTTATCCTGATCCGTATTNCCGCAGTTNGGNCANCGCCANATCANCTTACCGTCCGTGTCCGCAACGATNTCNATCTCTCCATGATAATCACACGCCTGNCAATAATCGCTCTTNGTGTTTAACTCCGCATACATAATATTCTCNTAAATGTACTGCATNACGGAAAGNACTGCCTCCAGATTATTTTCCATATTCGGCACTTCNACATAGCTGATTGCACCGCCCGGCGACAGCTCNTGAAACTGTGATTCAAATTTCANTTTATCAAACGCATTAATTTCTTCCGTCACATGCACGTGATAACTGTTGGTGATATAATTCTTGTCCGTCACNCCNTCAATCACGCCAAACCNCTTCTGCAGNCATTTNGCGAANTTATAGGTGGTNGATTCNAACGGTGTNCCATAGAGACTGAAATCTATGTTTGTCTCCTCCCGCCATTCCTTGCAGGCATTATTTAGATACTGCATGACCTTTAGCGCGAAGGGAGTCCCCTCCGGATCCGTATGGCTCTTACCCGTCATGTATCTGGTACACTCGCACAGTCCCGCATACCCAAGCGATATGGTAGAATAACCGCCATATAGCAGTTTATCGATCTTTTCCCCCTTCTTAAGCCTCGCCAGTGCCCCGTTCTGCCACAGGATCGGTGCAACATCGGAAGGGGTCCCTTTTAGCCTGTTGTGCCGGCACATAAGCGCTCTTCTACACATATCCAGACGCTCGTCCATGATCTCCCAGAATCTCTTCATATCTTTGCCGGAGGAACATGCCACGTCCACCAGATTTAGGGTAACGACACCCTGATTGAATCTGCCGTAGAATTTCGGCTTATCCTCCTCATCGTGATACACCGTAAGGAAAGATCGGCAGCCCATACAAGTATAGCAGTTGCCGTCTTTTAGCTTTTTCATGATCTTTTCGGAAATATAATCCGGCACCATGCGCTTCGCCGTNCACTGTGCCGCCAGCTTCGTCAGATACCAGTACTTGCTGTCCTCGTGAATATTATCTTCCTCCAGCACATAGATCAGTTTCGGAAATGCTGGTGTAATATAGACGCCTTTCTCATTTTTGACACCTTGAATGCGCTGATGAAGCATTTCTTCGATAATCATGACCAGATCATCCCGNAGCTGTCCTTCCGGCACCTCGTCAATATACATNAANACTGTAATAAAAGGTGCCTGTCCGTTCGTCGTCATCAGGGTAATAACCTGATACTGTATGATCTGGACACCGCGCTTAATCTCATCCNTCACACGGCTTTCCGCAATCCGGTTGACCTGTTCATCACTCGCCTCCAGACCACTCTCTGTAAGTTCTCTTCTGATTTCCTTACGGAATTTCTCGCGACTCACCTGAACAAANGGNGCCAGATGAGACAGTGATATACTCTGTCCGCCATATTGACAGCTCGCGATCTGCGCGATACTCTGTGTAGCAACGTTACACGCCGTAGCGAAACTCTTGGGTCTGTCGATCATNGTNTCACTGACCACCGTNCCGTTTTGCAGCATATCTTCCAGATTAACCAGACAACAGTTATGCATATGCTGTGCAAAATAATCCGCATCATGAAAATGCAGGATTCCCTGCTCATGCGCATCTACAATATCAGGAGGCAGCAGGAAACGCTTTGTAATATCCTTACTGACCTCACCCGCCATATAATCACGCTGTACACTGTTGACCGTAGGATTTTTGTTGGAATTTTCCTGTTTTGCTTCCTCATTGTTACATTCCAGCAGACTTAAAATCTGCTCGTCCGTGGAATTCGANTTTCTGATAAGCGCTCTTTTGTATCGATATGTGATATAATTTCTCGCCATCGTGTATGCGCGATACTTCATGAGCTGGTTCTCCACCATATCCTGAATCTCCTCCACACTTGGAGAACGCTTCATTTCTTCACAGTTTCTCGCTACTACCTCAGCAATCTCGTCGATCTCTTCCTCTGTTAACTTTTCTTCTTCTTTGACGCTGTTGTTTGCCTTACAGATTGCTGCCACGATTTTCTTCAAGTCAAAGGTTACTTCAGCACCGCTTCTCTTAATGATCTTCATACTGCAATACCCACCAATCTCTTCTCACTGATACCCTTTGTCACATACCCACAATATATGATATCTTCCTTTTACGTATACCATATATTGTATCACCGAAAAATTTACTGTCAAGGTATTGTGTATTTTATTTTTATAATTTGATAGTTTAAATTTTAGTCCNATTTTGACCGACTCGGTCGATCAAACCCAATTTTAATAGTCGTATGATTTTTCTCCATCTCAGACAACACTTCTCTCACATATGCTTCCCTCTCCATTCGCAGCTTATGCACNGATCCGCTCTTCATGTTCATCATAAGATAGTTCTCCATCAAAAGAAACTCCCCGCTNTCACCGCTCTCCTGCCGCAAATAGGCTCCTGTGATCTCACTGTAAGAAACGTATCTGATCCGAATGAAATAGCGGTANAACAAATGTGATGCTCCGAGCCTTACTTCTCCGAATCTCCTTGCCGTCTTAAATTCTTTCCGTAACATTTCCTGATCCGCTTCCTCACCTGCCATGCAGACTAATTTCATAGATTTCTCACCCGCTTCCTNCAATCCCCGAACACATATGAAAAACAGCACNCATGCATAAGCACGGTGCTGTCTGTCCTGCGAGCTGGAAAAGGGACTCGAACCCTCGACCTACTGATTACGAATCAGTTGCGCTACCGACTGCGCTATTCCAGCATATTACTGCAACAAAAATTATTATACTTGCTTACTGCCAATTTTGCAAGCAGAAATTCCGAAATAAAATTATAATTTATGATTCTCCCGCATTCCCGTCTATATGCACATCCATTTGCGGATACGGTATCGAAATACCGGCCTCATCCAAGGCATACTTGATCTGCTCCGTAATGCGCCACCTGCACTCCCAATAATCTTCATTTAATGCAAAACAGCGCACATTCAGATTCACGCCGCTGTCCGCAAGCTCCTGTACAAATACACGTCGGTCTTTCTCCTTAAGTACCGCCGCATCGTTCTCAAGCACCTGCATAATCACTTCTCTGGCCCTGCGTATATCGGCATCATAAGAGATTCCGACAGGAATATCCATCCGTCGGTCTCCTAACATGCTTGTATTTAAAATACTTGAGTTTGTCAGCGTTCCGTTAGGGATAATGACTACATGATTATCCGGCGTGGCAAGCTTCGTGTAGAATAGCTGAATCTCCTTAACCGTACCCTCATGTCCGTCACTGTCCACCTTGATATAATCGTCAACTCGAAAAGGTTTGAGCAGCAGAATCAAGACCCCTCCGGCAAAATTTGACAGACTTCCCTGCACTGCCAGTCCGATTGCCACTCCCGCGGAACCTAACAGCGCCACAACACTGGCGGCATCCAGACCGAATCCCGAGGCGATCATAAAGATCAGCACAATGTACATCGTCACTTTAATGAAGGAATCCAAAAACTGTGAAACCCCTACATCTGCATTGGCTTTCTTTAATGAACGGCGGACGATCCGGCGAACCAATTTGATGACCTGTATACCGATCAGCAGAAAAACCAGTGCCAGAACTACACGCATGCCAAACCGCAGCGCTTTGTCCGGAAGCTGCTCCAAATATGTCTGTATCAATCCCATATCAATTTCTTCGGGTGTGATCTGCACTAATTCCGACACTTGTTTTTCCATAACGCTCCATACCTCTTACTTCTTCGGGCTACCTGCCGGCTTCCTTCCGGTCCGCTTAGATTTGACAGTACTCTGCTTATTCTCCGGCTTCTTATCCGCTGTCTTATCCTCNGCCTGTCTGCGTTCCTGATCCGCCTCGATCTTGTGCAGTTTTGCCTCCGCTTCCTGCGCCTTTTTTATCATTTCTTCTGCTACTTTAGCCCGCTCTTTGGCTTCTGCCGCCGCAATCTTNGCCAACCGCTTCGCCTCCTCCGCTTCTTTGGCGATCGCGTCTGCAATCTCCTTAGCGGCTCTGCGCTCTTCCGCTTCTTTCGCTCTGCGGATTTCTTCGGCTCGCACTCTCTCTATCTCCGCTTTCTCCTCATCTGTGTATGGCGTATAGGAGAAAATACTGATGGAAAGCGGTGCACTCACCATGTCGATGGCATAAGGTTTGCCGTCCCACTCTGTCTCCATGGTGCTGCAAACTTTCTTATTTACGATATCCTGACCGCCATAGATTCTGGCATCGGTATTCAGAATCTCCTTATATTTACCTTCATAGGGCACACCCACACGAAATTCCTGCTTCACGTCGGCGAAATTTGCCACAACGACTAACGTTTCTTCCGGTTTTTCAGTCTTTCTGATGTATGACAGCATACATGCATTGGGCGTAATACAGTTAATCCACTCAAAACCCTCCCATGATGTATCTTTCGCATATAACGCCGGTCTTGTCGTGTACAGTTTATTCATATCCGCAACAAGACGGTTCAGTTTTGCATGTTCTTCGTTTTGAAGCAACTCCCACTCTACCGCTCTTGCTTCATTAAACTCATCATATTCACCGATATCCTGACCCATAAAGATCAGCTTTTTACCCGGATGTGTCATATGATAAGCGTAAGTCAGTCTCATGTTTGCAAACTGTTTCACCCGCTCTCCGGGCATTTTACCAAGAAGTGTGGCCTTGCCGTGCACCACCTCATCATGAGAGAATACCAGCATAAATCTCTCACTGTAAGCATAAATCATACTGAACGTCAGGTCGTTATGGCAGCCCGAGCGGAAATAAGGATCTGTCTTAATATAACTCAGATAATCGTTCATAAATCCCATATTCCATTTCAGATCAAATCCCAGACCATCATCATCAAGCGCACCGGTAACCTTAGGCCATGCCGTTGATTCCTCTGCGATCATGAGCACGCCCTCGTTGCGCTTCTTCATAATGGAATTCAAATGCTTGAGAAATTCTACCGCTTCCAGATTCTCATTGCCGCCGTATATATTGGCAACCCACTGTCCGTCACTCTTACCATAATCCAGATACAACATGGAGGCTACGGCATCGATCCGTATGCCGTCGGCGTGATACTGTTCTACCCAATAAAGCGCATTCGCAATCAGATAGTTACGCACTTCCGGTCTGCCGTAATTATAGATCAGCGTGCCCCAATGCGGGTGCGATCCCTGTCTCGGGTCCTGATGTTCATACAGGCAGGTACCGTCAAAACCTGCAAGCCCGTAAGTATCCCGCGGAAAATGCGCCGGAACCCAGTCCAAGATCACTCCGATTCCCGCCTTATGCAGCTCGTTCATGAAAAACATGAAATCTTCCGCATTCCCGTAACGGGAAGTAGGCGCATAGTATCCGATCACCTGATACCCCCACGATGCGTCAAGCGGATGTTCCATCACCGGCATAAGCTCCACATGGGTATATCCCATTTTCTGCACATATTCAATAATCTTAGGTGCCAGTTCCCGATAATTATAAAAATCTCTGCCATCCTCGGGCTTCGCAAAAGAACCAAGATAAACTTCATACACATTGATCGGTTTTTCTTCCGACTGTGCCTTCGCGCGGTTCTTCATCCACTTGCTGTCTTCCCATTTAAAACCGTTGATATCCCTGACAACGGAAGCACTGTCCGGTCTAAACTGCTGTCCGAACGCATACGGATCGGCTTTTAAGAATGTCAGTCCGCCCTTCGCCTTGATCTCAAACTTGTAGCAGTCTCCCGCTTTCACCCCGGGTATGAAGAGTTCAAAGATACCAGAGTTCCAGAGTCTCCTCATCTGGTGCGTCCTGCCGTCCCAACCGTTAAAATCACCTACCACGCTGACCCGCATGGCATTCGGTGCCCACACGGCAAACACAACGCCCTCGGTATCATCGATTTTCTCCGGATGCGCTCCCAGCTTCTCATAAATCATGTAGTGAATACCTGCATTGAATTTCTCGGTATCCTCCTTTGTAATCAGGGGCGGATAATTATAGGCATCCTTCACTTTCTTAAGCGTCCCGTCCTGCGCCTCCACGATATATTCATAATCGGGAATCTTTTTCCCCGGAAGAAGTACTGCAAAGTATCCTTCCTCATCCGCCATCTCCATCTTGTAACTCTTATCACCTTCTACGGGCTGTAAACGAACACTCTTGGCCCCGGGCTGGAAAGTCTGTACTAGTACGGAACTGCCTGTCACATGAGCGCCGAGAAGTTCATGCGGATTATCAGATTCGGAATAAACAATCTCCTCTATCTGTGCCCAGTTCATCAGTTTATACAATCTTTTATTCATATTTCTCTCATATGATCACTTCCACCGTAATGATCATTTTCCCCTTTCCTGAATTTCACCTTTTTTGATTCCTTAAGCATAAAACGCTAAACATTATTCCTCTATCCTGTGAATCAACAGCCCGCTGCGCAGTTTCGGCTCAAACCATGTGGACTTCGGCGGCATTAATTTCCCGGCATCGGATACGGCAAACAGTTCATGAATATCCGTCGGATACATGGCAAAGGCCACTTTCGAATCCCTATGTACCCTTCTTTCCAGTTCCTTCAATCCTCTGATCCCGCCTACGAAATCAATCCGATCGTCCACCTTGGGATCTAAGATCCCGAGCACAGGCTCCAGAAGATCCCGCTGTAAAACCGCCACATCCAGATTCGCCACCNCATCCCCAAAGTACCGCTCTTCTCNGATTTTCATACGGTACCACGTATCGTGAAGATACATACCGATCTCNCCCTTACACTTGGGNTTGTATGGCTCCTTTCCAACCGCTTCCACGTCGAAATTCTGTCTGATNCGATCCAGAAATGCTTCCTCTGTATATCCGTTAAGCGTCTTTACCNCGCGNTTATAGTCCATAATCATCANCTGATCATCAGGAAACAGTACTGACAGGAAATAATTAAACTGCTCCTTTCCGGTATATTCCGGATGTGATTGCCTGCGCATCTGCGATACCCGTACCGCCGAAGCGCATCTGTGGTGCCCGTCTGCGATATAGATTGACTCCACCTGNTCAAATTCCCTCCTGATCTGCTCCACATCCCCTATATCATCGATCACCCATAGTCTGTGGATAATACCGTCCTCCGCCGTAAAATCATACANCGGACAACTGCTCATCACCTTGCGAACCTGCCGCTCTATGCCCTCCCGTCTGCGGTATGCAAGAAAAATAGGACCNGTCTGGGCGCTGCACACGTCCACATGACGGATACGGTCCGCTTCCTTATCCGCTCTCGTATTCTCATGCTTCTTGATAACCTGATTTTCATAGTCTTCCACANAAGCACAGGCGCCGATTCCTACCTGCGAGCGCCCGTTCATTACCAGCTCATAGACATAATACGCCTCCCGGTCTTCCTCNATCAGCAATCCGTCCCGAAGCATATCATTCAACATATCCCTCGCCTTATCATACACNTCAGGCGCGTACATGTCATAGTCCTGCGGAAACTGTGTCTCCGGTCTGTCAATCCGCAGAAACGTATAGGGATCGCCCTTTACTTTCTCATAAGCCTCCTGCCTGCTGTATACATCATAAGGCAGCGCCGCGATCCGATCCGCCAGATCCTCTCTCGGCCGCACGGCACGAAATGGGTTCACTTTCGCCATCTTATCTCCTATTCTGATTTCCGACCGTTTTCTGTGGTTTATTCATCATTTCGGTCGTTTCGATCCACTAGCATTATTTTATATTTCTATCATAATCCGCATATATCATATAAATTTATTTTATCAAATATGCCTATACAGCACAAGCACGAAGTGCTAAAATGTGTTTAGCAGTTCAGCCATGATTATTGTTCAAACTCAATCAATATCTANGCGCAGATGGAAGTTAATATCTTAAGGAGCCCCTTAAAAAGCNTCGGCACTTAGTGAGGTATTTCACGAACTTAGTGCCCGCTACGCTTTTTNCGGAGCGAGAGCGCGGCGACGAAGATATTAACTTTCATCTNCGCGAACGTCCTAGATAACCTGTGGACATTAGTCTGTCATACGCAGTAACTTATGAATGGTATGACAAACATACCAGCTCGCAAAATATCCATGCAGGCATGTCTACTTGGCTCATTGCTTTCGAGAATAAAATAANAAAAAGGANGTGTNCTCANATGACCNCNGAAAACAAAGAAATCTTAGACCGTATTAANGCCTACGCCGAAAAGGCACTGGCAGACATTGATCCTCAGAAGACGCGGATCTCTTTCCAGTTAGAGGCGNTGAAACCCGTTATGCAGGAAATTGCCGACGAAAANGGNATGTCTATCGAAGATGTGTTTATCCTCTATATGGATCTGGCAAGNGAGTCCTCTGTGGAAGCGGANAANCAACTGCAGGCGACTCTTGATNAAGAAGAAACAGCCAATTTTTCTAAAATTGCAAACCGGCTGAATTAAAGNGNCAGNCTATCACATGTAAAAGGGCAGACTCTACAGTCTGCCCCNNTTCNTGATNNTTCTTTTCTATTTTACGACTCTCACTCTGAACACACCGCCTATTGACTGCAACTTCTGAATAATCTCATCAGAGGCGGGNGATTCGATATCAATCATGGTATATGCNACNTCACCCTTGGATTTATTGGTCATATCCGTAATGTTGATATTGTTATCTCCGAAACATGCGGTGAACTTCGTGATCATATTGGCAATATTCTTATGGAAAATTGCAACACGCCCTGCCTGTGCACAGACACCCATATCGCATTTCGGATAGTTGACGCTGTTGACGATATTACCGTTTTCCAGATAATCCTTTAGNTCTTTAACTGCCATCACTGCACAGTTATCCTCTGATTCTTCCGTAGAAGCACCCAGATGCGGAATCACGATACAGCCGTCTTGGCCCGCCGTGGTGCTATTCGGGAAATCGGATACATATTTGCGGATCTTTCCGGATTTAATTCCCTCCAGTACCGCTTTCTCATCCACAAGAAGATCTCTGGCAAAATTCAGNAGAATCACACCATCTTTCATCTTACCGATGGCTTCTTCATTAATCATCCCTTTTGTGGCATCCATCAAAGGTACATGAATCGTAACCAAATCACACTCCTCATAGATTTCCTCCACATTCAGCACATGCTTCACGTCACGGCTTAANTTCCATGCTGCATCTACGGACACATAAGGATCATAACCGTACACTTCCATCCCTAAATGTTTTGCCACATTAGCGACTCTGACACCAATCGCGCCAAGTCCGATAATTCCCAGCTTCTTGCCCTCGATCTCCGTACCGGCAAAGTTCTTCTTCGCTTTTTCGGCAGACTTTCCTACGTTTTCATCGGTCTGATTTTCCTTGACCCACTCGATACCGCCCACCACATCACGGGAAGCAAGTAACATACCCGCAATCACAAGCTCTTTCACACCATTGGCATTCGCTCCCGGCGTATTAAATACTACGATGCCCTTTTCCGCACACTTATCCAGCGGAATATTATTGACACCCGCTCCGGCTCTCGCAATGGCAAGCAGATTATCCGACAGCTCCATATCGTGCATAGCAGCACTTCTCACCAAGATTCCGTCAGCCTCATCCATGTTATCTGTCTTCACATATTGATCGCTGAATTTCTCCAAACCGATCCCCGCGATGGGATTTAAACAATGATACTTAAACATTCGTATATCCTCTTTTCTATTTTTCTGTCTTCTCTTCGAACTCCTTCATAAATGCGACCAGCTTCTCCACACCTTCTATCGGCATAGCGTTATATATGCTCGCCCGCATACCGCCCACGGTACGGTGTCCCTTCAGATTCACGAAGCCCGCTTCTGTCGCAGCCTTGATAAATTTCGCATCCAATTCCTCATCACCGGTTACAAACGGCACGTTCATAAGGGAACGATCCTCTTTTCTGACGGTTCCTTTAAATAACTCGCTCGCATCCAGAAAATCATACAGGATCTTCGCTTTCTTCTCATTCAGTGCCTTCATGGCTTCCAGTCCGCCGTTTTTCAAGAGCCACCTAAACACCTTGCCGCAGATATAGATACCGTAGCATGGCGGTGTATTATACAAAGAATCGTTATCCGCGTGAACCTTATATTTCATCATGGTAGGTGTACCCGGAAGCACATCATCCGTAAGCAGATCTTCTCTGATAATCACAATCTGTGTCCCCGCAGGTCCTACGTTCTTCTGCACACCTGCATAGACCATACCGTACTTGGATATATCCATAGGCTCAGACAGGAAACAGGATGATACATCCGAGACAAGGATCTTGCCTTTCGTATCAGGCAGTTTATGGAATTTCGTGCCATAGATCGTGTTATTCTCGCATATGTACACATAATCCATATCATCTGTAATCGGCAGATCGGAACAATCCGGAATATAGGAAAAAGTCTGATCCGCTGAGGATGCCAGTTCTACCGCATCTCCGTATATCTTCGCCTCGGCAAAGGCTTTCTTCGCCCACTGTCCCGTCAGGATATAGCCCGCCTTACGATTTTTCATCAGGTTCATAGGAACAGAGGCAAAAATCAGGCTTGCACCGCCCTGCAAAAACAATACTTTATAGTTGTCGGGAATATTCAGAAGCGTTCTTAAATCTGCTTCTGCCTCTTTGATGATCGTATCATATGCCCTGGATCGATGACTCATCTCCATGACCGACATGCCGGTTCCCTTATAGTCTAACATTTCTTCCGCCGCTTCCCGTAAGACCTCCTCCGGCAAGACAGCGGGACCTGCTGAAAAATTGTACACTCTAGCCACTTTTATCTCCTCCAATTGAATAAACATAATTTATAGACCAACAAACATTTTACCTTTTTCCCATACTTTAGTCAATTACAACGTGAAATTTTTTAGTAGAACATTACCACCGGCGTTCCGACTTCCACACTCTCATACAACTGCACCATGGTCTCTCTGGGTGTGTTGATACATCCATGGGAACCGTTCGTCTGATAAATCGTTCCGCCGAATCTGCTGCGCCAGGCCGCATCGTGAATGCCGATATTGCCCTTCACCGGCATCCAGAAATCCACGTGTGAAGCATACCCCGGTCCCCTTAAAATACGATTTGTCTGTTTCAAATACACATAATTGACACCGGAGGGAGTTCCCATTTTGCGGGAAATATTACCGGTCACAATGGGAGTTGCGATCTGCTGAACACCTTTCACATAATAGTACATCATCTGTTCTCCCATATCCACTTCCACATAAGTGTCCCCGATATCATCTTTCCCCTGCTGCAATGCCGTCTGTATATACTCCGGCTCATGAACCTCTTTCCTGTGATTCATGAAGGCTTCCGTCAGATAAGCTACCTCCGCTTCGCGATCTATCTCATTGCCGTAAGTGCCGCCCTCAACAGTTATCAACTCTCCTCTGGTTGCCCGAAACTGTCTGCTTCCTCCGACCGTGTCATACCGTGCTGCAAGCGTATCAATAAACTCCTCTATCGCGCCTTCGCGCAGTTTAAGATTACCATTGTCGTCCACGGCAAAACTGCCGTCCTCTGCCAGCTCTATCCACTCACAGACTACCGATTCGTCCACGGCAATCTGCTCTTCTCCCATCTGGTAGACGATGCCGCACTGCTGAAAGCTCTTCACCTGTTCCCACATTCCGAGCGTATCCTGCATTTGGGACGTCAATGCCAGGTCATGATAGCACCCTTCCTCTTCCAGAGAAAGCTCTTTTTCGGACTGCTCTATGGCTCTTGTGACCGCCTCTGCCGCCTCATCTGCCGACAGAACGTTCTGCCTCTCATTTATAAGCTCATATCCCTGTTTTGTCTTGATAATAGCAACTCTGCGTTCTTCCTCCGAACGCTCTCTCGCCATCAGCATAAAAGGCATCTGATCCAGAACATCAGAAAGTGCCTGATCGTCATAGGACACGACCGGAATAANATCCACACTGTCACCGGAAAACAGACTCTCAATCCACACCCATGGATTCTGCTGTTTCTGGTATACTTCCAACGCTTTCATAAAATCAAATTGATAGTCGATCTCCTCGGCGGATATGAAGTAGGAATTGCCTTCTAAGTCATATACCGTAAGTCCTTCATATGCAAAACCTGGCACGAGTTCATCATTCACATCCTGAATGCTTCTTCCAGTGCAGTACACGCCGTTAATCCACGTTCCGTAAGTAAATGCATTGTGGTAGTAAATGGCCAGTCCGATGTATGTTCCCATCAGACTGACCAGAATAATACATAATATAATCCCCAAATGTTTCAATNATCTTTTCATAAAGATGTTTCCAGTCAACTTAAATTCAAGCCATCTTCCGTATTGCTTCCGGTGGCAGCCCTTACTGTTCCTTCTTTAACAGATCCGCCGCGTCAAACGCCTCACTGATCGGCGCCCCCGCAGGGACCATCGGAAATACCTTGTCATCTTCCGGAATGATGCAGTCTAACAATACCGGTTTCTTCAAAGCGATCGCCCGCTCGATAGCAGGTGCCACTTCCTCTTTCTTCGTCACTCTGATTGCCTCACATCCCAGACCTTCCGCTACCTTGCAGAAATCCACACCGTCATTTAAGACTGTCTGGGAATAACGTTTACCGTAGAAAAGTGTCTGCCACTGCCTCACCATGCCAAGCACGTGATTGTTGATCACCACCTGAATAATCGGAATATTGTAGCGGCTTGCCGTGGCAAGTTCATTCATATTCATGCGGAAGCAGCCGTCCCCTGCAATGTTAATACAGATCTTATCCGGCTGTCCCATCTTAGCGCCTATGCATGCACCCAGACCATATCCCATGGTGCCCAGTCCGCCTGATGTAAGCAATGTGCGGGGCATGGAATATTTATAGTACTGCGCTGCCCACATCTGATGTTGTCCCACATCCGTGGTAATCACCGCACTGCCCTTTGTCACTCTGTCGATCTCTTCAATAATATATGGACATGACAATGCGGATTCATCATAACTCAACGGATATTGCTCCTTTAATTGTGTAATATGCTGCATCCACTCCGTATGTTCCTGCTGTTCCAGCTGCGCATTGATTCTGCCCAGCACTTCTTTCAAATCTCCCACAAGAGAAACGTCTGTCTTAATATTCTTATTAATCTCCGCGGCATCAATATCAACGTGCAATACCTTGGCATTCTCCGCAAACTTGTTCGGATTGCCCACCACGCGATCAGAGAATCTGGCTCCCAATGCAATCAGCAGGTCACACTCACTGACTCCAAAATTGGAAGTTTTCGTGCCATGCATACCGATCATACCCGTATAACGCGCCTCATGCCCATCGCAGACACCTTTGCCCATCAGTGTGTCACAAACCGGTGCATCCATTCTCTGCGCAAAATCTCTTACCTCTCGATATGCACCGGAGATAACCGCTCCGCCGCCCACATAAATATATGGTTTTTTCGATTCTTTTAAAAGTGTCAGCGCTGCCTGCAGTTCCTCCTCCGTATAACCGGAACAAGGCTTTACCGCCTCCGGTGTCTCGGGCTCAAACTCACAGCTGTTAGATGTCACGTCTTTCGTGATATCCACCAACACCGGACCCGGTCTTCCACTGCCCGCTATGGCAAAAGCTTTACGAAGCGTTTGCGCCAGAATATTGATATCCTTCACAATATAATTATGCTTGGTGATCGGCAGGGTCACACCGGCGATATCAACTTCCTGGAAAGAATCCTTTCCAAGAGAGGGCAATACCACGTTACATGTGATCGCTACCATTGGCACGGAGTCCATATATGCCGTAGCAATACCCGTCACCAGATTAGTAGCGCCCGGACCGCTGGTCGCCAGACACACGCCTACCTTGCCTGTGGCTCTGGCATATCCATCCGCGGCATGTGCGGCTCCCTGTTCATGGGAAGTCAAAATATGGTTTATTTCATTACTATGTTGATACAATGCGTCGTATACATTCAGGATCGTCCCGCCCGGATATCCGAACACGGTGTCCACACCCTGCTCTTTCAGACACTCTACAACGATCTCTGCACCGGTTAATTTCATGATCTATACTCCTCCTACTGTTTTCTTATTACTTATTCCGCCGTCCGGCTCTGCACAATGTCACAAATCTCAATGATTTGCGGGTATTTCCAAAATAGCGCCTCTGTTACCGCTCGTAACCATCTCACGGTATCTTGCCAGATACCCGCTCGTCACTTTCGGTTCTCTGGGCTGCCACTTTGCTCTTCTGGCCGCCAGTTCCTCATCGGATACTTTCACATCCAGCTTCATATTCGGAATATCTATACTGATAATATCCCCCTCTTCCACAAACGCGATCGGTCCGCCGACCGCCGCTTCCGGAGATACATGTCCGATGGAAGCGCCGCGAGATGCGCCGGAGAATCTTCCGTCCGTAATCAGCGCCACGCTGGACCCAAGCCCCATTCCTGCAATTGCGGAAGTTGGATTCAACATCTCACGCATACCGGGACCACCCTTTGGTCCTTCATAGCGGATGACTACCACATCCCCCGGTACGATTTTGCCACCCTTAATGGCCGCTATGGCATCTTCTTCGCACTCAAATACTCTTGCCGGTCCTTCATGAACCATCATTTCTTCTACCACCGCGGAACGTTTGACTACACTGCCGTCCGGTGCCAGATTACCTTTCAGTACGGCGAGTCCGCCGGTCTTACTGTAAGGATTATCCACAGTCCTGATTACCTCCGGATTCTTATTAACCGCATCTTTAATGTTCTCACCGATGGTCTCACCGGTCACAGTCATACATTCTGTATGCAGAAGACCGATATCCGCCAGTTCTTTCATGACTGCATAGACACCGCCTGCCTCGTTTAAATCTTCCATATAAGTAGGTCCTGCCGGTGCCAGATGACACAGATTAGGGGTTTTCTCACTGATCTCATTGGCGTAAGAAATATCAAAATCAAAACCGACCTCATGCGCGATTGCAGGCAGATGCAACATGGAATTAGTGGAGCATCCCAAAGCCATATCCACCGTCAACGCATTCAGTATTGCNTCTTTCGTCATAATATCTCTGGGACAGATATTCTCTTGCAACAGTTTCATAACAGCCATACCGGCATGCTTCGCCAGCTTAATTCGCTCGGAATAAACCGCGGGTATCGTACCGTTGCCGCCAAGTCCCATACCCAGCACTTCCGTCAGACAGTTCATGGAATTCGCTGTATACATACCGGAACAGGAACCGCAAGTAGGGCATGTCTTCTCCTCAAACTCCCTTAATTCTTCATCGTTCATGGTTCCCGCCGCATAGGAGCCCACTGCCTCAAACATGGAAGAAAGACTTCTCTTCTGCCCGTGCACGTGACCCGCCAACATGGGACCGCCCGATACAAACACGGTCGGCACATTAATGCGTGCCGCCGCCATAAGCAACCCGGGCACATTCTTATCGCAGTTAGGCACCATCACAAGTGCATCGAACTGATGTGCCAATGCCATACACTCCGTAGAATCTGCGATCAGATCTCTTGTAACCAGAGAATACTTCATTCCGATATGCCCCATGGCAATACCATCGCAAACCGCAATTGCCGGAAATACGACCGGCACGCCTCCTGCCTCAGCCACACCAAGTTTTACGGCATTCACGATCTTATCCAGATTCATATGTCCCGGTACGATCTCATTATAGGAGCTGACGATACCTACCATAGGTTTTCTCATCTCCTCCTCAGTAAATCCCAGTGCATTAAATAAACTTCTGTGCGGNGCCTGCTGTACGCCCGCTTTTACATTATCGCTTCTCATACTCATTCTCCTTTATCATTATTTCCCATATATAGGATAAATCTATCATTTTCATAGACAGCTTCCATTCGATCGACTGTCCGCGATGCTGCAAACTCTTCCTGTGTCAGATACAGTTTCCAATCATCGCCGCTCCAATCAATAACGTCCGTATTGTAATCTAACAACAGATACTTGTCCGCCAGCACAGCTTCCGCCTCTGTCAAATCACGGGTAATTCGCTCACCGCTCATATTATATAAAAATAACAGCAGATATTCCTGATCGCAGTCCGTCACGGCGATCTTCTGCAGCCGGGATAACTCTGTCTGTTCATAAGCATCCTCTATTGCCGCCTCCCTGTCGCTGTACTGAGCCCGATAAGACGGAGTAAGCAGCATGACAATACACAGAATTCCTGCGATCACGCTTCCAAATATCGGTATATATTTTCCGATCTGCCCGGAAACAAGCTTTCTGAAAGCGGCCTGCCACAGCCATGTGGCCGCGAGAGCCACCGAANCACCTGCGAAGGAAAACACCCTGTAGTATGGCAACGAACACAAGCANATCAGCATAAGCGGAATCACAATCAAGCTGACTGCCAGATAGATCTCCANGAAGNAATCATAACNCTCGTTTTCCTTTNCGGATATTTTTNTATAACCATTGNTATTTATTCTCATTGTNATACAGTATACCACATGCATAACACAGAGAATCAACAGAACCGCCAATATCACTGCACCACCCATGTAATATTCATTTAGCAGGCTGTGCAGCCAGCTTATAAACTTGCCGGCAAATCCCTCTCTGCCCACACTTTGAATATACGGCGTTGCCAGCATATATTCAATCCCGGTCCGCAATGCCGCAAACGGNGCATGCAGGATAATTGACCCATGCCCCATGCCATAGTAGGCACTGCCTTCCGTTTTCATAAGCAAATTAGAACCGATGGCAAGCCATACCACCCCATACAGCCCTAACGTACAGACCGCTCCGGCCAGAGAAGTGAGAAGTAATCGCCAAAAACCTCTGTATTCTCCGCATGCAAGCAAAACAATACCGCCCACCAGACAAATCGGAATCACAACATACAAACTGCTGGGGATCGCATACAACGCGAGCACCAAACTTATACCGAAACATATATAATCCCGAATCCGTTCTTTATGCTCTACCGTAATGCACAGCAGTTCATAAATTGCCACAAGATAACAGAATGATACAAGTGCATATCCTCTTCCCTGCACCGCAAGCTGATTCACCAGTTTCATACCCGCATAGAGGAAAACAGGAATAAGCGCCAGTCCACGCATAAAACATTTTCTGCCGATCCGAAAAAGCAANACCATACTTCCGAGACTGCACAGATAAGAAATACCTCGCAGCGCAATGGCGGAATTTCCGAAAATGCCAAGACAGGCCGCCAATACCGAATATCCTATATGATTATTGGGCAGCGGCCAATGAATTGCCGCATAAACCGGTCCTCTGCTGATAAAAAAGTAGTATGTGTAGAGCTCATCATACCATGGTGTCAGCGCAAACATACGCCAGCCGTAATAAACTGCCAACCCCGACAGAAACAGAATAAAAACAGTTGTCTCAATATCAAGTTTCTTCCNCTTATTGNTCTGTTCCATAAAGATTCCCTGCATTATTTTTTGTCTATATCGGCTCTTTTCTATTTGATCCGCTCTGCCAAAAGATCGCCCATCTGTCTGCAACCTACCTGAGTACATCCCTCAGCCATAATATCGCCCGTGCGGTAACCGCTCTGAAGAACCTCTCTTACCGCNCTCTCGACCGCATCCGCTTCACGATCCAGATCAAAGCTNTAGCGCAGCATCATTGCCGCAGAAAGAACCGTTGCAATCGGATTCGCAATATCCTTTCCTGCAATGTCAGGCGCAGAACCATGGCTCGGCTCATACAGACCAAACTTCGTATCATTTAAGGATGCCGAAGCCAGCATTCCGATAGATCCGGTCACCATGCTCGCCTCATCGGACAGGATGTCACCAAACATATTTTCTGTGAGAATAACATCAAACTGTGCGGGATCTTTGACAAGCTGCATCGCGCAGTTATCTACCAACATATGCTCTAAAGTTACTTCCGGATACTTCTTTGCAACCTCATCCACCACGCTTCTCCACAATCTTGAAGAAGCCAGCACGTTGGCCTTATCCACGCTCGTCACTTTCTTTCGCCGTTTCATGGCGATATCAAATCCCTTGACGGCAATCCGCCTGATCTCATTCTCATCGTATACAAGCGTATCGACTGCCTTTCTCACTCCGTTCTCCTCAATCGTCCTCTTCTCTCCGAAGTAGAGTCCGCCGGTCAGTTCACGCATAATCATCATATCAAATCCCGCAGCGGCTATCTCATCTTTTAACGGACAAGCCGCCACCAGTTCATCATACAATACCGCTGGTCTTAGATTCGCAAAAAGATTCAGCTCCTTCCTGATTGCCAGCAATCCGGCTTCCGGTCTTAAGGAAGGCTCCAGCCGATACCATGGAGAAGTCGTCGTGTCTCCGCCGATAGACCCCATCAATACGGCATCGCCGCTCTTCGCCGTTTCAACTGCTTCTTTAGTCAGGGGAACACCATGCACGTCAATAGACGCACCNCCCATCAGAATATCCGTATAATGCATAGTATGCCCGTACTGCTTGGCCACAGCATCAAGAACTTTCTTTGCTTCCGCTATAATCTCCGGTCCGATTCCGTCCCCCGGAATACATGTAATCCTCAAATCCATATCCATCCCTCATTTCCATGTCATTTATCGCAAAATATCACTTATATATCATAGTCTATTCTTCTATAAATTTCAAGAAGAGTTTGTCCGTGCCTTCCCTATACCTGTCAGAGCGCAAAAGAAAAGAGACGAACACTTTAGTCCGCCTCTTACTTTTCTTGTCTCAATCCCAAGCTGCCGTAATCTCTTATTGCTGCTGCAATCTGATATCCAGCGTTTAGTTTGCTGTAAAGGATTTCTCTGCAAGTACGTTNTCATCAGGATCTGTATAACGCATAACAACCGTGCAAGCTCCGTCCTGTCCGATCACATCATCGAACTGCTTAACCTGTGCTTTAAATGTAGCTTCCTGTGAATCTAATGCAGCAGAAAGTGCATCGCCCATACCATCAACGATCATGGAACTGTCCTCAATCTTAATGATTACGGTGAACTCATTACCGCTTACTTCACAAGCTGCAGACATACCGTCACCTGCCATAGCATCGAAAGCGCTCTCTAAAGCCGACTTAACGGTAGGATCATTGTAGTAATCCTCTAAGGTTGTATAATCGCCCGCCTCTGCAGCGTCTGCGTCATCCGTATCTGCCTCGTCTTCAACCTCTGCCTCTGCTTCCGTATCTGCATCATCTGCAGGCTCTTCTGTCTCAGGCTCTGTCTCCTCTTCCGTTTCCGGCTCAACTTCCGCAGAATCATCTGTGTCTGCAACCTCTGTCACTGTTTCCGTTGCTGCAGCATCATCACCGCCACAAGCGGTCATGGATAATGTAAGCGCCATAATCGCTGCACATGCAACTAATTTTACTGTTCTTATTTTCATAATATTCTCCTCCTTTTACTCTTCACGAGTCATTGTGATTCATCACACAACATCGCATTCTACACGATGTGGAATGCACTGTCAAGAGATAACCTTGCATTTTGTAGATGTTTACAAAAGAACCATATTGCGGAAATCTTTTTCTGTTCTTTCTCACAAATAAAAAATCGAGCTACGCTCGATTGCGAGCAAGCTCGTTTTTTTAACTCTTATTCCGCATCCGCTTTCTCGATCTGTGCAACCGCAGACTTCTGCATAGGAATACGGCAGTTCTTGTTGCTGCCGAATTCAACGATAATCGTATCTTCCGTGATATCGATCACAATACCGTAGAAACCGCTTGTCGTAAGCACACAATCGCCAACACTCATCTCCGCTAACATCGCCGCCATTCTCTTCTGCTCTTTCTTCTGCGGACGAATCATAATAAAATACATAAATGCCACAATCACAACAATGTAAAGTATCATGACCATGCCGCCGCCTGTTGCCGCCGCTGCTGCTCCGTCACCTGTCAATAAAATACCCATATCTTTTTCCTCCATATATTCCTATATGATCCGGCAAGCTCTCCGCCAAGTCATATGTCTAAGCAGTCAAAACATATCATACACAAAACAAGTTAAGAAAACAAGCTTTTTTAGATTCTTTTTAGATTTCCGTACTGTTTTCCCCGCTCCGGTACATCCCATCCATCTTACGTTTCTTGTATGCCGCAAAACCACCTTGATCAAGCGCTCCTCTGATTTCCTCCATCATCGTATTATAGAAATAGAGATTATGCAGAACACACAGCCTCATGCCGAGCATTTCTTTCGCCTTTAACAGATGTCTGATATATGCTCTTGAGTATCTTCTGCAGGCCGGGCACTCACAGCCCTCCTCGATCGGTCTCTCATCCAGCTCATATCGCGCGTTGAACAGATTAATCTTCCCTTGATTAGTATACAAGTGTCCATGCCTGCCGTTTCGCGTGGGATATACACAATCAAAGAAATCCACTCCACGTTCGACAGCCTCCAGAATATTGGCAGGCGTACCTACCCCCATAAGATAGGTAGGTTTATCATGCGGAAGATACGGAACCGTCTCTTCTATTACATGATACATCTGCTCATGACTCTCTCCCACTGCAAGCCCGCCGAGCGCGTAACCGTCGCATTCCAACTCTGCGATCCGTTTGGCGTGATCGATACGGATATCATCAAAGACAGCACCCTGATTGATTCCGAACAAAAGCTGCTTTTTGTTAATCGTATCTTCAAGCCCGTTCAATCGATTCATTTCCGTCTTACAGCGTTCCAGCCACCTGGCGGTACGTGCCACGGAAGCCTCCACATAATGTCTGTCCGCCACACTGGAAGGACACTCGTCAAAAGCCATCGCTATGGTGGAGGCAAGATTTGACTGAATCCGCATGCTCTCCTCCGGCCCCATAAAAATTTTCCTGCCATCCACATGAGAGTTAAAGTAGACGCCCTCTTCCTTGATCTTTCGCAGGCTGGCCAGCGAAAAAACCTGGAACCCGCCGGAATCCGTCAGAATCGGCTTGTTCCATGACATAAACTTATGTAAACCACCCATTTTTTTAATAATCTCATCTCCGGGGCGNACATGCAGATGATATGTGTTAGACAATTCCACCTGTGTCTTGATCCCCTCCAGATCCTCCGTGGATACGGCGCCCTTAATTGCCGCCACAGTACCCACATTCATAAATACGGGCGTCTGGATNGTCCCGTGTACCGTTTCCAGCTGCGCCCGTTTCGCTCTTCCTTCTGTTGTTAATACTCTGTACATTGCCTGTCTCCACTCTACAGATACTTATCCCAGAANTCTTCCAGACAGATATTCTCGTCATGCATGATCTTGGCCGCCTCCCTGCCCACATAACGAAAATGCCATGGTTCATATTCTATACCGGTGATATATTCCTTACCGGAGGGATAACGCAGTATGAATCCGTACTCATGACTGTGCTCCGCAAGCCATTTACCTTCCTCTGTTTCAGCAAATCCNTGNAGCAACTGTGTATACGTATCTGAAGTAATATCCAANGCCATTCCGATCTCATGCTCGCTGCAGCCCGGAACCGTGATTACCTGCGAGGTTTTCTTATAGGCATCCATATAAGATAGTCCTTGCTTCATATAATATTTGATTCTGTCATTAAAGTTGGATTCCTGTCTGTCAAACGTCCTATACGAGGACTGNACACCCAGATTAAAGCCGTCTTTCTGGGCCGCCTGCAGCATAAGCCGAAGATCTTCAATGATCCTGTCATCACACCGTATAGTATCCTTGGTCCTGCCGAGGTTAAGCTCATAGTTCTCTGGTATGGGATGCTGCTTGTTAATCAGAATGAACCGCCAATCCGTACTGTCAAATTCATAATCTTCGGGCAGTTTCACCGCCTCGTCGCCTTCTTCGCTGTCATCATCCGNCTGCTCATTCTCCGGCTGGTAATCTTCCTCTCCCCCTAAAATATCATCAAGTGTATATACATCCACGTCCGAGATATCCGTTTCCGGATCATAATTCAAATCAATCTCCGTCTCCTCCGGCAAATCCACCTCCTCCGAATCCGCCTCCGTCTCTACCGCAAGNGTAATATCCGANTCCTCCACGATGGCGCTGTATGTTTCCTGAGCCTTGATAAAACCGGTTTTCTCAGCAAACACTGCAAAAGAAAAGCTGCAGCTATTCATAAAGAAAAGTATTACAAACACGATTCCGGCATAACGTTTGGTATTCGTCACAAAATGTCTTCCGATGTGATATCCTCCTAAAATAACGAAAAGTGCTGCAAGACACGGATAGTGCATAAATTTATTCTTTTTTGCAATACTCGTAAATTTTGAAATTATTTTTTCCCGAAATGTTTTTTTCATCAGATTCCTCAAACCCGTTATGGTTCTGTGTATTCAATCCACTATGTATATATACTCTGTCGTTTTGTTTTGTAATGTCATTTATATCAAATACCGCATATAGTTCTGATTAATATCATAACACATAAAATTTATTTGTACACCTTTTTTATGTAAATCAATCATTTTTTTGCAAATTTTTTTACCGATCTGAATATTTATTTCCGTGAAGNGATGTGGTATACTCCGTATAAGCAGATTTGAAGCGACAGAAATNAATCCATTATTTAACATACCATTTGTTATTGTTTGTATGCAAGTTATCCTTCATATTATTTTCTGAAAACTTCATGCTTCTTTCCGATTCTTCGGTTAATTTTCATTATAACTGTATTATTATTTCATTAANATAATAAGAAAGGATTATTATTATGGCTGGTTCATCTTTNGGAAATATCTTTCGNATTACCACATGGGGCGAATCCCACGGTGAGGCGCTCGGTGTCGTGGTAGACGGCTGTCCTGCCGGACTGCCCCTGACCCCTGACGATATTCAGCTCTATCTGGACAGACGCAAACCCGGGCAGACCCGGATTGCCACTCCCCGAAAAGAAGCGGATGCTGTAGAGATTCTCTCAGGTATCTTCGAGGATCGTACTACGGGCACTCCGATCTCCATGCTGGTGCGCAATACATCACAACACTCCGCTGACTACAGCGAGATCGCAAATTACTATCGCCCCGGACACGCCGACTATACGTTTGACGCTAAATACGGATTCCGCGACTACCGCGGTGGNGGACGATCCTCAGGACGTGAAACCATCGGACGTGTTGCCGCAGGAGCGGTTGCCGCAAAACTTTTGTCGGAATTCGGCATAAACGTAACGGCATATACGGAGTCTATCGGTCCGGTTCATATCAATATGGATAAATTTGACCGAGATGCCATTCTCTCAACTCCTACCTGCATGCCCGACAGAGACGCTTCGATTCAGGCGGAATCCTTTCTCGCCGACTGCATGAGAAGTTATGACTCCGCCGGCGGTGTAATCGAATGTATCATAGACGGTGTTCCCGNCGGGCTCGGCGACCCAGTCTTCGAGAAACTGGATGCAAACCTCTCAAAGGCAATTATGTCCATAGGCGCTGTCAAAGCCATAGAAATCGGTGCCGGAACTAAAGCCGCTTCCCGTCATGGTTCCGAGAACAACGATTTCTTCTATATGGACGACGGCAATATTGCCAAGCGCACCAATCACGCAGGCGGCATCTTAGGCGGCATCAGCGANGGGTCCGGAATCTTTCTGCGTGCCTACGTGAAACCCACACCATCGATNTTTTCACCGCAGGAAACGGTCAATAAACGGGGTGAAAACATAGAAGTCTCAATTAAAGGGCGTCACGATCCTGTCATTGTCCCCCGCGCCGTAGTCGTCGTGGAAACCATGGCCGCGCTCACGATCGCAGATGCTCTGCTTATGAATGCAAGTGCNAAACTTACCAATTTAAAAAAGATATATGACAGATAATCCCTGTCATATATCTTTTTTAAATTATTCTAATACATGTACACGAGTTTGCAGAGATACACAGTATCTCATAAGCAATAGCTCGCAATTGAGCGAAGCTCAATTTATTAAATAACTGCTGATACAATATAATGTCTGTCCGTTATAATCCACTCTAGACCAGCCATACTCTTCATTAATACCTGTTCTGGTTACATACTCGCCGTTATGTAATACCGCAACCACCGTAGCATCCGGATTGGTTACACTGGGTAATGCTCGCAGATTAACTTCGATTTTTGCCGTCACCTGATCGCTTCGATCTGCAAATTTCGTCTTAAGTCCGTCGCCGGTGCCTGCGCCTTCCTGCGCGGGAGCCTGATAGCCCAGATCTGTCGTCAGGTAGCTGGATACCGCATAAACCGTCTGGCCTTCGTAAGTNAGCCTCGACCAGCCGCTGTCACTGACACCGGTTCTTGTCGCCGTCTCCCCGTTTTTCAGTGTATGCACTATTGCGCTTTCCTCCCCCTGGCTTGGAATGTTGCGCAGATTTGTGGAATCCTTAGCCGTTACCGTTTCGTTTACTTCCGTAAAATTCATCAATGCTTCCACATCTGCATGGGCTTCCTCGGGAGCCTCTAAGCTATGCGCCTCGGCCGTACCTTCATATCCGAAATAAGCCACATTCACATCCACCGGTTTGGAAATTCCAGCAACCGTACCACGATTCGTATATTGCCACATGGCATGAACACCGCCGTAGGATGACTTCTCCGTCTCCGGATAAGGTGCAGACGGATACTGTGATACCCATATTCGATANCTGCCCTCTATCCTCTCCGTATCCCATTTCGCACTGCCGGAAAGCTCTCCCATGGATGCATAGAACATNGGTGTATAACCCCTGTTATATATTTCCTGCAAAAAAGCAATTGCAATATCGGTACGCTGAGCATTTGTCAGNCCATACTGTGCACTGTCGGGCCNCTCAAATCCTTCGCAGTCATATGCCACCGGATAAGTAATCTGATACCCGGCAATATAATCCGCCACCCAATCGGCCTCCTCCACAGCCTCCTCCACAGTAACCGCAGTGGAGAAGAAATACGCACCCAGTTTGATTCCGTTCTTCTGCGCTTCCTGCATATTATACTTTGCATTCGTGTCGGCACANATCTCTCTCGTGCCATCTGCNCGGTATCCTACCCGTACCATGGCAAAATCAATTCCCGAAGCCGCCGCCTGCGCCCAGTCTATAGTCCCCTGATATCTCGCCACATCAATTCCGATGGTTACCTGATTCGTCTCGGCCACGCTGCCCGAAGATAACAGCGTCGTCACATCCACTTCCNTCCCCTGTTCGGCGCTCATGGCAGCTCCCTGCGGATCTTCGGATTCCGCATCCTCTGTCACATTTTCCTCCGAATCTTCCTCTTCCGGCCGAATATCATCTTCTANGATATTCTCCTCAGACTTAAGGCTCTCCTCCGGCTGTGACAACTCCGTCTCCTGTTCCGGCACTGTCTCTTCGGACAGTTGGTCGATCCTTACAACAGGTTTTTCTTTATTTCCGGAAGATAGTACAACTGCCGCCACGATACCGACAATAATTACAATAATCAGAAGCGCCACTGCAACCACAGGGATCACGATATTCCTGTCCGGGAGCTGCATATACTCGTCTTCTTCATCCTCTGCATAATCATCATACGCCTCATCCGATTCGTCATCCAAATCTATAAATTCATCNTCCCAATCTCCCAGCTTCTTCATAACATTCTCCTCCGTTTGGAAGCCTATAGATCATTCCTCCCCGAAACATCCTCNTTGCTCCGGGGAGAAATACACCGGTTCTTTAGAAATTATCCAACAGCTCCAGATAAAAATCGTTATAATCCTGCCGCTTCTCCTTCATAAACTGAATCGCTGTCTTCGGGTGCTGATTTAATATACCTGTCAGAAGGTACGGCACATCATAGCCCCACACCACACCGGACTCTCTAAGNGGAACAATATGCTTTTCTACAAATTTCAGTATCGAATTGATCCTGTACTTCGGATTTTTTAAGAATCCCAGAAGCAGTTCGCTGGGACAGTTCCCGCACCCACGTCCGAGACCGCTCACCGTAGCGTCCAGATAACTGACTCCCTTAATAATTGCCTCCGTAGTATTGGCAAACGCCAGCTGCTGATTGTTGTGGGCATGAATACCGACCTTTTTCCCATATTTGTCCGCCACATCCAGATATTTATCAGCCAGCCTTCTGACCTGCTCCGGGTAGAGAGAGCCGTAACTGTCCACCAGGTATATCGTTCCTACGCTACTCTGGCAGAGAAGTTCCAACGCCGCGTCGATATCCACGTCATTNGATTTGGATATCGCCATAATATTAACGGTCGTCTCATATCCTTTCTTCGTACAGTCTTCGATCATCTCAATCGCCGCAGGAATCGTATTAATGTAGGTAGCAACCCGCACCAGATCTACCGGACTGTCCTTCTTGTTCAGAATATCCTTCTTGAAATCACACCGTCCTACATCCGCCATGATCGCAATCTTCATGTCTGTTTTGTTGTCTCCCACTACAGCCCGGATATCCTTGTCATCGCAGAATTTCCATTTTCCAAACTTGTTCACATCGAACAGCTCCTTGGATGCCTTATATCCAAACTCCATATAATCCACACCCGCCTTGATATTCGCCTGGTATAAGTCTTTCACAAATTCATCATTGAAGAAGAAATCATTAACCAATCCTCCATCGCGCAATGTACAGTCTACCACCTTGATATCCGGTGCGTAGGACATAAGGGTTCTCTCTTTTGCCTTCCTTTCCATCTTATCTCTTCCTTTCTTTTTCTATTTTACAACAATTTTCTTGAAACTCTTTTTTCCTTTTTTTACAATAAATTCTTCGGCTGCAATCATCTCTTTCGTGTAGGACATCTTAATATCCCCTACTTTTTCTCCCTTTACGGAAACTCCGCCCTGCTCCACGGCACGGCGTGCCTCGGATCGTGATGCTGCCATGCCCGCAGCGACAAGAATTCCTAAAATATCGATATTTCCATCTATGAACTTATCATCCGTAAGTACCGCTGTTGGCATATTTTCCGAACTGCCGCCTCCGGCAAAAAGTGCTTTCGCCGCTTCTTCCGCTTTCTTCGCCTCTTCTTCTCCATGAACAAGATTCGTCAGTTCATAAGCCAGTATTTCTTTCGCTTTATTCAACTGGCTTCCTTCCCATTGATCCATCTCATCGATCTGCTCTAACGGCAGGAACGTCAGCATACGCAGACATTTCAGCACATCCGCATCCGNTACGTTCCGCCAGTACTGATAAAACTCAAAAGGTGTCGTCTTNTTCGGATCAAGCCATACCGCACCTTTCTGGGTCTTTCCCATCTTCTTACCCTCGGANTTCANAAGCAGCGTNATCGTCATGGCATACGCATCCTTGCCAAGCTTCCGNCGAATCAGATCCGTACCGCCCAGCATNTTGCTCCACTGGTCGTCACCGCCAAACTGCATGTTACACCCATATCTCTCATACAGTTCCATGAAATCATAACTCTGCATGATCATATAGTTGAACTCAAGGAANCTCAATCCTTTCTCCATTCTCTGTTTATAGCACTCCGCNCTNAGCATANTATTGACACTGAAACANGCNCCNATATCGCGGATAAANTCCACATAATTTAANTTTAACAGCCANTCGGCATTGTTGACCATCAGCGCCTTGCCATCCGANAAGTCNATNAATCTGCTCATCTGTTTCNTGAAGCATTCGCAGTTGTGATCGATCGTCTCCTTCGTCATCATAGTNCTCATATCNCTTCTGCCGGAAGGATCTCCGATCATCGCCGTNCCGCCCCCNATNAGGGCGATNGGCTTATTTCCNGCCTCCTGCANGCGCTTCATGAGGCANAGNGCCATNAAATGCCCTACATGCAGACTNTCCGCCGTNGGATCAAAACCNATATAAAAAACCGCTTTACCACTGTTGATCAGATTCCTGATCTCATCNGCATCCGTAAGTTGTGCAAGTAATCCTCTTGCCTGAAGTTCCTCATAAATTCCCATTGTTCCCATTCCTTTCCATTNTTTCTNAATTCCNTGAATAAGCAGACTCGAAATGCTACGCATTCCGAGTTCGCGTTGCTCGCCGTAAGCCCTGTGAGACANGCTTATATGCAAGCATAACGCCTGTCTCACANNGCTTCCGGCTCTGCTTATNCGCGCAAAAAACCTCGTCCTGTGNATATANACACATAGGACGAGGTTACTCTCGTGGTACCACCTATCTTCACAGACAACTCACATTGCCGGCCTCAACGAGTACGATTCCNAGATATATTCTTATNCNAATCATCTCTTCCTGATACTCTCCTGCTATAACGTGCATTCCCCGTCACGACCTACTAGGANCCGCCATTCTGCCGTGAAGCTCCAAGATGTATTCATAAANAACTTCCCGTGCGCCTCTCATCAACCGGCTGCTTTCTGTACGTTCCGTAANCTACTACTTGTTCTTATCATCGCCTGTATTTTATTATTTGTTATTAGATNTAATTTAAACGAATCACCTGACTTTGTCAACTATTAATTCTTAACTTTTACTGTAACATACTGATTCATATTACTTTTCGTCCACGCCAATAACCAGCCTAAACAGATAGAAGAATTCCCAAGGAGGCCCTAGAACAGCGCCAGCACTTAGCGAGGTTTAAAGTTGCAACGCAACTTTCGAGCTTAGTGTCTGTTGCGCTGTGAAAGGAGCGAAAGCGAGCCGACGGGGAATTTTCTATCTGTTTAGGCGTCCTCTTTGGAGAATGTTTAAAAAGTAACAGCTCCGTAGATATTAACTTTCATCTGTGCGTCCGATTTGCATCATCTCATTCAAAATCACCTTAACCTGATGGAAATCAAACATATCATATGCCTCTTTCAATTTCCTCATTCGTGCATTAACATCTGCCCCGAAATTTCTNGAAGCCATCTCNGGCACAAGCTTGTCCGTCACCTTCAGATTCATTTTATCCAGTTCGGTCTTGAGATTCTGCAATATCTGTGNCGTCAATTCTTCCGCTTCCTTCTCCTCGGTATTCTGCTCTGTNTCCGCCTCATTGAAGCTTCCGATACTGATCAGATATTCTTTTACCTCACCNAGTATCTCTCTGAATTTTTCCAGACANGAGTCAAACTGCCTGTTGATCGTATCGGTATCACCCGCTTTGCCTGCAAACTCCANCTCCTTAAATAGCGCGGANACTTCCATGGCNCCAATGGCGGCACTGGAGCTNTTGATTCCGTGCACGTCTGTGGTAAAAAGCTGGATATCTCCAACTTCCAGCAGATTCGGCAAAAGCTCCAGATANTTCATGCCTTCCGCATAATAGGTATTCAGAATTGCCGCNTANGCCTCCTGGTTAAAACCGATATTTAAAAGTCCTTTATCTTTGTTCAGCCCGCTCTCCGGTTTCTTTTCTCCGGTCTTTGATATAGATTTATTNTTACCTTGTNCNTCCCTGTCGTCCTTTGNCTTGACATGTTCGATCAGCNCCTCCGGCAAAAANTCCAGNAGACANTTTTCNAGATATCTTCTCTTGACCGGCTTGGCAAGATATTCCTGAAATCCNAGTTCCAGCATCTCCTCCCTGACATTCGCACCGTTCTGCGCAGTCAGCGCAACAAAAGGCAGNTCCTTGTAATAGTGNTCTTCCTTAGCCCTGATCAGTCTNAGTACTTCNTCNCCGCCCAGATCNGGCATAACCATATCCATCAGTACCAGATCATACTTTTCNTTCTCCAATTTCCTGATACCGTCCTGTCCACTGGTGGCTACTGCAATATCAATGCCATATTTGCNGAATATACCCGCCGCNACTTTCAGATTTACCGCATTATCATCCACAACGAGTACTCTGGCNTTCCTTGCCGTAAAGGTNTCCTCCAGAGCGCTNTTCTTATAATCTTCCTTGTTCCATCTGTTATTCAATACCATAGAGACCGTAATACACGAAAACGGNCGGTATATAAGCCGACACTTATCATAATCACCGTAAACCGCATCATATCCCGAAGTCACATACGTATACTCCTGACACCGATACAGTGAAATAATATTGGNNAAGTTCTCATANACTGNATCCGGAACAAAAATAAAATCGAAATNTTTCTCCTGAATGGCATGATTGAACCCNTAATAATTGCGGCTGTATACAGGTCTGACTCCNAATGTCTCCATGATATCCTGCCACTTTGCAATGCTGATATCATTATCCGCATAAATCAACACNCTGGGNTTCTTCTCATTCNCCAAACGAATCATGGGCGATNCATCGACGATTTCTTGCCTGAAAGTGAATGTGGTGGATAATCCGATCCCCTCAATACTTTCTACCTTGATATCTCCCTGCATCATGGCAAGCAGTTCNTTACAGATGGTAAANTTNAGTCCGACTCCTTTCAGATTGCTGGACTGCCTGGAGTCATAAGTTTCATACATGCCGAAAAGCGACTGTATGTCTATCTGCGACAATCCCTTTCCGGTATCCGCGACCATACAATAGAAAGTCGCGATTCCCGACTCTGTATCCTTCTCACATCTGACCTCCAGAACAATTCTTCCACTCGCCGTAAAATCAATGGAGATAAAGAGCAGATACAGAAAGATCTGACGGATCGTGACACTGTCGCCCAAAAGCTCCTTCGGAATATTTCCGTCTATCTTCATATCCAGATTTAATTTCTTTTTCTGTANTTCCTCCGANATCGTCCGTATAATTCCCTTGATCAGTTTCTCAAAACTGTAAGAACTATTAATCAGGTGCATATCCCCCGCATCGATTCTGGCATATGTAAGTACATCGTCAATGATGGCCAACAAGTCATATGCCGCACTTCTGATCGTATTGATACTACTCCTCGTCTCATCATCCTGCTCCCCTTTTAGCATGATCTCGGACAGATTGATAATCGAATTCATGGGTGTTCTTATCTCATAGGACATGTTCTTCAGAAATTGCCTTTTGGCGGCGCCTGCGCGCTCTATCTTACGGCTGCTGCGCTTGATCTTCCACTGCTGATGCAGATAAAATTTCTCCTGAATATAGATCAACATAATAATGAAAAACGCAGTCCCGACAAAGCTGATTGCCAAATCCGAAAAGTGGAAGTTCTCACCAATATGATATACATCATTTCCCTTGGAAAAAAAAACGTCACTGTACAGATAACAATACTCAAATATAAACAGNGCCAGAACCGGTAGAAACATAAAACTTTCAAAAACAGAATAGATGATAATCATGCTCGCTACAAACCACATAATTGCTATGCAATATGCCCCGCTGCTGATCCTCAGAATCATCGGAATCGCAATACCATCCAGTATAACCAATGTTAGTATCGCTGNCAGATTATGTTTTCTGTATCGCAAATTCCATATCAAAAGAAGACCGCAGCCCAAGATGATCAAAAGTATGGGTGCCGCCATTCTGTCCAGATTACTGAACAATAATACAATCGGCAGTATGATGATACTTTCCATAACAACCATAGCAAGAAACAAGTTTAAATTAAACTCCACCAGTCCCATGCCAGATATTTTTTCACCGATGATCCGGTTTAATTTACAATTCATATTTCTTCCCGTCCCGAACTTCTGTCGATCTACTGTGTTTTTTCCGCTTTATCATGTGTATAAATAATCTTCTCCTCCGGCAGATACGACCGCAGGATCTTCTCAAATTTATCCCGCTCAATCGGCTTAGAGATATACTCATCAAATCCGGCTTCCAAAAACATTTCTCTGGCACCGCTGACTGCATTGGCCGTGAGCGCAACAATGGGCACATGATCCAGACGAGGCTCCTTCAATGCCCTGATATTTTTCAATGTATCAATACCATCCATCTCCGGCATCATATAATCTAAGAAGATGAAATCCACCGGTTCCTGCTGTAACATCTTCAGACATTCCCTTCCGCTTACCGCTACCGACACCTGTGCCTGATAACGGTTTAAAAGGCTTGTGGCCACTTCCAGATTGACAATGTTGTCATCCACTACCATAACACGCGCGTCCGGGCAGATAAACCCTCCCCTGTATCCGATATGGCGTATTGTACTGTTCTGTCTGCCGGTAAGAAGCGCATCCAGATTCAGACAAGTAACCGGCCTGTCAAATGTTATCCTGATCAGGGTATCTTCATAAGCCAACACGTTAGAACCGATCAGAATAAGCGACTGTGGGTCAAGTAACCTTGCAAGTCTGCCCTTGATACCTCCATATCTTTCCACGGCGATCATGATATGTGTGTAATTTTGTTCCACACACTCTCTGAAGAAGCTCTCATCATCAGATGCCCGATAAAAATCAACATCTATGGCACGCAGCGCTCCGGCAAGCATATTCCCCTGCTGTACCGTATTCTCATAGAACAGAACGCATGGTTTCCCCGCCAAAGGTCTCTCCACCAGAGGCGTCTTGATCCGGTATCCCTGCCGGATATCAAAAGAATACGTTCTTTTTGTCGTTTCTTCCCCCATGTGAAGCTCTCCGCCCATAAGTTCTATGAGACGATTCGGAAGCGGCATAATCTCCTCATCGCAGTCCGGATCCTGCGTCTGTTCACGGTAGAGCCATTCTCTGTAAGAATATTGAAATGATCCTTCCGCACATACTTCAACTTGCAGACGTATCCCCTGCTCTGTCATCTCTTCTTTTCGGATATTCAAATACACTTCTCCGCTGTCTATCGACTTCATTATGCCGAGCACGATACTTAACAGCACCTGTCGAACGATCGTTACATCTCCACATAGCTGAGCCGGAATATCCGGATCAATATTCACATAGAATTCCATCTTACGATCCGCAAACCGCACGGAAATCACATTGATTAATTCGTCACAAATATCCCCTATATAATAAGGTCTGTCCGCAACGGACAGGTCACTGTCATCCAGCTTGGAGAAGTCCATCAGTTCATTGGTAATTGACAAAAGTGCCTTGCTCGAGTTGGCCATATGAAAAGCATTCGCTTTCACACCGTCCTCCACATCCAGATCAAGCAAAAGCTCCGTGATTCCTAATATGGCATTGAGGGGTGTTCTGATCTCATGGGATACATTGACTAAGAACATGTTTTTCGCATAACTCAACTGTTCCGCCTGCTGTTCCATCTCGGTGCTTCTGCCAACCTCTCTGCGCAGCAATCTGTTGCGGTAAGCAATCAGCACGCCGCACACCGTGCCTGTCAAAAACAGCGCCGCAATGATCCTGATCAGCAGAACCATTCTGTACGGTGCATGCTCGCTCCATATTATTTCAGATTCTGATACCGTCCGAATCATTTGATTGATACACCCAAGATCGATGACCGTATCGATTACAATAAAGACCGCCGCACATTTTTTTTTCAAAAGAATCGCCGTGAAGGTAATTCCGGTAAGAAAATAAACCGGAAAATCATAGACTGCGTACGGCACATATAACGATGCCATAGGCACAATGATAAAGTGCATCGCACAAAGATATACCATGGAGATCTGCCTGATCCGACCTATCCTGCTCTCCATATAAATTGCTGCAACAGTAATGGCAATGCCTAACGTCATCAGAAGCGGTACGCGGATATCCAGACGAAGGAGCAATGTAAAAAACACCATAGCCGAACACTCTAACAGGCTCAATAACATGGCCACATGAAATAGCAGCTCCTCCGCCGGCAATTCTATATCAATATATTTCTCCAACCGTTGCTTTGCTGTCATACCGAACCCCTTTTGTTCAGTTTATCCTGCCACACTTTTAATCTCATTCTCCACGGAGAGAAAGAGGTCCACAAGTGCAGGATCCAAACACGTAAATTTCATGAACTTAATCTTCATAATCGCCTCCTGATGGCTGAGTACTTTGCCCGCGGGTGCGATATTACGCAGGTTATCGTATGTATTCACGATCGCAAGCGCCCTCGCTTCAATCGGAATATTCTCTCCATCCAGCCTGTCCGGGAAGCCTTTGCCATCCCATCTTTCATGGTGGCTGCGGCACATATTAAATGCATAATTCATGAAATTATTCTCACCTGCACTAAGTTGCGTAACCTTAGAGAGCATATCCGCTCCCAACGTCGTATGCGTCTTAACTGCCTCTCGCTCAAACTCACTCTCGTTGCCGATCCTTGTGTTATTCAAATACTGATCGGCGATACACAGTTTACCGATATCATGAATCTGTGCCGCCACACATATGGTGGTGCCATCGTCCGCAGTCAATCCATATTTACCGCTGCGCACCATTGCACTGACCAGTATATCCATATATCTCTCCACCCGTCTCGCATGGTCACCGCCGAAACCGTCTCTCTTTGTCAACAGATCTACGAACATTGCGACAATGGAATACTGCAGTTCCAGATTCTTTTTATTTTTTTCCTGTACAAGGTTATTCAGAGATTTATTCATCTCTGCCAGCTTCCGCCGCTGTGTGAGAAGCTGAATCTGGATATCCACACGCTTCTTTAAAAGATTAGCCGTATAAGGCTTCCTGATATAATCCATGGCTCCCAGATTATAGCTTTCCAGCTCGGTGGTATCATCGTCCTGCGCCGTCAGAAAGATGATCGGAATATTCACCAGCTTCGGAACATTCTTCATCTCCGAAATAACCTGAAAGCCGTTTACATTAGGCATGTCCACGTCCAAAAGCACAAGATCCGGAAGTTCCGGCATATCGTTAAGACACTCCAGTGCGGAGATTCCCGAAGACACCGGAATCACCTCATATTCCTCCTCCAAAGTTTTCCTTGCCATAATCAGATTGGCCATATTATCGTCTACAATCATTACCCGATACATCTCTTCACCTCTTATTCATTATATTTTGACAGCCCGTATCAGCGGTTTGTCATAAGTTTAACCATCGCCTGATTCAATCCGTCCACCGTCAGCTTATACATCGGAAACAGTCCCTTAATCGCCGTCTCCGCTTCACGCCACGGCGCATGTCCCGGCGCCATTTTCGGATTGAGCCATACAATTTTCTTGTAATGCCTTTTCATCAGCATCAGCCACTCCATGCCGGACAAACCGCCGTTAGGTCCTCGGTAATTACCCGTCGTAGAATACAACTCCTCCGGTGCCATCGCCGCATCCCCCACGATAATGACTTTGTAATCACTGTCCAGATTGCGAAACATCCACTCTGTCTCAATCCAATCTCCGTTCTCACACTCCGGCGTATTGTACAGATTGGAGTAAATGCAGTTATGGAAAAAATAAGTCTTGACATCCTTATAATGATTCGATTTATACACGGAATGAAACAGCTCATTCAAGAGTGTCGTATATGGAATCATGGTGCCGCCGGAATCCATAAGAAGCAGTAGCTTCACTGCATTCTTGCGCGGCTTCTCCATCACGATCTGCAGACAGCCGCCATTATTGCAGGTGGCATCCACCGTGCCGTTTATATCAAGCTCTGTCCTCGGAATATCCAGTTTAGCAGAGAACTGCCGCAGTTTTCTTAGCGCCATCTGAAACTGTCTGTTATCCAAGACCTTGTCATTGCGGAAATCTCTGTATTTCCTTGCTCCGACCACCTGAAATGCAGATTGATAGCCCGTCGTACCTCCTACTCTGATGCCTCCCATGTTTCCGCCCATATTTCCGAAGGCCGTCTTACCCATAGTACCGATCCAGTAGCTGCCTCCATTGTGCTCCTCGTTCTGATCCCGCAGCCTGTCCTTGAATTTATTCTCGATGTCTTCCTGATCCATCGTGACTACTTCCTGATTCATCTCATGGCGCATCTCCTCGAAGACTTCCTGCATCTCCGGTTTGTCCAGCCAGCGCATCATATTCTTGCTTATCTCATTTTCCGACTGGATTCCCTTAAATACTTCATCAAAAGCCATGTCGAACTTATCGTACTCCGTCTCTGACTTGACCAGTATCATCCGCGACACATAATAAAACTCCGTCAGGCTGCTGTTGCACAATCCCTGTTGAAGCGCGTCCTGCAGGGTAAGCCACTCGCTTAAAGAAACTTCCAGCCCCTTATCTTTCAAAGTGTAGAAAAACTTACTGAACATAGAACCCCCATAACCCATACAGCCCATAGTCGCCTACGGTCCGCATGCACCGTTTCCGCCATATCAGAAATCCTTTTTATTCTTAACCGTCTCTAAATCTTCGTCTTTCTTGACCACTACGCCGATAAAAGGAAGCTCCTGCCGCAGTCTGTCCGTAGGAATCCCGCCGATCTGCAGTGCATTGATCCAATCGATCAGTTCCGAAGTGCTGGGCTTCTTGCGAATGTCCTTCATGGAACGGATCCAATAGAAAACCTCCATTGCATCGTGTAACAGCTTATCCTCCACATCGGGATAATGTGTCCTGACGATCTCTTCCATCAACGTTTGATCCGGAAAATCAATATAGTGAAAAATACATCTTCTAAGAAAAGCATCCGGCAGTTCTTTCTCTGCATTTGACGTAATGATGACAATCGGTCTGTGCTTTGCCTTAACTGTCCGCTTCGTCTCATGAATATAGAATTCCATCTGATCCAACTCCCACAACAGATCATTGGGAAATTCCAGATCCGCCTTATCGATCTCGTCAATCAGAAGAATCACCTGCTCGTCCGAATCAAAGGCCTCCCCAAGTTTACCCAGTTTGATATAGTGGGCGATATCATCAACACCCTCTTCCCCGAACTGTCCGTCGTACAACCGTTGGATCGTATCATACATATATAAGCCGTCCTGTGCCTTAGTGGTGGACTTGATATTCCATATAATCAGCTTCTTCCCGAGAGAATCCGCCACCGCCTGCGCCAACATAGTCTTGCCCGTCCCGGGCTCTCCCTTTACCAGCAGCGGTTTCTGAAGCGCAATCGCCACATTGACGCTTGCCAGTAATTGCTGCGATGCCACATAATCCGTGGTACTGTTAAAATTATTCTGCACACTCATATTTCTGATCCTTTCCGCCGGATGATTTGTATTTTATCCGTTAACATTTCTTGCTTATCATATAAATTTATGTTACGATATTTCAAGTGTAAAAGCAAGAATTTATTAGGTATCCGAAAGAAAGGAATATACATATGACACAGAATAATTCTACTCTTAAGAAATCGCAGCTGTCTTTCGAAATATTTCCCCCGAAGAAAGACGAAGAATTTGAGAACGTATATCAGATTCTGAGAGATCTTGGNAAGCTGAACCCGGATTNNATAAGCTGNACCTACGGAGCCGGCGGTTCCAGAGCCGGTAAGACAATAGAGATCACCTCTTTTATCCAAAAAGAGCTTCATATAGACGCTATCGCACACATTACCTGTGTAGGATTTACCAAAGAGGATCTGGAACAAAACTGTNCTGCTCTNAAAGCGGCGGGTGTCANCCATGTNCTGGCNCTTCGCGGGGACAGACCGCAGNCCATGACCGACGANCAGTTNAANAGCCGGGAATTTTATTATGCCGCCGATCTCGTACGTTATCTGAAAGAGCATACCACTCTGGACATATCGGGAGCATGCTATCCGGAAAAGCATTTCGAGGCCCCNANCTTTGAGGAAGATTTACGACATTTGAAGGAAAAGGTTAACGCCGGTGTCAGTTCCTTGATCTCTCAAATGTTTTTTGATAATCAGTACTTCTATCGTTTTCTGGATAAAGCCCGGGCGCTGGATATTAACGTACCGATTCATGCGGGTATTATGCCGATCACTACAGCGAAGCAGCTCGGCACCACCGTATCCCTATCCGGCTCATCGGTTCCGAAGGAATTGGCAGATATCATTGCAACCTATGGTGACGACAAGGAAGACATGCGCAAGGCCGGTATCGATTATGCGGTGCGCCAGATCCGTGATCTGCAGGAACACGGGGTAGACGGAATTCATATCTATTCCATGAACAAAGTAAAAACCACTACGGAAATCTGTAGTATGATCGNGTAANAAATTNAGCTTTGCGGGGTTGCGAGATATTGCTTATGAGATGCTACGCATCTCCGCAAACTCGTGTATGAACGTAGAATTTCCTTAAAAATAAAAAACAGAAGATATGGNGCTTTGCCTTCTTCTGTTTTTTATTTATTATTCAACTGATTCTTCTTCCCACGGTATAATCGGATTCTCTATCTTCTTATCACGTAACATCAGATTTTTAACCGCCTCATCCGCGAGCTGTCCGTCAAAAAGCACTGAGTTTACCTGNTCGATAATGGGAAGCTGTACCCCGTATTTCTTCGCAAGACCCATTGCCGCCTTAGCGGAATAGACACCCTCCACTACCATCTTGACCTCATCCATCGCCTGCCGCGCCGTGTAGCCCTGTCCAATCAGCATGCCGGCCCGTCTGTTACGGGAGTGCACGGAAGCACANGTGACGATCAGATCTCCGATACCGGTCAGTCCGCAGAAAGTTTCAAACCTGCCGCCCATGGCCACACCCAGTCTGGCAATCTCCGTAATACCTCTGGTAATCAACGCCGCCTTGGTGTTGTCCCCATATCCTAAACCGTCAGCGATACCCGCCGCCAGCGCCACCACATTCTTGAGCGCCGCACCCAGCTCTATCCCTAACACGTCGGGNCTGATATAGACACGAAACACCTCGCTCATGAATATGTTCTGTAAATACTCTGCTGTTGCCTTCTTCTTAGCACCCACTACAATGGTTGTCGGTATGCCGCGCCCTACTTCTTCCGCATGGGACGGTCCCGACAAAACAGCCACTTCCGCTTGCGGAATTTCCTCCTCGATAATCTGTGATAAAGTAAGCAGCGTATTCTCTTCGACACCCTTCGCAACATTCACGATAAGCTGACCTTCCTTTACATAAGGCTGCATATTATGCGACGTACTTCTCGTATAGGGAGACGGTACTGCCAGCACCAATACATCCCTGCCCGTTACGGCCGCCTGAAGATCNGTAGTAAACTCCATATCTTCAGGCAGNTTTACCCCCGGCAGCTTATCTTTGTGCTCATGTTCGGTCTGAAGCATCTTGATCTCCGCTTCCACGATCGACCATACCGTCACATGATGTCCATTCTTATGTAGAAGAAGCGCCAATGCAGTTCCCCAGCTTCCGGCGCCGATGATGCTGATATCAGCCATTTGTTTTTCCTCCCGATTTTCCTTGCATGTCAACAATTACTATGATTTCTGATCAGGTTGATCCACTTTCCCGGCTTCATTTTGTGTGCCCTGTGCATCTTTATTCTTATGTGTCAGATAGGTCTTACGCTCCGTTCCGCTAAGCAGNCTCTTGATATTGTCTTTATGCTTATAATATGCCATGACCGTAAGCACACCTGCAATGATGTACATCTCAATCAGCAGATTCTGCGGCATTCCGAAGATATCCATCTGCCCCAGCACGATCAGCTCAATAAAGAATCCCGCATATACTAACAGCGATCCCAACGATACATAATGCGTCGTGAAGAATNCTCCGAAGAACAGTATCACTCCCATCGGAATCAGGTACGGATGAAATGAGAGAATCATCCCCGCCGTGGCCGCAATTCCCTTACCGCCTTTGAAGTGCAGATAAAACGGGAAGTTATGTCCTAAAATCGCGCCCGTAGCAGCATAGATTTTGAGCAAATACAACATCTCCGGATGCGACTCTCCAAAAATCAGATCTGTCACTACCACCGCAAGAATACACTTCACAATGTCACAGAGAAGTACCAGTAATCCAGCCTTCGTCCCCAGCACCCGCATAGTGTTGGTCGTCCCCGCATTGCCGCTTCCGTAGTCTCTGATATCAATTCCGTGCAGTTTTCCGTAGATATATGCCGTCTGAAACAGTCCGAACACGTATCCGATCGCCAAACAAATTATCCGTTCCACTTTTACTTGTTTTCCTTTCTCTCTCTTATAATAAACTTAAACGGCGTTCCTCTGAATCCGAAAGTTTCTCTGATCTGATTCTCCAAATATCGCGTATAAGAGAAATGCATAAGTTCCTTATCATTGACAAAAATCACGAATGTGGGTGGTTTCACCGCTGCCTGTGTAATATAGTACAGGCGCAGGCGCTTGCCCTTATCGGAAGGCGGCTGCTGCAACGCTACCGCTTCCGCCATGATCTCATTGAGCACTCCCGTCGCTACACGCATGGAATGATTTTCGTTTACCACGTCGATCATATCATACAGCTTCGGCAGCCGCTGTCCCGTCACCGCNGANATAAACATGATCTCNGCNTANGGCATGAAAGAAAGTACTTGTCTTACTTTCTGCGTAAACTCATTTACAGTCTTATTNTCCTTCTCGATGGCATCCCACTTATTCACCGCTATAATCGTCGCCTTGCCACGATCATGCGCTATTCCGGCAATCTTGGCATCCTGCTCTGTCACACCCTCAGTGGCATCGATCACAAGTACAACAATATCGGCTCGTTCCACCGCCGCAACAGTGCGGATGATCATATACCGCTCCAGCTCTTCCTTGATCTTATTCTTCCTGCGAAGTCCTGCCGTATCGATAAAGACATACTCCCTGCCGTTATGAGTGATCTCTGTATCAATGGCATCTCGTGTGGTACCCGCAATATCGGATACGATCACGCGGTTTTCACCGATCAGCCGATTGATAATCGAGGATTTCCCAACATTCGGTTTCCCTACGATGGCAATCTTAACACGTTCGTCTTCTTCCTCCGCCGCTGCTTCCCGGTCGAAATAAGAANCCGCCTCATCCAGCAGCTCGCCGAAACCCAGTTTGTTGACNGAAGAGATCGGATATGGCTCTCCGATTCCAAGATTATAAAACTCGTATACATCTGCCATATATTTGTTGAAATCATCTACTTTATTNACTGCCAGAATAACCGGTTTCTGCGACCGCCTAAGCATATCTGCCACCTTAGAATCCGCATCCACCAGCCCCTGCTTCACATCCACCATAAAAATGATCACATCCGCCGTATCAATGGCGATCTGCGCCTGTTCCCTCATCTGTGAGAGAATGATATCCTTACTGTCCGGCTCGATACCGCCCGTATCGATCAATGTAAAATTCATATCCAGCCATGAGACATCCGCATAAATGCGATCCCTTGTAATACCCGGCGTATCTTTAACGATCGATATATTCTCACCGGCCAATGCATTGAACAGTGTGGATTTGCCCACATTCGGCCTGCCCACCACCNCCACGATCGGCTTTCTCTTCTTACTCATATGTCTGCTCCGTTTCACGACATTGCCATAGCCAACATCCTAATATACAATATATCTCCATACACTTATTACGCTTTATTATTTTCCAAGCACAGTATGCACAAACTCATACCCGCTTGATTTTACAATATCTACCTGTACTTGTAAAGCCTTTTCCATGTCTTGNACCGTAACATCATCCAAAAAATAATCTTCTCCGCTGCGCAGCACATTCTGCGGAAGCAGAACCCTGTCGCCCAGCTTCTTTCCCCGAAGCTGCCTGATCATATCCTGTCCCGTCAGAAGNCCGGACACGGTAATCTGCTCTCCGAAAAAATCATTTGTTATCGCATAGACATGGATATGATACTGCGGAAAACATCCCATCATCTGCTCCGCCATAAATAGAATAAAGGGATACGCCAGCTTACCTGTCACTAACGACAGTTCCCCGCCGCATCCGGCATACTTTGACTTCTCGCCAGCAACCTGCGCCATCGTCTCCTCAAACTCGTCCAAGAGCAGCCTGAGCATACCTACGCCATTTTCAAGCTGTGGATAGCCGTCGTAATTCTCCGCCGCGGGCAGCTCCTCTTCCGCCAGTACATACCACTCATCGGATGCATGTATAAAATGTGTGCCGTGTTCCCGATATAACCTCTGCTGCCATCCGTGTATACAGCTTATAACCTGCTTGGCATCCTCTTTNNCAAAAGGCCTCAGCGGATAAAGCCCGTCCCGATACTTAGAAAGCCCTACCGGCACCACTGACACGCTCTCCAAATGCGGCAGATATGCAGTCAGATCCGATATGCTTCGTTCCAGCTCCGCCCCGTCATTGATATCCTTACACAATACGATCTGCCCGTTCATGGTAATGCCCGCGTCGTACAGCTTCCGANCTTTCTCAAGCGCCTGTCCTGCGAATCGGTTATTTAACATCATACAGCGCAGCTGTGGGTTCGTGGTCTGAAAAGAAATATTTATAGGAGACAGACGGTACCTGATCACCCGCTCGATATCCTCATCCGACATATTGGTCAGTGTCACATAATTCCCCTGCAGAAAGGAAAGTCTGGAATCATCATCCTTGAAATAAAGTGTCTCTCTCATCCCCTTCGGCATCTGATCTATGAAACAGAAAATACATTTATTGTGACAGGATCGATACTCGTCCATCAATCCGTTCTCAAAAATAATACCCNGATCCTCATCATAATCTTTATCAATCTCGAGAAGCCATTCTTCCCCGTTCTTCTTACGAATCAGCATCTCTATATATTCATCCTGCGTTAGATACTGATAATCAAAGATATCTTCGATCGCACTGCCATTGATAGCGAGCAGAACATCCCCCGACTCAATGCCCAGTTCCTCCGCGATGGAACCATTCTCTATACTCCGGATGACATGCTGTATTTCTTTCACTGCGCTTCNCCTTCACCTCTCAGATTGTATATGTCNTAACCAATCAAATTCACGCGGAGAAATGCCTGCATTTTGGCATTTCTTCGATATGAAGCTTTAGATTTTCTTAGGTAGCGTTTTTCAGATGCCTTAGAAAATCTCTTCATATTATTTTACTAGAATTTCCTTGACGTGTCACTAGCATAATGTTATAAAATAAATGTCAGTATATGACCAATCAGTGCAGCGTATAGGAGGGTATCATGCCTAATACAGAAGAACTCAAAAACGCCATGCCGGTGGCTCCGGTCAAACTGCTTACAACCAAAGCCGCCCTTCCTTTGGCAGCTAAAGTCAACAGTCATCTGGTGGATTTCCGCAAAAGTCTGGACAACAGTTTTAAGAAAGACCCCGCTTTTCACGGATATATGGAAGACGATTATCTTATGGAGGCGGAATGTCCCCGATTCGGAAGCGGAGAGTCCAAAGGCGTGCTTACATCCTCTATCAGAGGCAAAGACATCTTCATCCTGACGGATGTCTGCAACCACAGTATTACATATAAAATGAATGGCTATGTAAATCATATGTCCCCTGACGATCATTATCAGGATCTCAAGAGAATTATCGCTGCAATCAACGGCAAAGCACACAGAATCAGTGTAATCATGCCCTTTCTCTATGAGGGAAGACAGCATAAAAGAAACGGCCGGGAATCCTTGGACTGCGCCTATGCGATCAAAGAACTGATGGATATGGGAGTGTCCAATTTCATCACATTTGACGCACACGATCCCAGAGTTCAGAATTCCGTTCCGAACAAGTGCTTTGATAACTTTACCCCGCCCTATCAGTTCATACGTTCTCTGCTCCGCACGGAGAAAGATCTAATTATCGACAAAGAACATACTATCGTGATCAGCCCGGACGAAGGTGCTCTTGACCGCGCCGTATATTTTGCGAACGTACTCGGCGTAGACACGGGCATGTTCTATAAGCGTCGGGATTACTCCACCATCATCGACGGCAGGAACCCGATCGTAGCGCATGAATTCTTAGGTGACAATATAGACGGCAAGGACGCTATCATCATCGACGATATGATCTCCTCCGGCGGCAGCATGATCGATACCGCAAAACAGTTAAAGAAAATGAATGCCAAGCGTGTCTTTATCTGTTGCACCTTTGGACTTTTTACAAACGGTCTGGATACCTTTGACGAAGCATACGAAAAGTGCTACTTTGACAGGATCGTCACCACGAATCTCTGCTATCAGCCGCCCATGTTAAAGGACAAGACATACTATGTGGAAGCAGACATGAGCAAATTCATTGCTTCCATCATAGATTTCATGAATCATGATGCATCGATGGGCAACATCTATACACCTACCGATAAGATTCACCAGATTCTCGCCAAGTATAATAACCGCGAGATGAGCAGTCTGGATCTCTAGAAATTTACGAAAAAGGATGGATATCACTTGCGGATATCCATCCTTTTTACAAAATCTTAAGTTTATTTCGAGTTTGCGAAACAGATCTCGCAATCAAGCACAGTTCATTTGTTATAATTCGAAGTTTATGTCTCCGCTAACGGGAATGTCAATATTACCTTAAAAAGATCCCCGTCCAGCTGAATTTCAAAGGTGCCTNTCTGNGCCTCCGTCAGATTCTTCGCGATCGACAATCCCAAACCGCTTCCCTCTGTCGTTCTCGATTCATCTCCCCTGATAAACCGCTCCGTTAATTCCTCCGGATTACAGTTGAGCGGCGTNGCCGAGATGTTCTTGATCGATACTTCAATATNCTCCTTATCAAGCGGTATACCGGATATCGTCANATAAACTCTGGTTCCCNCCATCGCATACTTAAAGATATTGTTAAACAGATTCTCGATCACCCGCCATATTCTGCGGCTGTCCGCCTCAATCACGGGATTTGGCACATTAACGTTCATGACTGTGGTTAAGTTCTTCTCCTCAAATTTNTCGGAAAANTCCCCTATCGTCTGATTCATCAGTTCCGTTAAATTGATCTTCTCAAAANGCAGGCTTATGTTNCCNGATGTGATCTTGCTCGCCTCTACCAGATCATCNGTCAACTGNTTCAGGCGCTGAGACTTTTCATCAAGTACTCTGATGTAATTCTGAACNTTCTCATTATCCACCTGTTCNCGTTTNATAAGATCNACGTAATTNATTATNGAGGTGAGCGGNGTCTTAATATCATGTGAGACGTTNGTGATCAGATCNGCTTTCATACGTTCATCTTTCATACTGATCTCNACGGCTTCCTTGATCCCNTTNCCGATACTGTTCACGGAATGTGCCANTGTCAGATTATCNCCGTGCAGATGATCCGTCCTCACTTGNTGTTCCANNTGTCCGCCNGCAATNGTCTCTATNCCCTTGACGATNTCCTGCTGTTCCTTAGCATTGNAATANANCAGATTNCCGACAAGNATATCCGCTATCACCGCGATAANCAGCGCTATCCCCCNGCTAAANCCCCTGCCGGAAAACGCCAATAGCAGCATTAGGAAATTNAACATAAGGAATATTCCGTAGGGAACCCATGTNCTGACCATAATATGTCCATTGTCATACACNGTCCANGCAAACTGCTTTANCTTATGCATGAGCCTGCGCAGATANCTGTTCTTCCANANTGTTCNCGCCTTGATTCTTCTGACCAGACTGTAGAAGAAAAACATNGNAACAACATCTACCGCAAACACNCCTGCCNCTATAGCCCCCATGAGCCACTGCTCCTCATGCAGTCTGTCNGCTATCGCCATAATGTCTNNAGGATCTATGTCTGTTAATTCCGCTGCAACGATCAGAACCCAGACCGCCAGAACCNCGACNCCTCCNGCAATCAACAGNGCCGCNTCCGTNGGTACTCTGTCAAAGGANTGCAGACGAATATACGATTTTCCCTCTTCATCTACATCCTGCCCCGTCACGGNNGTCANGTAAAACAATAGGATCAGATACAATACACATGCCACAATAGCTGCCACAATCCATTGCCCGAAATAGGGCAGATAATTNTAAACCCCTGTCGCGACTTGTTTAAATGCGTCACTNACNGGATAANCTGTGTCTACACTCATCCAAATCTTAACCGTCTCAGGATAAGCATAATCGTAATCCTGCAGTATCTTACGAATCGTNTCTTCCTCGATCGTAGTGTTGGTCTGATAGATCATATCTGCCGGACTATANTAAACATATTTGCCCACATTACNCAAAANNTCNCCATCCGCATCGCCGGCCATACNCATATACTCTATAATATTCTCCGTCTCCTGNCCNTCNTCCAGATTNCTGTATATCTGCGTTTTGTCTCCTACNGTCTTCATGATCAGATAACGTACATTGGAGTTATTACGNCCNTAATACTCTTTGTAATNCAAATATTCNCTNTAGTTATAAGACAAACTTTTGGCGGCATTCTGTACATTNTGGCAAAGATCATAGTAGATATCCCAGTCTGAAACGTACTCNTCCAGATTCTTCCCTTCTACCGTCTTATAACGATTGACCATAATANTNTAGCTTCCCGTTNCACTCTCTTCATCCGNCACNTCATACTNGCTTNCCGANTCAGATANTATAATNTCNNNNGTGTTTACNGCGCCGTNTTGTGATNGATANNCATCCACAAAACCGTCATAGTCATCCGTTTCCACCCACAACCGATTTGCCGATACGTCATTCACATAAGTATAACTGTCTATATCGGATTTCAGATAACTGGCATCCGAGGTATTATAATATTTGCTTTTGGAATCCATAAGCGTCAAACGTGTCNTGNCAGCCAGAAAATTCTTCGCCTGCTCTCTTGTCATCTCCGAAGATGACCATTCAAACCCGTAATTCGCCCACTTCAACAGATCTTCCAGTCTGTAATCCGCCGTCACATACTGNTCNGGCAGNCCNATNTCACGATAATTGTATGCNGTNACATCTATCACTCTGCNNCCGTCAAACTCACCATCNGTCTCAAGNTGACTGCTGACNACTCCGCANCGNATAATATCCGCCGCCGCATATCCGAAAATNNTGTTNAAGATATCNGATTCCTCATATGCNNGNNTNTTGTNCTGCGCATANATACTNAANCNATAATTTCCCTTGAANCCCTGTACTNTGATTGTGGANNTGCACACCACCACGATCATNGNAAGAACCATGATNCCCANACANANATGCTGTACGATGNGNAGTATTGNTCTAANTNCAANGTTNNCNCNTTGAGGTGCCTTTTTCNTTTTTTCNTTTTTCTCTTTTCCCATCTTTACTCCATTNCACTAANNATATCNCATGCCGCCNCACAGNATCTCNANTCATANNCTNTTGNTCTATTGCTTCTCAATCTTNTANCCGACTCCCCACACTACCTTAAGGTATCTCGGTTCCTTCGGATTNATTTCAATCTTCTCACGAATNTGTCTGATATGTACCGCCACCGTGTTATCNGCTCCGATCGCTTCCTCGTTCCAGATACTTTCATAGATCTGGTCNATNGAGAATACCCTGCCGCANTTCTTCACCAGCANCAGAAGGATATTGTATTCAATCGGAGTCAGCTTTACATTCTCTCCGTCCACCNTCACTTCCTTGGTATCATCGTTGATACACAAGCCGCCTACNTGGAAAAGNGCNTTGTTATCCGNATTNAGATTNCCAAGTGTCGTATATCTTCTTAANTTAGACTTCACCCTCGCCACCAGTTCCAANGGATTAAAAGGTTTCGTCACATAGTCATCNGCTCCGATATTGAGACCGAGTATCTTATCATTATCTTCCGANTTNGCCGACAGGATAATGATCGGNATACTGGAATACTCCCTGATCTTCAATGTGGCATGGATACCNTCTAACTTCGGCATCATGATATCGATCAANAACAAATGAATCTGCTGCTCCTTAAGNATCNTAATCGCCTGCTCTCCGTCATAAGCCTTAAANATCGTATATCCNTCCTGAAGCAGATAGATCTCTATCGCATCCACNATTTCCTTGTCATCATCGCACACCAAAATATTCGCCATATTGTCACCTCCNCCCTCGTTTGTGCGTNTTTTGCANCCCTAGTATAACTNCATNTCTTTGTCTTATTACATCACGAAAACCTAAAGAAAAAGATGGGAAATCCTTTAAAGTTTTCTTAAGATGTCTGNACNGTCATTTNTTCCGTATTTCACCNTATATTTATNNCCATTGCNTTCACGGGAGAAGNCCCAGAAACGCACCCAGATTNCCCCTCATACCNTGACTTGCCCTNTGNGAAAATAAATANTCACTGTTGTGNCAGGTACATAGATCCGTCACCTGAATNCNNTCNGCCNTAATACCCGCTTCCTGNAGAATGATCTCATTGGCACGCCACAAATCAAGCTGATACTTNCCGCNGCCCTTATGATACAATATNTCATCCGCCTGACCNNCNCCGCGAAATTCNTTTATAAANGCTTCCGCCACATCCTCGCTGACTTCATAACACGCCTGACAGATGGACGGTCCGATAGCGGCAACAAGGTCTTCCGGATCAGTACCATACAGCTCTCTCATTTTCTCTGTCACACATCTGCCCATCCGAGCCACAGTGCCCCGCCAGCCGGAATGGGCCAGTGCAATCGCCCGCCTTTTTGTATCCACAAAATATAAAGGTACACAGTCCGCGTAAAAAGTCGCCAGCACAACGCCCGGTTCATCTGTTAATAGTCCGTCTATATCCGTATAATCCCGCGGCTTCAGAATCCCCTTGCCACCATCCTCTCCCGATACTGCCATAAGATTCACGGTATGCGTCTGATCTGAACAGACAATATCACTCACCTCACACGAAAGCACCTGCGCGATCCGCCTGAAATTCTCGTCCACCGCCTCTTGCTCATCTCCTCTTGTATAGCTGAGATTCATGGTGCTGTATATCCCCTTGCTGACACCTCCCACTCTTGTGGAAAAGAGATGTCTGACCATACCGGTCTGCTCCAGAAGCGGAAATGTAAGATACTCCACCCCGCCTTTGCGATTCTGTTTCACCTGCATCCTGCTGTCATGTCTGTATAATTCCATATTCTTCACTCCTGCTGCTGACATATCATCTTGGCACATAATAGAAAGCGTTCCTGATCCACGAGAGTCTGTCCCCGTCAATGGCTACCACGTCAAACCGAATCGGTGTACTCTCTGTGCAGCGGTGTACGACACGGTAATAATCTGCCACCCTGCATATCTTTCTCTGCTTGGCGGAACCCACCGCTTCGGCCGCACTGCCCTTGCTCCTGTTGCCTCTGTACTTTACCTCGAAAAAAACCAGATATTCTCCGTCATACCCGATGATATCTATTTCCCCCTGTCTGCACCGAAAATTCCGCTCTGTGATCCTGACACCTTCGGATATTAAATAGGCACAGACCTGTTCTTCCTTCTGTGCCCCTTTTTCTCTGTTGTTCATCTGTTTTGCCGCTCCGAAATTACTCATCCGTGCCCCTTCATAAATCCTCCGCTTACAATTACTTAGCCAACTTCCCCTTGATCTTATCCATGGAATCTACAAAGATAAGTATCTCCGCCACAACCTCATACAGTTCCGGCGGAATCATATCACCGATCTCCAGACGGGACAGTGTATCCGCCAGCTTGTCATCGCGATGAACAGGCACATCGGCCTCTTTTGCCTTCTCTATGATACGCTCCGCCAGCGCTCCTCTTCCGGATGCTATGACACGCGGTGCCTCATCAGAAGGATCGTATTCCAAGGCAATCGCCTGTTTCGGTTTCTTATTCTCTTCCTTCGCCACNGCTCGTTCACCTCCAAAATCTGCNTGNATGGTATTTTCATTCACTCTAATACCCATGCCTTACTCACAACTTGCGAATTTGTAGCCGCAAGGCACAAATTTGCAATTGAAAAATCTCTGATTTTTCAATCTATGCTCTCATATCAAAGGACGTNCTGCTGAGCACNGANATATTTTTACTTTGATTCAGGATCGTCTGCATGATCCCGCCATCCTGNTCCTCGTCCTCTTCTTTCATNTGAAACTGNGCCTTCAGNTCGTATCCTCTTCCGGCNAGNCTTTCATCCAACAGNGAGATATGNTGCTCAATAAGATCCAGCGCGCTCTCNTCCTGCANCGTAAAATTCGTACTCACACGNTTCTGCTGCATGGCAACNTAAACATCNACTGCACCCAGATGCTGCATATCNAGATGCAAAAGNGCGCTGACATTGCCATCCTTCGCCGCNAGATTCTTCTTATTCGTGTAGACATAGAGNTCCCCGTGGGCCTGACCGCCCGCCATCTTGAGCGGAAGCTGAATATAAGTAAACATATGATTGAGTTGATTCATAAAATCTACGTTGCTCTGCAGATTCTGAACACTCTTAGCCACCGGCATATCCGCCTTATCCGCCGCCTGCAGCGCCTCATGCAGCCGCGTACTCTGCTCCCTGATTCTCTCATAAAGCTGCTCCATCTTATGCGGATCGGCTACATTTTCCGGCTTGATCGTCCACTGGCTCTCCACCTGTGCCTTCAACAGACTTTCGAACTCTCTGCCTCCTAACAGTCTCTCCATCACGCGGTCATGCAGCTCGCCCGCACCGCCGCCTTTTGGTATCAATTCCCGAATCAGAGACAGTACCTCCTTAGGCGGCAGTTCCCCGTTTTTGATTTGCTCTGCCGTATGTTCCGGCACATCCAGTTCCTTAAGCAGATTCCCGATCGTATTCCACTGTCTCGGCGTAAGCACGGCAGTTCTGCTCTGCTCCGGATCGGCACCCGCTGCTTCCCCTTCGTTCTCCACCATACCGATGACAGTCTCACTCATGCTTCCGCTGACACTGTCTTTCACCTGCGCCGCCTCATTTCCCAGCGCACCTTCGGCGTTCTGAGGACCATTCGCCGGATCTGCCTGTCCTTCACCCTTCTGAATGACAACCCCTTCCGTCTCTTCACCTGTGAAGATATCCAACACATTCTCATAGAAAGCATATGCCTGCTGTGTCCTGCCCTCACTCATTAATTCCTGAAATACATCGGGCAGTTCACTCATGATCGCCTCGCCGCTGCCAAGCAATTGGTGATTCATACTCCGGTATAACTCGAACTGCTCGATATTTGCCTCCGTAATCGGCACTCCGAGTCTGGTCATCTGTATGAGCGTCTCCGGATCCTGTCTCGGGAATTCCATGAGAAGTCTGCTAATGTTCGCTAAGGACTCCCGGTCAATCGGCATGCCCTCCTTCATCATGATCGCCACCATCTCCACATTATTGGCGGTATCCGGAAATCCCGCGGCATTTAAAGCCCGCAAGACAGTTGCCTCATTTGCCATATTGGCATACAAAGGCGTAAGTGACAGGATGGACCCGTTATTTGCCTTCACCTCGAAGCTCATGCTCTGTCCCAATGCCAGACTGATGCTTTGGTCGATCCGCGCACTGATCAGCAGATCCTGTCTGAGAGCGATCTGTACCGCTGTCCCTTCCCGGCTCACCACTGAACCCTGTATTGTCTGACCCGGCGTCAAGTTTCTGATCTCGCTCTGCACCCGGTAGGCTCTCTCGCCCTTAGACATGGGTTCCGTCACTTTCACCGTATCATTCGCCTTAATATTCTGATTATCCCGTTTAAAAATATTTCCCAGATTCAATTTAATCCCTCTTATTCACAAAAATGCGTAATAAACGATCTTCTGTGGATCGGGCAGGGGCCGTATTTCTTAAGCGCCTCAATATGCGTCTGCGCACCGTAACCCTTGTTGGATGCGAAACCGTATTCCGGATATACCTCGTCATACTGTACCATGAGACGATCCCTCGTAACCTTCGCCACAATACTTGCCGCACCGATGGAAATACTCTTGGCATCGCCCTTGATGATCGGCACCTGCCTGATATCTACCTGCGGAATTGTGACGGCATCATTTAACAGAAGGTCTGGCGCAACCTGTAAATTGGCAATCGCCTGTCGCATCGCCTCATAAGTTGCCTGCAGAATATTGATCTCATCGATCCGCTCCGGTGTGCTGTATCCAAGTCCCACCGCAACCGCCCGCTCCATGATCACATCATAAAGTTCCTCTCTCTTTTTTTCGGACAGTTTCTTGGAATCATTGATATACAAAATATTACAATCTTTCGGAAGAATCACTGCACCTGCGACCACCGGTCCTGCCAATGGCCCGCGCCCGACCTCGTCAATCCCGCATATATGCGCATAGGACGCATACTCTCTCTCATATTGCCAGAGCTTCTCGCACCGGTCTATTTCCGCTTCATAGGCACCATATTTTTTCCTGCCCTTCTCAAGAACGGCGCGTACACCTGCTCTTTCATCCTGCTCATACTGTAGAAACAAAGCAGGCAGCTCTTCAATTGCCGCTGCCTGAAATTTCTCCTTGATCGATCCAATTGACTCTGCCATGGTACGTCTCCTTTATATAAATATTACTCTGTATCGCACATACCAAAAAGCGCTACCTGTGTTTAATCAAACCAAATTTATTAAAGGGCCAGATGCGCAACCACGCTCTTCCCACGATCTCCTCCCGCGTGATATTGCCTACAGAAGGATCTCTGCTGTCCGTACTGTTATTCCGGTTATCTCCCATAACAAAGTATTCGTCATTGCCGAGCACAATCTCTTCATAGGCTCTTCCCGGATTCTGTATGACTTCCTTTCCATATCCCTCATTCAGCACTTCACCGTCAATCAGAATATTCCCCTCCTCATCGATCTGCACTGTCTCTCCCGGCAGTCCGATGATTCTCTTGATATAGAAAACATTCTCCTCATAACGGAAAGGAAAAACGATAATATCAAAACGCTCAGGCTCATGGAACCGATAGCTGATCTTATCAACGATCAAATTATCCTCACTGCTTAATTTCGGCTCCATAGAGCTCCCAAGTACCTGTGTCCTCTGTCCCACAAAATGAATCACCAGATAGACAGCGCACAGAACAAACAATATGTATAAACTGGTGCTCAAGATTTCTTTTAATACCTTCTTCATTCCATCTATTCCTCAATTCCATCTACATTATGTCTTCTTCAAACCATGCCGCCGCAGCTTAGCTCATATCTTCCGCTGGCAGTTCCAATGTGATCCTGCCGATCCTGCCGCTTCTGAAATCATCCATCACAATGGCGGAAGCTTTCTCATAATCCGGCTCCTGCCCTTTTTTATAACATTTGCGCATCTCGCAGACATGCGTCAGCACCATGAGCGGCGTAGTCATGTCATCCATATCATCCATGCTGTATCTCTCCGCCAGCTCCACTCTGTAATATTTTAACAGATAAGCGATCAGATCTGCGGCCAGCTCCGTCATCTGCAGAATCTCATCATTCATAGATCCGATCAACGCAAGATTTCTGCCGACCTCCTCGCTCTCAAATTTCGGCCAGAGAATACCGGGCGTATCCAGAAGTTCCAATTCCCTGTTCATGCGTATCCACTGCTTTCCCTTCGTAACACCGGGTTTATTGCCAGTCTTAGTGCATGCCTTGCCGGCAAAAGAATTAATGAATGTTGACTTGCCGACATTCGGAATTCCCACAACGATGGCTCTGATGGGCCTGTTCTTGATCCCGCGCTTTCTGTCCCGCTCAATCTTCTCCCTGCAGGCTTCCCGAACGACCCCTTGGATCGATTTCATCCCCTGCCCGCTTCTGGCATTAATCTCCAGTACATGAAAACCTTTCTTCTTAAAATATTCCATCCACAGCCGGTTTGCTCCCGCATCCGCCAGATCGGACTTATTGAGCAGAATCAATCGGTATTTATTCTTCCCCAATTCATCTATGTCCGGATTACGGCTGCTGAGCGGAATCCTCGCATCGACTAACTCTATCACCAGATCAATTAATCCGATGTTTTCCTGCATCATTCGTTTTGCCTTGGTCATATGACCCGGATACCACTGATAATTCATCTGTCACCCAAACCTTCCGCAGGCTATTTGATCAGCCCCATACTCTCCTGTTCCGACGCCATATGAAACCACGCCTTCCCGATGATCGTGTCCTTTTTAACCGCACCGATATTGCCGGAACGACTATCCTCACTGCTGTTGCGGTTATCTCCCAGCACAAAGAACTCGTCCGTGGCAAGCTCCAGTTCATTCTGCGCAATCCCCGCATCGATCATCTTACTGAACTCTTCGTCTTCTTCCAGCAGGACACCGTTAATATATACATTTCCTTCCCGAATCTGAATCGTCTCTCCCGGCAGTCCGACCACCCTCTTGACATAGTAATGAGAGTTCTGGTTTCCGTTCGGTAAAAAGACGACCACATCTCCGCGTTTAGGCGATGAAAGTCTGTATATCACTCTGTTCATCAAGATCTCCTGCCCGTTAGACAGAACCGGTTCCATGGAATCGCCTATTACACTTGTTCGCATGCCGACCGAAAACACGATCACAAATGCAAGAAAGACGGCAATCATTCCGCCCACGATCACCTCAAAAATATCTTTAATCACTGTCGGATTTAATTTCTTTTTTTTCTGATAAAAGGTCAGTCCTTTTCTTCTCGCCACCAATCGTTCCTCTTTTTGTCATGCCCCGAGTTTGCGGAGATGCGTAGCATCTCATAAGCAATATCTCGCAACCACGCGAAGCTCAATTTTTTGTAACCGCCACTTTCGTATTATACCAATATCGGAACCTAAAAGCAATCTTCCAACAAAAAAACAGATACCTCAAATTCCTTCAAGGTATCTGTTCATGATTTCTCAGATTATCTAACTAACTCTTTTACCTTCGCTCTCTTGCCGACACGGTCTCTCAAGTAGTTCAGTTTCGCACGTCTTACTTTACCTCTTCTTACTACTTCCACTTTCTCCACGTTAGGGGAGTGCATAGGCCATGTCTTCTCAACGCCGACACCGTTAGATACTTTTCTTACGGTGAAAGTCGCTCTGTTGCTTCCGCCCTGTATCTTAAGCACCGTTCCCTCGAAAACCTGTATTCTCTCGCGGTTTCCTTCCTTGATCTTGCCGTATACTTTAACAGTATCACCTACGTTAAAATCATCGACTGTTTCCTTCAACTGTTCTGCTTCGATTTCTCTGATAATCTCGTTCATAATCTGCCTCCTAAAATATATGGATGTTCTTAATACATTCTGTAACAGAGGACCATCTTTCTTCGCAACATTAATAACTTAGCATAAAACACGATGAATTGCAAGCGGTTTTTGCATTTGGCGCATATTTCTGCATATTTACCACACAATTTCATTACATAATTTATTCGTTCTTCCCATATTTCTTTTGATATATTTCATACAGATCCGGTCTGCGCTGTTTCGTCCGCATGATCGACTGTTCCAGCCGCCACGCATCCACTTTGGCATGATCACCGCTTAATAATATCTGCGGCACTCTCTTATCATGCCATATCTCCGGTCTGGAGTATTGCGGATATTCAAGCAGACCGTCGTGGAAGGACTCCGTCACCGAAGAATCGGCATTATGAAGCACACCCGGCACCAATCTTGCAATGGCATCCACCATCACCATAGCCGGCAGTTCCCCGCCGGTCAGGACATAGTCGCCGATAGAGATCTCATCCGTCACGATCTCCTCCAGCACACGTTCATCAATTCCCTCATAATGACCGCAAAGAAAGATCAAATCCTCCTCCTGTGCCAGCTCCTGTGCTAACTTCTGGTGAAACGTCCTGCCCTGAGGAGATACATATATAACTCTGGTGCGCTTTACGTCGGTTTTACCTTCTTTTTCCTCAATCTTATCCAGAACCGCTGTATATGCGTCATATACCGGCTGTGCCTGCATAAGCATACCTGCACCGCCGCCATAGGTATAATCGTCCACCTTGCCGTGCTTATTAAGCGTATAATCACGGATATTGACCGCTTCTATAGAAATATATCCTTTTTCTAACGCCCTTCCGATAATACTGGTGTGCAGTCCCTGCAGCACCATCTCCGGAAATAGCGTCAAAATATGAAAATTCATCATAATTCCCGATTCCTTTATATCGTCAGCAAATGTACCTATGAAATCATCAGGGTACTGTTATACCAACCCGGCCATGATATGCACTGTGATCTGCCCCTGTTCCATATCAACAGCTTTCACGCACTCCCTGATCGCCGGCAGCAAAACTTCTGTTCCGTCTTCCCGTTCTACCACGTAGACGTCATTGGCTCCGGTTGCCAGCACATCTTTCATCTTACCAAACGGCTCTCCCTCGTCTGTCACTACATTCAGACCGACCAGATCTGCGATAAAATATTCGTCCTTTTGCAGTTTCACCGCATGATCTCTCGTGACATAGAGCTTAGCACGCTTGTATTTCTCAATATCATTGATGGAATCATATCCCTTAAATTTAACGATAGCGTACTGCTTGAAAAACTTCACGCCCTCAATCTCCATGGTAATCCGCTCCCTGCCGGTGTCCATGATCACCTCTTTCAGTTTCCTGTATCTGGAGACATCGTCTGTCGTGGGAAAAACTTTTACCTCGCCCTTAATACCATGTGTCTGCGTGATAACACCAACCTGCAATTCCGATATCATATTTGTATCCATGCCTTTCTCTTTCACCGGCAGACTTATCACTAAGCCGTCATACTCTCATAATCTGCCGGAAAATCTCTTATGACTGTCACCTGACATTTATATCCCGCCATATCAGATGCAGATATATCAACAGCCTCACAGATTACTCCATGAGGCTGTCTCATCAGATAATTTCTACATCTACTCTCTTATTGTCTTTAGATGATGCCGCTTTCACAACAGAACGGATCGCCTTGGCGATGCGCCCCTGTTTGCCGATCACCTTGCCCATATCGGACGCTGCAACATGAAGCTCTACGGTAATGTTCCTGCCTTCTTCTTTCTCCGTTACAACAACCTCGTCCGGGTTTTCCACAAGAGCTTTTGCGATTACTTCAACCAATTCCTTCATAGTCCACCTCCAAAAGCCGACTGCTCGAACACTTTCCTGTAAAAGTAAAACTTATTTTGTAATGCCTACGCTCTTGAAAATTCTGTTGACAATTTCAGTGGGCTGTGCGCCGTTAGCTAACCACTTCTTAGCCGCTTCCTCATCAACCTTGTAGGTACTGGGATCTGTGTTGGGATCATAAGTTCCGATCTCGTCAATACATCTTCCGTCTCTCGGGGATCTGGAATCCGCAACTACGATTCTGTAATAAGGATGTTTCTTCTGTCCCATTCTTCTTAATCTGATTTTAACTGCCATTTTCTTTGCCTCCATGTAAAAAATTATTATTTATTTTGAAACCCTAAAATGGGAATTTCATACCGCCCATACCGCCGAACATGCCCCGGCCCTTCTTGCCGCCCATCATACCGGGAAGCTGCTTCATCATTTTCTGGGACTGTTCAAACTGCTTAATAAACTTGTTAACAACTGCTATATCCACGCCTGCACCTTTCGCAATCCTGTGCTTCCTGCTCGGATTCAAAAGCTTGGGATTCTGACGCTCCGCAATCGTCATGCTGAGCACGATCGCCTCCATGCGCGCAAGCTGCTTCTCATCCACCATGGACTCTATATCGCCCATCTTAGCGCCCATGCCGGGCATCATACTTAAGATTCCGGAGAGCCCACCCATATTGCGCATCTGCTTCATGCTCTCCAGATAGTCCTCGAAGTCAAACTTGCCCTTCTTCATACGGGCAGCCATCTGCTTCTCTTTCTCCTCATCAATATCTATATTCTGCTGTGCCTTCTCGATCAGAGTCAGCACATCACCCATGCCTAAAATCCTGCTTGCCATGCGATCCGGATAGAACTGCTCTAAGTCGGAGAGCTTCTCTCCCATACCGATATACAGGATCGGCTTGCCCGTCACAGCCTTGATGGAAAGAGCCGCACCGCCTCTGGAATCACCGTCCATCTTAGAGAGGATAACACCGTCGATTCCGACTTTATCATCAAAATCCTTCGCCACATTGACTGCATCCTGACCGGTCATGGCATCTACCACCAGAAGCGTCTGATGCACTGCCACATTGCCCTTGATCTCCTGCAGCTCTGCCATCATTTCTTCATCTATGTGGAGTCGCCCCGCCGTATCCAGAATGACTATATTATGACCGTTCTTCTCTGCATGTTCGATCGCCGCCTTGGCAATGTTAACCGGCTTGTGATTCTCTCCCATAGAGAACACATCCACCTGTTGCTTCTCACCGTTGATCTGTAACTGCTTGATTGCCGCCGGTCTGTAGATATCGCATGCCACTAACAGAGGCTTCTTACCTTTTAATTTCATCTTGCCGGCAATCTTCGCCGTAGTAGTCGTCTTACCTGCACCCTGCAGTCCACACATCATGATAACCGTAATCGATTTGCCCGGCTGCAACGTGATCTCGGTGGTCTCAGACCCCATTAGGGAAACCATTTCCTCATTCACGATCTTAATGACCATCTGCCCCGGATTCAGTCCGTTTAAAACATCCGCGCCGATGGCGCGTTCCTCCACCGACTTGACAAACTGCTTCACTACTTTGAAGTTGACATCCGCCTCTAAGAGCGCCATCTTCACTTCCTTCAAAGCGACCTTGACATCTTCCTCCGTAAGGCGCCCCTTGCCCCTCAGATTCTTAAATACATTCTGCAATTTATCTGTAAGACTTTCGAATGCCATATAAATGATTGCCTTTCTATAATTCCTGCAAAATTTCGGCCGACAACTTCTCAACCTGTAAACTGTAGGCAAGGCAGCGATCTCTGTCAATCGCTCTGCCGTCTTTAAACTGCTCTGACAAATGATTGATTTCGGCCACCTTCGCTTTGATATTCTCAAATCTGGCTACAAGCCTCAGCTTTTCCTCATAACCCTGTAATGTCTTATCACACCGCTTTACGATATCGTGCACGGCCTGTCTGCTGATTCCTTCCTCCTGCGCGATCTCACCGAGAGAAAAATTGTCATACACAAAACTCTCATAAATCTGACGCTGATGTTCCGTCAGCAGTTCTCCATAGAAATCATATAGCAGTCCCTGTTCTACGATCTTCTCCATATCGAAACCTTCCGTGGGAAACACCATTTCCACGCTCATGCGCACATTTTTCGTTGCACTGCAAAATATTCCATGTTGTTCCCGACTAATGCATTCTACTATATTAAGAAACGGGTGTCAAGTATTTTTTCTTGACACCCGTGAAAATTGAGCCTCGTAAGGTTTTGAAATTCTTTTCTTACAAAATGTCCTGTTTAGTTTAACAGAAACGGTACTGTGTATATACCGATCAGTACTGCCGCTAACACAATCATTGCAATAAATGCACCAATCTTACCCGGCATTGTAATCGGTTTGCCACATAGCTTTTCCTGTTCATCCGCAAGTATCTTTGCTTTGATTCCGGCAGCCGCCCGCCCATCCATTAAATCTGCCAAAAGCTCACCTCCTAAAGTTATGCGCATATCTGCTGTGTTAATATTATTATACTTTTTTTATTATTCAATTTCAATGCTATATTGGCACGTTTGCTTTGCAGTAACAGTTCAACCTTTGATCTTGCAGTAACTCTCCGTGGATTACTTCTTCCTGTTATATTATCTCCACCACCACAATAACCCTTTTCCCTTAATCTTAAATTTAGCGGTTTTTGTTCCGCCGCAGTCATTGATTCCGCTGATGGTCACCGTTGCTGTCCCTTTATTGATGTTATTGCCGTAACCTGTAATTTTATAATTTTCCGCGGGCAATATTTGTCCGTTCAGCTTTATCCTGATCTCATTCTCCGGCGTGATCGCCCTGCCAGTATAAGTTTGAGTTGGAATCGTGACCACCGCTTTCCCGATATCGGCTTTCGTAATGCGGTAAACACATGACACTGTCCCCGTATAATTACTGCCTTTGGCGGCTGCCGTTACCCTGATCACTGTTCCTGCCGGTATGATATCCTGTGCCGTGATCCGCTCACAGGCATATCTGAGCGTTCCGTCAGACAATACCGTATCGCTGTTGTACTCATATGTAAAAGCACTATCATAATCTCTTCCGGCACTCAATGCCATACCGTTTTCATCCTTAATAACTACTTTCGTCTTATAAATATTACCCTTATTCTGCCACACCCTGTCTGCCGCAGTCATGGTCAGTCTGCCGATTTCCTTCGACGTGATCCGATATGTCTTTTCCCGCGTTCCCTTAAAGCAGCCTTTCCCCTTTACAATGACAACGGGCTGCGTTCGAGGATTGCTTCCATCGTTCAAACCGTTGTAATTTCTGTAGCTTAAGGTATAATCTGTTCCTTTTGTCAGGACTTTTCCCTGATAAGTCACAACCGGCTCCGGTTTACAGCCGCCTTTCACATATGCATAGGAATCCGCCAGTTCGATACGGATCTTCTGAGCCTCTTCTGTAAGATCAGCCTCATCCTTTCCGATATCGTAAGGCGCGATTTTGTATGTCTTCTTTAATGTTCCGCTATATCCGTTCACACCTTGAAAAATAACAGTTGCCGTACCTGCTTTGTTATCATTCCGGTAAGAAACTTCGTAATCTGCACCCTCTGTTAATGTTACCGTAACGGTCCTGCCGTCTGCATTTTTTTCAGATACCGTCAGCCAGCATCTGTCCGGTCTGACCACTCTGCCGTTATACACGAGTGGGCTGTCAAATTCCAGCTCTGCACGTGCTTTGTTCAAAGATGCCCTGGGTACGATCTTAAACGTTACTTTCTTCACACCGGCATAACTGCCTTTACCGGTGATCATCACTGTCGCCGTACCGACTTTAATATTATTCTGATAGGAAACCTCATAATCCTCACCTTCTGTCAGAACCACCTTACCGCTCTTTACCACGGGAACCGGCCTGACCTCGGTGCCTGTATAAGTGTGATCTGCAATTTTTGCTACTGTCATGGTCGAGGCGGACTTGCTCTGTGTTATGGTGAGATTGATCGTTTTCTCACCGGTATAATTTCCCATGCCTTTTATAAGGACTGTATATGTTCCGGACTTAATATACGCTGTCGGGTTTGCCACACCGTCCGACTCTTCATTCGGATAAGACACAGTGTAATCTTTATTTTTTGTAAGCTTTTTACCATTCCATGTCACAAATGGAAGCGGTTTTTGCACTTTGCCGTTATACTGTAAGGTAATGTCGTCTGCCATGATATCGACATCCGCAAGGCTCTTCGGGCTGATCACAAAGGTCTGCACCTCTTTTCCGGTATAATTGCCTTTTCCGGTCACCGTGATCGTAGGTACATTCCCGCCGGAAACGATATTGGCCTTAACATTATTTTTATAGGAAATGATATAATCTTTTTTCTCTGTTAAAAGGGTTGTATAGTCATAAACCCTCACCTGGGGCTTGATCGCCTTGCCGGTATATATCTGTGACGAGACGGCGGACATCCAGAGTCCCTGCGGAATATTCTCCACTTTCCCCTGCGGGATATCTTCATCCAATACATCCCCTTTTCCATAGTCATCCTGCGATTTCACCGTATATGTAAAAACTGCCGGATCGCTGTCTTCATAACCATCCTTTACCACATATGCCGTAATGACGGTATCTTTCTCTATGACGAACGGCTTGGTATAATGAAAACTTTCCTTGGAAGGGTTTGTACCATCCAGCGTATAGTAAATTGCTGCTCCATCTGTGCCGCTTAACAGGCTTACCGACATGCCTGCTTCCACTTCCGTTCCTGAGGGAATGCTTGCGGTCGGCGGATCAAGCTTCGGCACGTAGGAGACGAATTTCCACATCTGATTCGTTCTTCCGCTATTCCAGTGCCACATGCAGATGTTGTTTTCATCTTTAGTGTCTCCGTTCTCCAAATTAAGATATAATCCATTACATTTTGATATAATACTATAGTAACCATTCCCACAAGGTTTAATGATCCACTTTTGTGCATCATAATCAATATCATAATCAATATAATCCCAGAGCCACACATTCGTCCCCAACATGCGTGAATGACCTGCAACATCCAATGAAAGTCCTGAATATTTGTTGATAATGCTATAATATCCGCTTCCTATATATTTCACATCAAACGTCTGCCTGTAGTTTCCTTTGTATGCTGCGCCCAATTCAACATTCGCTCCACAAGTATTTTCCGCAGCGCCTACCGCTTTATTTTCCGCTTCATGGCAAACGATCTGATACTCTCCGTCCTCGATGGTCTGACCGACAACGGGCGCATACGGAACGAGCCGCCACTGCTGTGCAGGAGTTCCGTTGTCTGTACACATACTGATGTTTGCGTTATTTTCAAGTTTTGCTTGCCACAAATCAAGGCAAAAGCCGCTGCATCTTGCCTGAAGGGTATACAGAATCCCCTTCTCACCACCGTCTACCGCACGGACTGCCCACTGCTGCGCAGGGCTTCCGTTGTCTTCATATTGCTGTACATTTGTCGGATCTATTCCGTTTTCTTTATACATGTATTCGCTTGCGTCTGCCACATCCAGACACTTGCCCGACAGCTTATTCGTGATTTTATAGAATCCCTTGCCGCCGCCTTCATCTATAAATTTAAAGTAAAAGAGCTGTTCGTCGCACTCAAAATCCCTAATGCTATAATCATAAAGACTCACATTTGCACCATTTTCCACGGAAAATCCTGCAATCGTCATCCACCACTGGTCACCAAACGATGACACAATGTGGTAGTAGCCGTCGGGGATAGCCTGATCGTAACCTGTGTCCATATAGGAGCCTTTAACACGATCGATTGGTTGAGGCGGGACGGGCTGAGCGAAATTAGGTCTCCATACTCCCCAATAGTCTGAAAGGGCATAACGATCATAACCCGGCTTAACCATGGGGTGTTCCTCGCAATTTTTAACGTTCAGATAATTTTGTTCGACAAGCATACTATCTGAGATGGCAAGCGCAACATGTCCTCCTGACCAAATCACCACATCTCCCGCCTGAATCGGCTTCGCACGTAGAATCTTCTGCCAACCGCTGGGAGGATTCATATTTGCATATGCAGTTGCATTACCTCTAAAGTCGTCACTTGAAAAGCCCATATATTCAAAATAAGCTTTAGTCAAGTCTACACACTCACCATTTCCTATTTTTTTACCTATTTGATCTTTTATCCAATTAACTGCATCATTCTGCGTAGTCATAGCATATGTTGTTATGTAATTTATTTCTTCCTCTTCCTTGATCGAACCACTTTCATCTTCTGCCGCTAAATCTTCCTCGCCAGCCGAATCATCTATCTCCGTATTGTCTGGACTGTCCACACCAGCTTCCACGTCCGTTTTCTCGCCGTTGTTTTCTCCATCCGTTTCTGACACATTTTCCTCTCCGCTGACATTATCGTGAATCGGCATTTCATCCCCATTCACATCATCTTTGTCATTTTCATCATCCGACGCTTCTACCTTACTTTCGTCCTCCACATCATTCTTTTCGTTTAATATATCTGTATTACTTTCATCTTCGCCATCAATTTTTTCATCAACATTGTTTCCATCTTCCGCCCATGCTGAATTTTCCTGTTCTGTTCTTCCTGCCTGCTCTATCGCATAAACAGTTTCCGGCACTGACGTAATCATCATCACTGCCACTAATATTCCCGCCATGAGCTTTCGCCCTGTTTGTTTTCTCATCTGCATAACCTCCGTTTCATTTCACGCTAGAATAATTACTATAGTATTTATCAATAAATTACTAGAGCGATACGCTATCACGTTTCTCTTTTCAATTGCTATAATCGTTACATTTTTCTGTGCCCAATTCAATTCTACCACCAATATGTATCGCTTGCATAATTGTACTCTTGTCCCTTATATATTACTGTCAGTCCATCGCATCCTTCAAATGCATCCGATCCTATTTGTTCAACACTATCAGGGAGTTTTAAGTTTCTAAGACCAGTACAACCCGAAAATGCGCCTCCGCCAATTACTGTGACGCTGTCAGGTATCGTTACTTCCGTAAGACTAGTACAATTCTTAAAAGTATATGATTCAATCTCCACAACACCGTAAGGTATCTGTATTTCTGTAAGACTGGTGCAACCTGAAAATGCACCTCCGCCAATTACTGTAACGCTGTCAGGTATCTCTATTTCCGTAAGACTGGTGCAACCCGAAAATGCGCTGCTGCCAATTTCTGTAACGCTATTCGGTATTGTTACTTCCGTAAGACTGGTACAACCAAGAAATGTCTGCCAGTCAATTGTTGTAACACCGTAAGGTATTGTTATGCTTTCAAGGCTGGTACAACCAGCAAACGCCCAACTACCTACACTTGTAACGCTGTCAGGTATTGTTATTTCCGTAAGACTGGTACAGTCATCAAATGCACTATCACCAATATTTGTAATATTGTCAGGAAGTACTATTTTTTCCAAACCGGTACAGCTACCAAATGAAAAACCTATAACACTATCCGGAAGTTCGACCTGTGTCATCTTTCTATCATAACTGAACGCTACCTGCTTTACCGTATCGCCATCAATCTCCTCTGGAATGCGAATTAATCTATCTTCACCAACATATCCGGTGATTTTTATTCCTCCAAGTACTGCATCATAATTGTACACAAAGTCTTCTGCTCTCGGCTCTGCAAACATTATATCCGGTTTTGTAAATTCAGTTGGACCATCCTCTGCTGCTTCTAAATCCAGAATAATCTGCATGGCAGGACGGACCCCCATTGGATAAAGGCAGTCAGCCCCATCGTAAATAACGCCACCTCCACAATAGACATAAGCAGCACTTGACTGATAATAACGACCGGGTGACCGCAACCACCACATACAATTACCGGTTTCGTCTGTGATAGAGAAGGTGGTGTTTGTTTTTCCATACGCGGTTGCCTCACATTGCCGCTCATTTGATGAAGCGAAATATCCTTCTGCTTCTGCAATACTTAATAAATATATTTTATCCTGAGTTGTATTGCCGGGAATCGTATCAAATTCCGGATTTTTGTCATCAGAAACGATTGATGTTGCTATTATTTCCTGTTCATCAGCAGAAAAAGCAGTATTAAAAAAGTCATCATTCAACCATTCACGAAGAGAACAAGTCTCCCATGTAATACCTCTATTAGAAACATGATATTCCTGAATATCAAGAGTATATTTACTGATAACGAGAGCTTTATTACGCTCTTTAGCAAGTACAATCCATTCAATGTCTTCTTTACCGTTTGAAGTATTATTGTCCTGCTCATATGATCCCAAAAAGACCGTGTCCCCTACTTCAATATCCTCCGGCAATACTATCTGAGAATTTACCTCTGTGATAGTTTCTCCATTTATTTCTGCCCATTCCTCATCAGAATAAGCTTCTGCCGGTGGGACATATTCATTATCACCGCCTTGATACAAAGAAGACGTTCCTGAAAACGAATCAGCCATAGTGTCATCACTTTCTTCGCTGTACATCTCAATTGTTGCCGCTGCCTCTGAATCAATCTGAGCAGATGTTTGTCCGCTTCCACACCCTGTCAATGTTACCGCCATTATATTCAACCCTATCAATAATACAATAATCTTTTGTTTTTTTACCATTTTCCGCTTTCCTTTTTCCCAATTATCGTCTGCTGCTCTGTTTTCTCTACATCTTTTTTTCTACTGTGTGTCCATTAAAATGCATTCATATTCTTCGCAATATAGCTTATTTCCGTTTCCATCGAGATAAGTCACTTTACTAATTTTTTTTCCAGGGTACTCGATTTCCATTGTCTCCACTCTACCATCCATAAAATAATAATGGTCGCCGGATATACTTGCGACAGTTGCCATTATCAGTTTTCCGAATTCGTTATACTCATACTGCATTTCCGGAACAAATGTTTCCAAATCCTTTTGTACATTCCATTTTGTACTCCATTCAAACAGACCTTTTCTGATGGCAAAAACAGATGCCTCTATTGTGCTCGTTCAAATAGTTTTAAATGTCGGTTTTCCGGCAGATTACATTCTTATGGAGACCTGATTTATCACGAACCAACGATCAGATCCATAACTTACTTTCACCCTGTTTTCCTTATCATTTTCTTACCCCGTTTCATTTCATGTCAAAATAATTACTATAGCATTAATATCTTGGATCACTATAGTAACATACTATCATCTTTGTTATATCAAGTCAACGACTATAGTCATCGAAATTTTCTATACTATCAGTAATTTGTTTGCAATTTCTGTGCATACTATAGTTACTATAAGCATCTACACACATTTGCGGATTAATACGATGATCATAAAAGGGCGGTGTCATATGACAAATACGGACAACATACAAATTGGCGAACAGATACGGTACTACCGTAATAAGAACGGTATCAGTCAGGAAACCCTAGCGCTGATTGCAAACGTCAATCCTGCCTATGTAGGACAAATTGAAAGAGGCTTAAAAAGTCCCACGATCAATACGCTAAAAAAACTGTCAAGTGCACTCGGTATCGACCTCGCCACACTTTTTTCCCCGATTCCCAATACAGAGGAGCATTTGTCGGAAATCAGAAAGCATGAGACGGAAAAAATCATGCTTTCCATTAACAGGTTGAATGACAGTGAATTAATCCTGCTTTCTCAATTAATTACGGATATTATCAATTTCCGAAAACTTCCGTAGATCACTCGACGATACACTCCACCAACTGTCTTACGACATAAAAAAAAACAGGTCAGACTTATTTTCTGAAATCAAACCTGTTTTTTATTCTGATTCTTTTTGTTCAGTAGTCAAATTCATTCAAAACCTCATTCAATGAGATTACAAGAATTCTTTCACATAATAAAAGCACCTGTCATTTCTGATAGCTGCTCTCACATTTCTTTTTTATAGCAGATGTCAAAAGAAGTTCTGCCTTCTGGTATGCCTCCTTAAGCCGAATATCGTTTTCCCGCATCTGCTGTTCATCCATATACAGCTCTTCTGCTGCATCACAATACAGATAAAACGCAGCATAATTCTTTCTATATGGGGACTGTCTTCAGATACTCTTCTACCATATTTACTACTTCACACGCTGTCTCTAATTGCTCTTTTGCATCTTCAACTGAGACAATATAAAAATCATCATCGTCACTGGCATGGCGTATCTCTTGCGCCCGATTGATCTTTTTGCTGACTTCTTTTGGAAAAATACCGGTATGCACGAAGTCTCTGTTAAAATTTCCTATCACCTGCGCATGTTGTTTGTATGCTTTGAATCTTAAAGCAAGGCAAGCTGATATAGCTCTGAATATTGCATAGTACGCTCTATTATTAGATGCCCTGTAGTGTCCACTCTCAAAATTTAGCCTTGCGGCATCCAAATCCTCCTTCGCCGCACTAAGTCTATACACTGCTAATTCTTTTGCACCGCCTATATCATCTAACTCAAGCTGCATATAACTCTACTCCCTCTTTCTTAATATTATAATAAAACGGATACGATCTGAGCCATTTATTAAAATGATTCAAGTTCTTAACAATCGGCATTATTGATAAATCATTTTCAAAATTATACTCAAACGTCATATCTGAAAGCAGACGCCCTTTCTCTTCAATTTCTTTATCCGTCAAATCAACTAATATCATAATGTCAATATCCGAGGCCGAATTGTTATCCCCGCGCGCATAAGAACCATATAAAATTACAGTTTTTAATTGACTTCCATACACTTTAAGTACGTCGCTCACATATTTTTTCAGTATTTCATTTAAATGTTCAGACATCTTATGCCTCCTTCCATTCCCGTTTTTTTTATCAGTATATCCGCTCCTAAAATTATAATCAACCACACTGGCTATTTGTTTTTACCAGTAAATCTAATATAGTAAAGCGGAGCGTTTGCCCATAACAAACGCCCCTACACACATCCTATTCCGTAATCACTTCCAGATACCCCACCATCTTCGCCATATCAAACTCCGGCAGTATACCCTGATTCGGCTCATAATACTTGCCGTCATATCCTACCAGATAGTGGCTGTACCTGCCCATTTTCTCCATAATGATACAGCAACGCGGCAATTCCACAGTTTTACCCAACGTATATACGATCTTGTCGGCATGGCGGATACCGAGGTATTCCAGCGTAGCGATCATCTTGCTCATATTCGCCTGCCATTCACGGCATTTCATAATATCGCACATTTCATCCAATGTGGTGCCTGCGATCATTGCAACACATGCCTGTCCGCATAATCCGTCCCATGGCTGAGTCACCAGATCGATGCTGTCGATCTTACGAATCGGGTTCTCTGTACTGTATGGGCTGTTGCTGCTCATACTCACTACGTTTCCGACGATCTCAATAGAAATCAGATACTTCTTACCAAGCTCCACTTTAGACAACGTATCCGCATTCACGGGAATATCATAATAGCCCTGCCCCTTCGGTACAAGATCGCAGATAAAGCACACATCGTCAAAGCACACCCTGACTGGTGCGTCACCAACCTTCTCGCATACTTCCCACACATTAAATGGAACAGAGATGGTATTCTCATTCTCCCGAAACTCTACCGTACCTTCAAATTCATATTTCATAGATAACCCGCCTTTCATATCAACTTATGTCTTTATTGTAGCATATACAAGGATTCAAAAACAACCTGCGAAATCAAAAAGAGGCCAGCTTCGACGGCGACACNCCCACAATCAGCTTAAACCGTCTCGCAAATGTCGAGTAATCCCGGAAACCGCATTCGTAACATGCTTTTGTTGCCGGCATGCCCGACAGGATCATCCGCCTTGCCGCCTGAATACGTTTCTCGTTGATATATCTGTGAATGCTGTATCCCGTCGCTTCCTTGAACTGTCTCATCAGATAATATTTGCTGACATAGCAGTGTCCGGCCAGTATGTCTACATTGATCTCTTCCGTCAGATGTTCCTGAATATATGTGATCACATCGATTACTTTCTCATGGTAGGCTGCTGTAGTAATAAACGCCTTCGGCTGGCTGATTACATTCCGGTTAAAAAGCACCATAAACTCCAAAAAAGCGCTTTTTAAGAGCAGATCGTTCATATACATATCTCTGTGGCTGTCAATCTTCTCCATGCGCAGCAGGCAGCCGACGATCTCCTCGTAACTCTCCGGCGCAAAATGCACCACCCGGTTTTGAGACTGCGCCGCCTTATCAAAGCAATATTTCAGACTCTCACCATGTTCGTTATCCTGCGCCAGAAATTCCTCCGACAGATAGATGATGTACCGCTCATAGGAAACCGTCCCGTCAATTTCCGGCTTATGAATCACATTAGCGCCCACCAGCACAAAATCATAAGGTTTTAAATGATAGGTTTTACCCTCTACCTTATAGTCTACGCGGCCGTCCACAAAATAAATGATCTTATAGAAATCATGATAATGAAAATCAAACTGCTGTTCCTTACATTCTCTCAAATGGAATATTTTATAGGGTTCCGTCAGATATCCTGTTTTCTCATAACGATCGAAGTCTCCGCTTTCAATCAAATTATCCTCTGCCACTGAATCCTCCATTGCCGGCAATCTGCGAACTGCCAGATGTACACGGCTTCATCACTCATCCGCCAGATCTTCAAAACTGATATTCAGATCCACATCCCCCTCTATTCCCGCTACACTTCCTTTATCCGTATACTGCCACACCTTGAAATCATATGGATAATAAAGCTGCTCATCATAGAAGGCAAACCATTTGTCATAATCCTCCAGTTGTTCCAAGTCAAGCAACAGCATAAAAGTCTTCAGATTCCCGTAGATCATCGGCGTGTATCCGGCATTCTTAATCATCTCACAGAAAGTGATACAATACTGAGTCCGTTCCTCTTTTGTCAGTTCTTTGGTTCTGGCATTTGCATTGCTTACTGCCTCCACATCAATTACTACCGGGTAAGCCACGTTGTAACCCTCTATCGTATCCAGCACATACTGCGCTTCCTCCTCTGCCTCTTCCACACTNGTTGCCTGCGTAAAGAAATATACGCCCACATCGATATCGTTTTTACGTGCACCTTTTATATTATTTTCAAAATTATCGTCCTTAGCGATCGCACCCTCCGAATAGCCCCTGATACCAAGCCGTATAAAGGCATATTCTACGTCATCCTCCGCTACCTTTTCCCAATTGATCTTGCCCTGATATTTGGACACATCGATACCTTTGTGGGATATCTTCTCACCATTCTCATAATAGTCCATAATCTGATCTTCACCGATTGTAAAACCATTCAGATCATATGTATGATGGGCAAGTTCTTCCAGAATCGGGAAGAAATAATACTCCCCTGCATCCGCTACCACAATTTCTTCCGGATAGAAATACCTCAGCATTGCCGTGGTACCGTCTCCGGTAAGCATGAGCTCTTTTAATTTATCCAGAAATTCCGTTCTGACCTCTTCGCTCGTACTGTCGGCCGTATCCTCCACCGCCTTGGCAATCATGGCATCCACCTCGCCCTGCGTGTAAGTAACAGTCTCATCCATNCGAATCGCTTCCAACTCATTCATGACCGCCGTATTTTCCATCTGTACGGAACGACACTTAAACACCATCATAAGGCTGATAGTGATTGCCGACAATGTCACAAGACATAATATAATCGATCCGATCAGCAATCCGTTCTCACTTCTCTTGCGTTTCTTCTTATGTTTCTTACCATATAAATTATTTTCCCGCATATGATCTCCTTCTATCTATGTCTTGTCATTTATCCTCATCGTGTATATTGCATAGCGTGACTATATCCGTTCGCTGAAGTAGCTCTTATAGCCTTCCCCGAAAATCTCCGAAGCGCTGGTAACGATCATGAAAGAATCCGGATCTTCGTCCCTTACAATGCTCTCTACACGCGGAAATACAGTCTTCTTCATGGCACACATAATAACCTGCTTCTCATTTCCGCTGTAGGCACCTCTTCCGCTGATGTGCGTCATGCCGATATCCAGCTCCGCCAAAATACGCTGTGTGATCTGATTGGGCTTATCGCTTATAATGTATAGAAGTTTCGCCTCATCCCGTCCATAGAGCACCACGTCCATCGTAATCGAAGAACATCCCACTGCGATTGCCGCATACAGCGCGGCATCGACATCACGGAATACGATCCCTGAAAGCGTCACCACCACAGCATCCGCAATAAAAAATATATTGCCCGTCTTTAAATGAGGCAGTTTCAGCCGCAGCGCTTTCACAATGATATCCATACCGCCCGTGGTCGCACCCGCCTGAAAGATTACGCCGATAGCCACCGCGGACAGAATCCCCCCTGCAATCGCTGCTAACAGTCTATCATAGGTCGCCGCCTGAAGCGGCGCTAAAATATTGGTAAATATGGAAATAAGCGCTGTGGCATAAATCGTCGGAACCGTCAGGCCCATTCCGAACTTCCATATGGCAAAAATAAAAATCGGTATATTCAGAACCAGAATCCATGTACCCGTTCCAAGCGGTATCAGTCTGCTTAAGATGATCGCGATACCGGTCAATCCTCCCGGCGCCATATTATTCGGATCAATAAACAGACTGATCCCCGCCGCATAGACAAACGCCGCCACTGTTATAATAATATATTTCTTTAGCCAATCTGTCTTGCTTTTTTTGAAAAAAAATTTATTTTTCTTCTTTTTTTCTGCTTTTTTTCTCTTCATACTAATACCCATGCCTTTCTCACAACCCGCGAATTTGCAGCCGCATATCTTCTCCCAATAGCATAACCTTTTTTCTGCAAAATCATGACAGCTGGCCGCCGCAACGATACGCTCCCATCGCATAATATCACAAAAGCCAGACTATTCAGTAGTCTGACTCTTGCAGCCGTACAAATCCATTATTTATCACATGTCCTGACAAATCGCTTTGAAACGGGAATACGTACTAGATACCCACCCGCACTACCTTCGGCTGATAACCGTTCTGATTCAGTGCCTCGATGATCTGATTCTTATGCTCCGTGCCATACGCCTCCAGCGTGATCCGAAGCTCCACTGCCGCGTTACGGTTGATGGACACGAACTGGTTGTGCTCTAACTTGATTACATTGCCGCTCTGTTTCGCAATGACATCAGAGACCCTGGACAGTTCGCCCGGTTTATCCGGCAGAAGAACGGATACCGTAAAGATTCTGTCACGCAGCACCAGACCCTGCTGAACTACCGAAGACATCGTAATCACATCCATGTTTCCGCCGCTTAAGATCGACACGATCTTCTTATTCTTCACATCCAGATGTTTCAGTGCCGCCACCGTAAGCAGTCCGGAATTCTCCACAATCATCTTGTGGTTCTCCACCATATCAAGGAAAGCCACCACCAGCTCTTCATCCTCTACCGTGATGATGCCATCCAGATTCTTGCTTACATACGGAAAAATATTGGTGCCGGGTGTCTTCACGGCCGTACCATCCGCAATCGTGCTCACCCGGTCAAGTGTCTGCACCTTGCCCGCACGGATAGACTCCTGCATACAGTTAGCACCCGCCGGCTCCACACCGATCACCTTAATCTTAGGATTCAACAGCTTCGCCAATGCGGACACGCCGGTGGCAAGCCCGCCGCCGCCGATCGGTACCAGAATATAATCTACGAGAGGCTGTTCCTTGATGATTTCCATGGCAATGGTCCCCTGCCCGGTCGCCACATCCAGATCGTCGAAAGGATGTACGAATGTATATCCCTTCTCTTCCGCCAGCTTATATGCATATGCGCATGCCTCGTCATATACATCGCCCTGCAGAATTACTTCCGCACCATACCCTTTCGTGCGGTTCACCTTGATCAGTGGTGTGGTCGTCGGCATCACAATCACGGCTTTAACCCCATAGCACTTTGCGGCGTACGCAACACCCTGCGCATGATTGCCGGCGGAAGCCGTAATCAATCCCTTCTCCCGCTCTTCCTCTGATAACGTGCTGATCTTATAGTAAGCACCGCGCAGCTTATACGCACCTGTCAACTGCATATTCTCCGGCTTCAAATAAACTTTATTATTCGTCTGTGCGCTGAAATAATCGCTGTAGATCAGTTTCGTCTCCGAAGCGACCTCTTTTACAACTTCATATGCCTCCTCAAACTTATCTAAAGACAGTTCTTTCATGACCCTATCACCTGCTCCTTTCTCATTTGACGCCTACTCTACCCGCTTTACAGAATATTATATCTATGCACAAAATATCGTTTTTAGACATTTCCCGTGTCTGGTTCCTCCGGCACATCAAAAAGCGCGTCCACGAACTGATCCGCGTCGAACTTCTGCAGATCGTCTATCGTCTCGCCTACACCGATATATTTAACCGGAATCTGCAGCTCCGACTGAATCGCAACCGCAATACCGCCCTTGGCCGTACCATCCATCTTGGTCAGGATGATACCCGTCAGATCCGCCACTTCACAAAACTCTCTCGCCTGCTGCAGGGCGTTCTGTCCGGTGGTGCCGTCCAACACTACCAGATTCTCCCTGTGGGCATTGGGAAATTCCCGGTCAATGATACGGTTGATCTTCTTTAACTCTTCCATGAGATTCTTCTTGTTATGAAGTCTCCCTGCCGTATCACACAGGAGTACATCCACATTCCGCGCTTTCGCGGCATTTACCGCGTCATAAATCACACTGGCCGGATCGGAGCCTTCATTGCCGCCGATCACATCCACTCCCGCACGGTTCGCCCACTCATTAAGCTGCTCTCCCGCCGCCGCGCGAAAAGTATCCGCCGCCGCCAGAAGCACTTTTCTTCCTTGCGCTTTGAGCTTACCGGCCAGTTTTCCTACGGTAGTGGTCTTCCCCACACCGTTGACACCGATCACTAACACTACCGACTGTTCTTTCTCAAAATCATACGCCGTCTCCCCGACCTGCATTTGTTCTTTAATGTTTTGGATCAGGAACTTTTTACAGTCCGCAGGTTCCTTAATATGATTCTCCCTGACCTGATCCCGCAGCTTGTCAAGAATCTCACCGGTTGCTTTCACACCGATATCGCCCATGATCAGGATTTCCTCCAGTTCTTCATAGAAATCCTCGTCAATATTGGAAAATCCGCCGAACACCGAATCAATTCCGTGTACGATATTATTCCTTGTCTTAGTCAGACCTTCTTTTAATCTGCCAAAAAAACCTTTCTTCTCTTCACTCATCAGTCATCCAATTCCTTATCAATTAAATTAACGCTCACAAGCGTAGACACGCCTTTCTCCTGCATCGTGATGCCGTAGAGGCGATCCGCCTTCTCCATCGTGCCTCGTCTGTGGGTAATCACAATAAACTGCGTATTCTTAGTCAGTTTATGCAGATACTTGGCAAACCTTCCTACATTACTCTCATCCAGAGCCGCCTCGATCTCGTCCAACAGACAGAAAGGTGACGGCTTCAGATTCTGGATCGCAAAGAGCAGGCAGATTGCCGTCAGAGATTTCTCACCGCCGGACATCTGCATCATATTAACCAGCTTCTTCCCCGGCGGCTGTGCGATAATACGAATGCCCGCTTCCAGCACATCCTCATCCTCTATCAGCTCCAGTGTGCCCTTACCGCCGCCAAACAATTCCTTGAATACCTTGTCGAATTCTCGGTTGATCTCGGCAAACTTCTCGTTAAACTGCTTCCGCATGGAAGTGTCTAATTCTTCTATGATGCCGATCAGCGTCTTCTCCGCTTCCACCAGATCGTCATGCTGCGTCTTTAAGAAAGTATAACGCTCCATCAGATTCTTATAATCCTCAATGGCGTTGACGTTGACATCGCCCAGTTTGCGGATCGCATCCTTTAACGTTGTGATCTCTTTTTTCATAGAAGGAAGATCATTCATTGTCTCATCCTTTAAAGATTCCGCATCCGAAAGGGTGATCTCGTACTCATCCCACATATAGTTGATCTGGGATTCGATAGACTCCTCCATACGCTCTTTCTGACTGTTCAGACGATAGACTTCCTTATCCAGCGCGGTCATACGCTCCGACAGTTCCTCTCTGGATGTAAAAAAGTTTTTCTGTTTTGCAGAAAGCTCTTCTTTTGCTGCAATATCTTCTTTCAATTTCTGCTCTGCATCCGTCTGGGCGGTATAGGAGGAAGCGATCGTCTTCTCAATCTCCAGAATACTCGCCTTCTTGCGCTCTACTTCCTCTTTACCCAGATGTAAGCCTTCCTGCACTTCCTTAAGCTCCGAGGTATGTCTTGCGATCTCGCCCTCCACACGTTCCAGATTCTGGCGCTGGAAACCTTCGCTCTGGCGCATCTTTTCGACTTCTACATCCCACTCGGCCACTTTGGCCGCCTGTTCGGATTCTTCCGTCCGTTTCTCTTCCAGATCCTTCTGGAACTCTGTGATCTGCACCTCCACATTCTTTTCCAGTGTCTCGGAATCTTCCAGTTCTCTGGCGATTTCATCCTTGCCGACCTGAATTTCCTTGATCTGAAGCTCTATATCCTGCTCTTCTGTCTTTAACTCGCCGAAACCTTCCTCCGTCTCGCTCTTCTTATCCCTCGCCTGCATCACATTCATTCTGGCAGTGTTCTGCTCAATGAATTTACGCTGCAGCTGTCCTTTGACATCTTCTAATTCCAGACGCAGCTTATTACGCCTTCTTTTCGTCTCCTCGATGTCATTTAAAAGCTTATCGACATCGATCACATATTGTTTCACTTTCTTCTCAAGTTCTTCCATCTCGCGGCGTCTACCCAGAAGATTGGAATTATTCTTATATGCTCCACCGCTGATGGCTCCGCCGGGCACGAGAAGCTCTCCCTCCAGCGTGACCATACGGATGCCATAATCAAACTTTCTGGCAATCTTCACGGCATGATCTACATTGTCTATGACTACGATGCGCCCCAGCATTGCCTTGGCCACGTTCCTGTATTTCTTATCAATCTTCACCAGTTCGTCCGCCATGCCGATGACACCTTCTTCCTTCAATGCCTCGGGATTCTTAAATTCCTGCGGATGTGTGATACTGGTGAGCGGCAGGAAAGTGGCACGTCCCGCCTTCGTCCTCTTCAGATAGCCAATCATGCGTTTCGCCGTCTCTTCATCCTCCGTGACAACATTCTGGATATTACCGCCCAGCGCTGTCTCGATCGCCGTTTCATACTTGGCATCGGCCTGAATGATATCCGCCACGACGCCGATGATTCCCTTTTCCTGACCCTTTTGTTCCATAACAGCCTTGACACTGCCGCCATAACCTTCATAACGCTCCGTTAAGTTGGCCAGTGCTTCCAGCTTGGATTTTTCCTGATGGTACAATACCTGTGTATCGCGCAATTTCTGGTCTCTGCCTGCCAGTTCTTCCCTGATCCCCGCAAGCTGCTCTTCCATACTCTCCTGTCTGTCATTTAATTCACGGATCACCACGTTGACAGCTTCAAATTCCTCTTCCAGTTTCTTGATATTCTCAGTCTGGGCAGCCTCATCAGACTTGGCGCGCAGGAGCCTGGAATTCAATTCCGCTTTACGGATGTTGATCTGTTCCAACATGGTATCATAACGTCCCAGCTTGGATTTGATCGTAGCACGATTGTTCAGCGCATCGATAATTGTATTCTTACCGCTTTCGATATTGTTGTTGAGTTCCTCGATCCTTCCCTGGGTTGCTTCCAGCAATTGTCTTGCCTCTGTCCTTGCCGCCTCCAACTGCTCCAGCTTTCCGTCGATCTCCCCTTTATCTGTCAGGATTTTGTCCTTTTCCGCAATACGCTCGTTGATCTGCTCCTGAATACTGCTGATACGGCTCTGCAGATGTTCCTCGTTTCCTTCCGCAGAATGAATCTGCTCTTTCAGGACATTGATCTCGCCTTCCAGCTTAGAACGCATGACCCCCGTATCCGTCAGAGTGGAACGCGCCGTCTCAATGGCCTGATCTAACGCCTCGATCTGTCCCTCTATCTGCTCGTATTCCTCCTTGATATGTGCATATTTATCACTTGTTTCCTCCAAGTCACCGTTTGCGATCCGTAACTTACCATCCACCTCGGTAAGCTGCTGCCTGACGCGCACATTTTCTAAGAGGAACACATTTACATCCAGTGTCTTTAATTCTTCTTTTTTCTTTAAATATACTTTTGCCTTCTCGGACTGCCGCTCTAAAGGACCGATCTGATTCTCCAACTCCGCAAGAATATCGTTGACACGAACAAGATTCTGTTTTTCGGCCTCCAGCTTCTTCTGTGCCGCATATTTGCGCCGCTTAAACTTCACGATACCCGCCGCTTCATCAAAGAGTTCCCTGCGTTCCTCCGGCTTACCGCTTAAGATCTTATCGATCTGTCCCTGACCGATAATGGAATATCCCTCTTTACCGATACCCGTATCGTAGAACAGTTCACTGACATCCTTCAGACGGCACACCGCACCGTTGATCATGTACTCACTCTCGCCGGAGCGGTACAGTCTTCTTGAGACAGTCACCTCGTCATAATCGATCGCAAGCTGATGATCCGAATTGTCCAACGTAATCGCTACGTAGGCATATCCCAACGGTTTACGCAGTTCCGTACCCGAAAAGATAACGTCCTGCATGCTGGCTCCACGAAGCTGNTTGATCCGCTGCTCACCAAGCACCCATCTGACGGCATCCGCCACATTACTCTTACCGGAACCGTTAGGNCCTACAATNCCGGTGATACCGTTATGGAANTTGAAATTGATCTTATTGGCAAAGGACTTAAATCCGTGAACCTCTATACTCTTTAAATACATATACTACCCTCATCTATTCTGTACTCTGTCGATATCCGAAGCAAGCAGTGCCTCATAAGCCGCCTTCTGTTCCGCCGCTTTCTTGGAATGGCCCGTTCCGGAACCGACTTTCACATCTCCCACCATCGCTTCCACCACAAAAGTCTTATCATGCTCCGGACCTTCCTCACGTACCAGTTCATAGTGCAGCGTTCCTCTATTCTCCTTCTGCACTTCCTCCTGAAGAATCGTCTTGGCATCGTAGAATAACTGTTTATGTTCCAGATCNGAGAGGATAAATCGATGAATATAAGCTTCCGCTTCCGCCATACCGCTGTCTAAATAGACGGCTCCGATCACAGCCTCCATGACATCCGATATAATAGAATCTCTTCCCCTGCCGCCGGTCGCTTCCTCTCCTTTACCGAGAAGAATATACTTTTCCAATCCGATCTGTCTGGCACAAAATGAAAGCGCCGGCTCACAGACAAGCGAAGCACGACGCTTGGTCATCTGTCCTTCCGTCATATCGGGATTCTCATGATAGATATAATTACTGCTGACCAGTTCAAGCACCGCATCCCCTAAGAATTCCAGCCGCTCATAGTTTCCGTATTTATTGATCTTCTGCTCATTGGAGTAAGAACTGTGCGTAACCGCCTGCTTTAACAACTGCTTATTGTGAAAACAATATTCTATCTTCTGTTCCAACTCTTTTAATCTGTCTTCTGACATAGGAACCCTCCGCGTTACTGTTTCGCCCAAACCGGCATTAATTGCCCAAATATGCACATAAACAAACTGCAGCCGCTCTACATATGGACATGGAAAAGCCCCTTCTTAACGGAAAGGGCTTCCTCGATTTCTTTATGACATAGAATTACGAATCAAATCAACCGCTTCTCCCACCGTTGCGATCTGCTCTACCTTATCGGCAGGAATCTCTATCTCAAAGGCTTCCTCGATCCCCATAATGATCTGAAATACATCTAAAGAATCCGCCCCTAAATCCTCGGTAAAAGTAGTCTCTGCTGTGATCTCATTGGGATCTACATTTAACACATCCGCTATTACTTCTCTCAGCTTATCAAACTCCATATCGGCAGCCGCCTCCTCTTCTCTCTCGTCTACTTATCCTCTTCGGACACCGCTTCCTCCGTCAGAATCATCTCCCTGATCTTCTCGTTAATCTTCTGTTCCTTAAAGGTGATACACTGTAGAATCGAATTCTTAATCTCTATGGATTTGGAACTTCCGTGAGTCTTAACTACCAGTCCTTTGAGTCCTAACAACGGCGCTCCGCCGTACTGTTCCAAATCGAAGGCTTTCAATGTCTGCTTCAGCGCCGGTTTCACGAGAAGCGCACCGATCTTGCTTCTTAAGCTGGTCATCATACCTGCTTTGACTTTCTCAATAAGTGTTGCACCGACGCCCTCGTAAGTCTTGAGAATCACATTGCCTGTAAAAGCCTCGCATACGACCACATCCGCAGCTCCGGCCGGAATATCTCTTGCCTCCACGCTGCCGATAAAATTAATGTCTGGACAATTCTTCAGAAGCGGAAATGTTTCCTTGACAAGCGCATTGCCTTTCTCTTCCTCCGCACCGATATTGACAATACCGACCTTCGGATTCTTCACTCCCATAACATGCTCCATATATACGGAACCCATCTTGGCAAACTGCACCAGATGAGACGGTCTGGCATCCACATTGGCTCCGCAGTCAATCAGCAGAGAGCAGCCCGTCGCCGTAGGAATAAGCGGTGCAAGAGGCGGTCTTTCCACGCCCTTGATGCGACCCACGATAACCTGTCCGCCTACCAGAGTAGCGCCTGTACTTCCCGCAGATACAAATGCATCACAGGTGCCGTCCTTCACTAGATTCAATGCCTTGACGAGAGAGGAATCTTTCTTCTTACGGATCGCCATAACAGGCGGCTCCGCCGTTTCTATGACCTCCGTCGCCGGAACGATCTCTAACTGCTCCTTCTGATATGTATAGCCCGCCAATTCTTTCTCCAGCACGTCCTTAGGACCTGTCAGATAGACTTTGACCTTATTGCTCTCGTTAATAGCTTCCACTGCACCCTTGACGATCTCCACCGGGGCATTGTCGCCGCCCATACCGTCTACCGCTACTTTTACTAATTCGCTCATATTGATAACTGTGCCTTTCTCTCTGCCTAAGGAATATATAGCACGCATATTACCTGCATGAACCACACCATGCACCGACGTGCGTAAAGACATCGCATACTAATATATTAATATACTAAATATGCCCATAAAAATCAAGTTTAAAAACGCCTATACTTTGAAAACAAAAAAGTGCCCTAACACCATGCACTACTGCCAATGTTAAGAGCACTTTAGAACTGCAAGTACGATTATAAAATTTCATATTTACCGATTAATCAACTGCGATAATTTCTTTCTTGTTGTATGTTCCGCATTTCTTACATACTCTGTGAGGTACCATCAAAGCACCGCATTTGCTACATTTTACCAATGTAGGAGCAGACATCTTCCAGTTCGCTCTTCTCTTATCTCTTCTACCTTTAGAAGATTTGTTCTTAGGACAAATAGACATCGTCACACCTCCTTATTCCCGTTAAAGATATCTTTTATTACCGCCATCCTTGGATCAGGAACAAAGGTATCACAGTCACATGTTCCCGTATTCAGGTCTTGACCGCACTGACGGCAGATTCCTTTGCAGTCAGGCTTACACAAAACCTTCATAGGCCAGTTAATTACGATTTCATTGTGTAGTAAGTCCTCTACATCAAGCACAAAGCCGTCCATAAATNCCTGCTCCTGCGCTCCGTCCGGTATAGACTCTATCATGTCCGGCGCGAACACCTCTCTGTCAAATNGAAGCGTAAGCGTNTGCTCTACAGGTTTTAAACATCTGTCACACCGCATGGCAAATGTCATTTCGGTANCGCCGACGATCCTGACCTTCCCCTTACCGATATTGGTAAAAGNCAGATTGACCGGGGTTCTGNCCCTGACCGGAAACGCTTCACAACCCATTGAGATCTGCTCTGCTTCCGNTTCCACCTGCATCGTGACCTGCTTGCCTTCATTTGTAAACACATCAGTTAAGTTCACGAACATAGTTGACTCCTATCCACACTCAAACAATTATACCCATGAGGATATGGTTTGTCAACTATAAAATTTTCTCCGGCTCTTCCTCTCCGGCTCTTCCTCTATTCCCGTTACGCCTGCTTTTGCTGTCTCAGTTTGCGGTTTTCTACTCTGGTATTCCAGAAGCTTCTCATTGAGGCGCCTTGATTCCCGTATCTCCATTGTCCATATAACCGCCGAAATAGCTACAAAAATGACTAAAATAAGAGCCATCATCCCCGCAACCATAATCGGAACTCCTAAATCAAACCATTCGAAACGGCTTCCGGCACCCAATACGACAACATTGATATACAGATAGTGCAGCAGCAGATTCACCCGGAATCTTCTCTTTCCAACTTCATGCACCGGGTGGATCAGATTCCCCAGACTACACAGTAAGGAGNTCAATAATATCTGCCATAAAATATCCGCACCGACATCATTCATCGCATAGTACACCTTAATATAAACCAACGCCGCAAATACAATGCCCGTAGTAATCATACAGAAGGTCAGAAAGATTTCTTTTATTTTTCGCATAATCATATATTGCATTCTCTTCGTTCCTCCTTACATACCGAGTCTCTTCTTAAGCAGTGGCACATATGCCCTAGAAATCAACACTTTCTCCCCNTTCATCATGGTTGCTTCAAACCGCCCTCCAAATTCCGGCGCAAAATGTTTTACCTTGGACAAATTCAGAATAACGGATTTAGACGCCCTGAAAAAGTCAGTATTTGCATATTCCTCCTCGATCTCATAGAGCTTCTTCTTCGTCTCAAACACTTCCTTCTGCAGATAAAGCCATACCCTGTTATCCACCGCCTCTANATAGTAGATTTCTTCCGCGCCGACCTGTCTGATTCGATCATTCTGTGTGACCGTAAATTTACCCCGTCCGATTTTCAGCTCATTCACGATCCTGAGAGTCGTCTCGTCCAACTCCCTGCATCGGATGATGATTTCTTCCTCTTCGCCCAGTGCAATATCCTGTATCGTTATTTTCATAGTTTAGTCCCATTCCCACTGTACCTGTACATTCCGGCACAGGTATCTATATTTATCTGTTATCTGTCCCGTCCGGCACGGTATCTGCTCACAACAAACGCCGCCAAAGTAACTGCTNCACTTAATCCTATCACAAATACCACCGAAGTGAAAACAGAAATCGCTTTATCATCTGCCCAAAGCGTAATCCCCATACTCTCCTGATATCCTTCCGACAATTCCTTCGGCAGCCCGTAAAATGTTTCCGCCAGTGAGTCCCTCGTACATACACTGCGCATCATGGACGCTCCATGCAGTACCGGAAACATTTTCAATGCCGACACAATCTTCTCCGGCAGCATACCAACGGGAAGATAGATCGCTCCCACAAATCCCACCAGCGTACCGATCACTGTAAGCATACCGCTCCAAGCTCCCGAGCTGTGGATGAAAAGTGCCAGAAGATAGGCTATGGCCGAATACAGAAACGTATTGATCAATATCATTCCCGCCATCGTAATCAGATCCGATACTCCAAGCGCCGCGTTGCCGCATGCCACCAAATATCCTTCCCNCAGCGCAAATGTCAAAAGACAAAACAGCATACCGATCACCCATGAAGCCAGTATATATCCGAGTGCGATCTTACTGCGCTTTACCGGCGCAATATAGAATGTCGCAAGCCTGCCTTCCGCTTCGTCAGTCACCATATTNCCCATNACAGTCATCGGCACTGTGACACAGTTGACCAAGAGCACGCCCGCCAGNGTCCACATNCCNACCAGTCCTCTGGCATNTTCCCTGTCAAGNACGGTATCNCGTATACCNCCGTACTGTTCCAACAGCTCCACTGTCTCNTCCGNATTCATGTTNCCCAGAAACACCGCCATCAACATCAATACGATCAGCATNGATAACANNGANAAAAAGACNGATGCCNTATCTCTCATGAAAATCAGNATATTCCTTTTGACCAAAACAAATACTTCTTTCATAAAAAACTACCCCTTTCTCTATACGAAAATTAATTTTCCGGCATCCTGCCAGTCACGTTTAAGAATACATCGTCCATCGTTCCCTGTACCATCTCGAAGCCGTCCAGTACATCCCGGCATTGCTCCAAAATGGGTAGTGACTGCATACTGTTATCCATTGTCAGNNTGATATAGGCNTCTTTCACCTGATAACTTAACTCCCTCTGCTCCAAGATCCGCATTAACTCCTGCTCTTTGCCTGCTTTCGNCACCATTCGCAGTTTATCCTTCGCGTATCGCTCTTTTAAATCAAAGGGCGTTCCCTGTTCTTTCAGATNTCCCGCATCCATAACGGCAATGTTTGTGGCGCGCGCAGCCTCCTCCATATAATGTGTTGTCAGAAAAACCGTCATGTGCATCTCCTGCCGCAATTTTTCCACACTCTCCCACACGAACTTTCGTGTTGCCGGGTCAAGTCCCGTTGTAGGTTCATCCAGAAAAAGTACTTCCGGCGTATGGAGAAGCGCTGCCGCAATCTCACAGCGTCTCTTCTGTCCGCCTGACAACTTAGCATATCGTCTGCCGACAATATCATTAAGACTCATGATCTCACAGACTTCATCCATTCTCTTTCTGAGTTTCACGTTGTCTCTCTCATAGAGTTTTCCCCGTATCGNCAAGTTTTCTCTGACACTCAGGCGATTATCCATGCTGTTATTCTGGCAGACCACGCCGATCGATCTGCGGATTTCTTCATTTTTCTTTCCCAGCCGATATCCGCAGATCTCCACTTGTCCCTCAGTCGGCGGAAANAGTGTACACAACATATTGATTGTCGTAGACTTGCCCGCTCCGTTCACTCCGAGAAATCCGAACAACTCTCCTTTCTGAATCTGAAAACTGATATCGTCTACCGCTTTTACTTCTTTGAAATATTTTTTGAGATTTGATACCTTGACTACCGTCTCCATAACTGCTCCCTTCCTGTATTTACTGCNCTGCTGCAGCTATAGTAACGGTATTTGATAATTCGGAAAATATAAAATGTNGTAAGATGTAATTTTGACGGGGTAAGATGAAATATATACAGGCAGCCTGCACATTGGCAAGCTGCCTGTATNTCATCACGCTAACTGGGCCTGCACTGCAGTCAGGGCTACTACGCCTACGATATCCTGCCAGGAGCAGCCGCGGGACAAATCGTTGACGGGCTTGGAAATGCCTTGCAGCATCGGACCGTAAGCTTCCGCCTTACCGAGTCTTTGAACCAGCTTATAGCCGATATTACCGCAGTCCAGATTCGGGAAAATCAATACGTTCGCCTTGCCGGCCACCTCGCTGCCCGGCGCCTTGGATTTTGCCACCTGAGGCACTAATGCCGCATCCGACTGTAACTCTCCGTCTATGCACAAATGAGGATACTGTTCCCGTGCAATTCTGGTGGCTTCGACCATCTTATCAACCAGCGGATGCTTCGCACTTCCCTTTGTAGAGTGGGACAACATAGCTATGATAGGTTTGGCACCCACCAAACTTTTGAAACTCTTAGCCGAGGTATCTGCTATCGCCGCCAGTTCCTCCGCTGTGGGATCCTGATTCAATCCGCAGTCCGCGAACAGGAATGTGCCGTTTTCTCCGAATTCGCAATCCGGAACATCCAGAATGAAGAACCCTGATACCAGCTTCACGCCCGGCGCAGTCTTTAAAATCTGTAGGGCGGGTCTTAATGTGTCGGCCGTTGCATGGCAGGCTCCCGCCACCATACCGTCGGCATCATTAGCCTTAACCATCATAACACCNAATGTCAGGTAATCCTTCAGAAGCGTCTCCTTCGCTTTCTCCGGCGTCATTCCTTTGTTTTTTCTTATCTCATATAACAACTCCGTATACTGCTCAAGTTTTTCCGTCTTCTCCGGATCGATAATCGTGACACCGTCCAGCTCTACTTCCAGCCACCCGGCACCATCCATGATCTTCTCTTCATTGCCGACCATGATAATATCAGCAATATTCTCTTTCAGAATATGCGCGGCAGCAATCAATGTCCTCTTATCATTCGTCTCCGGCAGCACAATCGTCTTCTTATCGCTCCTTGCCTTTTCCTTCATCAGATCAATGTATGACATGTTGGTCTCCCTCCTGTTTTTATTCCGTAAGTATATCTTATATGCAAAATTATACCGAATGAAACGATTGTATACAAGACACATTCTCCTTTTTGTACATATTTTTTTCGGGTAAATTTTATGTTATGAATTTCAAATAAAAATAAATACAAAATACACTTTTTGTGATAGACTTGTCTTAGCGGAGGATAACATATGAAAACAGTAGGTATTATCTCAGAATATAATCCGTTTCACAACGGACACGCCCATCAGCTCGCGGCGGCAAAGAGAATGACCGGCGCAGATTATTGCATCGTTGTTATGAGCGGCAACTTCGTGCAGCGGGGTGCCCCAGCTTTTATGGACAAATACACCCGCACGCAGGCAGCGCTTGCAAACGGTGCCGATCTGGTACTGGAACTGCCTGTCTGCTATGCGCTCGGCAGTGCAGAATATTTTGCGTCCGGAGCCATTGCCCTGTTAGACAGGCTGGGGGTCACAGACAATCTCTGTTTCGGCAGTGAATGCGGCGACATTACATTGCTATCCGAATTTGCCGCAAAACTATCCGGCGAAGATNACACCTTCAAAAAAGTTCTGGACAGACAGCTCCGCCGCGGACTTGCCTACCCAAGCGCAAGAAATGCCGCTCTGCAGGCCTCTGCGCCTCATCTGAACGGTCATATGAACGTGCTGATGCAGCCCAACAATATACTTGCCATTGAATATTGTAAAGCGCTTGCAAAACGCGGCAGTTCTATCAAACCCTGTACCATTCCGCGTGCAGGCTCCGCCTACCACGATGCCAGCCTGGACAACTCCTTCTGTTCCGCCCTGGCAATCCGGGAATCCGTTGCTTTCTCCGACAGTCCGGCGGAAGTAAGAGCGCTCATGCCCCGAAGCAGCTATGAGCTTCTGGAATCACAGTACGGCAGAACATGTCCAATTCTCACCGATGACATATCACTTCCGCTGCACTATCAACTGCTTTCCGAACAATCTGAGGGATACACGAANTATGCCGATATTGACGGCGATCTCTCTGATCGTATTATTAAAAAACTGCCCACATATCGGCGTTTCACCGATTTCTGTGAACAGTTGAAAACCAAAAATCGTACCTACACACGTATCGCCCGCAGCCTAATGCATATCCTTCTTCGGATTGAAAAAACCGATCTGACACATTACCAGTCCGAAGATTACATATATTATGCACGTATNCTCGGTTTCCGCGAAAGTGCCGAACCGCTTCTTGGNGCCATCAAAGAACATGGCANCATACCTTTATTATCCAAGCTCGCCGATGCCGACAGTCTGTTGTCCGAAAACGGCAGCCGCATGCTCCACACGGACATCTACGCNAGCCATATCTACAACAGCCTGGTGCAGCATAAATTTGCCGCATGCCCGGACTTACCTTGCGAATATAAAAGAAAGATCATCAAGTACTGAGTTTCTATGCGGGGCTCAGTACTTTGTTTATGGCATTAACAATCCGGTCGCGCACCAGATNNGCGATTTGCACCGTCGTCATATCCTTATATTCTTCATAGGATATCGACTTAAGAAAATGCACCTGTGTCTCCACCGGTCTAAGCGACCATTCCTCAAATGCCTTATAGGAATCGATTAGCGCTACTGGCACAATGGGCACCTTGGCTTTCACTGCACTCTTAAAACTGCCCGGCTTGAATGCCCCAACCGTATTATGATTCCTGTAATATCCCCCTTCCGGGAAAATAATAAACCTNCGCCCGTTCTTCGTATCCTCAGCCAATTCTTTGATGATCTTTATGGACTGTTTCAGGTCTTCCTTCACCATCCGCTTGCCGTGTACCAGATCAATGAACTGTTTTACCAGAATCCCATGCGACTTGGCATCGTCAATCACCACCGAACAAGGTTTCTCGTGAGCATACATAATTCCCAGCGCGTCATATTTCCCCTGATGATTCGGAAACATAATATAGCCGCCCTCTGCAGGAAGATTCTCCATTCCGTATTTCTTCGTCGTTATATGTCCTGCCCTCATCATCCGGCGGATCGCCAGTTTCGCATAGGCATAACACTCCTCTTCCGAATACCGTTCCGCATGCTTTGCCTTATACGCCATCTTGGGAATCATATAGATCCTCGGCAAATTACACACAATAACCTGTATAAAACGTAACATAACTATCACTTTCTCCCTTGCTTCATCGCTATAGAAGCGGTGAAAATAGTTTTAAAATTGGGCCGATTATATTGGTCTTCATAAACTTTTTTCTGTACCACTCCGCTGTAATTACTTCACAAACCTCAAAGGTCTGCTCCATATCTTTCTTGAGTTCCATGACTGCATCCGCCTGATAAAGAAATACTCCGCATTCAAAATGGTGATAGAAACTTCGATAATCAAAATTGATCGTCCCCACTATTGCCACCTCGTCATCGCAAAGTACACATTTGGAATGTATGAATCCCGGTGTGTACTGATAAATTCCGACTCCGGCCTCAATCAGATTCTGATAATTCGACTGTGTCAGCCAGTAGATCGTCTTTTTATCCGGCACGCCGGGCGTTACGATCCGCACATCCACGCCCCGTTTTGCCGCCAGTTTTAAGGATGTATACATCTCATTATCGGTGATCAGATAAGGAGTGTAGATATAGATATAACGCTTGGCATGTCCGATCAGGTTCAGATAGACATTCTCCCCCAAGATTTCATCATCCAGCGGCGTATCCACATAAGGCTGCACATAGCCTGCCGCCTTCGGNTTTTCATCAAAAATATACCGGTATCTGCTGTAATCCTCCTCGGTGTAACGGGACATATTCCACATCTGAAGGAACATCACGGTAAAATTCCAAACTGCCTCCCCTTCAATGCGAATCCCCGCATCCTTCCAGTGATCCCCGTAAGGACATCTATAATTGATATACTCATCTGCCATATTAATACCGCCGGTATAGCCGACTCTCCCGTCAATCACNACAATCTTCCTGTGATCTCTGTTATTCAGAATCAGCGACATAAACGGAATCAGACGATTGAACGCAACGCACTTGATCCCTTTCTTTTCCATGGTCTCATAGTATTTCTTCGGCAGCAGAAATACGCTTCCCACGTCGTCATAAATCAGACGAACTTCCACGCCTTCCTGTACTTTACGTTCCAGTACTTCCAGTACCGCATTCCACATACTGCCTTCGCACAGAATAAAAAATTCGATGAAGATGAAATGTTTCGCCTGATCCAGATCTTCCAATAGTTGCTTCCAGTAGTCTACTCCCTCCGAATAATATACCGCTGTCGTATGATTCCATACAGGTGTATTCCCATACTTAAGCATATACTTACTCTGATTGGCAATACTCTGATCTTTCTCTTCCAGTTCTCTCAGGATGTTCTCGTCCTGCTGCAGGCTTTTCTTAACNAGGATGTCCGTCCGCTCCATGCCTGCACGCAGCTTCTTCGGCAAAAAAACATGTCCAAAAGCCAGATACATGATTCCGCCGAAAAGCGGAAATATCAGAATCGGCACAATCCACGCCAGCTTCACCGCAGGNTTATTCTGACGCCATATGATGTAGAACACCGCGCCGAAGCTGAGCAGCCGAAGCGCAAAGGCTATCTCCACATAATAATTACCCCATTTGAATATCTCAAGCACGAAAAATCCCACNTGAAATATTACGATGAGAGCCGTAATCACGGCCCTGTTTAATGCATAGTGTAATATTTTTCTCATTTCAAAAATCCGTTTACAATCTGTTCCTCTGCTTCTTTCTCCGTAAGCCCGAGAGTCATAAGTTTCATCAATTGTTCACCTGCGATTTTACCGATCGCCGCCTCATGAATCAGATTCGCCTCTATATTATTGGCAGTCAGCTCCGGAATAGCGCTGACGCTCGCTTCGTCCATAATGATTGCATCGCATTCACTATGTCCGTGACACATACCGTTACCTATGATCCTGCTCTTAAAAAGCTGCCTTGAATGCTCCTTCGCAACTGAACGTGAAATCAGATTCACACTGGAGTCATCCCCGTTNATATCCACCGTAAAATCAGTCTCCGCATACTGTCTGCCNTGGGTCATAATTTTCTCTTTGATAATAAGGGAGGCTCCCTCNGCCACTTCAGCTTTCGTCGTCCTTTTCGTGGAATCNATCCCCTTAATCTGCACCGTCTCCATCTCCAGAGAAGCTCCCTCNGCCAGATGAATCTCCGTTGCCGGATTCATAATGCGCTCTCCATTGCCGTCGCCGGACCCATAATGCTTTTCCACATATCGCACCTTTGCATTTTTTTCAACAAAGAATCTGTGGATACCGGAATGCTCCGTAGCTGCATTACCGCTATTGTGTATGCCGCACCCGGCAATAATAGTCACGTCTGCATTTTCTCCCACAAAGAAGTCATTATACACACTCTCCTTAAGTCCGCTCTGACTAAGCACCACCGGGATGTGCACACTCTCAGATTTCGTGTCCGGTNTGATGCGGATATCAATTCCGGATTTGTCTTCTTTTGTAATAATATCAATATTTGCTGTTGTATTTCTTCCGGCCATCTGTCCGTTTGCACGAATATTGTATGCACCTGCAGGTATCTCATGCAATCCTGCTACCTGCTCCAGCAAACTCTGTTGTATCGCATCCATCTGTAGATATCACCCCTGTCTCTTCATTTCTTACATGTTGCAGATCCTTGCAGTCTACATCTTGTCGGTCAGCGTCTTGCACGGCTGTCCGCAGCCGAGAAGTTCCGGCATAACTTCATCCTTGCTTCCCACTTTCTGAATCCGGCCGTTCGCCATCAAAATAATCTGGTCTGCTATATTTAATATGCGTTCCTGATGAGAAATAATCAGGATAGAACCTTTGATTTCCTCATGCATTTTCTCAAACACACGGATAAGATTCTGGAAACTCCACAGATCTATGCCGGCCTCCGGTTCGTCGAAAATGGAAACCTTGGTTCTGCGTGCCATAATCATCGCAATCTCGATACGCTTCAATTCGCCGCCGGACAGTGACGCATTTACCTCACGATTGACGTAATCTCTCGCACACAGCCCTACTTCCGAAAGCATTTCGCATATCTCCGTCATCGTAGCCGCCCTGCCTGCTGCTATGGACAGCAGTTCTTTGACCGTGATGCCTTTAAAGCGAACCGGCTGCTGGAATGCGAAACTAATACCCATATTGGCACGTTCCGTAATAGACCGATCCGTGATATCCTCACCGTCCAGCAGAATCTTTCCCTCCGTAGGTGTCAGAATCCCTGCAATGATCTTGGCAAGAGTGGACTTTCCGCTGCCGTTTGGCCCGGTCACTGCCACAAAGCTATCGTCTATTTTCAGATTNATATCATTTAGAATTTCTACCTCTTTGTTCTCATCCTCGGCAGAAAAACTGATTCCTTTTAACTCTAACATACGCTGCTCTCTATACTTTCTTTCATTTTAATCCATTAGAATATCTTATCACAAAATGAATCAGTTAGCAAATACTTGACGGATAATTTCCATAATTTCTGCACCGTAAATTCTGCACTGCTGCGTGGTACTGTCTGCACTGTAAACGGCAATTTACTTTAAAACTGCCGGCATAGGTTTCCCGTATGCCGGCAGTCATCTTTTCCCGATCCTATATAATCCGAGGTCTACTGCACCAGATAAGGTGCAATCGACGCCTCCACTTCCTGAATCTTATCGTTTGTTTCCAGAATTCTGAATTCCACCTGCTTAGACAGATCCATGGAAAAAATACCCATAATGGATTTCGCATCGATCACATATCTGCCGCTTACCAAATCAAAATACCCTTCAAACGGCTCAATTGCCTTCACAAATCCTTTCACTCTTTCTATAGAATTCAGATCCAACATATAACTTTTCATTTCGTATTCCTCGATTCTATTTTTGAATCCTGCGTATCAATATGCCGTTGCGCAGAAGTGTCTTATCGATATAATGTCTGGAGAAAAGAATCTCCCCCTCTCTCTCGATCTCGATATCTTCCTCCTCACAGTTGATAATGACTTCTACGTAATTATCCATCCAGCCCATCTTGTTAAACTCTATGACTCTCGACCGGTTGATCCTGTTCGGAAAATGGAAATTGCGGTCGCGAAGAAGCGGTTCTGCTCTACGAAGCTGCAACAGGCTTCTGACTATCTGGATTCTCTCGTCGTATACGCCCGCATCTATTTCCTCCCATGGCATACACCGTCTGCAGTCCGGATCATATCCGCCTTCCATGGCAATCTCCGTACCGTAATAAATGCACGGTGATCCCGGCATAGTAAACAGCACNGCAAGNTGCTGAAAATATTCGTCCAGATTTTTCACATCGCTGCGCAGCCGCTTCGTATCATGGGAATCCAACAGATTAAAGAGCACATCATTCGTCTGCTGCATATATCCTGTATAGCAGCGATTGATGGTATACTCAAAATCTTCATTCGTCAGGCTCTTATCGATCCAGAAGTCCTTAATACTCTCTGCGAGCGGATAATTCATGACCGCATCAAACTCGTCTCCCCGTAGCCACGGCATCGCATCGTGCCAGATCTCACCGAGAATATAAATATCCGGTTTGATCGCCTTCAAATGCGACCGCAATTCTTTACAGAACGTATGTGATATCTCATTGGCCACATCCAGCCGGATACCGTCAACATCGTAATTTCTCACCCAGTTCTCACACACGCCGATCAGATACTCCCGTACCTTGGGATTATTTGTATTCAGTTTCGGCATCGAATCGAAAAAGGCAAACGTATAATACTGCTTCGAATAAGCGCATCCACCGTCCTGCTTAAAGGGCCACTCATTGATCATAAACCAATCCCAATACTCAGACTGTGGNCCTTTTTCTTTCACATCCAACCAAGGGGCAAATTCCTGTCCACTGTGATTAAACACCCCGTCAAGCATAATACGGATACCCCTNTTGTGTGCTTCTCTCACCAGCGTAATCATCGTCTCTTCCGATCCGAAATGTGGATCGATCTTCGTATAATCCGTTGTATCGTATTTGTGGGATGTAGGCGCCTCATTGATCGGCGTCAGGTACAATCCGGACACTCCTAAACCCTGAATATAATTCAGCTTATTGATAATGCCCTGCAAATCTCCGCCGAAAAACTCCTTATTGGTAACCGAACCCTTATTACGCCAAGGCAACGTACCCTCAGGATTGATAGACGGATCTCCGTTACAGAATCTTTCCGGAAATATCTGATACCAAATGGTCTCATTCACCCAGTCNGGNGTCACCGGAATATCCGCCGGATTCATCCACGGAAAGACAAAACACTGACGGCTTCTCCCTTCCAACTGCATCTGTGCCTCCGACACGAAACCGTCCTCAAAATAAAACCATCGTTCACTGTCCGTCTGTAACTCGAAATAATATTTCAGCCTTTTATACTCCGGTTTGATCGTCGTCGTCCACCAGAGCTGATTCTTAAGCCGCTTCTTAAAGGGAATATTGATCGCATCCCCGCTCCAGCTCTCCCCGCCGCCCAGAATACCTGACTTAAAGGGATCGCCCTGAATAATATTCACATATCGCACATCATATCCCGTCTTAATATTGATGATCAACTGTTCCCCGTCCAGAGGATAACAATAATTATCGTTCGCCCTGTGATATACCGCATTGAAATCCATAGATAAAATACCTCCGTTGCCCGAATGCTGCAGTACCCCTCTGCACCATANACTTCTCCGCCGGCATATATCCGTCCGCCACGCAGAAAACGTTTTCCTATGTTCATGTTGTAATGTTACTACTTTCTTACAGAAAATGCAAGCATAAACTCCCTACCTGATAAAATATAAAGGCCGCAATCCAAGCCACGCCGCACTGCATACATACGATTCCGAACGTCTTCCACGCAGAATTCATCTCCCGCCTGATCGTTGCCACTGCTGCCACACAGGGTGTATACAACAGTGTAAAAACGAGATAACTGAACGCTGCAAGCGGCGTAAATATCGTACCCAGTGTATCGCCGAGACCGGACATGGCAGTGCCTGTCAGCACACTCAGCGTACTGACCACCGCTTCCTTGGCGCTGAATCCACTGATCAGAGCCGTCGCCGCACGCCAGTCATTGAACCCCAGCGGTGTGAACAGCGGGGCAATCAGTTTACCGATCATAGCTAACAGGCTTTCTCCNGAATCCGTCACCACATTCAGTCTTGTATCGAAAGTCTGCAGAAACCAGATGAGCAGTGTTGCCACAAATATAATCGTAAAGGCGCGCTGAATAAAATCTTTCGCCTTATCCCACATGAGAAGCGCCACGCTTTTGGCAGACGGAAATCTGTAATTAGGCAGCTCCATTACAAACGGCATCGGCTTACCTCGAAACGTCGTCGTCTTCAAGACCATCGCGCAGATAATTCCCACCAGAATGCCGAGCGCGTAAAGTCCCATCATGACAAGCGCCTGATGCTTCTTGAAAAATGCCGCTGCAAACAACGCATAGATCGGTATTTTTGCTGAACAGCTTATGAAAGGAATCAGCATAATAGTCATCCGCTTATCCCGCTCGGAGGACAATGTTCGGGTGGACATGACCGCCGGTACACTGCACCCGAACCCGATCAGCATAGACACGAAGCTCCTACCCGACAATCCAATCTTACGTAAAGGTCTGTCCATCACAAAGGCAATTCTGGCCATATAGCCGGAATCTTCCAGAATAGAAAGAAAGAAGAACAATACCACAATAATGGGCAGAAAACTGAGCACACTCCCCACACCCGCAAAAATGCCGTCTATCACCAGGCTTTCTACCACCGGATTGATGCCATACTCTTCCAGCGCCCTCTGCGTCACCCGCGCCAGCGCGTCAATGCCCATGCTCATCAGATCGCTCAGAAAAGTACCTGCAATACCGAAGGTCATCCAGAATACCAGCAGCATTATTAACAGGAAAGACGGGATCGCCAGATACTTATTCGTCAGCACGCTGTCAATCCGCACACTTCTCCTATGCTCCTTGCTCTCCCTACACTTGATGACCGCCTGTGCGCAGACTCTCTCGATAAATTCATACCTCATATCCGCCAGTGCCGCGTTACGGTCCATATCGCTGTCCCGCTCCATCTCCACGATACTGTGCTCCATCAAATCCATCTCATTCTCCGACAGATTCAGACTTTCTATAATATCCTTATCNCCCTCCACGATCTTCGTTGCCGCAAACCTCGGAGAGATTCCGATGCGTTCCGCATGGTCTTCCACCTGATGGCTTACCGCATGAATACATCTATGTACTGCCCCTTTCTCACAAAAATCTGTCACCTTCGGAAAAATACGCCGCTCTGATACTTCCTTAACCGCGCGGATCAAGTCCTCAATTCCCTCATTCTTAACTGCACTGATCGCCACCACGGGAATGCCCAATACCTCTTCCATCTTCCCGATATCGATGGTTCCTCCGTTGTTTCGCACCTCATCCATCATGTTAAGCGCGAGCACCATGGGAATATGCATTTCGAGAAGCTGCAGTGTCAAATACAGATTCCGCTCAATATTCGTAGCATCTACGATGTTGATGATCCCGTCCGGGTTCTCCTGTAAAATAAACCGTCTGGTTACCAGCTCCTCGTTCGTGTAGGGACGNATCGAATAGATTCCCGGCAGATCCACCACCGCATCACCCTTATCGCCGCGAATCTCCCCCATCTTAGAATCCACCGTCACGCCCGGAAAATTTCCTACATGCTGGTTAGAGCCCGTTAACTGATTAAACAGCGTCGTCTTGCCGCAATTCTGATTTCCTACTAAAGCATATATCATAGTTTTGTCCCTCTTCCGTTATNCCTGTCGTATCTCTGCCTGCCTCAGGTTTAAATCACTTCAATTTTCCCCGCATCCTCTTTGCGGATCGTCAGTTCATATCCCCGAAGCTGAATCTCTATCGGATCGCCCATAGGGGCCACCTTCTGTATCTTTACAAGGGTTTTCGGAATCAGACCCATATCAAGCAGTCTGCACCGCAGTTCACCCTCTCCTCCCACCTTTGTAATTTTCACTTCTTTTCCTATTGCTACCTGATCCAGCGTCATTGTTTCTTTCTCCTGTCTTTTACATTACCGGATTCCGTCAACTGAAGCTTCCGCATACGGCACTATTTCGATCTATGAGAACACATTACGAAATGCCCTGTATGTCCTGCCCATTCCTTCCGCAAAATCCATATATTCCACNCCCANCTCCCGCTTGCTCTTCTCATTGGAACATAACTCCGTCTCTTCCGCCGTCGCGGGATACGGAAGCGGAACCTGTCCGCNTGCGGCCTCATCTAGCGACATCNGTATTTCCTNCAGATTCTCTGTCACTTCCGGTTCCGCTGCCTTCTTAAGCGCCTCAAAAAAGCTCTCATAGGTCACAATCTCATCCTGACAGAGATTGTATGCCTGTCCATACGCTCTCTTGTTGCCGAGCGCTCTCAGAATCGCCTGGGCAGCATCTTTCACATAGACGAATTGAAACCTCCCATCGGCATTCGTAAAATGAGGCAGCACATGATTCATCAACATCATCTGAATATAGGCTGATTCCCTCGGCGCATAATTGTACGGTCCATAGAGGATTGCCGGACGAAGTATCGTGTATGGAATCTGCCTGTCGGTACATATGTTTCTGACTTCCTCTTCCAGTGCCACCTTACCTGCAATATAAGCACCCGCTTCCCCGGAAAATNCCCTGTGTTCNAGTGCATGATCTTCCGACTTGACAATACCGCTGCCACGCTCATAAACATCCACGGTACTGATCAGAATGTACTGACCGGGTTTCCCCGGCAGATTCTCTATTACACTCTTTACATTACCTGCCTCATACGCACAGAAATCCACCACCGCATCATAATCTTCTTTGCAGGCGGTAAATGTCGCCGGATCATGTCTGTCCCCCGTAACTTGTCTCACCCCAAACTCTTCCATAGAATATGTTCCCCGATTTAATACGGTAATATGATAGTCGCTGTGTTCACGGACCGCTTCCATGACGAACACTCTGCCGTAGAAATAACTGCCGCCTATTACAAGAATATTCATACTAACATCATGCCTTTCTTTCAATCTATCTCTCCGTTTCAGGGGGGATTCCATCCTAATTTCCTATGGAAAAATGCATTGTGTNGACGACTTATTATAGACTCACGCCTCTGTTCATGTCAACCGTTCCTCACTGCTGCGACCTCCGCGNCATCTGAAACTGCATATACTCTTCCTCACATCTGTCGAATACGCCTTCCCGCTCCATACGCTCATGCCAGTCATCCCAGATATTTTTTAACAGCTTTTGATANGGACTCCAGTCTTCGATCATCATCTCCTGCGTATAATGCTGTACACATNTGCCGTCCGCACCTGCCTCCAGCATCCGGCCGCCCTTCGGTCTGTCCCCGAACGCAAGCTTACATCCTGTCTCAGTCAGCATGATGCATTCTCCCATGGCATCCACCCCGATAAATGTAAAGCATTTATGCCGCATTCGCAAATAATAGAAAGCATGTCCGCCGGTCTGAAAAGAATCGATGGCATAATTTCCCTGCTGTAATAAATCTTCCACATTTTCCCGCGCCACCGTCTTATCTCTAAGTGCACGGATCATATCCGCCGGTGCAAGAGAACATCCCATCGTCTTACAGCAGCGCCCCTTACACTGCGCGCACAGATCATCATTTTTATATCCTTCTGTCATAAGAAGTCTCCCTTCATCTGGGCAGAGTCTGCCGCTTCTTCTATCATACCGTTCGATATCATGCAATGCATAACAGTAATATTTTATCACACAATTTCATAATAATCTCTGTTTTTAGGTAGAAAAAAGAAAATCCATCTGTTATAATTTATAATAAGATAATGTAACCATTCGATACAGGAGGACTCGTAAATGAAAGTCAAAAATGACAAGGCATTACAATGCATCGGCAGAATGGAACCTGTCGAAGGAAATAAAGAAGCACAGCAAATTTATGACAGATTATCCGATGGACGGGACAAATTTAATAAATTAGTCGGCGATGTCTGTTCCTCTGTCATGAAGATCAGTGCCTTAGATCTCGCCATGAATGACAGCACAGATAAGATGTCTCACATCAGCAGCAATGTTCAGCATATATCCGAAACCGTAGTAAACGCCTCTCAATTAACCGAAGAAAGTATGAATGAAGTGGTTAATGCGCATGAAAGCTTTACCGAATCCATCACACAGGTCTCTTCCGCCGCGGGAGAAATCATGGATGATATGGAGGAAAGCAGCCGTGAGATCTCCCGCATCGTCGAGGAGTCGCAGGCTACCATTGCGGAATCCGACAGAATAAAGGATGATATGCACCAACTCCTCGATATCATCAAGGGAATGAACGAGGTAATTAAGGGTATCAACTCGATCTCCGCCCAGACTAATATGCTGGCGCTGAACGCTTCCATTGAAGCTGCAAGAGCCGGAGAAGCCGGGAGGGGATTTGCGGTCGTTGCCGAACAGATCAGGAGTCTTGCCGATGAAACCAAGCAGCTCACGGCTAATATGGATGGTTTCGTAGCTGAGATCGAAACTGCTGCCACAATGTCCTCCGACAGTCTGGACAAATCTGTTGCGGAGCTGGGCGAGATTCGTGAAAACCTGAACAAGGTACTTACCAACAACCAGAAAAATGTCTCCAATATTGTCAGCATAACCGATTCCATCACAAACATCGCCGCAACCAGCGAAGAAATTTTCAGTTCTGTCACCAATGTGCAGGATCAAATGGGACGGCTACGCGAAGAATGTTCTGCACTGAATGAGCAGTCCGCCGGTTTGTCCGCTATCTCAGATGACCTGACTAAAAATATGAAACCTGTTGCTGAGATTGAACGGGGACTGGATGAATCCGCTAAGTTGATGGGAAAAATGGTTCAGGATGTATTCTATATGCTGAATAACCGCCAATTTATCGCTAACGTGCAAAATGCGATTACCGCGCATCAGAATTGGTTGAATACTCTGGGTAAAATGGTAACAAACAGAGAATGTCTTCCACTCCAGACAGACGATACAAAATGCGCTTTCGGCCATTTCTATTATGCAATGAATCCTCGTAACCGTATGATCTCTCCCCTTTGGACAGGTCTTGCCGAGAAACACCGCCGTTTCCACGGTTACGGCAAAAACGTAATTGCCGCAATTAAGGTTGAGGACTATACGCGGGCTGAGGGTGAATACAAACAGGCGGTCAAGCTTTCCGAAGAATTGATAAATGACTTCCGGAAGATCATCTCCAACGCAGAAGCATTGGAGAAAGAAAATCTTCAGGTATTTGCAGAATAATCTTTAATTCTTAAAACTATGAATCGGCGCGGGGATTCTTCCCCCGCGTCCGATGAAGTCGTCACAGGAAAAACTGTTGACGGGCATAATCGGCGCATATCCCAACAGGCCGCCGAATTCTACCGTTTCCCCCACTTCTTTGCCAATCACCGGAATCAGACGCACTGCCGTAGTTTTCTGGTTGACCATACCGATGGCCATCTCGTCTGCAATGATGCCGGAGATGGTAGTCGCTTTCGTATCCCCGGGAATCGCGATCATATCGAGACCGACAGAACAGACACAGGTCATAGCCTCTAATTTTTCCAGCGTCAATGCACCTGCCTTAACAGCATCGATCATTCCTTGATCCTCACTGACAGGTATGAACGCCCCGCTCAGTCCGCCTACATACGAGGATGCCATCACACCGCCCTTCTTCACCTGATCATTCAGCAGGGCAAGCGCTGCGGTTGTGCCGGGTGCTCCTGCCTGTTCCAGTCCGATCTCACATAGAATATCCGCCACGGAATCCCCGATCGCCGGTGTCGGCGCTAGTGACAAATCTACAATGCCAAAAGGTACATTCAGCCGCTTGGAAGCTTCCTTCGCCACAAGCTGTCCCACACGCGTCACCTTGAATGCTGTCTTTTTAATCGTCTCACACAAAACTTCAAAATTCTCGCCGCGAACCTTCTCCAGCGCTGTCTTCACAACACCGGGACCACTGACCCCTACGTTAATGATCTTATCCGCCTCCGTCACGCCATGGAAAGCCCCCGCCATAAAAGGATTATCGTCCGGCGCATTGCAGAAAACTACCAGCTTGGCACATCCCAGTGAGTCCTCTTCTTTCGTCGCCTCGGCGGTCTGTATGATGACCTCGCCCATCAGTTTTACTGCGTCCATATCTATTCCTGTCTTAGTGGAACCGACATTGACAGAACTGCACACTCTCTCCGTCGTAGACAGCGCTTTCGGAATAGAACGAATCAACATCTCGTCTGCCACCGTCATACCTTTCGACACCAGTGCAGAATATCCGCCGATAAAATTAACTCCCACTTCATGGGCGACCTTGTCCAGTGTATGCGCGATCGATACGAAGTCTTCCGGCGATTTACATGCCGCACCACCGATCAGCGCGATCGGTGTAACGGAAATCCTTTTATTCACGATAGGGATGCCGTACTCATCAGAGATATACTCTCCCGTCGCCACCAGATCTTTCGCCGCGTCATAGATCTTATGATATATCTTCTCATTGACGAGCTTCAAATCCGCATCAATACAATCTAACAGACTGATACCCAGCGTGATTGTCCTGACATCCAGATTTTCTTTCTCTATCATCTCATTGGTTTCCGCCACTTCAAATATATTGATCATATTCACTCCCGTCTGCGCAATTTAAATGCACATTATCATTTATGAAAATAACCCTCTTTTGCATAATCAGCATTAGAAATTATATTCTATGCATCTGGTTAAATATTTCCTCTTTCTGACATTTGATGATCACACCGATATTTTCCCCCAGCTGATCCAGTTCTTTCACGATAATTCCGAAGTCCTTATCTATCTGATTCATATCCACGATCATCATCATATTAAAATATCCCTGTACGATGGTCTGGGAAATGTCCAGAATATTAATTTTGTTATCTGCCAGATAAGTACATACTCTCGCAATAATACCCACCGTATCTTTGCCTACCACTGTGATAATTGTTTTTTTCATAATCTCCTCCGCTCCACTGATCTTTTTTCAGCATATCTTCTTTTATGTTTTCTCAAATAGTAATCATCTGTGATACTTCATTCCGCTTTGCCACATACATGGGAAAATCATTGCCGCTGTATGGCACATCCGCCATAGTCACCTCCACACGCACCGACTCATAAGCAAGTTCCGGAAGGTTATTCTCCTGACTTAAGTGTCCCAATACGATTGCCCGCATATCATCATGCAGAACCCTGCTGAGCAGTCTGCCTGCCGCCTCGTTGGACAAATGCCCTCTCTCACCCAGAATACGCTGTTTCAGATAATACGGATAGGGTCCCACCTGTAGCATGTGAACATCGTGATTCGCCTCCAGATATAGTACATCCAATCCTTTCAAGCACTCCACCGTATAGTCATTATAACATCCAAGATCCGTAATAACCGCTATCTTCTGTCGATCATGGCTGATCGTGTATGCCACAGACTCCGCGGCATCATGGGAAGTTCTTATGGGATAGAGCGTTACATCCTTTACTCTGCATTTCTCGTCCGCTTTTATGTACCGAAACAGGCTCTCATCAATTTTCCCAAGAGACCGCGTCTGTCTGATTGCATCGATTGTCCCCTTCGTACCATAGATCGGCATTCCGTATTTTCTCGCCAGAACTCCCAGTCCGTTAATGTGGTCCGCATGTTCATGAGTGATAAATATACCGTCAATATCACTCATTTTCAATCCCAGTTCCTGTAATCCCGCTTCCGTCCGTTTGCCGCTGATTCCCACATCCAGCAAAAGGTGCGTCGTATCGGAACCGACGTACACACAGTTTCCGCTGCTGCCGCTGGCTATACTGCATAATCTCATAGTTATTATCTTTTCTTTCTGTATAATATATTCCAAACATTATGTAAACCAATATATTTCATCGGTCACATACGTCAATGCTTCCAATAAATGTCAATTACATCTCCACTGCGAATCGTTTCCAAATACTGCGCATCCCTTCCGTTCAGTCTGGTCACGATTCCACTGCCCTGCGGCTTGGAGAGATCAAACTCAATATACTGGAATACATCCACAAACACATACTCCTTCTTGCCGGACATGGAGATCTGGGAACCGTTTACGGTTACATGCACCGTGCCTTCTGCCAAAGACTGATTCGCCTCATTTGCCAAAGGCTCTGCACCGTCCGATCCTGTATTCTCTGTGTGTGCCTCCTGATCAGACTCCTCCTGTGACGTTTCCGTATCAGCTTTGTCCGTGATATCCTGCTGCACAGTTACCGTTTCCTGCTCTGCTCCTACTGCATGATTCTGCCCCGTGTTCTCCACTGCACCGGCAGCGTGATCTGCCTCTGTGTTCTCCGTTGCTCCGACCGCGTGATCAGATTCTGCGTTTTCTGCTGCTCTGGCGGCAAGAACAGATTCCCCGTTTTCTGCTGCTTCGGCGGTCAAATCATTCTCATCTTCATTTGCCTGCATAGCTGTATGGCTGCTCTCCTCAGACATCACATCCTCCTGAACATTCTCCTGCGGCTCCTGCTCTGCGTAGTAGCTGCCATCATCTTCCGGAAGATCCTCGAAAGAGTCCACCATACCATCTTCCGTACTTACTTTTTCTACTGTGCCGGCTGCGCCCGCCTCATATCTGTCACGGTCGGATAACTGCAATTCCTCCATCGTCCATATAACAGAGAAATTCTCGTATACCTTGGTGTCCATATCCGCCAGCTTATTATTGACATAGATATTCATCTCCTGATTGATGATTACATCCATAAACTCTGCGACTTGGCGCACCGTATAGAAATTTAAAATCTCAATGGAATCATTCTCCTTAATCGAATAATACCCGGACTGCAGTTCTCCGTTGACGCTGGCAAATTTAGGCAGATCAATTTTCTTGTCATTAACTTCCACCCACATAGTAGTGCCAAATTCAGGAAGTTGGTTAATATCGAGCCGTGCCGGGGCTCCTGCCGTGGACTCCTTCACCCTGATCTGATCATTGGCATGAACCGGTGTATAGATATCTGCTTCGTTACCGTTCACGGTGATCACCGCCGCCTCTCCGAGCATACCCCGGGTAATACGCGGCTTGCCGTTCACCACATAATTTAATTCCTTACCGCGTTTCGGAAACAGTCCGTCATTGGCAAACTCCGCCTGCATTGCCGCGTCAACCACCGCGACCTTATTATTATCATATATTTTGATCCGCTGATCATTAAAATAGACAAAGATAAAGTTATTGCTCTGTTCATAGTAACTTAAACAAATCCCGATCGGTGTCACCATCAGGGAATCTTTTCTGGCGTCCGCTTCCAGGAACTCTATGTTCAACATAACCTCTTCCCCGCGAACCGCTACTCTTTCTCGCTGAATCCCCAGTTTATCCGCCAACGCTGCTGTGTAACCCGGAAGCCTGCCGCCGCCACCCACAACAAACACCGCGCTGACTGATTTATCACCGTTTAACTCCTTGATTTTGTCCGCCACCTGTCCGGTCATATCCGAGATTGCAGCCGCAGTCACTTCCTCGATTTCCTCGACTGATATCGTCTGCGAAAGCCCCATGATATCCTTGTACTCTATCTTCTCTTTAACTCCCGTCTCCCTCTTGATCTGTTCCGCCGTAGCAAAGTCCACCAGACAATGCCTTGCCACCACCTCCGTGAGGCTGTCTCCCGCAATCGGAATCATACCGTAGGCAATGATACTGCCGTCCTTCGTAACGGAAATATCGGAGGTTCCCGCGCCCACATCCACCAGCGCGATATTCAGCATGCGGTACATATCCGGAATCGCCACCTGAATCGCAGCAATCGGCTCCAATGTCAGATTTACTACTTCAAGCCCTGCCTGTCCTACTGCCTTATACAGACCGTCCACTACATCCTCCGGAAGAAAAGTAGCTATAATGTCCGCTCCGATCGTCTTCGCCCTATGTCCCTCCAGATTACCCATTGTGTAACCGTTCATATAATAACGCACCACGGAATATCCCACGCAGTAGAACTTTACTTCCGTATCATTACTTTCTAAGAATTCCTCATATGCTTTCTCTACACCCATGGAGTCCAGAGCATAAATATCCTCTCCATTTACTTCCCTGTCTCCGTCAAGCTCCGTATCCACTCTGACCGTCACTGTCCTGAGCACGCGGCCTGCTGCCGCGATACACACGTCCTTAAGCGGTCTTCCGATCCGCTCCTCCAATTCGGTCTTGACTTCGCTTATTGTCTCTCCCACTTTATAGATATCATGAATCTGTCCATCCAGCATAGCCCTCGTGCCATGCTCTCTGATGCTCTGTGTGACTACATAGAACTTCCCGCCCATACGATATCCTACCGTACCTACGATACTCCTCGTTCCGATATCCAAACCAAATACTAATTGTCCCGGAAATTTCATTGCTTCTGACACAGGTCTTCCCCCAATTTCTCATCAATTTGTTTATAGACACTGTCCAGTGTCCCACTGTTATCAATTACTACCGGACATTGTCTCATAAAATCTTCTTCCGATAACTGCCCCTGCATAATGCTCTCAATCTTTTCATCCGAATATCCTCTGGATGTCCTCAGCCTGTCCCGCCGGACCTGTTCATCCGTATGGATATACCACATTTCATCGACGATTGCCTTGTAACCGTTCTCAAGCAAAAGTGCAGCCTCTATGAACAGATAATCGATCCCATCGTTCTCTCTCTCCTCGGCAATTGCCGCAGTAATATATTCCTTCACCGCAGGATGCACGATCTCATTGATCTGCATCAGCAGTTTTTCGTCTGCAAAAATCCTTGCCGCCATCTTTGCCCTGTCGATCCTACCCTCTTCTGTCAGGATCTCCGCTCCCAACACCGATACGATGGGCTTATAGCAGCGCCCCTGCGGTTCTTCCAATTCATGGGCCACCCGGTCCGCCATAATAATCCGACAGCGCGTATGTTCTCCAAGATAGGAAAGTATCTGTGACTTTCCCGCCCCTACGCCGCCTGTGATCCCTATTACTTTCATTTCATGCCGCCTCTATATCAATATCTATTTTGCTTCGTACCAGTCGCTTCCCGTGTGCATATCGATTTCCAGCGCTACAGACAACTCGGCCGCATGCTGCATCTCCTCATCCAAGATACGGCATACCTGAACCTCCTCCTCCGCCAGTGTCTCGATTAACAGCTCATCATGCACCTGCAGAATCATTCTGGATTGCAGATTTTCCCTGTGCATTCTTTCCCATACACGGATCATGGCAATCTTCATGATGTCTGCTGCCGTACCCTGAATCGGTGAGTTCATGGCAACCCGTTCCCCGAACGAGCGCTGCATGAAATTCCCCGACGACAATTCCGGAATCGGGCGTCTGCGTCCGTACATGGTGGTCACATAACCGTTTTTCTTTGCATTCTCCACTGTAGTATCAAGAAATCTCTTCACTTCCGGATAAGTCTCGAAATACTGCTCAATGTAATCTGCGGCTTCCTTCTTGGAAATACTCAGATCCTGACTGAGTCCAAAGGAACTGATGCCGTAAACAATGCCGAAGTTAACCGCTTTGGCATTGCGCCTCTGTAAATCCGTCACCTCTTCAAAGGGCGTATGGAACACTTTAGAAGCCGTGATCCGGTGAATATCTTCATCCATCTTATACGCCTCGATCAACTGTTTGTCTCCGGACATATGCGCCAGCACCCTAAGCTCAATCTGGGAGTAATCCGCATCCACAAACAGGTAACCCTCCATCGGCACGAACACTTTGCGTATTCTGCGACCCAATTCCATTCTCATTGGAATATTCTGCAAATTCGGCTCCGTAGAACTGATCCGCCCCGTCGCCGTAATCGTCTGATTAAATGTAGAATGAATCCTGCCGCCTTCATCAATATAGGCCGCCAGACCGTCTGCGTAAGTGGACTTTAACTTTGTAAGTCCTCTGTACTCCAGAATATCCGACACAATGGGGTAATCCGGTGCCAATTTCTCCAGCACATCCGCCGCAGTGGAGTAACCGGTCTTGGTCTTCTTGCCGCCTTGTATTCCCATCTTATCAAACAGGATCTCACCCAACTGCTTCGGTGAATTAATGTTAAATTCACATCCGGCCTGTTTATAGACAGCCTGCTCCAATTCCGTGATCCTGCCCGTCAACGCTTCACCATATGCCTTCAACTCATCGGGCCTCACCAGCACACCGTACTGCTCCATATCATAAAGTACCTTCGTAAGAGGCATCTCGATATCGTACATCAATTCATACATGCCCTGTTCCTGTAACCGGTCACGGAGAACCGGCGCTGCTGCCAGACACACATAAGCATTAAAGCATGCATACTCCATAACCTCTTTCGGCCTTGCGGCATATGCCTCCGCGTAGGAAGCCTTTCCGCACACCTGTGTGCGATCCGGTATGGTAAGTCCCAGATATTCGCCCGCAATGTTCTCCACCTCATAATCATTTTTCAAAGGATTAAGCAGATATGCCGCCAGCAGTATATCAAAATACCGCTTCTCACGATACGGACGCATCACGTCCCCCAGTTCGGACAATGTGTGTTCCGGACTGTCATCGCCGCCTTTTGCGATCAGCTCATACATCTTCTTGATATCAAATACGGCCAGCCTGCATATTTCTTTGGCAATGATTTCCCTGATCCTTCCCAAAAGATACTGCGCCGTCACTAATCCCTGACAGGGAATGAAACAAACCTTCTCTTCGCCCGTCTTCAGGCTGAGAGCAACTGCCACGCCTACACATCCGCCCGCATCCGCTTTGTCCGCCAAGATCGCCAGTCCGATCTCATGCTGTCCGCCGCTCTTCTCTCCCAGACTCCGACACTTTTCAAACAGTTCTTCCACCTCTGCCAGTTCTATTATCTCGACGAAAAATTCCGTCTGCCGGTTGTTCACAGTCACATCTTTCTCGAACCTCGAAAGCAGATTCTTAAACTCTAACTGTTTACACAGCACATAGGCTTCCTCTGTATAGAAATTGCCTATTTTTGCGTCCTCAAAACTGTACTCTATATCACTGTCCACATTGATGGTTGCAAGTGTCCTTGACAACTCGGCCAGCTCTCTGTTGTTGATCAGAGATTCCTTTACCGCCTTTTTCGTGACCTCATCTACACGGGCATAAATATTATCCAAGGAACCGAATTGTACCATTAGTTCCGTGGCAGTCTTCTCTCCCACCTTAGGCACGCCCGGAATATTATCCGCTGTATCACCCATCAGGGCTTTCAAATCAATGAACTGTGTCGGAGTCACCTGATATTTTGCCTCCACATCTTTGGCATAATAATCTTCGATCTCCGTTCTGCCGCCTTTCGTCTTCGGGATTCTGATCCGAATATGATCTGTGGCAATCTGCAGGAGATCTCTGTCTCCCGACACCAAAGCAACCTCCATCCCTTCCCGTTCACCGCGTCTGGCGATCGTTCCCAGAATATCGTCCGCTTCCAGTCCGGCCTTCTCCATAATACAGATTCCCATCGCCCGCAGCATCTGCTTCATCACAGGCACCTGCTCCCTCAGTTCCGTGGGCATAGGTTTTCTCGTGCCCTTATAATCCTTATAGATCTCATGGCGGAAAGTCGGGGCATGTACATCAAATGCCACTGTCAGATAATCAGGCTGCTCTTCCTCCAATATTTTAAACATAATATTCAGGAAACCATACACAGCATTGGTATGCAGTCCCTGTCCGTTTGTCAGATCAGGTACGCCGTAAAAAGCCCGGTTCAATATACTGTGTCCATCTATCAATACAAGTTTCTGACTCATCAACTCCATACCTTTCCAAATGACGTTTCACGCACCCATGACAGCTATTCTTGCTGCATAGGGCTTAATCATGCATTACAATCGGAATACTACACACAGCGCTATAATGATTGCCGCCGCTACCGCCGCCTCCAGACACAACAGGATATACCATAGCATCCTGTGCACATTAATCCGGTGCTCGGCGCCTTCCAATTTCATAAGGAGCTCTTCCTGTAAATTGAAATTATTCCCTTCCTCAAGCCGCTCTAATCCTTCCGTGACTAAGAACTGGATTGATAGTTCTTCCTTACATTCCGAGCAGTTTTCCACGTGCTCCACAAACTCTTCAAGTTTACTGCCATCCAAATCATCCTGCAGGAAGGAAGGTATTTTTTTCTCTGCCTCTTTACAGTTCATACCCTGTCACATCTTTCTGTAGACCATAACCTATTATGCGCCCATACAGATTTTATTATATACCATAATCATATCTTTTGAAAGTCTTATAAGCCGAAAAATACCGTAATGTTTCATCTGCATTAAACATTACGGTATACTTGAAATCCGTCTTATTTTTTATCTTTTGTGTCGCTTGTCTCGTTCTTTTTATCCTGCTCTCCCGGCTTATTCTGATTATCCGGCAGATAATGTTCACTGATCGACGATGTCATCGTACATCTGCCGTCGAAACATGCTCCCTCATCGATCACAATGGAACTTGCCGTGATGTTACCGGCAATTTTACCGGTGGAGAGAAGCTCCAGCTTGCCGCTGACTACGATATCCCCGTCAACTTTACCGGAAATAATAACACTCTGCGCCGAAATATTACCTTTGACCTGCCCGTCGGCGCTGAGAATCAGTTTCTTACTGCACGTGCAGTTGCCGTTGATCACACCGTCAATTCGAATCGTCTCCGGCGATGTCAGATCACCGTCGAAAATAGTCCCCTCACCAATCAGCGTGCTGACCTTTGTCTTTGATTCATCCATGTAGTTTTCGTTTTTACTTTTTCCTAACATAATATCATTCTCCTTTATCCTTTTGCCTCAAACACGATCAACGGATCGATCGGCTGACCTTCAAATATAACCTGATAATCCAGCTGTACATTATGTACATCTACCCCAGCGAGCGCCGTTCCGATCTGCACCTGCGCACCTTCCTGCTGTAACGCCTCCGCTTCCTGCAGGAACATATAACGCGTCTGATAACCGTTACCATGTTCTATTTCGATAATCAACGGATAAGTATCATCAGAACCGACCATTGACACCGTGCCGTCTCCCGCCGCAATAATATTTCCTTCTTCTTCCGTACCGATCGAAACATAGGGGTGATCCTCCGAGTACTTCTCAGTCACGATTCCCTGTTCCGAATACGGGTATCTGCTGGGAAAAGCAGAATCATTCTCACCCGTTTGTTCCTGGTCTTCTCCGTTCGCCTCCATATTCCCCTTTGCCACCGCAAGCAGCGCCTTATTCTCGGATGTTAATGCGTCGTTCTGCCTGCTTAGACTATCCTTCTCTTCCTCCAATTGTGCAACGAGTTTTTCCTGTTCAGCGAGCCTCTCCATGAGCTCTGTCTGCGTCTCACTCTCATCGACGCTTTCCTTCCTGCCTAAACCACTGTCCGCAATTTTAGTCTCAATGTCAGTCCAGTATTGATACATGAGCCATCCGAAAGCAACACAAAGAATGACAACAAAAAATGTAAGCAGACGCAGAAAAAAATGTGAAACATGAAACTGCTTGCTGTTTTGTCCCGTATTGGAAATCAGAAGGATGGAGAAAGTTTCCTTATGCTTATGTTTGCGTGGTTTCATAGATATCTCCATTCCACCGTCATAATTGGCGGCATATATTGTTATATATTATTTCATTTATCCTTTGCCAGACAAAAGCGTCACATAACATATTCGGTTACTGTGCCGGGACGGCTGTATCTTCCGCTGTCTCCGGTGCAGGTGCAGGCTCTGCCGGAATAACTGCCGTAGCCACACCTTTCTTATTAACCTCGTATGTAATACCCTCGATCTCCACCGTTATGTTCTTCTGTAATGCTCCCGTGGCATCGTAGTAATAGGTATTGCCGTCAGGCCTTAGAACCAGTCCTGTCTGCATGACTGCATTTTCATCAAAAAAGTACTCCACACCTTCAATGGTCACATCTTCGCGAAGTGCATGTCCGTCCTTAGTCGCCAGAAAATATCTGCCCGTCTCATCTTCGAACCAGCACCCTTTCTGTACGAGGCCGTTTTCATCCAGATGATATTTCCTGTCTTCCCACTGCACCCAACAAGAACGCTGCATTTTGTAATTCACATAGAACACCTTATTGTCACCGCGCGGTGCAAACCCGTCCGCAACGATCAAGGATGCATAGTCCTTAAACTGGTAATTCATATCCACTCTGGTGGGAATCCCCGCTACCTTTCCGTGGGAAGTATTCTGCCAGAAAGAAGCGCCGTCGTACTCCAAGGTATCCGCATACTGTGCAACCCACTTATCGTACGGAATATTGCCGATCTTGTTTAAAAACATATTCTTGTTGGAATAAACTACCGGATAATATCCCTGTGCTTCCACCGCGGAGCAAAACGTCACTATAATCTCCTGCAGCTGTGCCTGCGACATGTTCTTGTGGCAGGCGTCCTCTACGTCATATACGACCGGATAGCTGACCGTATAATTGCTCATCCACTGTAGTATAAGATTGGCTTCGTTCTGCGCCTGCTCTGCGTTTGTAGCATAAGAATACAGATAGACACCCGTCCTGAGTCCGGCAGCATTTGCGCCGTTCATATTCGCATCGAAATAGGGATCCACACCTGAATTAGTGCTGCCCGCTTTGATAAATGCGAAGCTTACTCCCGAAGACGGGACCTGACTCCAATCGATCGCCAGATTGTGTTTTGATACATCGATTCCTCTGGCAATAGAACTCCCCGCTCCTATCGCCTGTACCTGACTTACCGGTGTCATGGCGATCACGCCGGCAAGCAGAAGGGTAAACCCCTTTTTACCCAATTTACTCATTTGTTCTCCCCTAAACTTATCAGTAAATGTTACAAAAGTATTGCACTGATTATAAATATAGCACATTTTTAGTGTTTTGTATATTGTAACTTTTCAGATTAGCAAAGAATTAGCAAAGAAAAAAAGCTGACGCTGCCAGACATAAATTCGACATGATAAATTTTGTAAAATTACTTGCCAATTCACGGTAATTATGCTATTATATAGTTTGTTTGTTGGATATGCCGGCGTGTCGGAATGGCAGACGAGGCAGACTCAAAATCTGTTGTGGGCAACCACGTATGGGTTCAAGTCCCATCGCCGGCAGTTATTATTTAATAGCCAAAACGCTGTAAGTCAAGCGTTTTGGCTATCTCTTTGTTATATAGAAAATTGCTTTAAAAAGATATTGTAATATGTGTGTCTAGTAATTAAATTCGGTTGAATCAATTACTTCCCATGTTTTATCCGAAATCTTAAATGCCAATTCGTCAAGTTTGTCTGCCGGCACACATAGAATAGCTGTAATCAATTCCTGGTAAAACTTGGCTATAAACGGCATCGCATCTCCGTCTTCAAACTTGAGAAGTGCTTTACCTAGTGCTGCTATTATAAATGGCGGATAACCTATCGCTCTGCAAATCTCCTTCATATCTTTTGATTTCGTTGCTTTCGTTACAACATCATGCGCAACAATCCTTGCACTTTCCCATCCACCATAAATATTATCTTCCATTGCCTTCATAAGTGTGCTGTGCTTCAGACCGGCTAAATAAGTGGTTCTAAAGGTTACAGCATCCGGATAACAGATACATGGTATATGTTTACAGATACCATTCCCTGACGTCTTGGCAAACTGTTTGCGCCAGTCGTCAAACAGCTTATGTAAATCCGTATGTTGCCAGGATTGAATCGGACAGCAGGTGTAACCGGGTTCACTGTCATACTCAGCTGCTTTCTCAGGGAGCATTGCCACCTGCTTAACTATGAAATTTTGTTTCTGGTAAATTATTTTACCGTAGGGTCTCCAATCATTAGGCTCAACTGTCATTATACGTCCTCCGTTAATTAATGAATAAATTTTATTTTTATCGGTATAAACCGAAAAAAATTCAGTATACACTTTTCTTGAATTTTCCGAATTAATCTTTATGAAGCACTACGCGATTCTTACCGCTTCTTTTCGCTTCATAAAGTGCACTGTCCGCCTCTTCGAAAAAAGAACTGGCGCTTGCGCGTGGGTGGTCATAGACCGCCGCACCAAGACTCAGGGTAAATTGCGCTTCACCAAGAGGTGTCTGAAATACGAATGCCGCAAAATCTGCGCGAATTTTCTCAGCAACAGCCTCAGGCGCATCATGTCGCAGCAGCATAGAAAATTCTTCCCCTCCGTACCGGGCGCTGAACCCTTCCTTTTTGCTGTTTTCCATAAAAAGTTCTCCTACCTTATGAATCACTTCATCACCAAATGCATGTCCATAGGTATCGTTTACTTTTTTAAAATTATCAATATCAGCAATAATAACAGAAAAGGACCGCTGGTCTTTTTCATATCTTTTACGATAATATTCCAGTTCTTCATAAAAACATTCGTGATTATAGAGATGCGTCAGCGAATCGTGTCTGGAACGCTCTTCATTTATAACAATATCCTGATTGACCTTTTCAAGAATCACGCAGGTGACTACGGTTCCTCCGATAAAAATACAGATATCCACTACCGGACTGAAAGATGTCTGTGGCAGCATATAAGGTGTATTGGGAGTAAAATAAAAATAATTTGCTATGTACAGCAGGATCACCAGCACCGCCTGCAGCATCGTCATAATAATATCTCTGTAAAGAGGTGTCAACATCATGGGAAGAAGCAGCATTGCCGGAAGCATACCGACGCTGGTATGTACACATACGGTAGCCCCCGCAAATATGCTGATCAACAGAATCGTATAGACGGAAACAGTCCGCCGGTTATGGGATTTGAAAACCCGTGTAAATATCAGTTGAAAAAGAACAAGCGCAAGAAGCTCAATCCCGCTTGGTTTCACAATAAACAAGTAGAAGTAATACCCTTTGCCGCATTCGGGTGTCGGTTGGTAAAAAATAAATAAAAGCAGTTCTACAAACAAAGTCAGAAGCCAGATTTTCCAAAACAGCGAAAAAATAGCGTGATTCCATTCATCCCACTGTTTCTCGTTTAAGGTTTGATTACTCTTAGCATTTTTCAGAAGAGCCATGTCTGTCCTCCTTAGTAACTATTAGGAAGATTATAGCATAAAAGTAAAAAAAATCATACTCGGAACTTCCGTTCTGCTTATTTCGTCTTCTATCCCTCTAACTCATGATAAATATCAAAGCAGTCAAATGTCGCAAAATAATCTTTCGGCGTTTCCGCCCGTCTGATCAACTGCACATCGCCGTTTTCTTTTAATAATAATTCCGCTGATTTGAGTTTCCCGTTATAATTATATCCCATCGCAAACCCGTGGGCACCGGTATCATGAATCACCAGATAATCCCCCGTCTCGATTTCCGGCAGCATTCTGTCAATGGCAAATTTATCATTATTCTCACACAAAGAACCCGTCACGTCATACTTATGGTCACATGCCTCTTCCTCCTTACCGAGTACAGTAATATGGTGATATGCACCGTACATCGCAGGACGCATCAGATTGACCGCGCAGGCATCCACGCCGATGTATTCCTTATGGGTATGCTTCTCATGAATCGCCTGTGTCACCAATGCACCGTAAGGTCCCATCATGAAACGTCCCATTTCCGTATAAATTGCTACGTCGCTCATCCCGGCTGATACGAGTACCTCCTCATACACCCGGCGCACTCCCTCGCCGATCACGCGGATATCATTCCCCGTCTGGTCCGGTGTATAAGGGATTCCTACGCCGCCGGAAAGATTGATAAACTCCAGTTCCACGCCGACCTCATCCCTGATTCGTACTGCCACTTCAAAGAGTTTTCTGGCCAGTTCAGGATAATATTCATTAGTCACCGTATTGCTGGCGAGAAATGCATGGAGCCCGAAATGTTTCACGCCTTTTTCTTTTAAAATTCGATATCCTTCAAACAACTGCTCCGTGGTGAAGCCATATTTGGCATCCCCGGGATTGTCCATAATTCCGTTACTCATCTGGAATACCCCGCCCGGATTGTATCGACAGCTCATCGTCTCCGGAAGTGTTCCCAGAATCTTCTCCACAAACTCGATATGCGTAATGTCATCTAAGTTGATAATACCGCCCACTTTTGCACAGTATGCATACTCTTCCGCCGGCGTATCATTCGATGAAAACATAATATCATGTCCGTTGATTCCCAGTGCATTGCTCATCATCAGCTCCGTCATCGATGAACAGTCACAGCCTGCCCCGTACTCATGCAGAATTTGAATCAAAAACGGATTGGGACATGCCTTCACCGCAAAATATTCCTTAAATCCTCTATTCCAGGCAAAGGCTTCCTGTACTGCCTTAGCATTTTCCCTAATCCCTTTTTCATCGTAGATATGAAAAGGCGTCGGATAAGTCTTCACAATCTCCTCTACCTGTTCCTTTGTCACAAACGGTACTTTTTTCATTTTTAAAACACGACTCCTCTCTTTTGCTTTTCACTTCGCTGCTCTTACGCTTCAGCTTTTCTGTTTTAGTATGTCGGATATATCTTAACATCATGATATATAATCTGTAAATATGATTGTGTGCATATCAGTAATCAATATTTTTGATAAAAAATCGAGCCACGCTCGATTGCGAGATTTGCTTCGCAAACTCAAAAAACGCCAAGGAATTTCGAACAAAATGAAATGCCTGCCTCACAATACATGAAACAGACATCAGACGATAAACTCTTAAATCCTCACGGAAAAAATTCTTAAATATTCTCAATCTGCCAGTCAATAGGCGCAACACCGTTTTCCTTCAGAAAATCATTGCACTGGCTGAAATGCTTGCAACCGAAAAAGCCACGGTAAGCCGACAGCGGACTCGGATGGGGAGCCTTCAGGATCAAATGCTTCGGATTTGTCAGCATCGGAATCTTACTCTGTGCCGGACGTCCCCATAACAAATATACGATCGGACGAGCCTGCGCATTCACTGCCTCGATCACGGCATCCGTAAACTGCTCCCATCCTTTACCCTGATGGGAATTGGCCTGATGCGCACGCACCGTAAGTACCGTATTGAGCAAAAGTACTCCCTGGTCTGCCCACTTCTTCAGATAACCGTTGTTAGGAATATAACAGCCAAGATCTTCGTGGAGCTCCTGATAGATATTCTGTAAAGACGGCGGTATCTCCTTCTGGTCCTGCGGCACCGAAAAACTCATGCCATGTGCCTGATGCTCATTGTGATAAGGATCCTGTCCTAACAGGAGCACCTTCACTTCCTGTAACGGCGTAAAATGAAATGCACTGAAAATCTCATCCGCCGGCGGATAGATCACTTTTTTACTGTATTCTTCCTTTACAAAAGTATAAAGTTCTCTGTAGTACGCCTTGTGGAATTCCCCGTCCAGCGCTGCCGCCCAGTCATTACTCAGCATTGCCATAATCTATATCTCCCACTTATATTTTTTCGTAACTGTTCACAACCTTACGGAAATTCCCTTCTCCCTTAGATATTGCTTCAGATCACGAATCTCCATCTCTTTAAAATGAAACAGAGAAGCTGCCAGTGCGGCATCCGCCTTACCCACCGCAAATGCCTCATAGAAATGCTCCATTGTGCCTGCACCGCCGGAAGCTATAACCGGAATCGACACATTTTCCGCAATAGTCTTTGTCAGTTCCAGATCATATCCCTCTTTTGTCCCATCACCATCCATGCTGGTTAACAGGATCTCCCCCGCACCCAGACTATCAGCTTTCATCGCCCACTCTACGGCATCGATCCCCATATCTATGCGCCCGCCGTTCTTATAAATATTCCATCCGCTTCCGTCCGGACGGCGTTTTGCATCGATTGCAACCACAACACACTGACTGCCGAACTTATCCGCCGCCTCGGAAATCAACTGCGGATTCATGATTGCCGCCGAATTGACGGATACTTTATCTGCTCCCTCTCTCAAGATCGCTCTGAAATCCTCAACCGTACGGATTCCTCCTCCTACGGTAAAAGGAATAAACACCCTCTCCGCGACCTTGCGTACCATCTCCACCGCCGTAGCACGTGCGTCGGAAGAAGCCGTAATATCCAGAAACACGAGTTCATCCGCACCCGATCTGTCATAGGCCGCGCCGACCTCCGCCGGATCACCTGCATCCTTAAAATTTATAAAATTAACGCCTTTAACCACCCTGCCGTTCTTCACATCCAGACAGGGAATTATTCTCTTTGTATGCATCTGTTTTTACCTTATTCCATTCCCTTTATTTGGAAATATTGAGAAAGTTCTTCAGTATTGTCATACCTACATCCGAACTTTTCTCCGGATGAAACTGGCAGGCAAACACATTACCCTCCTCTACGGAAGCATGTATATGCGCTGCATACTCTGTCGTCGCAGTAACAATCTGCGCATCTTCTGCCTGCAGATAATAGGAATGGACGAAATATACATAAGCTTCCTCCGAAATTCCCTCAAACAACCTGCCTTTATTGGGATAGTTGAGTGAATTCCAACCGATATGCGGTATCTTGAGTCCCTGCGTTTCGGGCAGTCTGACGATCTTCCCCTGCAGGATTCCAAGTCCGTCTATTCCCTCACTCTCCTCGCTGCTCTCAAACAGTAACTGCAGTCCGAGACAGATTCCGAGAAAAGGGGTTCCTCTGTCTACCACCTCCCGAATCACTTCAGCCAGATGATACTGATGTATTTTATTCATGGCATCACCGAAGGCGCCGACTCCCGGCAAAATAACATGATCCGCGAACAGAATCTCTTCCGGCTCTCTTGTTATTCTGACACTCTCCCCCAATGCCTGCATTGCTTTCTCAACACTCTTGATGTTTCCGGCATCGTAATCAATTATTGCAACCATTCTATGTTCTGCTCCTGTTTCTACCGCACTCACACGACTTGTATACTGCGTTACAGGATCTCATTGCTCTCTGCTTCTTCTGCTTCTTCTGTTTCATCCGTATTTTGCAGTCTGTCAATGATCACTTCCTCTTCTGGAAGTACATCCTGTTTCACTTCCGGCATATCGCCGCCATCACCACTGGCAATTGTATCTCCGTAGACAACCGCTCGTAATCTCTGAGAATATGTTACATTATCACCCGATCCCAGAATATCCAGCGCATCTGCTTCCGACAATCCATATTGGTTCGACAATGCATCAAGAATTTGCCCATATATCTCATCCAGCTCACTGCTCACACGATACATCTCGGCATCGTCCCACAGATTATGATAACGATTCACGCCTTCCAGCAATGCGTTTAATGCCTCAAGCTGCATATCCATCTTAATATAGTTCTCGTAAGAATTGAGTTTACGTTTCACTTGCAGAATTACGCTGCTCTTCTGAAGCAGTACCTCGTCTTCCTCACTCAGCTCGCGGCCATACAACTGCTCATACACCTGTTCATACTGAGCATGATCAAATGCTACACGTGCCTCCTGTTTCTCCATCTGTTCCGGCAGTAACATAGTTACTACAACGATACAGGCGGCTATCGTCGCGCAGAACAAAAAGACTGATATTACTTTCTTCTTTGAAAGCTTCTTCTCCGGTACTTTAAGCTCTTCCTCTTCATCCTTTTGTTTCTTTTTCTTCTCTTTCTTCTGCTTCTTAGGCTTTGCTTCTGCGCCTTCCGCCCCTCCTTCGGAGGCCGCTTCATCACCTTTTTTGCCTTTTTTCTTCTTGCCCCTCTTATCCGCTTTCTCTTTCTTCTTGGCGTTCATCTTATCCTCTGCTTTCAGTTCCGCCAGAAGCTCTTTATTCTCTTCGGATATGTTGCCGATCATCGGTCCACCATCACCCAGATCGTCAGCATTATCGCTCAGTTCGTCTTCCTCTTCGTCCTCCTCCAGTAAAAATTCAATGAATCTACTGAAAAATCCCTGCTTTTTGGGTTTATCCTCTGCTTCGGACATGCCTTCCAGCAGACTGTTCAACTCGTCGGCTCCCTCTTCACCGGCTTCTTCCTGACCAGATCCCTTCTTTGCAGCCTTCTTTGCGAGTTTTTCCTTCTTCTTTTTTTCTTTTTCCGCTTTCTTCTTCTGTTTCTTTGATTTGAGGTTCTCCCGCTCTTCTAATTCTTCCGGTGTAATTTCCCGAATATTCTCAGGTTCTCCCTCAACGCCTTCCTCTCCCTCAAAGAGATTGAAACCATCATCATCACCGCTATCCGTAACACCGCCCAGCATGGCCATCATATCATCATCTGATGCCATACCCCGATCCGATTTTTCTAACAGATCGTTAATCTCAGATAAGTCCTCGTCGTCTCCCATTCCCGCCAAAAGTGCAGACAGATCTGAATCGTCCGAAGAGTCAGCGTCCTGATCGTTTTCTCCACCCGACAACAGATCGCCTCCCAGCAGCCGGTCTATATCTTCCTCCGACATACCGCCGTCATCATCCGCCATATCTGCTTCTTCCTGACCAGACACATCAAACCCCAAATCATCTAATCCAAGATCATCCAGCGTCAGATCATCCGAACCCGATTCCTCTTCTGCGGATTCCTCCAATGCAAAATCATCTGATGCCATCTCTTCAGGCAACATACTTTCATCTAATGCCAATTCATCCGGCAAACTGCTCTCATCCAGTGCGAAATCATCCATTTCATCCATTGTATTATCCTCTGTCAATGATTCTTCCGGCAGTATACTTTCATCCAGTGCCATCTCATCTGAAAGCATACTCTCATCCAATGCTAATTCATCCGGCAGACTGCTCTCATCCAGTGCGAAATCGTCTGAAATCATACTCTCATCTAATGTCAATTCATCCATAAGATCATTTTCGTCCAGCGCCATCTCTTCCGGCAGCATACTCTCGTCCAGTACTAATTCATCCGGTAAACTGCTCTCATCCAGCGCCAATTCGTCCGTCAATCCACTATCGTCCAGTGCCATTTCATCCGAAAGCATACTCTCATCCAGTACCAGTTCATCCGAAAGTCCGCCTTCATCCAGCGCCAGTTCATCCGGAAGCATACTCTCATCCAATACTAATTCATCCGGCAAACTGCTCTCATCCAACACCAATTCGTCCGTCAATCCACTATCGTCCAGTGCCATTTCATCGGAAAATTCACCTTCATCTAATGCCGCTTCATCCGAAAGCATGCCCTCATCCAAAGTCAATTCGTTCAATAAACCGCTTACATCTGATGCCATTTCGTCCAACAGTCCGCTCACATCCGGTTGCAATTCTTCCGAAGGCGTCTCCATGCCCGTCTCATTTTCAAGAATGTCTGTTTCCTCCGATGTCACATTCTGCCCCATGGACGCAAACATAGCTTCTATGTCATCCGTACTCATCGCCTTATTATACTCCCCTGCCGATGTATTGCCTGATAAAGAAGCCTCTGTAACATCTGACGATTCTGCCATCTGTGCTGACGCCGAAGACGTTTCCGGCTCATCGCCGTCGCCCTCTAACAATGATTTTAAAAGATTATCCAAATATTCTTCACTTGAGCTCATAATTTCTCCCCAATAAAACTTTTTATGACTAATTTTAACACATACCGTTCAATTTCACAAATTTCTTTCGTCAAAACAGTTCTCTTCCCTATGTCCGCATCGCATCACATAAAAAATCAACCGGATTCTCCCCTATACCCAAACCTCTATCACTTATCTCTTCTCCCAGATGATAGAGGGTGGGATGAATACGATACATATATGCCTTCTGATTATAAAACAAAATCTTTTCAAACGGAAATCGAATTACCGAAGGATACTCCATTCCAACTCCTAATTCTAACACACATAGCTTCTTATTAACAGTCCCCTGCAGCCATTTTGTGTACACATTCCATTGATCTAAATATCCTTCCTCCGCATATCGGCTTACTCCTAACTGATTAAACCTTAATTTGCTTCCGCACTGCCCACAGACCGATTCCCGTAATGCCTCAAGCGGCAGTTCTCTTCTATAATATTGCAAAACCGCGTCATAGCAGTCCTGCGGCATATCACTCAGCGTATGAGAGCAGTTATCATCGCACTGCATCTTACGAAATCCTCCGCAGGGTGTCACGACTCTGTTCTCTTCCAGTCCCGCTTCATATATATAGTCATCCATGCATAGAGATATGATAAAATAGTTTTTCCCTGCAATCAGACTTTTCAAGCTCCTATACGCGCGCAACCATTTGTCTTCTCGTATTTGGGACAATACCATTTTCTGTAAAAACGGTACAATCCACCGGTATGGCTCTGCACTGCCTATCTCGGCTTCTATTTCCCGGTAGCGCTCGTCCTCTGACAATGCACTCCAATCATACTGAAAATCTTCCCCGATCCCCACGAGAACCAACTCCGCATCCTCTAGTCGCGCATACAATTCCCGCAATCTGTCACTCTCCATCATGCATCCTCACTTTTGCCGCTTCTACTTTACTCCAAAACATATTTCTATTTCATGAACTTAAATTCAGCTAGGCAGTTACAGTTTCCTACAAAATAAAAGCCGGGAAAATCCCAGCTTTTACCATTTGGTAATATACTACTTCAGATTTAAAACCAACTCATCCACTGTGCGTACCAGATTACCTATTTCAGGTTTTGAAAGCTGTGCATTTGCGCCGAGTGCTGCGCCCTTTCTCTTCATCTCATCGTTCACCAGTGATGAGAAAATAACAACCGGGATATCCTTTGTTTCTTCATCGGATTTGATGAGCTTTGTCAATCTATGACCATCCATAAGCGGCATCTCAATATCGGTAATGACGCACTGCACATGTTCCTTCAATGTGCCTTCCTTCTTACATTCCTGAATAACATCATACGCCTGCTGTCCGTTCTCGGTATGGATCAGATTAGCATATCCTGCCTTATGTAAAGAATCTACAATCAGCTTGTTCAAAAGCGGAGAATCCTCAGCAATCAAAATAGGTACATCATTTCTCTGTCTCTCGCCCAGCTCTTCTATATCTGTCATCTTCAATCCGGTTTCAGGATTAATGTCTGTCACGATCTTCTCAAAATCAAGAACGATTATCAGGCGATCCTCAAACTTAATAATACCGGTTGAAACACCCTCTTCTGTCGTTGATACGGTAGATCCGGGTTTAATAATATCTCTCCATGATACACGGTGAATACCGACAACCGAATCCACATGAAATGCAATATCCAGTTTATTAAAGCTGGTTATAATAAACAGTCCTCCCGGCTGTGCCATTCCGCGCTGCAGGCAATTCTTCAAGTCAATTGCCGTAATCATCGTGTCACGCGGCATAAATATACCTTCAATACTCGGATGGGCATTCGGTACCGGAGTGACCGGCTCATAGGTAATAATCTCTTTAATCTTAGCGACATTAATACCATAGGCATTCCCATCCAACTTAAATTCAAGTACTTCCAACTCATTGGTTCCATTCTCAAGCAGAATCTTTGTATCCATGTAATCCACCTCACGTTATATATTTAGAAAATACCTCTTAAATCTATCCGATTGCATGTACACCTTACCTAATTTACCCATAAAATATACTGCAATCTCAAATTTCTTTCATTATATCATAAAAAAAATAAAAAAAAAACACTATTTGCATTTTTTTGCAAATAGTATGAATATTTCTTTCATATTAAAGGGACATACCCTCAAAACCGAACCTGAATCTCCTTACAATGCTTTTTTACCCTTGGAGAAAATCCTGACGGATTATCTCCGGAAGAATCATTCATGATTCTTCCAAACAAAGCTGTAGATGTTCTTAGGCGGCGTCTTTTGTCGCCTTAGAACTTCTCTTTGTTTTGGTTAAGCCCTCGACCGATTAGTACTTATCAGCTTAATACATTGCTGCACTTACACCTTAAGCCTATCTACCTCGTAGTCTCCAAGGGGTCTTACTTAACTGGGATATCTCATCTTG
>JAAUZK010000023.1 GCA_014804655.1 Lachnospiraceae bacterium | reverse complement strand
CTTTCGTTGCTGCGTTTTTTGATATCGTTATTTTCAAGGTACAAACAGCATGGATCTATGCTGACATATATGCAAAATAACCATGATGAAATTTTAGTTGGTTAATGAGCAGACATTAATTAAAAACAATAAAATCGTAGTTCAAAGAGATAAAAACGGAAGCGAATATGCGATACCGGGTGGGCATGTCAAAATAGGAGAAACCACAGAAGAAGCTCTTATTCGTGAGTACAAAGAAGAAACCGGCGCAGATGTAAAATGTGAACGATTATTATGGACAGAAGAGTGTTTTTGGGAATGGAACGGAAAGAGAGCACACAATATTTGCTTTTATTATTTGATTAATTTGTGTGAAGGAGCTATTATTCCAGATAAAGATGAATTTTTGCCCCATAAAGATAATAGCAATGTTGTAATAGGCTGGATGCCACTGAAAAATATTGAAGACATAATCATATATCCTAAATTTTTAAAAACGGAAATTCATAATCTTGAAGAATGTCCTAAACACTTTATTAGTAAAGAATAGAGAGATTGTAAAACTTTTCAATATATTATGCAAACCTCTGTGCAAGGGCGTTCATCTTTTCCAATCTGAGGCGATACAGAAGATACTCTATCGTCAACATTGTGCAAATTCCTAATGTACTTCATGTCTATCCGATAAACTTCTAATGGTGATTGTGTCATAAAATTCTCCTATAAAATATTTCAAGGACTATGTTGCCATAGCCCTTGAATGTAGTGTCACCGCAGCGACGCTAACGCTTTTTGAACGTCCACTTGTTGGCAGGACTCTCCGTTGATAGTATTTTACCATACATACAAAAATAGTCAATTGTTTGATTGAAATTTCTCATTTTGAGATTATAACTGAGAAAAATCTCATATTTTGTCAAAATATATGCTCCTAAATTTGCTGAATTACTTGCTGCAATATTTTGCAAAAAAACCATAACACACCCATTTTTCAATACAGGTAACAATTTCTTTTTTCGATTTAGACGAAACATGTTCTAAGGGGCAATCCCACTTAAAATCTTTGACAAGTAACAACAGATAATTTCCGTTTATGTCATAACTTGGATACCACCCTAAATCAATAATCAGATTTGCCTTCTCATTATAAAGCCGTAGTAAATCTTCATGCAATTCAAACGAATCGTTTTCCCCATGTTCATCTATGTCGTATTCTGTAAAGTTATTAAATTCTATTTTCCATTCTGCTTGAATTCGCAGCGGCTGTAATTCATAATACATTTTGCCTCCCCAATTTCGATGATATGTTGACTCTGTACTTGAACTTCATCATCAAGCAAAAGCGATAATTTAATTCGTCACTTCGAGTATATCACACTCACATACCCCAAGTACACAAATTTTACCAGTAACATATTCTGTCAATTTCATTCAAATCAATATCAAAATATTTTATAATCTTGTCAGATTTTAACCGTTTAAAAAGTGTTATATATGAATGCGCATTCAATATTTCATTTTTGTACGATACACATAGAGGGAAGAGATAAGCAAGCCTCGTAGAAATGGAGAAAATCATGAGTACGAATTATGACGTAAAAGAGCTGTTTGAGCGCTACTCAGACATGATTTATCGTATTGCCATGTCTTATGGAAATTCCGTACCTTTTGCAGAGGATGCCGTCCAGGAAGTTTTCCTGCGGTATCTGAGAAAAAGGCCAAGTTTTGAAAACCGTGAGCATGAAAAGGCATGGTTTATCCGCGTGACAGCTAATTATTGCAAAAGCACGGTTTCCTCCGCATGGTTGAAACGAGTCTGTTCCTTAGAGAATGCAGAACAAATTGCCGTACCATTTCATCAGCGGGAAGAAAGCGAATTGTACGAAACGTTGTCCGATCTTCCGCCCAAATATCGCATTGTACTATATCTTCGTTATTATGAGGAGTATCCGGTGCAGGAAATTGCAGCGATTCTCGGTATTACGCCCAATCTGGTATCCGCCAGATTGTTACGTGCCAAAAAGCTGATGAAACAAAACTGTTAACAGAAAGAGAGGAATTTCAGGATGGAACAAGCACTGTTTAAAAATATGTACTGCCAAATTCACTTAGACAAGAAGCAAAAAGACAGGATGTGGCAACGCCTCGAAGCTACCGTAGATGAGCATGTTGCGGATGACCATGTACAAAAAAACATGGAAAAGCGGTTTTCTTTTTCGGCACGTGCCGCGGTCTGCGTGGGTATGCTTCTCGTGTCCGGCATGACGGTATTTGCCGCAAATGAGTTTTCTTTGACGGACAGACTCGCGAATGCAATGAAACTTTTGACACAAAACGAACAGGCGCCGACGGAAGAACAGCAAAATATTTATGCACAGTACGGAACGGCTTTAGATAACGAAGTCATAAGGGCAAACGGTACTTTCCGGCTGGAGGCTGCACTGTATGACGGCAACTACCTGTTTATCCCCTTCCGCTATATCATGAATCCTGATACTGCAGGATATGAGAACATAACGACAGGTTTTATATTTGACGAAGCAACTATGTGGAATTCAAAATTGCTGGCAGGATATCGGCAGGATCAGACAGATTTATGGTATGGTATTTCGCAAGGCACTAGGCAGGCACGCGGTATATCAGGTTACATTATGGTTCTGAATCCGGAAATAGAAGAAGACGGTGTTTTGACCGGAAGCCTTTTGCTTTCCGTCGCGGAGGATGAAACCTTCAGCAAAGGAGATGTGATTCAGATCGAAAATAGGGCCGAACAGCCGGAAGCTCCGGACGAAATCCTTACGGAATTTACGCTTGGAAATCCAGTAGAGCAACACAGCGTATCAATTCCTGCAAAACAGGCGGAAATGCTCGAACAACTCGGGTTATCCATGGATGAGTTGACAGTTTCCTCCATATCCATTCATTTTTCGGGTATCCTGGAGAGTCCTGTGTCCGCGCCCTATTCAGGATCTGTTATACTAAAAGACGGAAGTACGGTAGGTTTCTCTGCTTCCGGCGGCGCATCAAGCGGGATCGGGACAGCTTACACCGGAAAACCGTTTTCATGGTGTCGGCTTTTCGACGCGCCGATTCAAGTAGAGGAAATAGAAGGAATCCGGATATATCAGGGTGCTTCAGAAGTATGGATTCCGGTAGAATGGTAAAATATTTGCTTCTCCATATGGTAAAGTAATCGAAAAGTAGCGTATCACCACAATGTAATACGCTACTTTCTATCATTCCTGCTTTAACAGTTGCGACATTTTATCAACCATATCATTAATTACACTTGCCTGAGCCGCAACCTCTGTTGTATCATTTGCATTGCTCTCTGCCATTGTATTAATAGCATTAAACTGTTCGTTCTCATTTCTAACGCTTTCTGCAATGTCCTGATTAATTGATACAGTATTTTTAATTACCGCGGATTGTTTACTGTGAGCTTCACCCATGGTATTAATGGCCTCAACTGAGATATTCAAAAGTTCTGTCATATCCTGCATACCTTTGAACACATTATCAAAATATTCCTTCTGTGTGCCAAGCTTTGCAGAGTTTTCATCGACCTGTGCCGTAATTTCTTTTACGTTTTGCTGTACCCGTTCAATGACTGACTGTACTACTTTTAATGATTCCTGTGTACTGTTTGCCAGATTTCCCACCTCTGTTGCAACAACCGCAAAACCTCTTCCGGCTTCTCCAGCCCTTGCAGCTTCAATGGAAGCATTCAGCGCTAACAAATTTGTAGAATTTGATATCTCGCTGATAAGACTTAATGTTACACCAATCTCCTGTACCGCTTCTGAAAGTCGCCGCGTTATATCCGTTGTTGCTTTCATGGATTCTGATACTTCTCCGTTAATGGTATGTAGATCACTAAGATATTTCTCGTTTTCCGAAGATTTATTAATCAGATCTCTGGAGACATTTTCTACCTTTTCCACATTGCTGGCAACAACGCTTTCCCATTCACTTAGTTCATCAAGATTTGACATACTTTCATCAGTCTTGGAACTAAGTAAATTGCTACTGGCTACCAGCTGTTCACTTGTCGCTGCTAGCTCTTCGGCAGAAGCACTCTCATTTTGCGAAACCTGAGAAAGCGTTGTCCCAGCGGTAAATAGTTTTTCCGACAACTCTTGCACAGAAGCCAGGACACTTGCGACATGCTCATTATTCTTTTCCAGCTCGTCTTTTTTGGCATTTACCAAAAAATGAGCTACAAAGAAAACAAATATTATTAAGCCTGTCAATGACAGCACCAATGCTATAACGCACACAATAATGTCTGTTATGAATAATTCATCCTTAACAGGAAGAAGATTCGTTCCGCGTATGAACCAAGCAACAAACAGCGAAGCCATACATACCAGACCGCTTCCCAGCAAGAGCTTGATATCCAGAAAGAACGCCATAAGAATCAGGAAAAAGAATAGAAATCCCCAAAATGTCCTTGTTGGAATCATATACAAAAGATAATTCCACTGTATCACCAAAACAACAGCCGAAAATATTTTGCCGACGCCAAGCCTGCCGTCTTTCAAAAAGCCATCTTCATCAAACGATGTTTTTATTATAAATATAGCCGCTGCAAAAAAAATGGCATCCATTACACCTAACATAATTGTAGCCATCCAAGGAACAGTCGGATACAATCCAATCAGTTTCTCTGTGTTAAACGTAACAGTTGCGCACATACAGGCGCTTACCAATATAATAAGTCCCCATTTAAACACTGTAGATATATATACCTCAACTGCAGTTTTCTTTTTGTTCATATTCGCCTCCTTAAATGCAATCACTCTGCATTTATGTATTTAATTAAATAAATTGTAACATTATTGTAAGAATCTGTCAATTTTAGTCTTATATTTCCGTAACTTTTCGTAACTTTTCTACAACAAGCAATAATTCTCCAATTAATCAGAGAATTCATACATGTATCAGCTCAAAGATATATCGCCATAACTATGCAAATAATCTTGATGATTTATCTGAACATTATAACGATATAAATCCTCTTGCATGCAAAAAAATAATCACACAAAATTTGTAAATTATAAATTACATGATATTTCTCCCCACTATACGAGCCATCTTTCACGCGCATGCATGTTCCGCTTACCGCTCTCCGCATAACAATGCAATTTATATGTATAATATTCATATCTCCCTTCGTTTTATACATTATTTATTACATTATTCATATAAATATGCATAAATTTGCACTTGCATTCTGCACTGTCTTGTTGTATATTGTTTTAGGAACAAAGTGTATCAAGAATTTCAAGCCTCATTATCTACCGGCTTGTAACTTCTGACTACATATAAAAAATCGAACAAGTTCGATTGCGAGATTTGTTCGCTTACGCTTTACAAACTCGTGGCTATTCGAGCACATTCGATTGCGAGATTCGCTTCGCGAACTCAAAGTTTGCCAACAAAAATCACAAAAAGGAGATTCGATTATGAAAGAAAAAGTAGTTCTTGCTTACTCAGGCGGACTTGATACGACTGTTATCATCCCGTGGCTGAAAGAAAATTTTGATTACGAAGTTATCTGCGTATGCGGTAACTGCGGTCAGGCAGAGGAGCTTGACGGACTTGAGGAGAGAGCCTTATCCAGCGGTGCGTCCAAGCTCTATATAGAAGATCTTACCGATGAATTCTGTGACGATTTCATCATGCCCTGCGTGCAGGCACATGCAGTTTACGAGAATAAATATTTATTAGGCACATCCATGGCAAGACCTGTAATCGCAAAGAAACTGGTTGAGATCGCCCGTAAAGAAGGCGCTACCGCAATCTGCCACGGCGCTACCGGCAAGGGCAACGATCAGATCCGTTTCGAGCTAGGTATCAAGGCACTTGCTCCCGACTTAAAGATCATCGCTGCATGGAGAAACGAGAAATGGACATTAAATTCTCGTGAGGAAGAGATCGAATACTGCCGTCAGCACGGCATTAACCTTCCTTTCTCCGCAGATTCCAGCTACAGCCGCGACCGTAACTTATGGCATATCAGCCACGAAGGTCTTGAGCTGGAAGATCCCGCCAACGAGCCTAACTATGAGCACCTGTTAGTCCTTGGCACCACACCTGAGAAGGCTCCTGATGAGGGCGAGTATGTGACCATGACTTTTGAAAAAGGTATTCCTACTTCCGTCAACGGCAAGAAGATGAAAGTGTCCGAGATTATCGCCACCTTAAACGAGCTGGGCGGCAAGCACGGCATCGGCATCGTAGATATCGTGGAGAACCGTGTCGTAGGCATGAAATCCCGCGGTGTATACGAGACACCCGGCGGAACGATCCTCTACGAAGCACACCAGCAGCTTGAAGAGCTGATTCTCGACCGTGACACCTATGCGCTCAAGGCAGATATGGGCAACAAGTTTGCACAGATCGTATATGAAGGCAAGTGGTTCACACCGCTTCGTGAGGCAGTTCAGGCATTCATCGAGTCCACACAGCAGTATGTGACCGGCGAAGTGAAGTTCAAACTGTACAAAGGCAATATCATCAAAGCGGGTACTACTTCTCCGTACACACTCTACAACGAGAGCATTGCTTCCTTCACCACAGGCGATATGTATGACCATCATGACGCGGAAGGCTTCATCAACCTGTTTGGTTTATCCAGCAAGGTTCGTGCCATGAAGATGCAGGAGAACGGCGTGAAGTTGATCTAAACTAAATAATATTTCACGAAAAGAATCATTTAAGCTGCAGAAGCTGTCGCATCGAATGTGACAACTTTTGCAGCTTAATTGCATTATATCTGACAGCATACTACTCACCCGAACAGCAATATTATATTTTCATTTCATGCTTAATAAACCCCTTCGTCTTCCACTTCCCCGACTGCCAGCGCAGGAACATACACACCGCGCGCACACATTCATCACCGGCAAGTCCTATGTAAGCGCCTATCGCCAGAAGATTCAGATGTATCCCGAAGAACCACGTGCCGCCCACCATACAGATATACATAAACACTACCGCGATTATTGTAGTAAAAAGGGCATCTCCGCTGGTCTTTAAAGCCTGACCGAATACCAGATTCGTCACGCGTCCTACTTCAAGAACGATATCAATAGCCAACAGCTTTCCCACCAAAGCTATCATTTCCGCATCGTTCGTAAACAACCGGATCAGATGATTCGAGCTAAGCGCAAATCGATCCTCCAGCCTGTCATTATGGCATTTGCCTGCGCCAATGCCGCACCCGCACAATAAGAGAAATTGGCGATCTGGGCCGTATATGCTCTCGCTGTCACATTAACGCCCGCTTCGTCCATCATATTTAAGAACCGGATAGTAAGCGTCATCGCCACATTATAAAGGGCGGTTTCCAGAGCAGAGGGCAGTCCCACCTTTATGATCTGAACAAATACCTCCTTGTTTTGCAGACGCTCTGGGTCTTCCTTCGCCTTGACCAAAAGACTGCCTGCCACAATGACAATTACGAGATTGAGAACTCTTGATATGACTGTAGCGGCAGCAACTCCCGCCACACCGCTGTGAAATCCAAACAGGAAGACGGCATTCAGGCACAGATTCACGACATTTGCCAACAGTGAAGCGATCAGCTGCTGCTTCGTATGTCTGAAGGCTCTCAGATAACTTGAAAAAATGGGAATCAGAGCATTTAAGAAACAGAAGCCTCCCACGATTCTGAGATAAGTTTTGGCATACTCCATAAGAAGCGGCGCCACTCCCACGATTTCCAGAATTCTTCCTGAAAAGGTAAATAAGAACACTGATATAGGTATTGGCCGTACCTACTGCACCAACCACATCGTCCCCCACTGTGGCAAGCATCATGGTATCTACCATCCCCGCCAGCATATAGCACAAGGTCTCCAATAAGATCGGTATATACAATTTCGTAAATGATTTCATAGAATTTTGCATTCCAATTCCTCTATTCTGTTCAACAAGGCACCAACACCGCCGCTTCATAGTCTCCCAAATTCCCCGAAAAGATTTGCCCGTCAACAAGATTTTTCCTACCCTGTAACTCCGGCAATGTGGCGGTTCCTTCCTGCGTGTGGAAGATCACTATCATACTCTGATCGTTCTGACATCTTTCCATATAAATGATTCCTGTCGAATCTTCTGTATACTGCTTCACCGGCCTCCCCTCCGTCAATACGGGATATTCGTGCCTGATTCGGATAAGAGTCTTGTAAAACTTAAGAATTTCCTTATTCTGTCTGCTTTCATCCCAAAGCATACCCCGTCTGCAGTCAGGATCAGGCCCACCTTCCAGAGCCACCTCATCTCCGTAATAGATCATGGGCATACCCGGAAGTAAGAGTTGCAACGCTGCTGCCAGCTTATGCTTTTTGAAATTATTTCCTACACTATGGGAAAATCTTGCCGTATCGTGGCTGTCTATGAAATTCCAAAGATATCCCTCCAGCCCGTTATTCAAATTTCCTTTCATAAAATTGAGATTTCCTACAAATGTGGCTGCGCTCATTTTCTCTGACACCACCAAATCCTTCACGGCATAATAGAACTGATAATTCATAATGCTGTCCCATTCATCGCCTTCCAGAAAATCACCGGCAAAATGCCAGATCTCACCGATGATCAGGGCGTCCTTCTTTACAGCCTTAATCTCTCTCCTGAATCTCTTCCAAAAAGCGTGATTGATCTCATCCGCCACATCCAGCCGCCAGCCGTCAATATCGCACTCCCTGATCCAATAAGAAGCCACATCGATGACAAAATCCGCCGTCTCTTTATTTTGCAGATTAAGCTTCGGCATAAATGCGGCATAGCTGAAGGTCTTAAAATTCGGCTTTTTACCCCACTCGATCACAAGCGGAAAATCCTCAAGATAATACCAGTTCAGATACGCTGACTGCTCTTCCTTCTCCCTGATATCCTTGAAGGCAAAGAAGTCTATCGCCGTATGATTAAATACCCCGTCCAAAATGACATACATCCCCAGTTCATGGGCTTTTCCCACAAGCTCCTTCAAGTCTTCCTTCGTCCCAAAAGACGGGTCAATTCTGTAATAATCATCGATATTATACTTATGGCTGGTATTGGAACTGAAAATCGGCGTCATATAAATGATATCCGCCCCTAATTCCCTGATATAATCCAAGTGATTAATAATTCCCCGAAGAGAGCCCTTGAGATCAGCCTTATGTCCTATCGGTGCCTGATACCAGACTTCCTCCGGAACATCCTGATCCGAAGCAAAGCGGGACGGGAAAATCTGGTATACCACCTTATTCCTCGCCCAGTCAGGCAATTCAAACATTTCCTCTTCCCTAAGATTCTGCGGGCAGTCAAACATCCTGTCTATATCGATGATACACTCATCATAATAATTGTGGTTCCCATAATACGTCACTTTCCCCGATACATCTTCTATTTCAAAGAAATATCTGAGGCACACCACATCAATATCTATCGTTATTTCATAATAATCTATGTAATTATCGGAATACGCAATCTTCATCTCATATTCCTGCCTTGTATCCATATATTTGATCGGCAGATACTTATCCTGCACATGAAGGATCACCTTTCCCGTATCACCTTTTTTGGTCTCAAGCCTGATCAGAAATCGTCCCTTCTCTGTCGCGTAACAATATCTTTTATCCGCAAAATGCCGGATTGCCGCATATTCCATCTTTTATTACCATGCCTTTCTCTGAGTCTGCTACTTCATCTAACTTACATTGTACACTTATACACATAATTCTTGTAGCATATCTTTGTTTTTTAACAAAATCCTATTTTCAGCATGTAAAGCTTAGGGAAAAACCCATTGGCTACACACCTTTTCTCGCAACCCGCTTTTTTTTTCCGATTCTGTATGATATGATAACATTATATTCAGTCTAATAATCCTGTTGTAGTTGTATTACATCTTTCAAAAAAAGGACATTCTTATTCTTATGAACGCAATTACATTAATTATCATATATCTGGTTTTTATCAATTTTATAAGTTTTATCACGATGGGGTTAGATAAATATAAGGCAAAGAAGCGTGCATGGCGCATTCCGGAGTCTACTCTCTTCGTGCTCGCCCTGATCGGCGGCAGCATCGGTTCGATTGCCGGCATGCACCTGTTTCACCATAAGACAAGGCATTGGTATTTCCTGTACGGAATGCCTGCCATCCTGATCATACAGATCCTGATCGTGATTGCACTGGCGACATCTCCGATTGAATTTTTAGTTATGTAAACGGCGAAAAAGTAATTGTGAAGAACAAGATCCTGAACAGTCACGAAAAATTTTAGATATATAAGATATAGATATAGCGATGATAGAGATAACGATTATGCATACCGCGGCAGACATTAGATGCGCCTGCCGCGGTATAATTCTATGGGCACGATCCCCAGATATTCCTACAGCGCCACAATAATGCCGCCGTCATTGGCGTACATAGTGCTGACCCCTGCCGTATCCATGATTACTACATTCTTATAAGTGGCTTTCTTTTCCATCAGACTACGCATGTACTGTGCGCGTTCGGGACAATTACAGTGGGTAATCATAAGAGTCCTCGTCTCAGTGCGCTGCACATCCGCCAAGATGCAGTCCGCCATCTTGGCAAGCGCCTTGTTGATACCGATCGCCTGACTCTTCTGTTCGATCACTCCCAGATTGCCTACCATAACAGGCTTAATACTCAACGTGGAGGCCACAAGTGCCTTAACTCCCGTAAGCCGCCCGTTCTTACGCAGCGTCTCCAGATTATCCAGCACGAAATATGTTCTCATCTTACGTTTAAAAACTTCGATTTTCTCCACGGTCTCCTCGTAGGACAAACCCGCTTCCTTATATCGCATAATCCGTATGGCTAACTGCGTCTCACCACAGCTCGCGGATTCCGAATCCACCACATGGATCTTCTTCTCCCCGTATTTCTCCAAATAGAGGCTTTTACCCAGCTCCGCGCTGTTATAGCTTCCGCTGAGGTGGGATGACAGTGTCACCACATAGACCTCGTCCGCGTCACAGTGATATGCCTCCATGAATTTCTCCGGAGACGGACAGGAGGATTTCGGGCACTCCGGATAAGCCGCCACCTTTTCCAGAAATTCCTTCTGATTAAAGTTTTCATCATCCCAGATCAAATCATCCCCCACTTCCAATCCAAGCGGGACACGCTCAAATCTTTCATCATTCTTACATTTTCCCGGCAGTTCACAACAACTGTCTACTACGATTTTATAACTCATAAAGCCTACGCAACCCTTTCATCTAGTTTTTATTACCATTTATGATAACATACCATGCCATAAGATGTAAACATGAATTTACATTTTATCCATTTTACCTTCGCTGTCCGTTACGCTTTTTGCGGAGCGAGAGCGCGGTGACGCAGATATTAACTTCACTCTGAGCGACTGGGTTGGCCAATGTGAGAATAGTAACCGCTTTCCCTTGACGCAGTGATGAATCTGATAGTATATTATTTGTATTCTAAACAATCATAATTCAGAAACGGAGTACTTATGATCGCACTGAAAATAACAAATGTCAAACAATTCATGGGAAGACTGCTCGGAAGTGACGCTTTCGATTCTTTTCTGTTAGAGGAGGCTTCCATCAGCACTTACAACACCTTTCTTATCGACGGTCATCAGAATCGGGAGTTCTATACGTCGCAGGAATGGGAAGACGAAACGATCCGCCCCTATGACTTCTCGGAGTGGAAGAATATCCGCCCCATCTGTTTTGATCTGATCAAGGGCACCCGCACGCCCTCTGCGTTCCGTTTCGTGCTCCATCTGATTCCGAAATATGTATCTTCCATCCTGGATAAAGGCGATACAAACGTGGAGGCCAAGCAGGTCAAAGCCTTCGTGCTGAACATAAAATATGACGGCACCGGTCTTACATTGGTGACCGGTACCGCCTTCCATACCTTTCTTATGGACAAAAGCCCTGACGCCCTCTGGGATAAGTCCGTCAGACAGTTTCTCTCCCAGAAGGGAATCGCATATGAAGAGTTGTAGAAAGTATAAATATCAGAAAAGACCGAATGTCCCGTAACCCATTTCATATGCCATCTCGAAATCAAATATTGCCATAATCATCGCAAACAGCAACATGATTCCCAGCATAAGGATTGCCGCAAAATCATATACCATCTTCCACTCCTGCGTATTGCATTTGTGATTTTCCACCAGAATCTCGCCGCCCAGCAGAATAAAGATTACGGGCCAGCACCTGAATATTATATGATACCGCAGCGTCGGCAGGAAAATGTGTATCAGGAAGAGGATTCCGTAGCATACAAGCGTAATTCCGAATGTCACGGAGCCGACCCGGCGTGTCCGGCATACCTTAACGCCCATCTCTTCCATTGACTTATGATCGTTTACGTTCTCCACACCTATTACCGAATTGCCATTTATATCCGTGCTCTGTTCCATACTGCTTTCCTCCTCTGCCATACTAATTCATATTGTCAAAGTTACCTGAATCCATCTGATCACCGGGAAGTCTCCGCTCCCCCGCATCGAAATCCGCCTTCTTGCCGCGAATCAACACAATTCCCCACCAGATCACCGCAATCCCGATCAATATCCTCGGTAAATCGTCCCGCATGAAATAATAAACGCTGCTCAGATAATAATTATCCCAGCCAAAGATCTCGCACAGCAGACTAAATACCGTCTGCCACAACATCACCACACCGATCACGATCAGGACGGCCGCCGCAATCTTCTTGGTTTTACCGTTCATCCTCGCTTTCAACTGTTCCAAATCGCTTACACTATCCATACCGAAAAGATACTGATCTTTCATCATCATAAAAGTCTGATCGTCCAGCGCTGCCAGATTATTGGCATGGAAAAAGCTGTAAAACCACATGGTAATCGGAAGAACCGACAATGCTCCTATATTGGTGAGCGCCACCAATATAATCAGCCCCATAAACCCAAGCATAAGACTGAGTCCCATCTTCATAAATCCTAAATACATCTCACCAGCGCCCGGCATGAGCGACCAAATAAATGACCAAAATCTGCTTTTCTTTCTCTGCATTTTTATAATCCTCCGTCTCCGTTTTCAGTTGTTTCTTTTTATTAATATTCCTTGTCTGATCCTTTACCTATATTCTCGTACAGGCTCGATCCAAACTGTGTCACTCTCTTATTCATGTCATCCAGAAATCCTCTCACGCCGCCGCGCTCACGCTCGGCAAGGTATTTCTCCCAGTTGTCTTCCTTGTCCTTCTGCCGCTCTGCCGCCATCTTTTCAATATCCTCATTTTCCGTCCGGTGTTCCACAGGCGCTCTGTCGATGTTCTCCGACAAATCGTTCGGCATTAGGAACAGTACTGCTAATGCTGCGGCCATGGCGGCCAGCACTTTAACCCTGTAGGCGAAAACCTGTCTTTTCTTCGCGGCGCGCCTTTCACGCCGAATCTGAGCGAAAACATTGCCCTTAAGCTGTCTCGGCGCATGGATCATCTCCTGTGCCTCCACTTGTCCGATCAGTTCGGCAAGCGCCTCGTCGCTCAGCCCTCCGGAGAAGTCATCGCCTCGGTTTCGCCTTATTTTTCTTTTTTCGTCTTCTATATCATGGATCATGCGCCCTTCTCCTTTCCGTACAGACTGCGCAGCATCGCCCGTGCACGATAAATCTGTGTCTGTACTGTCTTAAGTTTCATGCCCCTTTGCGCTGCGATCTCCGAGACCTCCATCTCGTCATAATAATATGCCTTCGCGATCTCATCATATGGTGGTTTTAATGACTTACATCTGTCCAGTAATGTCTGTCTCACTTCCTCTTCCAGACAGACATTTTCCGGTGCCCCCTCATAAGTACCTGTGTCACTCATCACCACATCTTCCGTAGGAATGACCCTTCTTCCGGCACTTTGCAGATAATCCAGACACTTGTTCGTCGCGATTCTGCACAGCCATGCTTTTTCGTACTTGCCGTCAAAATCCTTGAGATGGCTGTAAGCCGACAGGAATGTCTCCTGCGTCAGATCCTCGGAGGCAAAATAATCCGATGTCATTTTATAACATATGGAAAAAACAAGATGTTGGTAAGAATCAATCAGCGCTGACAATTGTTCTTCCCTGTTAATGTGATCTGCCCCCTTTCTCAAGTGACTCTATCTATTATAACGAAAGGCGGCTTCGATTGTCTTCAAAATATCCGAATAATTTTTGATGACCTCAAAAAATATATAAAAATATATTATTTTTACCTCTTTACTTATTGATACTTTAGAGCTATATTCATATCTAAGCGCATACAATCGATTATGTTCAAAGGGTATGCGCAGGAATGATTCGGACAGCCGCGGCTGCATTACTCGACTGATAGTGAGGTACATACCCATGACACCCATGAAGTGGTTTTATTCTTTTCTAAAAAAACATACCCGCCGCATGATCTTCGGGCTCGTGCTTGTCACGTTCATCTCCGTGCTTGCCATCGTTAAGCCGATCGTTTCCGGTTCCATCGTAGACGATGTGATCATGGCCGGCCAATATGAACTGCTTCCCGGACTGATTGCACTCCTTCTTATGATCACGATCCTGCGCGGCCTCCTTCGCTATCTGTCTCAGGTGATCTTCGAGACATGCTCGCAGGATGTGCTCTACACCATGCGTGACACGGTGTACCGCAAACTGCTGCAGGAAGACTTTAACTTCTACAATAAGAAGAGAACCGGTGATCTGCTCAGCCGGCAGACGGGTGATATGGATGCTATAAGACATTTCATAGCATTTGTTATTTATCAAGTCTATGAACATGTATTCATTTTTCTCTTCGCTCTGGTTATGGTGTTTACGGTCAATGTCAAGCTGGCTCTGTGCATGTGCCTCGTACTCCCGCTGGCCTTCCTCGTGACCCTCAGCCAGAAGAAAAATGGCCGTCCCTGTTTCCAGAAGATCCGGGAGCAGTTTTCTTCCTTAAATACTTTCGTACAGGAAAACATCAGCGGAAACCGCGTTGTCAAAGCCTTTTCCAAAGAAGATTACGAGATCGGCAAGTTCAACCAAGAAAACGATGGCTACCGGGACGCTGAGCTTGCAGCGGCGGAGATTTGGACAAAATATGTGCCCCTGTTTGAATTTCTGTCCAATCTCCTCACCCTCATCCTCATGCTGGTAGGCAGTATTATGGTGATACAGGGCGAAATGACGTTAGGAAGCTACGTGACGGTAAACGGCTATCTGTGGATGCTCATGAATCCGCTGCGGCAGATTGGTTGGCGTATCAACGATATCCAGCGTTTTACCACCTCCGTGGAGAAGATCTATGCCACCTACAGCGAGGAACCGAAGGTCAAACGTCCCGCCAATGCGATCCCCTGCACACGCCTGCGGGGCGACGTGGAATTTCGCAATGTATCCTACAGCGCCGACGATGAGGATATCATCCATCATGTGAATTTCCGTGTCAAAAGCGGACAGACCGTAGGAATCCTCGGTTCCACGGGTTCCGGTAAATCTACTATCATGAACCTACTGTGCCGTTTCTACGATGTAACGGACGGGGAAGTTCTGGTGGACGGCAGGAACGTCAAGGATCTCGATCTGTATAATCTGCGTCAGAATATCGGCATGGCCATGCAGGACGTCTTCCTGTTCTCGGACACCATCGAGGGCAACATCGCCTACAGCAGACCTGACTGCCCTTTTGAAGAGGTAGAAAAAGCGGCTGTTATGGCAGACGCGGACGGATTTATCCGCCAGATGCCGGAAGGCTACGACACCATTGTGGGTGAACGGGGCGTGGGTCTCTCCGGCGGTCAGAAGCAGAGAATCTCGCTGGCACGGGCTCTATTAAAAGACCCTTCCATTCTGATTCTGGACGACACCACCTCTGCCGTGGACATGGAGACCGAAAGTTATATTCAGGATCAGCTTCGCACATTAGATCGGGACTGCACGATCTTCGTGGTCGCCTACCGCATATCCTCGATCAAGGACTCCGACCTGATTCTCGTACTAAATGACGGTCGTATCGTAGAACAGGGCACCCATGATGAGCTGATTAAAAATAACGGATATTATGCTACCGTGTTCCGTCATCAGTACGGAGAATACGAGAAATATGTAAGAGAACTCAACGCTTCCGGCAAGTGACTCCCGCACTGCGGAATCCTTGTCGGCAGCACACACCTGACATAAGCAGAACATACTCGGAAATGAGGATAATAACAATATGGCACGAAACAAATACGACATTGATGAAATCATCGAAGAAAGTTATGACATCAGGCAGATGAAGCGCGTATTACAATATGTGAAGCCTTACCGCGGACAGCTTGCTCTGGCGCTCTTTCTCATGCTGTCTTCCTCTGCGCTTACCATGCTCTTTCCGATCTTTATCAGCAAGATCATGGACACCTATATTCCTGCCGCGGATATCCGCGCCATCGTAGTGATTGCAATCATATCGCTCGTTATTGTATTATATGCCTGCATCTGCATTCGTTTCAAAATACGGATTACAAGCCGTGTCGGACAGTCCGTGGTACACAAGCTTCGTTCCGATATCTTCTGTCATTTGCAGGAGCTGCCTTTTTCCTATTATGACGAACGCCCCCACGGCAAGATTCAGGTGCGTGTGGTCAACTATGTCAACAGCTTAAGTGATCTGCTGTCCAACGGCATCATCAACACGATCACGGATCTGTGTAATCTGATCTTCATCCTGCTCTTCATGTTCGCGCTCCACGTGCGACTCACGCTGGTCTGCCTGTGCGGTCTTCCCGTGCTGATGGCGGTGATCATCTTCGTCAAGAGACGCCAGCGTCGCGCGTGGCAGATTCAGAGCAACAAACAGTCGAACCTGACCGCCTATATCGCGGAGAGTATTAACGGCATACGGGTCACACAGTCCTTTGTACGGGAAGAGGAAAACACCTCCATCTTCAACCGGCTCAGTGACGGCTATCGAGGCTCATGGATGAGAGCCGTCAAGTATAACTTCATTATGTGGCCTTGCATCGATTCCATTTCCACCGTGACTACCGCCTTCATCTATGTCATCGGAATCGGCTGGATCTCCGGCGAACTCTACGGTGTGACGATCGGTATCCTGATCGCTTTTACCTCCTATATATCGAGGTTCTGGGAGCCGATCAACACACTCGCTTCCTTCTATAACTCGCTGCTCACGGCAATCGCCTATCTGGAACGTATCTTTGAGACGATAGACGAGCCGGTCAACGTAAAGGATATTCCGAATGCCGTCCCAATGCCGCCGATCCGGGGCAGTGTCGTATTTCAGGACGTATGCTTCAGTTATGAGGACAATGTGCAGATACTGAATAAGGTAAACTTTACCGCCAATCCGGGCGATACCTTTGCAATCGTAGGACCGACCGGCGCAGGGAAATCCACCATCGTCAATCTGATTAGCCGCTTCTATAATGTAGACTCCGGCACTATCCTGATCGACGGCACGGATATTTCCAAAGTAACCCTGAAATCTCTTCGCAAGCAGATGGGAATCATGATGCAGGACAGCTTTATCTTCTCGGGCACTATTATGGATAACATACGTTACGGAAACTTAGAGGCCACAGACGAAGATGTCATTAATGCGGCAAAGACCGTCTGCGCCCACGATTTCATCATGGAGATGGAACAGGGTTACCATACACAGGTCAACGAGCGTGGCAGCCGCCTGTCGGCCGGACAACGACAGCTCATCAGCTTCGCCAGAGCATTACTGGAGAATCCCGCGATTCTGATTCTGGACGAAGCGACCTCCAGCATCGACACGGAAACCGAGATCCTGTTGCAAAAAGGCTTGAACCGTCTGCTGGAGGGACGTACCTCCTTCATCATCGCACACAGACTTTCTACGATTAAAAATGCCAGCTGTATCATATATGTTGATCAGGGAAATATCCTTGAAAAAGGTACTCATGAAGAATTACTTGCCTTGAAAGGAGAATACTATAAACTGTTTATGTCCCAGTATGATTTTCTGACGGAGCAGAAACAATAACTACAATTATCAATAACCCATGTTATTAAAACAAGCCTTTACGCAGATAAGATTCAGTGTCCTGTCCGCGTAAAGGCTTATTATTTGTGTTTGTATTCTTATCTCTTCATCTTCGGCTTAAAGACAAGGCTCGCCAGATACCCGAAGACAAGAGCCGCGCAGCACCCTACCGCACCCGTCTTGAAACCGCCCTGAAACAGTCCGATAAATCCGCTTTCGGATACCGCTTCCTTAACACCCTTCATCAAAATATTGCCATAGCCGAGAAGCGGCACGCTTGCGCCCGCACCGGCATATTCCATAAAAGGCTCATACCATCCGAAGAAACTGATCACAGCGCCTGTACACACAAGCAGCACCATGATACGCCCCGGCATCAGTTTCGTCTTCTCCATTAAAATCTGCACCAATGCACAGATCAGGCCGCCTACCCAGAATGCATTGAAATAATCCATCTTAACCCACCGTCCGTTCCTTCGCGGCAGTAAAACTTCCGGCTTTACTGCCGCTTGTTTTTTACAGTTATTTTCTGCAAATTTGCAGATATTATGCAAGAGTGGATCAATTCAACAACTTCCCTAATCGACAACTCCTCACAGCTTATCGTAATGTCGGCATATTTTTCATATAAAGGCACACGTTCTTCGTAAAGCTCTGGCAATGTCTGACCTTCCCGCAGCGTTACGCCACGTTCGTTCAGATCACCCAGCCTGTCGGCAATCGCCTCGCAGGACAGTTTCAAATATACAATCGTGCCGATCTGTCTGAAATGTTCCATCGCCCTGCTGCCATACACTGCACTACCACCGGTGGCAATTACGGTTTTGTGCACGTCAATGGAAGCATTTGTCTCCTCTTCTACAGCCCAGAAACCTTCTATTCCCTGCTCTTCTATGATTTCATGCAACAATTTGCCTGCTCTGTTCTGGATCACCAGATCGGAATCCATAAAAGCGTAGCCCAATTTCTTGGCAAGCACCACGCCGACAGTACTTTTGCCCGCGCCAGGCATGCCTATGAGGATAATATTGTCTTTGTTCATATCTCTACCCTATATATGCCAGTACTTCCACTTCACAGAGTACGTCCTTAGGCAGCTGCTTCACGGCAACACAGCTTCTCGCCGGCTTCTCTGTAAAGTACTTCTCATATACCGCATTAAAAGTGGCAAAATCAGCCATCTCCGCCAGAAAGCACGTAGTTTTCACTACCTTCGTATAGTCTGTTCCCGCTTCCGTCAGGATCGCTCCTACATTTTTCATGACCTGCTCCGCCTGCTGTGTGATATCGTCTCCCTTGATATCTCCGGTTGCCGGATCAATGGGGATCTGTCCCGAAGCGAACAGGAAATCTCCTGCAATAATACCCTGTGAATAGGGTCCGATTGCCGCCGGTGCTTTGTCTGTAGATACCTTCTTTAACATAACTGTATTCCTTCCTTTCTCTTTCCTGTGTCATTTATATCGGAAAACACTTTATAAGTGCATTACCGTCATTCATCGTAACTGTTCAGAATCCTGTTCTTCACAGTCACGAAGATGCACAGAAATTATGCATTCTGCATAATTTCGCGCATGTCTACCTCGGGTTTTCTGTGACTTCCGCTTACGCTTCACTCACAAAAAACACCTCGCGTAAGCACCTTCTGAACAGTTAGCTTTCATCATTTATCATGAATCCTTCCCGCTACTCGCCGAATCTCGCACGCACATAGAAGCCTCTGGCATTCTCGATAACCTCCGTCACTACACCCTCCCGCTCCAGCATGCGTTCTCTAAACGGAAAATTGCCCGACATGGCAAGGGACGGATCAATCGTATAATAGTAATTGCTCGGCAGAACGCCCTCCGTCACCGTGACATGATCTCCCTCTTTCAACAATCCGGGACGCTCCATCTTAAATTCCATTTCCCGCATCGCTTTAACCTTCTTTCTTTACCTTCGCAAGGGCCTCTTCCTGCGCCGCAATCACGCGATCACACCATCTGTCAAACTCCGCATCTTCTCTCTGGCATTCGGGATGATTCAGCACATAATCCACTGCCATGCGCACACCCTGATCAAAGCGCACTGTTGCAGTATAATCAGGCACCAGGCGCTTCAATTTGGTATTGTCAAAAACCACACTGTTGGATTTGTCGCCCAAAAGAGCGCCCCGCAAATCCCATGATTCCGGAGCAGAAACCGCAAGAAACGCACTGGATACATAACATGCCCGTAGCTCCACGCCAAGCGCATCCGCAATCGCCCGGTAGATCTGATTCCACGTCAATGTCTCATCGCTTGTGATCTGCACTGACTCACCGATGGCATGAATATTTCCCATAAGTCCGATAAATCCCTTGGCAAAATCAGTATTGTGCGTCATCGTCCAGAGGGACGTGCCGTCCCCGTGAATGATCACTTTCTTCCCTTCCATCATCCGCTTAATCACCTGATAGCTGCCGCCTGTTCCATGGAGTCCGAGAGGCACTGACCGTTCGCTGTATGTGTGACTGGGACGCACAATGGTAATCGGGAAGTCCTCCTCCCGATATAATTTCATCAGCAGTTCCTCTCCCGCTATTTTATTACGGGAATATTCCCAGTAAGGATTCGCAAGCGGCGTTCCCTCATTGATCCGGTAATCGGATAACGGTTTCTGATAGGCAGAGGCTGAACTGATATACAGAAACTGCTTCGTCCTGCCATGGAATAAGCGATAATCCCGTTCCAGATGCTGCGGCGTAAATGCAATAAAGTCCGCAACCACATCGAAAGTCTGTCCCTCCAGTCTGCGGCTCACATCCTCCTCATCTCCGATATCCGCTTGTATTACATGTGCTCCCGGCGGCAATACTGCATTACGGTTGCCGCGATTGATCAGCCACAGCTCATGTCCGTCTTCCAGAAGTTTTGTGGAAATTGCAGTACTGATCGTACCGGTTCCGCCGATAAATAATGCTTTCATCTTACTTTCTCCTTATTATTTCTCTTATACTAACCACTCATGTCAGAGCAGCATGCTGCGCTCAAGGTATATTTGAAACTCTTAAACGGCATTTCTTGCTATCTTAAAACCAGTTGACATTCAGGGATTTCCGCAAAGGTCACATTCCAAGCATATTCCTAAGCGGATTTACATCCTTCGCCTGACTAATCAACATATCCTTCTCTCTCGCCAGATAATCCTCCAGCTGTGTAATCTCCTCCTGCGTAAACCCTTCTGACTCCCCAATCGTGCCATCAGGCACCATTCCTTCCGCCCAATCCATACCACGCATGAAAATTACCCGGGCAAAGGTCCTCTCATCCCTGCGAATCACTCCGGAAACCAAAATCTTCACATCCTGTTCCACGTCGATAACCTTGTTCCCATCATTTTCCGAAGCTGCCGTCTCTCTTTTTACAATTACTTTTCCGTCTTCCATAATTCTCCTTATTGCTGCACTTTCTATGCACATCAACGTGTTTATATCTGCAAATGTATGCCGGATTCTTTAACTTTTTGCTCTTAATCGCTCTATCTCGCTGAGAAGTGACTGAATCTGTGTATCTCTTTCTTGGATGAGCTTTTCCTGTTCTGTTATTACGCCTTCATGTTCTGCAAGCATATTTTGTTGCTCTGCTATTACGCTTTCATGCTCGGCAAGCATATTTTGTTGCTCTGTTATCACGCTTTCATGCTCGGCAAGCATATTTTGTTGCTCTGTTATCACGCTTTCACGTTCAATCGCCGCCTTCCGATAGCTTGCAATAGAGACATCACGATCCAGTATTGCCATCTCATAATTATGAAGATCCTCATAATATTCCTCACGGTCACGGCACCTCTTACGGATCTGCTCATCAGCACTAAGACGGAAAATAGTCTCTGCCGCTTCATTCAAATATTCATCTCTGGATGCCAACATTCTGATCTCCTCCCAAGTAGTTGCCTTCATAAGTGATGCCCACTCATCAATATGATACTGTTTATCTTCCTCGGTCGCCAAATCTATACGAGATAAGTTTACCACATTCAGCGTGATGTTGTCACTATATTTTTGATAGTTCTTTACGTTAATAAGTTTATAAGTTGCATAAAATTCAGGTTGTTCATTAAATAACGTGTAATCCAGCAACCCGATATGAACAACAGATTTTGCTTCAGAATATTCCTGACCGTGGGTAAGGCTGTCGTAGGAACGGCACATATAAATAACCGATCGGGCTTGCCAATTAAGTCTGTTCGCTATCTGCATTTCCAGATTAATCAATGTCCTGTTATTTAACAAAATATTGACGTCCAGACGAAATTCTTTGCTTTCAATTGCCTCCCCTAAGATAATGGGATTCATAATATTCATGGAAACGATCTCTTTCTCCGAGTAATGCAGCAAAGAGCAGATCAGTCCACGTAATACTTTGTGATTGGACTGTAAAACTGCCCGAAACATATAATCATTGGTCATGCCATATGGAATTGTACCGCTGGCACATTGAAGTGAGCTTTGATTCAGATTCATAGATATGTCTTCCTTTCTTATAGACGGAGCTGCGCTCCATAGATACTGTGGGAATCATGAATACAGAAATGATTCCTGATAAGATATGAAATATGTATATCATATAGAGAATTGAGATACAATGGTTTTATAGAATTCACTATGTAAATTTTTCATGTACGCTATATTGATAACACAGTTTTTCCAACTTAATATAGTGTAATCCGCTAGGCATGTCATGAATAAACCACTAAATATTGTATTGTGCAGTCTGCACATTCCATCTAAAGAATGAAAAGCAGACAGATAATCCGCCAGATCGTCCGCCCGCTTTTTCAATTTAATGCACTTTAGATACAAAAAATGAAAATTTGTTTCATAATTTAGTGGCTCTCCCTAAATTTCGCAAATGCTGCCGCCGCATTCTGTACATTTCCTGCTTCCATATCAGCATACCCCTTCTGAAGCTTTGCGTGTAATTCAGCCTCCGTCATTAAATCCATATTGATCTTATCGGGTGCCTTGGGCAAAGTTACCGCAAAAGGTATTCCTCCGGTAAGGGAAATCTGATTCAGATACATATCTATTGCAGTAGACATCGGAATCCCTAATTTTGATAAAACTTCTTCCGCCCGTTCTTTTACTGTGGGATTTACCCTTAAATTTAATGTTGCTGTCTTCTCCATGATACGGCACCTCCTAATAGAGAAATTGTAACGCATATGTCATTACACGTCAAGCAAACAGAAGCCAGTTCTAAAATGGACGAAAGCATTTACCACCAAATTCACTACCCTTCATAATGCTCCAACACAACCCCATGAGCGATCCCCGGAATCGTCTGGCCTTCATTGAAGCTGGTCTTGCTGAGAAGCGCCCCCGTAGGCACGAACAGCACTCTTCTCCAAACCCCGTCCTCTATCTTCTTCAAGATATAAGCCGACAGCACCACCGCGCTGCACCCACAGCCTGATCCGCCGGCGTTTGTGGCCTGTTTCTCACTATCATAGATCTCGATGCCACAGTCCATATGCTGTTTCGAGATATCGATCTGCTTCTCGGACAATAGATCAAAGAGCAGCTTCTGCCCCACCATGCCCAAGTCGCCCGTGATGATCCGGTCATAATCACCGGGTGTCCTGCCGAAATCTTCCAGATTCTGTCTGATGGTATCCGCCGCGGCAGGAGCCATACAGGCCCCCATATTCATGGAATCCTTGATTCCGTAATCCATGATCTTACCAATGGTAACGCCCGTTATGTTTGCCCGCACCTTTTTACCCGGCTGCGCAGAAAGAATGAAAGCTCCGCTTCCGGTCACCGTCCAAGTAGCTGATTTCGGTCTCTGGTTGCCATACGCCAACGGAAAACGGAATTCTTTCTCCGCACTGGCAAAATGACTGGACGTAATACACGCCACCTTCTGTGCAAAAGCGCCCTCGATCGCCATAGCGCCCATTGCAAGGGACAGACCACAGGTAGAGCATGCACCGTAAAGCCCTATATGCGGAACCTGATAACCTGACAGTCCGAAACTGCTGGCAATCGACTGCCCTAACAGATCTCCCGCGTATACGAATTGTATATCCTGCTTCTGTAAGCCGCCCTTCTGCAAAGCAATCTCCAACGCTTCCTTCTGCAAACTGCTCTCCGCCTCTTCCCATGTATCGGCCCCGAACTTATCATCATAGCACACCTTGTCAAATAACTGCCCCATGGGCCCTTCCGCTTCCTTACTTCCCACGATGGCCCCACTGCTGATCAGATACGGCTTATTTACAAATTGAAGACTCTGTTTCCCTAACATCCCACTATCTCCTTTTCTGTGACAGTAAACCCTTCGGATTTACTGTCATGCGCTTCGCACAAAATGCTCCCACGTCACATTTTGTCTCTTCACTTTCCTCTAAGAAATAGTATGGATATTTATCTCGCAATCTATACCTTAATTCCGGCATAAACGTTGCCGGCAGATTACACAAAATGTTCTTCCACGTCCTGCGTAGGAAAATGAGATTTTCTAATATTCCGCTCAATACCCAGAAATTTCGGGGCACGGACGCCCCGAAAAGCCCGAACTGAGCCCGGACGGCTCATTGAGGGCGGTTTCGTCCGCCTCCCACTCTCTTGCCCGGAATATTATAGAAAATCCATTTGACGCAGCCCGACGTGAGAGAACATTTTGTGTAATCTGCCTCCCGTCTTTGCCTATCCTTACCCCACCACCGGAATCATACTATACGCCACATCCCTGCTCTCCGCACAGCACACCGCCACCCGATAGCCCGGTATCTCCTGATACTCCTTCATATGATAATACTTCGCATTAAACGTATGCTTCACCCGTATCTTATCCCGCTCTTCATCCATCACCACTGCGAAATCCCCCAGCGGAAGCGAAATTCCTTTCCCCGTCGCTTTTAAGAAACTCTCCTTCATCGTCCAGATTCGGAACATTCTACGGTTAATTTCCTCTTCATCCTCCACCGCATACATCCACGCCAGCTCTTCTTTTGCAAAAAAACGGTCGGCCACCTTAAGCCTTCCCTGCTTAATCCGCTCAATATCGTTACCCATAGGCTTATCTCCTATGCTGCAGATTGCATAATCTCCCGAATGAGACAGGGAGAAATGAATATTGGGATGATATTTCAGGGACGGTTTTCCCCACTCTCCGAATTCGTATTCGATACTCCGCTCCTTAAGCCCGTATGTTTCCAGCGCATGGTCCAGCGCGATGCCTGCACCAAGACTCCTGTTCTTATCTTTTTCATGCTTAAGCAGCGCGATCTTCTGCTGCCTGTATGGGGACAGCAGGTTCAGTTTCTCCTGAAAAAGCGCTTCATCTTCAAATTGTGTTACATCTATATAATAAGTATAAATCATGGCAATATCATACTTCTTTCCTTATCACATCCAGCATTTCCAATTCAATAACATCCGCTTGTCAATTATTACTTTCTTTGTGTACACTTGTACCTGACACAACATTACATTCCAACGCTCAACTGCCAATCGGATCGCAACATCATTCGTTGCTCTGTATTATTATTTTCCGCCGCCTACCTGTAATTGCGGTCATGCGGGTATCTGCGCATGGAACGCCGTCCCCTGTCATTCTCCCCCATGTCGTGATAACACTCTTGGCAGATCGGATAAGCATAATCCCACGGGAGCACTGCCCCGCAGCCGCGGCACTTTTTCTCAAACTGTCCCTTATCGTCCTGCAGCAGTTCTCCGATCTCATGCTGCGCCCATTCCCTGTTGACAGCCACTTCCTCTCTGTCCACTTCCCAGTTCATTCTGGCGGAAAACTGTGTATACAGATCAAGCTGCTTATAATACGACTCCAGTCCTTCCAAGCTGAAATCCTGTGGCAGCATAGGACAATAATGCTGTTCCGTAGGTTTCTCACAGTATCTCAGCCAGAGCCGCAGCACTTCCCTGTCTTTCACATCGAAAGGACAGGTAATCAGCGACAGAACGAACTTCCGATCCTCCATATAAGACAGCTTCTTGCGGTAATTTTTCAGATAACGGTACTTCTTAACGCTCTCGTCCATGGATATCTTGTCGTACATAGGCAGGTTCTTGGTCATCTCCCATGCTTCTATGATCTCATCCAGCTCCATATCGATATCCAGCAGGACTTCCGGGAATCCTACTCGCGCCCTTTTCAGCGGATAAAGCGGCTCTTCCAGCATCTTACCCACATACTCCGTCTCCATCGCCGACTGCACATACCCCACATCGTAGTAGCCGTATCTGCCCGCACGTCCCGCGATCTGCCTGATTTCCTCCGCTTCCAGCCGACGCTTGTCGGTACCGTCGAATTTCATGGTGTTCATGAAGACCACGCGGCGTATGGGCAGATTGATTCCCATACCGATTGCATCCGTAGCCACCACCACCTGATTGACCCCTTCCGTAAAAAGTCTTACCTGTTCCTGTCTCGTCTGGGGCGGCAGATTTCCGTATATGACACTCGCCTTAATGCCCCTGCCTTCCAGAGTCGCCGCGATGGCAAGCACATTTTTCTTGGAAAAAGCAATCAGCGCATCGCCGGGCTCCACATCCTTACTCATGTCATAGCGCTTCGGAATAAACTCCAGTTTCGTGTTGCGCTCATGGCGTACGATCTCATAGCTGTCTCCACAACGTGAAATCATCTCTACGAGCAGTTCCTCCGCCGTACCGGAACAGCACACATGGATCTCCTCCGCCCGGATTCCCAGAATTGCACGCGTCCAGAAACTGCCCCTGTTCTCATCCGACATCATCTGCGCTTCATCGATCACGGCGATATCGTAGACCTCCCTGATATCCAGTATCTCCACCGTGGATGCCTGCACGAAGCTGCCCGGCGTACGGATCGTCTCCTCTCCCGTGATCATATTGCAGGGAATCCCGGCGGTCATCATCCGGTCATACACTTCAAGTGCCAGAAGCCTTAAGGGGCCCAGATAGATTCCGTGATACGCCTGCTTTAATCTCTGCAGTGCCTGATAAGTCTTGCCGCTGTTGGTAGGACCGATATGCAGGATAAAATGACGTTTCATACCTCTCGCTTCCGGATACTGCTTCTCCGGCTCCGCCTCCATCAATTCCTCGATCCGTTGTCCCACCAGATACTGCATATAGTCTTCTTTATAGATTTCATAGAGCGACTTGCCCCGCAGAAGTACCGCCGCCGACTGCATCTGCATGATATCTTCCGGATTCGCGCCGCCCGTCATCCTCTGTAAAAAGGAGATATCCAGCCGAATCAGCATGCGCAGCGTATGTCGAAACCGCTTGCGCAGCCTGGCATCCCTAACCGCCACCGTATACCCGATGGCTGCTGTACGCCTGTGCAGATCCTTCATGTCCGCCAAGATCTGGTGATTCTCCTGCCCCTTCTTACGCGAGATACGCCGCTCCAGCTGCCCGATCTGCCTCTCGCAGCTCTTGATCGGCTTGCGCGGTTCATTCGGCAGAAACTCCATAAAAGCAGCAACATAAGTATTCCAGACTACCTCCGAAATATCGTCCGGCACCCCGTTATTTTTACCTTTATTACTGCCGTTGTTGCTATCGTTATTATTGCCACTATTGTTGCCGTCACTGCTATCGGCACTGTTGTTACCTTTGTTACTGATATTGTCGTTCCCGTCCGCTGCCTGTACATTATCTTCTGTTTTCACATCTATCGTCTTATCTGTCATAATATTATTCTCTCTTCTTCAAGTACCAAGCAATCCCGTGTAATATCTAACTAATATCATTTAAATACATCGTGCAAAATATTCACACAATCGCCCTGCTCCATGCATCATACTCCCTCTATGTATAAAAAAGGGGCATGTTGTAACATGGGGGTGGCAGATTGCACAAAATGTTCTCGAAGCTGTCGGCTGCGTCATATGGATTTTCTAAAATATTCCGGCAAGGTTATGCAAACGGACGAAACCGCCCTCTATTCGCCATCCAGACATGATTTAGTTATACTTGGGCACCGTATTCTGGTGCCGTAGTATGACTTCATGTCTTCTCATTGTCGGGCTTTCCGGGACCTCCATGTCCCGGAATTTCTGGATATCGAACGGAATATTAAGAAAATCTCATATTCCTCCGCAAGACAGCTTCGAGAACATTTTGTGCAATCTGCCTATAAAAATTTACTAATGTGCCTTTTCCTTTCAATATCCGGGACTTTCCCCGCTACTACCTCATGCTATAGTAACACAACACCCCACAACCATGCAAATCTCTTTCAGCACCCGCTCCCATACGAATAGCTGCTGGTTCCCTCTCCCGCCACCAATTATCAGCCTGAACAGATAGAAAATTCTGAGGGAGCGAAAGCGAACCGCATAGAATTTTCTATCCGCTCAGGCGTCCCCATGTCGAACGTCTATATAATAACATATGTTATCTTACCATATTCAATACCCAGCGCAGATGAAAGTTAATATCTTAAGGAACCCCTTAAAAAGCGTCAGCGCTTAACGAGGTCCTGAGTTGCAAAGCAACTCACGAGTTTAGCGTCTGCTACGCTTTTTACGGAGCGAAAGCGCGGTTCCGTAGATATTAACTTCCATCTGCGCGTCCGTCTTAGATAATCTACAAACAACTGCTCAACTACTTTTCCAGCACCTTTCGCACATAATCCGCCACATCCTCAGACGCCCCCTCCAGCAGATAATTCCTATCCCCCGCCGTCCGATCCGCATCCTGCAGAAACATCTTCCGCAATTCCTCTCCCGCCGCCATCACTTCTTCCTGCAGCTCTCTCGCCGAAACGCGGATTGCACCCGCTCCCATGATAATCAGCTGCTCCAGCCCATCAGAGGTCGCCACCCGCACGCGATGCTTCCTGCCGATCTTATGCGTTACCTTCTCTATATACTGGTCGGCAGTCTCCGCCTCCTTAGTGTATACCACATCTATATTATGATACCTCTCAGTACTCCCGATATTTCCTTTTACCTTATAAGCGTCGAATACCAGAATCAGATTCATCCTGCGGTAACCCTGGAAATCGCTCAGAATATCCATCAGCTTCCCGCGGGCGCTGTCGAGATTATCCTTGGCCAGCTCTTTCAGGGAATCCCATGCAAATATAATGTTATAGCCGTCCACCAGAAGATATTCTTCCTGCGTCCTGACTGATTTATCCTGCCCTGCTCTGCCGCTGCCTTGCGCATCCGCATTTTCTCCAGCCCGTATCGTCCGCGCCCATCCCTGTTTCTTCCGTTCCTTTGTGCCATAGGTACGGTTCATAATTTCCTCGATCTCGTCCTGTCCAATGAAATCCGCTGTCCGTCCTTCCCTGCGTCCCGCACTAATCCGTGCATGTCCGCCGCTCTCCTGCCCTGCATAACCGACTTCCTGTCCGCCGTTATATGCAATCGGATTCCCGGAATCGTCCTGCTCTCCGTATGACTGCATGAAATCGGCATCCGGTAGCGCACTGTCCAGATGCATATAGTCTTCCACCCGATCCCACTCCACTACGAAACCGGCTCCGTGAGCGCAGAACACGGAACTGCACGGATTGTCCATATCATGCTCTGCCTCGTATCCGGTCGCCTCAATCACGTCTTTTGCATTGTGACAGGGCATATATCCCTTTAATTCCGTATACAATCTTCCCTTACCGCCTGAATATGCCAATACTTCCGCCTGATACCCCGCCATCTCGGATGCCGGCACCGTACCCGTAAGCACCGCATAATCGCCTGTCATCTCCGGTGCCCCGAACTTTCCGGCTTTACTTTGCATATCCGTCATGCCGCGTCCGATCAGTGTTGCAGGCAGCTCCAGCCGGAATGCGTAGACCGGCTCTAAGAGAATATTCTGCGCCTTGCAAAGGCCCTGTCTGACAGCGCGGTAAGTCGCCTGTCTGAAATCTCCGCCCTCGGTGTGCTTTAAATGTGCGCGGCCTGCCACGAGAGTGATCTGCATATCCGTGATCGGAGAACCGGTCAATACGCCCAGATGTTCCTTTTCCTCCAAATGAGTCATGACCAGACGCTGCCAGTTACGGTCAAGGTCATCTTCACTGCACCGCGCGCTAAACTGCAGTCCGCTTCCCGTCTCGCCCGGTTCCAGCAGCAGATGTACTTCCGCATAGTGCCTCAGCGGCTCATAGTGGCCGACCCCCTCCACTACGTTTCCTATCGTCTCCTTATACATGATACTGCCTTCGTCAAACATGACTTCCTCGCCGTACCGCTCTCTGATGAGATTCCGCAGCACCTCGATCTGCACCTCGCCCATCAACTGTACATGAATTTCGCCGAGCCGCTCCTGCCACACCATGTGAAGCTGCGGTTCCTCCTCTTCTAGTTGACATAACTTGTTATACATCCGATGCACATCACACCCGTCGGGAAGTACCATTCTGTAGGTCATGACCGGCTGTAACAACGGGACAGTGTGCTCTTCTTCCTCTCCCAGAGCCTCACCGCAAAAAGTTGTTACCGGCCCTAACAGGGCGCAGACGCTTCCCGCCGTCACATCCTGCTCCGTGGTATACTTATCACCGGAGTAAATGCGGATCTGGTCGATTTTTTCTTCCGTCCCATTCTCTGCTTCCCTGTCGCTCTCGCCTCTGCCGGCAGCATAACGGCTCCCATGGGTACGAATCATCTGCTTAACCTTAAGCGTACCACCTGTTATTTTTATATGTGTCAGCCTGTTTCCCTGTGCATCTCTGGAAATCTTATAGACCCGCGCGCGAAACGCCTCCCCATAAACCGGCATCCGCGTATACGCGGCGATCCCATCCAATAATTCCGTGACTCCCTCCACCTTAAGCGCCGAGCCGAAAAAACAGGGGAATACTTTGCGCTCCAAAACTAATTTTGTAATTTCCAAATCATCTATCACACCCCAGGGGTCTGCCTGCTCTTCGCGTTCACCCGAAACTACGCCGTCGGTCGCAGCCCTATGCTCTGTCTTACTTTCCGACTCCGCTTCCAGATACCGCTCCAACAGTTCCTCGTCACAGACCGCAATCTCCTCGTAGAACGCTTCATCCCGCTCCCCGAACGCCACACACCGCTCGTCCAGCCTTTCTTTCAACTCCGCAAGAAGCGCTGTCGGATCGGTGTCCGGCTGATCCATCTTATTGATAAAAAGAAAAACAGGAACCTGATACCTGGCAAGGAGCCGCCACAAAGTAAGCACATGCCCCTGTACACCGTCCGCGCCGCTGACCACCAGCACCGCGTAATCAAGCACCTGCAAAGTACGCTCCATCTCCGCCGAGAAATCCACATGTCCCGGCGTATCTAAAAGCGTAATATCCACATCCTTCCAGCAAACTTTCGCCTGCTTAGAGAAAATGGTGATCCCCCGTTCGCGCTCCTGCCTGTCCGTATCCAGAAACGCGTCCTTATGGTCCACCCGCCCTAGCTTACGGATACTGCCGCTTGTATATAATATACTCTCCGCAAGAGTAGTCTTGCCTGCATCCACGTGAGCGAGGATACCGACTACCAGCTTTTTATTACTCATATTCTGTTCCCTTCTATGTCCGTTGCTTTGACACATTCATAATTGAATCATCAGCATCTCCTATATCATCATCTGCCGCTTTGTCGTCAGCTAACGCACTAATAAGTTTACATAATTCTTCCAGTCATGCCAATCAGCAAAAGTTTACATAACTCTCCCGATCATGCCGATCACCAACACACTTGACAACTCGCACAGACATAGGAAATATCCCGCCAGATCTCCGGTAATGCCACCAAACTGCTTTTTAGACATATAGTAATAATATGTCCATACCCACATTGCCGCCAATGCCATAAGCGCACCCATGACCGGATGAATTATGACTGCACTGATCATAGCAAGTGCCAGCAGCGTGACCAGAACGATCCGCACCGTCCGCTTATGCGCCGATGAGGAAAAAGTATGGAGAAGCCCTTCTTCTTTCGCCGCCGGAAACCATACAAGACTCATCCCGCTCAGCGTTCTGGATATGATATAGCTAAGCCCCAGAAGAAGAAGCTGACTTCTTTTCCAAATCAGCGTCAATCCCGCCCCATAGAGCATAAAAAAACAGATCGCGGCAATCACGGCGAACGCTCCCACATGAGGATCTTGTAATATTGCCTGTTTTTTCTCTTTTTTCGCGTAAGAATGTAAGGCATCTGCGGTATCAAGAAAACCGTCCAAATGGATGCCGCCCGTAATGATCACCGGAATCACCGTCCCCACCAGCGCGAAGCAGACCTGTCCGAACCCGCAGGCCTCGCAGACCCTGCTCCAAGCGTAGAGCAGTCCACCGATGACAAGCCCTATGACCGGAAAAAAGCAAAGTGTATATTTCATGTTTTCCTGATTCCATTCCACCTTAGGCATAGGAATCTTAGAATACATGGCGACCGCTATGATAAAGCTGTTGATAATGGACTTCATGTAAGCCTCTCCCTATATTCCTGCCGGATAAGTCACCGCATACCCGCTGTCATAGATTCTGCAAAGTGCCTCGTGACTGTTGAATTCCTCGGTCATCACAAAGCCCTTGCTCCACGTCATATAATAACACCATGGCACCCGGCTTTTCTCAAGCGTATCCATATCGGGCAGAATACCGATCTCCGCCAGTGCAACGGGTTTCCCCGTGGGTGTTACGGCAATCAGCTCCTCGTATTCTTTACGATAATCCGTCTTCGTTCCCTTGTCCACATACACATCGCGGGACAGAATATCCACTACATCGTCTCCCGGATACCCCTCCTTTAACGGACAGTTCCACACCCAGAGCAGATTATTGAGGTGATGTACATTCACAAAGTGCTCATACATCAATCGATAGAGCCTTGCTGCCACGGCGGGACCTTTCCTGCCCCACCAGAACCACCCGCCTTCCGACTCATGTAAAGGCCGCCACAGCACCGGAATATCCTCGTCCAGAAAAGGTTTCAGACAGCCCGCCATCACATCCAGATCATGATAGAAAGCCTCCCGCTCCGCAGTTCCCACCCGCAGCACTTTCTCCGGATCAAACTCCGTCTTCTCCGCATAGAAGCTCTTGTCCCTGCCGCCTAAAGGCGAAAACCAATGCCATGTAAAAGTCACAATGCCGCCCTTTCGCCCGAAATCTCTGGCCTGTTGCAACGTATTGCGGTTCTCATCGATCTCCGTCCTGCAATCCTCATCACCTGTCTCATAGCGGATGTTCGGAGAATAGGCAAGCAGCTCGAATCCCCGAAGTGCCGGTTCCCTGCCTGTGATCTTCTTAATCTCATCAATCTCCTCCATGGCCACGGTTTGCGTATGCTGTCCTGTGACGATCTTACGCCCGCCGACGGCGGTCAGATACTGTAATAATTTCCTCGCTTGGTATGTTGCCTGTGGATTTACCGGTGCCATATGGATATTTCCCGCCTTTCTGAATGAAATACTTCACACGTTAGTATATCATTTCTCTGTCGTGAAATCACCTCTTTTATGGAACATTCTTAAAGTATCGGCTCATTGATACACATCTATGATTTTTTCTGCTGTGTGTTCTGTCCCGCCGCTTAACGCCCACACACTCTTGATCTGTCCACTGATCTCATGAAACGTCCATCTCTTCCTGCTTCTTGCCACACAGTTGGGATCGTTGACCTTGAATCCGTCCTGATCATATCCGTAGATCACGATGAAATGCCCTGCCGTCGTAAAATCACCTTTTCCCATGGCACAGATCAGAATGCTTCCCTGATCCAGCTCTCTTCGCAGCGCATACTCCGATACCTCAGGTTCCGTAACCCTGATGCCGTAAAATCTCGGGAAATCCTTTATCAGCGCCCATGCCGTTCCCGTTCCCTCCACATAATAACCGTTCTCTAAGGCATACTCCGCGATCCGATCCGGTGTAAAGGTCTCGCCACCGGTCAGGTAATACAACACCATGGCAAGGCAGGTCGGCCCGCAGCCGGACACACCGATATAGCTGTCGCTGCCATATGTCCGATAGCCCCACCGCGGGTCCCACTGCAGCAACAGCGGAAATGCCTGTTCTTTCTCAGCCTGCGTCAAACCGCCCGACATATTCCCGCTTCCTGTCAGATACCCCGCCACATAATCCGCCATCTCGGGATTATTCGCCAGCGCCGTCAACATTTTCTCCGGATAGAGATCGGCGTTTTTACAGATCTGGGCGATAACCGGGTCTGACTGCCCCAGACTGTCCAGCCGCAGAAGTGTCTCCGTCCATGTGCGCTGTATGGGTCTTTCCACACTTACAATCCCGATACTGCTGGCATAATCCGCCTCCTGCGCCGACTCCACTATCGCCTGGGAAACTTCATACTGCGGAATCTCTATCCGTTTGAGCGCAACCTGTACCTGCTTAAGCTGCGTATCAAGCATCCTGATATGTATCAGCAGTACCGCGAAAATCATTCCTTTTACAATTAATAACAGGCGTTTCTTCATCTGGCGTTCCCGCTGTCTCGCCCGTTTTACTCCTTCTCTGTTTTTTCCGCCTTCGTTTTTCACTCTGATCCCCTTGCCTTTCCTTCGGGCCTCCGTTTTGTCGTAACATTTCACCTCTTGGCAGAATTATATTCTTACGGTCTCAGCAGTAAATGCTTCGACCTATACTGAATAGTTACGAATTATTACAGTTTATTCCTCTGCCGTTTTCATCATACCGGCCGCCTGCCATATTTATGACAGACTTCCCAAACCGCAACAACACCCGAACAGGATATTTTCATCCTATTCGGGTGTTGTGTCATATTTTCGGCTAAGTTGTATCCTACTTGTAAATTAACCCTTTCCTCTGTTTTCTCTCCGGTAACACTTGCTCACTTTTCCTTGCGCAAGCCGCTATATTGGTATAAAGTAGAAATGAAAAATGTTCTTCTGCTTTCTTAATTAGATATGAAGAGCAACCCTCAATATATACCAAAAGAAAGGAGCCTTCTGTCATATGGGTAAGATGACCGTTTACCACGGCAGTTACACTACCGTAGAACACCCGGACATCAGAAAAAGCAGAAATACGAAAGATTTCGGTCCCGGCTTCTACTGCACCGTAATCCGCGAACAGGCAGAACGCTGGGCGAGGCGCTACAGCACTCCGGTCACGAATACTTATACTGTCCGAATGGATACAAGCCTGAATATACTTGAATTTAAAGAAATGACAGAGGAATGGCTTGATTTCATTATTGCCTGCCGCCATGGAGAACCTCATGACTACGATATCGTCATAGGTGCTATGGCAAACGATCAGATCTACAACTTTATTGCCGACTATATTGACGGCATCATCACGCGAGAACAATTCTGGTCCATGGCAAAATTCAAATATCCGACTCACCAGATAAACTTCTGTACCCCTGCTGCCTTGAAATGTCTGGAATTTGTATCCGGTGAAAGTCTTTTAAATTAGTATATATGACTTGCGAAATCCGAAAAATGATAACCGGTCAGTATATCAAATGTGTATAGAAACGAGGATTAAAAATGACAGGACGAGAAGATCAAAAATCAAACGACCTATTTTTTACATGCAGTCTGATTGATTATATTGCAAGAAAGACCAAAAATAAGAGGTCTTCCATAGTAAATGCACTCGGAAGAACCTCTATTGAAAAAATATATGATCTGGCTGATGTATATCACAGCGACAGTATTGACACAGTCAGTGAAGATTTCATCAAGTGCGCTCACATCACCGAAGGAACTTTTGACAATGTCGCTGCTGCCAAATATGCCGTTCCAAGCCATTGGGATATCGGCAAAGTTTATAAACGGCTTATACTCGGTATCGCCCGCGAGAAAGGAATTGATGTCATCGATGCCTTATTTGAAGCATACAACTCCTTTGTCAGTGACAAAATCGACGATTACAACAGCAGTTTCTACTATGATGCTCCGCAAAATATCTTAAACGCCGCCCTCTTCGGCGAAATCGAATAACCTTACTCTCCCTCGTGTAGCCTCTCCACAATACTCTTCTTACTGAGGCTCTTGTATGCCATCGATGGCGTAAGCGCCGCCACCAGCATGAGAATCGGTATCATAACCACAAACGGCAGAATCTGGAATCGATACTCGAAGAACAGGATGACATTGTTCAGCGCTCTTAAAATCAACCATGACAACAGGCTTCCCAGAATAAAACTGATTACGCCTGCAATGGCAATATAGCTGATTCCTTCGCATATAAGCATCTTCCTAAGCTGATCGCCGGTCATGCCGATGCTCTGCAGCATTGCAAACTCCCGTCTCCTCGAAATAATACCCGTTATTATTGCATTGACAAAATTCAGTATTCCGATCAGGGCAATGACCGCGGCAAGGACAATGCCGATCGTCGCCACAATCGTTACCATGCCTTCAAATTCCTGCCGTAAGGAGTCTTTCGTGACATATCCCATCTGTGTGTTCTGCTCCGTATATGCTTTGACTGCCGCCTCGAACGCCTCCTGTTTCTCTTCTTCTACCTGATAAGATACCGCAAAGCAATGCCCCCAGCCGCCGTATTCCGTCTCACCTGACCGGTCTCCGTCCGGTACGATCTCTGTCAACGGCATTACAGCATCACAGCCGTTTGCGGCATGTCTGTTCACCCCCATGCTATAGGGAATCTCAACGATCGCCATGACCTCATATTCTTTTTCTGACAGATTTTCATATACAACGTCTATCACCTCTCCGTGTTGATCCGTAATTTCAACAGCATTAGAATCCTCCGTAACCATTTCCAGCGTTACCATATCCCCCGGATGATAGACATGTTCCTCCGGTGGAATCATTTCATTTCCATTTATCTGCGTCAGCAGAACATAATCGCCTGCTATAAATTTGTCAATATCCAGAGTGCCGTCCAAAACTGTCAATTTAGAGAGAAGCTCTTCACTGTATCCATAGAAATAACCCTGGATTGATTTTTCTCCCCGAAGCATCCTCTCAAGCGCCTCCGCTGAATATTCATCGTTTCTGAGCCGGCCCTGCGCATTCAGGTTCTGTAGCTGCTCCCTTGCCTGATCATCGATCTGAAGATAGATTCCGTACTGTGTCCACATTTCCTGCCTGCTCATGATACCGTCCTGCGCGTCCGCATAAGCCAGAAACTCCGGTTCTATATGAATATCGCTATTCCCTATGCCCGATCCGGTAACGCTGCTGTTGGCCAACTGAAAATCTCCCGCCACCCTCTGCTCCATATACTGGTCGATCCGAAAACTGCCCACGGCCGTCATAATGATTGCCAGCAGAATAATACTCAGAGAAATCGCCGTTATGACAACGACTGTCGTGCGCCTGTTCCTGCCGAAATTGGATATCGCCATAGCAAGTGCGGAAAAGCCACTGCCACGCTTTCTCCTTCTGTGCCGTTTCTTTTTTCTTAAGGAAAGATTCCCCGCTGTCTCCGTATATTTGACCGCTTCAATCGGAGAGACGCTTCCTGCAATCTTTCCCGGTTTTCTGCTGCTTAAGAACACGGTCAGCGCAGAAAACGCGGAACCGAATACGAAGATCCACGGATTAAACTGCAATGACACCTGCATTCCCTGATAGTCATTGATTTGCAGCATAAAGGGCAGCGCAATCCCGCCCACACCATACCCGATCAGCAGACCGACGGGAATACCGATTGCGGAAAGCATAACCGCCTGTCGGCGTACCAGCCGTCGTATCTGCCGCTTTGTCGTTCCGATGGTCTTAAGCAGGCCGTAAAATCTGATATCGCTGATTACGGATATCTGGAAAATATTATAGATGATCAGGTATCCGCTGATCAGGATGACCAAAACCGCTCCCAGTAGAACCGCAAACGTGAAAGGGTCTACAGACTCCACACGACTGCTCATATATGCCCAGTTTACACCGTAATCCAGCTCTGTTGCCGGCTCATATCCGGCATTGCGAATAACGGTCCGCACCTTCTCTTCCAGATTGGTATCATTTTCAAAAAAAAGATTGACCGCACGCAGTCCTACGCCCCGATCCTCCGGATGCTCCTCTGACCATCTGATGAAGTCTTCGTCTGTCCGGGATCCCTTCAACTCCATCCAACGGCTTTCCGATAAGAAAAGCTCACTGGCGTGTGAGATGGCATCTCCCTGATACCATCCGCATACAACAAATTCCTCCTCGATCGTCTCATCCATAAAGGAGAACCTAAGCGGTATCTTTACCCCCGTCGAATATGGAAGCCCAAGCTCATCCAGCACAAAGGTGTCCACAACGATCTCGTCTACCCCCTCCGGCATACGCCCTTCTTCCAGCGTGATGAACATGTCCCACAGACTGCTCTCATCCGGCGTATAGCGCAGTTCCGCCTGCCGTTTCACGATGTTGTCGGCACGGCTGATGAAAATATTGTAACAGCTCTGTACGACCATAGGGTCTGCGGTTACTTTCTCATACTGCTCCTTTGTCGCCGCCTTAAGTCCCGCATGAAACCGTCCGCCCACTTCCCGCATCGTATACTCCTGCGCCGCCTGCATGGCGCCGCTTGTCAGGGAAAAGGCCGCCGTAAACAGTACGCCCGTCAGGATGATCGCCAGCACGGCAAAAATATTCCTCATACGGTTATTTTGCAGACACCGATTAGATAATTTGCGGATTGACGCACCATTATTATTGATCATGCGCGCACCTCCTTATCGGGTGCCACGATCCTGCCGTCCTCGATATGAATCACCCTGTCGCAAAGCTGCGCCAGAGCCTCATTGTGCGTAATCATAACGATCGTCTGGTGGAACTGCTCCCCCGTCAGCTTCAGAAGTCCCAGCACTTCCTGCGTCGTCTTGCTGTCCAGATTGCCGGTAGGCTCGTCCGCAAGGATAATCGCCGGTTTCGTCACTAACGCCCGGGCGATCGCCACCCTCTGCTGCTGCCCGCCGGAAAGCTGCCCCGGAAGATTATCCAGCTTACTCTCCAATCCCAGTGTCCCTACGATCTGATCCACAAACTTCTGATCTACGTCTCTTCCGTCCAGCTCCAGAGGCAGCACTATATTCTCGCGGACACTCAAAATCGGCACCAGATTATAGCTTTGGAATATAAATCCGATCTGCCGTCTGCGAAAGACCGTAAGATCGTTTTCGTTCAATTCAAAAATCTTCTTGCCCGCCACCGTCACCGTGCCGGAGGTTGCGTAATCAAGCCCGCCCAGCATGTGTAACAACGTGGATTTCCCGGAACCGGAAGTACCCACCACCGCGGCAAACTCACCCTCTTCCACCGACAGATTCACGCCGTCCAGCGCCCTAACCTGAATATCGCCCTTTCCGTAATACTTCTTTAAATCATGGGTTTCCAATATTTTCATGTGACTCCTCCCTGTCAGTATTTCTCTTATGACTTTATTCTACCAGACACTTCTTACAGTATTCTGACAAGGATGGATAAAAGATATGACAATTTTGTAAGATACTCAGAATGCGAAGCGCATCCATTACTTCCCGGACGCTTCGTCCGCATTCAGCAGAAACATCGAAAAGCTGCTCCCACGTCCCACCTTAGAGGAAACAGTAATATAACCTTGCTCACATTGCAGAATGAGCTGAGCCAGACACAGTCCGAGTCCGCTGCCCTCCTGCTGCTCAACTTCCCTGCCCCGGTAGAAGCGCTTAAAGATCAGATTATAATCGCTTTCCGGAATGCCGATGCCCTCGTCCGTAATCGTGATCTTCGTATAGAGATCCAGCCGCTGTGCCGCAATCTGTATGCGGCTGTTCTCAGGCGAATATTTCACCGCGTTTTCCAGAATATTTGACATTGCCTCCGCCGTCCATTTCGGATTGTGCCAGAGCGCAAAATCCTCAAATTCTTCCACCTCTAATGTTATATTCTTAGCGGAGACTTGCGCATACACCGAACTGACAGCCTGCGCAATCGTCCTCTTAATTCCGGTATTTTCGGCCTCAAACCGAATGATACCGTTTTCCAGTCTGGAAGCTTTCAGAAGATCCGCCATCAGCCACTGCAGTTTATCGGCCTGACTTTTGGCATGGGCAAGAAATTCATTGCGCTTATCCTCCTCGAGTTCGCAGTCCAGCAAAAGCTCCATATCCATCACGATGTTTGCCAATGGTGTCTTAAACTGATGGGAAAGATCGGAAACCAGCTCCATGGTCTGCTTCCTCTCTTCCTGCGCCTGCCGCTCTTTATACCGCGCACTGCTTAAGATACGGATGAGCTGGCTGATTACACGGGATTCTCTTGTCTCCGATACATCCGAACAGCGCAGATCATTCTGAGACTCACCGCCTGCTTCCGCCTGCTGAAAGTTATCTAAAATGCGGTCCATCTTCTTCCACTGACGTAAAAAATAAGCCGTGCTCACGATCAGCGCGGCAAGACACGACACAAGGCAGACAGCAAGTATCCCGATTACGATTTGTGCCGTCATCATTTTTCCTCCACTCCGTTTACCTAACCTTCATCCCACAGATAACCGATTCCCTGAATCGTGCGGATATAGTTACCTCCCAGCTTCTTACGCAGACGGCTGATATTGACAGAGAGCGTGTTCTCTTCCACAAAATTTCCGTCCGTATCCCATACCCTCTGCAAAATCTGCTCTTTTAATAACGCCTGATTTTTATTTTCCAGAAAATATTGCAAAAGACGGAACTCCGTCATGCTGAGGTCTAATTCCTGCCCGCCGCTAAAGGCGCGAAAAGTCTTCCAGTCCAGAACAACGTCCCCCGATGTGACCGCATCTTCTCCAGAATCTGCCAAAGCGGCAGGATTCGAGTCACTCCTTGCTTCTTTCCTGCGCAGGATATTCTGAAGACGCATTTTCAAGACAGCAACGGAAAACGGCTTCGTCATATAATCGTCCGCTCCGCTCGCAAGACCCATGATCTCATCGGTCTCCATATCCCGTGCCGTAAGCATCAAAACAGCAGTTCCCGCTTTGTCTCCGGGAAGCTGCCGTATCTCTTTGCAGAAACTAAGGCCATCTCCGTCCGGCAGGTTCAGATCCAGGATCACCGCATCGGGATTCTCTTTTTCAAAAAGCGATTTCCCTTCCTGCAATGTCCGCGCGCTCACAACCGCATACCCCTCCTGCTCCAGCGCAAAGGAAACGCCGCGGTTTAAGCCTTCATCGTCCTCTATCATTAATATCTTAATATGCTCCATGATTCTGTACTCTCCACGTTGCCGTGCACTTTTCCGTTACGATTCACCAGAATCACTATAACATAAAAAGCCCCAGAGTCAACCCTATTCCGGCCGCACAGCCGACAAATCCCATAACTGCCGTATACATAACAACTGTTGCGATATCTTTCATCATTCTCATATGAATCTGTCCCCCTTTCCTCTGATTTCCATCATAGGCGGGAGATGTCTCCTACTTTCATATAAGATGTGTCGTAATTGTCAATTAATTCTCCTTCATATACAGCTCAAACTCTATCACCGATCGGTCAGGTCTGTCGCCACTCTGGATAAAAGACTGTCTTGCCTCTGCGTACACTGCCTTGCTTTCGATCCTCACCACATCCGTAGCCTGCATGTTTCCTTCAAGATCATACGCTTCCGTCCATGTCTTATTGATTCCCGTCCCCATAAACGGAAAAGCATATTGCAACAGGTATCCCATATCATATACTTCCACATAATTGCCCTTCTCTTCTCCCCGTTCCACGGAAATCTTCGCTTTCCAGACTTCCCCGCTGGCGGCATGAATCGTCAGCTCCACCGAAACGCCATCCTTGATAAACCATATATTCCAATAGCTGTACATCGACTCATCCATACTCATCCGTATCGGTGTATCGATCGTACATAATTCCGCTTTCGTCGCATCGAAATCGCAGCCTGACAGCTCATCGGCATAAACACCGATCTGCGCCATATTTTCGACCCATTTCTTTCCCGCGTCGATAGCCTGCTTCATATTCATCTGACCTGCCGTTATCCTGAACCTGTATCACATATTTCGCGCTGCACTGACTGCTCGTGACACGAATTTCGGTGGCACCGGCTTTCACCGCATTGTCAACCAGATTGAGAAAAAGCGTTTTAAACAAATCATATTCCACATCGATATAGGCGCTTTCCACACCACACCGTAAAGAGACTTCCTTTTCACTCATCAGATATTCCACATCCGCCGTCAATTCCCGAAACAGCGCCTGTGTCTCCGTCTCCTGCAGGACAAAATCTTTGTGGTTCAGCACCGTCATATCCATCAGCTTATGAGACAGCGCCTCCAGCCGCATCCCTTCATTCCAGATATACCATGCCGCCCGCTTCTGCTCCTCCCGCGGCAGCTCCTTGTGATAGATCCGATCCGCATATCCGATCATGGAAGTCAACGGCGTCTTGAGTTCATGCGCGAAATTCTCCACAAAATCTTCCTTCTGTCTCGCGCTGTCCGAAAGTTCCTGTACTTTTTCTTCCACAGCAAGCGCCATCCGGTTAAAATTCCGCGCAAGCTGTCCCACTTCATCTGTACCGCCGTCCTTGACCCGCTGGCTGTAGTTTCCGTAGGCGATCTTCTTCGTGGCTTCCGTCAGATTTTTGACCGGTCTGGTTAATAGAGAGGACAGTCCAAAAATTAACAGACTCCCAATGCCGATCGTCACCCCGTACACGGCGCCAAATTTCGCTATCATCTGTTCCTGCTGTCCGGAAACCCTTTCCACATCCGTTCCAGTCACCAGATATACACCCGCATCACCGTGCGACACGATTCCCGCTGTCAGCAGATAATCTCTGTCCCCGATCGTATAGAAACGATAGCACACATGATTATCCGTCACATCCCGCAGTAATCCGTCCACGTCCGTTTTCGCCGGAAATCCGGAGAACAGCTCCGTCTTGTCCATCGTATAAAGAGCCGTCATATCGCTCATATCCGAAGCCATGCTGCCGATATCATACGCTCCGTCGATGTCACCCTCAAGCCATGCCGCTCCTCTGGTAATCAGATTCGCCTGCACCACAAATTTATTATACTGATACTGTTCAACCGCCGCCTCAATCTCCCGCTCCATGGTAATATCATAGAAATAAGAAATCAGGATATACCCGCCGAACAGGAATGCCGCGCTGAAAAATATGGTAATGCAGAAAAACATCTTCGTCCCCAGCTTCACCGGATCACCTTACCCTTCCAGCCGGTATCCGATACGGAACACAGTCTTAATGCGCTCTTCCCAGCCTAATTTCTTCCGCAGTCTCTGAATATGCGTATCCAGCGTTCTCGTATCGCCCAGAAACGGCTCGTTCCACACTTTTTCATACAGCCTGTCCCGATACTGCGCTACATTTCTGTTCTGAATCAGTTCCACCAACAGGTCAAACTCCTTGACCGTCAGCTCCACTTCCTCCCCGTTCTGATACGCTCTGCGCGATTCTAAGTTGATCTCCACATCCGCAAACGAAAGGTTCTTCCTGTTTTTCCCGTATCTGCGGAGCACAGCCTCCATGCGTGCAATCACCTCTCCGCTCTGAAAAGGCTTGACGATATAATCGTCCGCACCCAGCTTAAGCCCCTGTATCCGATCTTTGACCTCACCTTTCGCCGTCAGGAAGATAACCGGAATCTCCATCGGTCTGATATACTCAAGCAACTCATAGCCGCTGATCTCCGGCAACATGATATCCAGCAATATGAAATCATAATCCGTATTTTCTTCCAGCAAGTCTGCCGCCTCCCTGCCGTTATAGGCACAGGTGCAGCGATATCCTTCATCGGACAGATCCATATACAGTAAATTGGCAATTGCCTCGTCATCCTCCACGATCAGAACATTCATATGTACGGTCTCCCTCTGCTTCTATGAAACAAACTCCGTTTCTCATATTTGTCCATTTTATCATGCAGATGTGTCAAAGTTGCAAATTCTGCCGAGTTCGCTCTTGCCGTCCCGATAGGGCGCACTTGCCTCCTCATACAGACACTGATAAAAGTCTGCCGCTATATGCTGCCGCTGCCTCGCAAGCTCCGCCGCCCTGTCCGTATAGAAATTCGCATATACATTTTCCAGTTTGTATTTATATTCTTGAAAAAAAGACGGGTCGGGATCATTGTATCCGGTTGAGACACTGCCGTCCGAAAGAACCGAGTACAACGGTTCGCCGACTATCCCCTTGTAGATCAGCGTTCTCGCTATTCCCATTGCTCCCGCGGCATCCAGCTTGTCCGCATCAAACAATATTTTAGCCTCTATACTCTGCGGCAGACAGCTTTTTCTGTACCGGTGCGCCTGTATACAGTGTTTTACTTTCTCCGCAAAATCAGCCGCAAAACCGTGCTCCGTCAGAAACTGATAAGCCTTCCCGCTTCCTACCGTCGCATGACAAAGCGCGGGATCTTGAAACTGCTCCTTCCTTCCGATATCATGTAATAGACATGCCGCTATCAGAACATCATAGTCCACGCGCTCCTGCGTCTTTGCAATTTCCAAGGCATTATATAACACCCGATATACATGCTCTTTGTCATGGGCACTGTCCTCCATGCAGGAAAGCATATAATTTTCCAGTAAACAATAAGTTTCTTTATTCATACTCCACCTTTTCATCCCTCCAGTTCTTATACCTATTATAATAGATGTCCGCAGAATATTCTATCTTATTATTGATTCTGTTTCTTACGCAAACGGTATTTTCATTTACGCTATTCCCAGCAGCGTTCCGATCCAGTAGAGCAGTCCAAGCCCCCAGCTTGTGACGATGCCGAATAGTATGACCGGCCCTGCAATCGTAAAGATCTTACAGCCGATTCCGAACACCTGTCCTTCCTTCTGATATTCAATAGCCGCTGACGCAACCGAATTCGCAAATCCCGTAATCGGTACAAGCGCACCGCCGCCGCCCCATTCCACCAGCTTCGGATACAGATTAAATCCGGTGAGCAGCACACTGGTCAATACCAGCAGCATCGAACACCATGAAGCCGCAGTCTCCTTGTCAAGTCCCATATTGTTTGTCGCATAATTCAAAATGAACTGTCCAAACAGGCATATAATACCACCCGTTACGAATGCTTTGCACATACGCCATATGAGATTATACTTCGGGGTTACCTGCTCTACATGCTGTTGGTACTCCTGCTCTTTTTTCTGCTGTGTTGTCTGTGGTTTTTGATTGGTTTGTGTCATGTGATTGGTTTCCTTTCTTATTTGCATTGTATTATTATATATCGTCCTGCATTATGCTTATCTGCTATATAATTTATTGTAATGTTATCATTTAGGGATTGGCTAAGACGGCCGCGCAGGTGGAAGTTAATATCTACGGAGCCGCGCTTCCGCTCCGTAAAAAGCGTAACGGGCACTAAGTTCGTGAAATACCTCACTAAGTGCCGACGCTTTTTAAGGGGCTCCTTAAGAAATTAACTTCCGCCTACGCTGAGCAGTGGCTGTGTCCAATACACAGCGCTGGATAGTATGTAGTTGTCATAAGGACCGTTGGAAAACGCCGGCACTTAGCGAGGTTTAAAGTTGCACAGCAACTTTCGAGCTTAGTACCGTTGCGTTTGGAACCGAGCGGAAGCGTGTCCTTAGGGCAACTACATACTGTCCGCGCGTCCGGCTCCGTTAACTGACATTAACCGATATTAACTAACATTAACCGACATTAGCGTCTGAACAGTAACCCTATATCCGTTATATCACGATTTAATCCTCAAACTTTTGTGAGTCTATCCGAAATTTGTGTTATATCATGCTTTAACTTCATCAAATCCTATACACTTGCTCCCTTAACCTCCATACAAATACACCTCCCTGGTAAAATAAATCAGGCTCCCCACCAGTTTCCCCAGCGCTACAGCCAGAATTGCTATTCCAAGTCCATGCCGGAATCCGATTCTTCTCGCAAAAATCGGGATCGTATTAAGCATCTCCGCAATAGCCAGTGCCAGACAACCTACAAAAATCCCTGCGAATACGCCGAAAACAAGCAGAAATAACGTTCCGACCAGATTCCACACACCCTCCGTTGCATTTTCTCCGAACAGTCTGTGCTCCCTCACGAACTCACCTACCATCCCCCAATCGCCGAATATACTGAAAAAACCGCCGAAAAGTGTGCCGAAAACTACCATCTCCTCCAACACGAATATTTTCCGCGCCACATGCATTTTACCCGCAAAGCGAGGGATCAGCCCAACCGAGATCAGCACGGTAAATACCCCTGCCGAAACGATCAGACCGCTGCTGACTCCGACCACTGCCAACAAGAGCTGTTTAATAAATAACATTTGATATTATTCTCCTTTTTCTAATTAACATCCAGTGTCTTGCCTTCTCTGTCTGCCGTCTCGATGAGGGCCTTATTGACATCTTCTTCATAGATGCGCATTTCTACCTCGATCGGAGTCGGGTCCTTAGTGATTCTCCTGCCGCCGATGTGGTTAAAGAATACGATGATGCCGATGGCAAGCCCTACCGAGTATGCCAGTTCCAGAATACCGTATCCGTCTCCCTGCTGCCCCATGACCATTTCATATATCTTCGTGAATACGTCATTGATTCCGATATCGTTGTGAAAGGCCATGATCGTAAAGGCGGTGCCGAAGAAACTGATCATCGCCACAAATGCAAGCTTAATCCACTGTACCGTCCCTTTATGCTTATTGACATTGATATACTCTATCATAACAGCTGTTTCGCCAATACTCTGTACACTCGCCTCCGGGCATACTTTATTGATCTCCTCGATTATCTTAAGAAGGCTGATCACCTGCCTTTTAGGTTCACCTTTCTTAAAGTGATGCAGTTTGATCGACTTCACTTTCGCCAGAATATGCGCATCTCCACACGTCAGTTTCCCGATATCCTTCACATAGACATCCNCCGACTGCAATTCTACATTCTGNTGTGCACAGATATATATTGTTGTGTTATTAGTTGACATAACATTACACTCCTTGACAAAATCCTTNCCCCGGAAGGCTTNAATNATTCNTTGGATTTNCATTTAGTATGCGATAATACTGCCTTTTTTATGCAAAAAAAAGTGCGCCNNTCGGCGCACACAAAANCATATNACANTTNTATTTAAATAACAGNTAATATTTCTTTACAATACCACNNATCATCGGTCTGNCGNATATCATCTCCCTGCATGATNATCGGGTGATCCGCGTCATTGATCGGAATAAAACGNATCGTTCCNCTTNCNCCNTTGGACATGATAACNGNTCTGTTCGTATACTCNGCNCGCATATTTTTGAGAAAATTCATAACAAGTTCTCTGTCCAGCCCGTCGAACTCCTCCTCATAGAACATGTCAAACACGTCAAGGGGAAGTCTTGCCCCTTTATAGCTTCTCGCGGAAACCATAGCGTCGTATATATCGGATATTGCCGTAATTCTGGCATACAGCCCGATCTCGTCTCCCATAATGCCGTCNGGATATCCTTTCCCATTCAGCTTCTCATGGTGATGGCGCGCTGCCCGNCTGATATTATCATCAAACTTATCCCTCAACAATTCGTCCGAATAGACCGGATGTCTACGCATGATCTCCAATTCTTCCTCCGTCAGTCTGCGGGGCGCATCTAGAATCTCTTCCGGTATCATCGTTTTACCGATATCGTGCAGAAGTCCNGCCAAAACCAGCGTATTCACGTCGTCCGGCGGCAGTTCCAGCCACCCTGCCTGCATGCCGTTNAGNAATGCCACATTAAGGCAGTGACGCTGCAGTCCCTCATCCATAGGTCTGGGAAAATTGATACAGGAAAGAATCGTCACCGGATCAAAATTCTGCAATTTACCTGCCACCGCACGGGTCAACGGCTCCATCTGTTCATTGCTCAGCCACTGCTCATGGTCCGTTCTGTGGAAAAGGCTGCCTACGTTCTGTTGNAGCTGCGCATAGCCCACCCGCTTCTCGGTGAACTTTTGGCGGGCTTCAATCGGCACATGTTCGTCTGACATGATCTCTAAATAGGTGTCTTCGTACACCATGATATTTTTGCTGTCTCCATAGAAGCCCATCAGCTTATCCAGCTTCTCCCTCGTGATCGTCTCACCCTTGGGAAGCAGCAATGTCGCCCCTGTATGGTTAAAAATATCATCTTTTAGTACAAGCCCGTCCCATAAATATTCAACCGGAAGTGACTGCAATTTCCTGTCGCTCATCCTTGTGTCTCCCGTTCTAATTGAATCCCGCTGATCCGGCATCCGTATTCTTCCGTTAACATGTTATTGTGGTTGATNCTGACGATCCCGCAATGCAGAACGATCGTCCCTCTCTCCACCACAAGTGTCAGTACGAAGCTGTCGCCAACTCCAAAACATCCCGCATCCGCTTTCATCAACACACCGTTGGCACTCATGTTTATTGTCTGAATATGCATAGGCTTGCGGAGACGTATCGCCTGCCCGTCCACTAATATATGGCTGATCACGCCTTTTAACTCCATCGGATATCTTGTTCTGGCTCTGTCCTCTTTCTCTTTACTCCTGCCAAGAAGAACTTCGATCTCATTGTCCACCATGGCACCCTTGATCGTGCCGGAAATCTCATAGAGGCATTCTTCTGCAAAAATAAAAGCGGAAATCTTGTAATATTTCTTATCCGGCAGGCTTGCCGCGCTTATGCGCACGGAGTTCGTCAGACTGTTNAANCCCAGGATTTTGGTATCCGCGATGATCTCGCCGTTTTCNGTATTCTTAATGAGTATTCTGCGATTNCTGATCGTACTCTCGTTCATTTGTCATGTTCCTTTTATNTAGTCTTCTCCGCANTGCGNATTCGGNGGGTACTTNATGCACTACTCATTGCTTATCNTGTACTCCATNAATTCATATNTGAGGCGGGTGCCNTCCGTAATTTCNGGAGGAAGTAANGCTCTTGCNACCAGCTTCAACTCTTCGCCTTCCNCNTCGGTTCTTCTTAAGTTCGCNTAATCACCGTCGATACTGTCTACCTGATAGTNAAATNTATTCATTTGTNNGTCNCCTCNCTTTNCNNTTATATAAANTNTANTACTTCNTCNCCCATCAATAACCANNCTGNACNGATAGANAATTCTGNNTTTTCTCNTTGCNCTNATAGTATCACACTTCCTCTCTNAGTTGCAACAGAATACGCTTCTCCATACGGCTCACCTGCACCTGNCTGATTCCCATGTACTTTGCCACTTCCACCTGTGTNTTATCCTGAAAATACCGCATNCGGATCAGTTCCATCTCNCNNTCATCNAGCTTTCCTAAGAGCTGNTCGAGCAGCATGTGGTTTAATATCTGNTCTTTTTCCGTATCTTCATGAATGCTNCCGTTNGNAANGGTTCTTCCTACACCCGTGTANCTCATGCTGCTTCCGCCTACCACCTGATCNACCAGATANATNTCATTNCCGTCNGACTGATANACNGACTTATAGATCGACTCCACNTCCACATTGGCATCCAGTGCCAGCACGATATCCTCCACATCAAGCCCGGTTGCTTCCGACAGCTCCTGCAGACTCGCCTCCCGTCCGAATTGCTGCNAAAGNCGCTCGGCAGCCTGTTTNACCTTCCATCCGTTTTCCTTCAGTGTCCGGCTCACCTTGACCATNCCGTCATCTCTTAAGAATCNNTTGATCTCTCCCTGAATCATCGGNACNGCATANGTNGAAAANCGTACCTCGTATTTTAAATCAAATTTGTCGATTGCNTTCATCAGNCCGATACANCCGATCTGNAACAGGTCCTCCATATCATANCCCCGNCCCGCAAACCGCTTCACNATGTGNCGTACCAGNCCNAGATTTTCCTCTATCAGTGTCTCCCTTGCCTCTTTATCTCCTGCCTGTGAACGTTCGATTAATACGGCAGTCTCTTCCATCGGCTATTCCTCGCTGGCNATCCATGAGCTGNTGCCGATCTTCTTATACATCTTTACCGANGTCCCGAATCCCACATCGGAANACACNTCCAGATTATCCATAAATGCTTCCATGAANGCAAATCCCATACCCGAACGCTCCAGATCCGGTCTGGANGTATACAGCGGCTCCATCGCCATCCCCACATCCGCAATNCCGACACCGCGGTCNACGATCTCCACNTCCAATACATCTCCCCGCAATATGCANCCCATATGTACTCTGTCNTCCAGNCTCCCCCGGTTNTCNTACCCATGTATNATCGCNTTTGTCACTGCCTCGGACACAGCNGTNTTNACATCNGACATCTCCTCCAGCGTAGGGTTNAGCGGCGTNATAAATGCCGCNACNGCCATTCTNGCNAAAGCNTCATTGTCCGACACCGCCGCGAACTCNATCCGCATCTCNTTTGTCATCCTGTCGGTATTCTTCTTCTCAATTATCTCTATCATCTNGTCCTCCTTATTTCTATCTTTCTTTTTTTTCGCCAACACGTAGAATGCACGCTTTTCCGCATTNTCCTAGACATAACTTTATGTCTTGTCCATAATCTCCACAATATTCTGCATTCCCGACAACAGCAGNANCCTGCGTATCCTGTTGTCNGCATTNATGGCATANACCTTGCCCCCGAAGCNGGATATCTTCTTATATCTGCCCAGAATGACTCCGATTCCGGANCTGTCCATAAAGGTTGTNCTCTCGAAATCAAATACCACATTTCCCACCCTTTTAGACATGATATANCGATCTGCTTTTGCACTTATGTCAACCGATATGTGGTGATCTACCTCATCCGGAAGNCTTATCATCAGATAATTGTCAATTATTTTAAANTCTTCCATGTTATGTNAACNCCTCTCCNTGATTGAGCTGCGCTCAATCGCGAGATTCGCTTCGCGAACTCGAAACTGGCCCAACACTTTTTATGCAGAAAGGACATGGCTTACACCATGTCCTTTCTCTTTCGTGTCTTTATNNCTTTTTATCTTTATTGTCGTTTTACAACNATCCNGCNGTTTNNACCGTTANCTTAATCCGCACTGTCCATCTCTTCTATGAANGCCTCAGACTTACTTGCCTTCTCCGTGCCGGGGAACAGTTGAATAATCTGTANATANGTGGCTCTGGCTTTCTCTTCCTCTCCTACGCGGTAATATGCATTGGCAAGGTTATAGAGNGCCTCTCCGTTCGTCGCATCGTACTGGAATGCTTTCTCCAGATTCGGGATCGCATCCGCATAATTTTCCTGTCTGTATGCCTCGTATCCGTCATTATAATATGCCTCTGCAATGTCCGGTCCCACCAAAGCAAGCAGCGTATTATAAAGATTTTCAAATGCCTCGGAATTACTCGTCTCGCCCTCGGGATCTTCCGTCTCGATCTCCTCCAGATAATCCGCTACTACCGTGACGTCTTCCGGATCGGTCAGATACGCGCCTGCCGCCTTCATCAGACTGTCCACGGACCGCAACGTACCGTCAGTTCCGAGATATGCCTGCAGATCCTGCTGCAGATCGTTATTGAGCTTGGTCAGTTCATCGATCTGAAGCTGTTGCTCGTCTATCGTGGCCGTTTTTGCGTCCAACTGCTCACTCACTTTACGCAGATTTTCGTCAATACCCGCCTTGGCCGTCTGTATTCTGGCCGGCAGAATCAAGAATACCGCGATAGCGACTCCGATAATGATACCGATTCCGAGATTTAATAATGAAGTGACGCCCCTGCCATCCTTTACATTTACAGGCTGGATAATCGTCTCATTACCGCTCTGATATTTGATAACATCGTCCGACTTATGCTTTTTCTTCGGAGGATTCTTGACTCCTTCCTCCGGCAAAAGCATCTCGTCCACTTCTTTCAGATAACGCAGTGTTGCAATATTATTCGTATCGATTTCGAGGCACTTCGTCAGCTCCCGCTTAGCCTTCTCCCACTCTTCACTGTTGATATACAAAAGTGCGAGAAGCTGATGCGCCCTGATAAATCTGGGATTTAACGACAATACCTTCTTAAGCTGGATCACGGCGAGATCCAGACTATCCTGATTACAATAAGTAAGCGCCTGATTATACTTCTTAATCGTCTGATTAATGATATCCAGCCGGTTCTGATTCGTCTGGATCATATCAATATAATCATCCGCAATATTTTTCTTCGGTCTTAAATTCTTACTGATGACCCATTCACTGAGCGCCGCCACAACTTCGCCCGTCTCAAAATATACGAGGCCAAGCAGATTACGCGCCTCCACATTATTCTTATTAAACTTTAAACTCTGTCTCAAACTGGTAATCGCACCTGTCAGATCTCTGACATTTGCCCGCTCCAATCCCTCATTATAAAAACGATTGGAGATATATATGATCTTCTTATACAGGGCTACATCGGCACCACAACTCGTGCAAAAATCATGCTCGGACAGATTGCATCCACACTGATAACAAATCATCTATGCCAATCCTCTATTCTGTTACGCCCATTTTCTTCGATTCCTTCACAACCTTAACCATCAGATCCGCCATATCCGTCAGATCCTGATTATATATCGCTTCTTCCGCATCCTCAACTTCTAAGCTGGGATGGAATTTCTTTAACTCTTCTTCAAAATTTATCATGCTATAGGCTCCTTCAAAAGGGCTTTCACTTCACCCACCAAATATAATGAACCGACAATATACACTCTATCCTCGTCATCTTTTCCAAGTGCCAGACTGCAAAACGCTGTCTTTAAGTCATTATAAGCCTTACATATCAATCCTGTATACTGCCTGTAAGAATCTTCCAATACATGAAGCGGCAGGGCACGCTCATTTTCAAGCGCTACCAGGCCGATTTCGTCAAACAACCCTGACAGAGCAATTTCTCTGATCACATTCTCATACTGCTTGTCTTTTACAATAGAAAAAAGCAGCTTCCGTCTTCCGTAACAGGGCTGTGATCTCACCGTATCCAACAAAGCCCGTATTCCATCTATGTTGTGGGCACCGTCCAGAAACACTGACGGCAGGATCTCTTCCATTCTGCCTTCCCAGACCATACTGCGGATTCCCTCCTGCATCACGGGCACCGTGATGCGGTCATCATTAAGCTGTTCCAGCGCCTTGATTGCCAGTGCCGCATTCTCAATCTGATAAACCGCTACAGTGGACACAGTAAAACCAATATAACCATAATAGTTTAAATGAAGAGAAAAATCAATTGTTTTATGTTGAATCTTTATTTCTTTTATCGCCTGCCTCTGCAAAGGTACAGTTTTAGCGCCTATGGAACGGGCACATTCTTCTATCCGTCCGGCGGCATCTTGATACCCGGCCGAGTAGACAACGGGAACATCCCGGCGCATAATTCCCGCCTTTTCTCCGGCGATCTGCTGCAATGTATCACCCAGATATTCCATATGGTCATAGCCGATCGCGGTTATGACGCACAACTTCTTATCCTGCACCGCATTGGTGGCATCCAGCCTGCCACCCAATCCGGTTTCCAGCACTATATACTCCACTCCCGCAGCCTCAAAAAGAACCATGGCCATAAAGAAAAGGATCTCAAAGAAGCTGGGATGATAGGACTTAGCGGCCAACTCCTCAGGCAAATCGGACATTCTCTCTCTCACCGCCCTGAAAGCCTTCAGAAACTCTCCCTCGTCCACGATCCCGCCGTTTATCGCAAACCGCTCCCGCATCGTCACCAAGTGCGGCGATGTAAACATGCCCGCACTGATTCCCGCCTGCTTTAACACCGAACACAAATAAGCACAAACGGAACCCTTTCCGTTTGTGCCTGCTATGTGTATGATTTTGCAATTTTGTGCCGGACTCCCCAGATGCTTAAGAAATCTTCGGGTATCCTCCATGCTGTTCTTACCGGAAAACTTCGGAATATCGTTGATATACGTTTCCGCCTCCCGATATGTGTCTATTTGCTTCATCATATCCCGTTCCAGCTTCATCTCTTCTAAACTCATACCCGCATAATAATTCTGGCGTTAATTGTGAACGATCACCACGCCCTCAATGATTCCTTTATCGGCAGTATATTTCATAAAGCTGGTCTTTCTGGCCAGTACCATCTGCTCGGCGTTAATGCTGATGATTACATTACGATAAATATTACCGTCAACTTTGATGTAGGCGCCTCTGCTCTCCTCCATGGTCTCCTCCAGAGTCTCACGCTCCCGGCTGATCTTATCCAGCTCTTCGAAATATTGATCCTTAAGTTTATTCCACTCGGACAGCTTCGCCTCGGTGGTTGCCGAAGTGCTTGATCCCCGCATACGCTTCTCACGTAGCGCCTCCGTCATGATCTCTACCAGTTCGGACAGCTTTTCTTTCGTCGCACTCTCCTTGTGCCTCACATCTAACAGCTTCTCATAAGCCGTCACCTCATACCCACAGTGCAGGATCGTCTTGACTTCCACATCGCTGCCGGCCGTCATAGCCTCGATTCCTTTCAGACCATGAACATATCCGCCGATGATACATCCCTTCTTGCCTGTGGTGATTACTTTGTTTTTCGCGGATATCTGTGCATTCAGAATGGTATTGGACTGCACCATGCCGCCCGCATCCACCGTAGTGTTCTCTATGAAATCCGCGAAGACGCTTCCTCTGGCGGATATCTTACCGCCACCCTGGATGCCGCGGCTTAAGACAACATCCCCGCCCGCAAATAAAGTCGCGCACCCTGTAGTACCGTGAATCTCAATATTGCGCCCCGCACGGATCGTCACGCCGCTCTCCACGTTACCATAAACGATCACATCACCGAAAAATTCTATCTTACCGATGATCATAGTCACGTCGCCCATAATCTCATGGACATTCTGAATATCCACTTTGCCGTCCTTAACCTCGATCTTGCCGTCGGACTGTGCATAATATACATCATTTTCCCGCAGAATTCCCTTACCACGCATGGGCGGCAGATCTCTGGCCGGTGTCGCCTTCATCTCCGCACCGCGAACCGTATAACCGTCCTTGCCCGGTACCGCATAATGATAGACCGCTACCTTGTCGCCTTTCTTTACATTCTGCAGCGCACTCATATTCGTGTAATCGACAGTGCCATCCTCCCTGATCTTAGGTACGCCATACTCTTCCGGAGAAAAAAGATACTCAAAATATCCGTCCTTCCCCGGCACACTCTCCGCGCCCTGCGCAACCAGAATCTCCCTGTCATAAACCTTCTTCTTGATCATAGCCGACAGATTGGAGCTGTGATATCCCTTGACCACACCACTTTTCTCCAGATAGGTCAGGAGCTCACCCTTCGTATAGATCTGCCCCTTGTCAGGAGGCACAAGATAGAGCCACGCCGCCATATCATCTTCATCGATTCGCAGATAAGTACCCCGCGCCAAATTCGTTCCATGAGAATCCCATCCATCGCTCTGTTTCGCATCCGATACCGGCACCTCAAGCGACAACGTCATTGATGTCGATGTCGTATCCGGTTTCGCTGCCCTGTTCATGGCATTCTTCAATTTATCCATTTGTTCCGGTGAAAACATAACCCCGCTCACGTGACTCACCTCACTTTCCTGCGACCAAAATAATTCTCGCCGAATCATATTCTTACGGTCTCAGCAGTAAATGCTTCGACCTGTACTGAATAGTTACCTTCTATCTATTAATATATTAATGTCCCAAAACATAATATCCTAATATTACTTTACACCATATTTGCAGACTTTACCAGCCCTAAAAAAAAATTATCTTACTTGCCAAGTTGTGCCAGACGCTCCTTCACCTGTGTCAGCATTTGTGTATACTTCTCCAGTTTTGCACGTTCTTCTGCCACCTTAGCCTCCGGTGCCTTTGCCATGAATTTTTCATTATTCAACATACCGTTGACACGGGCAAGCTCACCGTTTAACCGCTTCTCCTCTTTCTGCAGACGCTCAATCTCCTGTGCGATGTCCACCAGCTCCGCAAAAGGAATATATACCGTGGCATTCGGAATCACAACGGACACCGCATCATCGGCAATACCGCTCTTGTCCGCCTGCACCGTCACCTCAGAGGCACCTGCAAGGGAAGCAAAGAACAAGCTGCCTTCCTCAAAAATATTTCTTACCGCCTCTTTGTCACTGACAACAAACACTGCTGCCTTCCTGCTTGGAGCCACGTTCATCTGCATACGGATATTTCTGATGCCGCGAACTGCCTCCTTGATGAGTTCGATGGACTCCTCTTCCTCTTTATAATCCCGATCCTGTGTAAATTCAGGCCATTTGGAGATCATAACGGACTCTTCCTCGGTCTGGATCGTGCAGAAGATTTCCTCCGTGATAAAAGGCATATAAGGGTGAAGCAGTTTCAGCGCATCGATCAGAACATTCTTCAGTGTCCACAGCGCCGCATTGTTGCTCTCCTGCCCATCCGTATCTTTCTGATATAAGCGTGGTTTTACCATCTCAATATACCAGTCACAGAACTCATCCCAGATAAAATCATATACTTTCTGTACTGCGATACCAAGCTCATAATGATCGATATTGTCGGTCACATCTTTTATCAACGTATTTAGTTTAGACAAGATCCACTTGTCAGCCGGCTCCAGATGACTCCTTATTTCATCATATGACACTTCCCATCCGCGAGTGCCCGTTTTTTCCTCCGCCTGATCCATGTTCATCATGATGAATCTCGAAGCATTCCATACCTTATTGGCAAAGTTGCGGCTTGCCTCCACTCTTTCATAGTAGAAACGCATATCGTTGCCTGGCGCATTGCCCGTGATCAGCGTAAGTCTTAAGGCATCTGCGCCGTACTGGTCGATGATCTCCAGTGGATCGATACCGTTGCCGAGGGATTTGCTCATCTTACGTCCCTGCGAGTCTCTCACCAGACCATGGAATAATACGGTATGGAACGGCTTCTCACCCATCTGCTCATATCCAGAGAAGATCATACGGATAACCCAGAAAAAGATGATATCGTAACCCGTCACAAGCACATCAGTCGGGTAAAAATATTTCAGATCTTCTGTCATTTCCGGCCATCCTAATGTGGAAAAAGGCCAGAGTGCGGAAGAAAACCAGGTATCCAATGTATCCGGGTCCTGCGTAAAATGCGTATCTCCGCACTTCGGACATACACCCGGCATTTCCTTCGCTACCACTACCTCACCGCACTTATCGCAATAGTAGGCCGGTATTCTGTGTCCCCACCATAACTGGCGGCTGATACACCAGTCTCTGATATTGTCTGTCCAGTTGTAGTAAGTTTTATCCATACGCTCCGGAATCAGCTTGATCTCACCATTCTTAACGGCTTCCACTGCAGGTCCTATCAGTTCATCCATCTTCACGAACCACTGTTTCTTGATCATCGGCTCTATGGTTGTCTCGCAGCGGTCATGGGTTCCTACATTATGAGAATAATCCTCAATTTTAACAAGAAGCCCTTCCTCTTCCAGTTCCTTCACGATCTGCTTTCTGGCCTCATAGCGGTCGAGTCCTTCATATTTACCGCCATTTGCATTGATGGTAGCGTCATCGTTCATGATGTTGACCTCGGGCAGACCATGCCGCTTACCGACCTCGAAATCGTTGGGGTCGTGTGCCGGGGTAATCTTAACGACACCCGTACCGAATTCCATGTCAACATACTCATCTTCCACTACCGGAATCGGCTTGTTGACGATCGGAAGCCATACCTGTCTTCCTTTTAAATAAGTATATCTCTCATCATTCGGGTTGACAGCCACCGCCGTATCACCGAGCATCGTCTCCGGACGGGTGGTTGCAAACTCCAGAAATTCCGTCTTGCTGGGCTGTCCGTTCTCATCCACAAGCGGATATTTGATGTGCCAGAAATGACCTGCCTGCTCCTCGTACTCTACCTCCGCGTCGGAAATAGAAGTGTTACATACCGGACACCAGTTGATGATCCTGCTGCCCTTGTAGATCCAGCCTTTTTCATGCATCTTACAGAAGACTTCCGTAACGGCCTTGTTACAGCCCTCGTCCATGGTGAACCGCTCTCTGTCCCAATCGCAGGAAGATCCCAATTTCTTAAGCTGGCTGATGATTCGTCCGCCGTACTCGTCTTTCCACTCCCATGCACGCTTTAAGAAACCCTCACGCCCCAAGTCTTCTTTCGAGATGCCTTCTTCTTTCAGTTTCTCGATGATCCTGACTTCCGTTGCAATAGATGCGTGATCCGTTCCGGGCTGCCAGAGGGCATTATAGCCCTGCATCCTCTTATAACGGATCAGAATATCCTGCATCGTATTGTCGAGCGCGTGCCCCATGTGGAGCTGTCCCGTGATATTTGGCGGCGGAATCACGATGGTGAAGGGTTTCTTCGTCTCGTCAACCTCCGCATGAAAATATTTCTTGTCCACCCATTTCTGGTATAGTCTGTCTTCTATGCCCTTGGGGTCATAGGTTTTGGCTAGTTCTTTGCTCATGGTTTTCTCCTCCTCAAAAAAATTGAGCTTCGCGGGGTTGCGAGAATCGCTTCGCGAACTCGAAAATCCGTACACGTTACAAAACGCCCTCTGCCGACATGTCGGCAAAGGGCGCATATACGCGGTACCACCTTAGTTTCTCACTCTGCGACTCTTACAAGCTGTCGTAACAGCTCATAAAAATCTCGATCCGATAACGGGGATCGGGCGTGGATGCTTACTGTAATCCGTCAATTCAGTGTCTCCCATAACGGTTTTCAGCTTCCCGGTTCCAAAGCTACCTTCCATGATTCCTTTCCGAAGCAGCCTTTCAGCTTGCGGCGCTCTCTCTGGCGGCGGTGGTCATGTACTCCTCTTTGTCATTACCTTTCAGATTCTTTATTATAAATAATATAGTTACTTTGGGAATGTTTGTCAAGTCCTACCCAGTTTTTGCAACAATGCTTCCTGCAACACTTGTGAAAAATTAATTTTCAATGCTTCTGCCTCTTCATTTAACCATTCCGGCAATGTGACATTTTTTCTCACAGATTTATTGCTGTACATTTTTCTGTATTCAAGTGTATCACACCTAATATCATTTACAAACTCTCCTTTATTTACTTCTATACTTTCTCGATCGGAAGGAACTGGTATTTCCTTTCCCTCCGCCTCATATCCATACAATACTAAAGCCAGTGCATCTTCTGCCATTTCTATCGCTTGCTCTATACTGTCCCCGCAAGTATAACAACCTTCTAAATCCCTAAACACAACAGAATATTGTCCGTTATCTTCTTTTGTGAATACTGCAGGATATACATATTTCGACATCTTAATATCCTCCCACTCTAAAACCCTATAATATTTTCAGGCTACTCAAATCCGGCATCTTTCTTTATATTCTCAAAAGTGCCTTTCGGTATATCTTGTGCCGGATGACGCGGTACTGAGAACTGTTTCCCGGTAACCCGACTGCACCATATATCATGACTCTTCCCGTGTCTTAACAAATAACATTTATTTTTCTTTAGTATCTTAACCAGTTCTGATACTTTCAACCATTAACTGCCTCTTTTCTTATGTGCATTAATGCGCATTCCGTATTTTTATTTTATGCGTATTAATGCGCATTGTCAATGCATTTATATTTCCTGCTTGTCAGTTGTTCTAAATATTCTTATATTGGAACTAAATTTAGCATTTCCCCAAATATATTCCGATTACGGAATATATTTATAAAGTTATCGAATTCAATTCCCATTTCGAAACATTTATGACACTCAAAATTCCATCACACCCACAACGCTTCACTCAATGCCTTCTGCGCCCTGATATCTTCAATGCATACCATTTTTACTAACAGCCACGCCCGCTCCTCCTCTGTCATTTCCGCAATCATCTCTGCTGCCCCGGAACCCTGTACATTATCGATAATATTACCAATACATTCCTCTTTATATTTTGCCATGCTCATTGCCTCCTGCCACGCCTGCCGTTTCTTTTCAAGTATTTCAAGCAACGCCGCTTTCTCCTTTTTACCGTCTATGATCATTTTGATCTCGTCAAGAGAAAAACCGAGTGCTTTTAATTCTAACAGCGCATTTAACTGCTGTACCTGCTCCGTCGAATAGTAACGATACCCATTCGCGGCATCTACTTTTACAGGCTTAATAATACCTTTCTTTTCATATAAACGTATTGCCTTTCTGGAAATCCCAAAAAAGTCTGCAATTTCTCCGATCAGCATAAACCCATCTTTCATACGCACCCTCCGTTTCTAATCGGTAAACATCTGACTATTCTTCCAATATATCACAAACCCTTTTTACACAAACCGAATTTGCCTTCAAATTATTGAAACAGGTAACAAGCATGAGCACCCCTGCCATAACGGAACCTCTGACCTGAAAACAATAAACCACATCCGAAAACGCCATCGTCCCATCAGATATAAAACCGTATCCCATGAGCAGAATCACAAGATATCCCCCGATCCCGAACAGCCGCATACCCGCATCGCTTAACGCACTGCGTATATGGATCTTCATATTGGTTTTCATTAGTTCTCTGCTATTCTCTTCACATTTTTTCATCATCATCTCTTCGGCATCGTATAACAAAATTGTATCCGCCTCCGTAATCAACGGCTTGATCGCAGAGGTGTTTTCCGCCATGGCATTCTGCGATTCTTCCTTCAATTTCGGGACAGTCTCAAGTACCGTCTTATAGTTTACAAATAGTTGCAAAAGTATAAACGCCCATGTTACTGCAAGGAAAAGCAGACTGCTTTTAAACAGTAAAAAAGAGGATAACATTGTATTTATGACAGCAACTGTAATGTGGGGAATGTTCAGCGGTCCGTTCATCATTGTAAAAGCCGCCTGTATATCGCTGTTTAATCTTGTAATCCATTCGCCGCTCAAACGGCGGTCTACCCGTTTAAGAGGTAAACTCAGAATCTTATGAAACATCTTTTGCTGAAGCCGTACTTCCGTTTTCGCAGCAAATGCCGCATAATTACTCCATACCACTCCGTTATATAGAAACAGCATCATGCATAACAATCCGTATACTATGCATATTTCCAACAGAGTGTCGGTATTATCTGCTTCCAGACATCGAAAAACCGATCGCATCAGACTCGCCAGCATCCAAGCTCTGATCGCATCAAAAGGAGCCCTGAGCACTAATAAAAATAGATATTTGCGCCAAACACCCATTTCCCGTATCAATTTGCCAAAGTCACTCACGAACCAGTTTTCCTCCCTTCATACGGTAAACCGTATAACTATGATCTAAAGTTTCCCGATGATGGGTAACGTGGATCACTGTCTTTCCATGCATCAGCGTATTTAATGCATTCAATACCGACTGTCCGGTATCCTGATCCAAAGCCGAGACCGGCTCGTCCAGCAGAATAATCTGCGCATCCTTGCAGAGTGCCCTGGCTATCTGAATTCGCTGTGCCTGCCCGCCGGACACCTGATTTCCCCGCTCGCCTACACTCGTATTCAGTCCGTCCGGCAGACTCTCAATCCATTCTGTAAGACTTGCATTCTGACAGGCTATACGTACTGCCTCTTCTGAAATATCATGTCCACAGGTAATATTGTCCCTGATGGACAGTGGAAAAAGGCTGTTATGCTGCATAACGACAGCAATATGCTCCCTGATTTTCTCCGGAGAACGCTCACCCGCTATGACAACCTCGCCGCAATCAGCTTCATAGAGTCCGGCAATTATCTTTAACACAGTGCTTTTTCCGCACCCGCTGTCCCCGACGATTCCGATATGTTCACCGGGTCTTACTCTGAGCGACAGATTCTCTATGATCGTAGCGCCCTCGTATGAAAACGAAATATTATCTAAATAAACTGCGTATTCACACATATTCTCTTCCTTCATAATTTCTCCCCTTATCCCGCCTCAGCGACACTCTCCAAACACAAGTTTTTCCTCTAATCTGTCAACAGACGCGCCAAATCGCCTGAAATTAGCATAGATCCCCGGCATATTCTGCAAAAATCCTGAAACATTCCCCGACAGATTGATAAAGATATAGAAAATCCCGATACTGATCTCTCCATTTATCACCATAGCCCCGCCGGCTCCAAGCAATAACAAAAGCGGTACAAACGAAAGCACGCCCGAAAGCGACATGAGTCCGGCAGTAACCCCCTCTTTCTTAACATTCGTATTCTCCCATTCCGAAAGATTCTCCGCCATAGTGCCTTTTATCAGCTTATATGCATCATAAACTTGAATTATCGGAAACAATTCCAGAATCATATCCGCCAAACCATTGATTTTTTGCTTGCTGCTTTGACACTGTGCTGTGTAATTTTTAATGATCTTACTGGAACAAGCGCAATATACGATCAGCGGAATCACCGGCAAGATAGAAATAAAAGCCAGCTTAACATTCTGACTAAGCAAAAACACGACCGTGACAGCAAACGTGCCAAACTGCTTTACTAATGAAAAGAGATTTTCATTCAAATAATCGGAGATATCTTTCAGCTCATTTTGCATCGCAGACTGCTCTTCTCCCACATTCATTCTCGAAAGCATTCGGATGTCACCTCGTAAATAGTACCTGACATACGCCATCCGCATTTCATGTGCAAAAATCTCACACGTATAAGAAGCCAGATAAGATGATAAATATTCGCTGATCGTATGCAAGAGAATGATAAATATTCCGGTCGGTAAAACAGCAAAAACTACATGCGACCCGCTCTCAAAATCAACCGTAGTTATACCGCCCACAATATCCAATAAACCTGCCAGGAATTTATTCCAGCATAAATTTAAAATGATTGATAAGAGCGCAAGTATCATCGTTATACGGAACAGAAATTTATGCAATTTAACAAGGTTCTTTAAAATTTTCAAAACAATTTCCTCTATGTACTTTGAAATCTTTGATACATAGTGTAAACTATGTCCCAAGGGCAAGGTCAAGCACGGAAACAAGCTTTGTAAGGAGAAACGACTATAACAAATACAAAGATATATAATATGTTGTTTGCAAAACTGTATCCAACACTTATTGCAAAAGATCAAAAAATGCGGAGGCAAACATGATAAAAGAAGTAAAGGAAAATGATGTGGCTGAATGTGTGAAAGTAATTAGAGAAAGTTTTGGTACAGTTGCAGACGAATTTGGCTTTAATATTACAAATGCACCAAGATTTACAGCATTTGCCACAACAGAGGAAAGATTATTTTGGCAGCTAAATGAAGAAAACCGACCTATGTATGCATTTTATGACAACGAAAATATTGTGGGATATTACTCTTTGTCAATAAGAGAGCATAATGAGTGTGAGTTAAATAATTTGTGTGTTATTCCTACATACCGGCACAACGGAATAGGGGAAAAACTTTTAGAAAATGCCTTTAAGGTTGCGCAAGACCTAAACATTAATAAGATTAAGATCAGCATTGTTGAAGAAAACACGGTACTAAGAAAATGGTATGAAACATTTGGCTTTATCCATACTGGTATACAAAAATTTGATTTTTTTCCATTTACCTGTGAATATATGGAAAAAATTTTGTAGTATGAAAAAATTTTACTATGATTTATAATTTGCAAAATAAAGTAATGCTGTAATTCGCCATAAAAAATCAAACGCTCAGGAGAATTGCCGATGAAAGAAATAATTGTTTATGAAATGTCATTCAACGGAACATTAAAGCATCCGACAATTATGTCCTGTGTTCCTTTTCATCAAAAATATTGGAATGAATATATGCGAATATATAATGAATGCTTCTATGAGATGAGAAAAGATTTGGAAATTGAACCATATAATTTTTATTCTGACTATTTTCAGATGAAAAACAAAACAAATGATACTTTTCTTTACCTGCAAGACGGAATAATCATAGGTGCTGTCTCCTGTTACGATAATGAAGTAGATGACCTGATCGTTAATAAAGCATTTCAAGGACAAGGCTTTGGCCAGAAATTGCTATTATGGGGAATGAATCATATAAAAGAACAGGGCTATAACGAAATTGTTCTGCATGTAGCTGAATGGAATCAGAACGCCGTGAATCTGTATTTGAAAACAGGATTCCATATCAGAAAGAAAGAGAAAGTCCGATAAATCAGGAATACAGAGGGTGATGAGATGACCAGATTAGCAACCTATGAAGACGCTGAACAATTAGAATTACTGAATAATGAGTTCAATGGACCAGGCGAAACTACTCTTGAGAATATCAGAAATTCGCTTTTACATAACGCTCAGGAATTCGTTGTGGTAGAGCAAACAGACGGTGAACTGGCAGGTTTCATTTGTGTCCAACTCAAAAGATCATTTTGCTATGATGAATATATGGCGGAAATCACAGAGGTATATGTAAAAGAGAAATATAGAAGAAAAGGCATTGCTAAAAATATGATCACATTTGCCGAAGAGTATTGTATAAAGAATTATCCGGTCCAAAAAATAGAAATTCTTACCAGTAAGGAGAATACTGTTGCACAAATAGTGTATAATCGATTAGGATACAAAGATGATAATGAAATGCATTTATCAAAGAGATTTAGAAGGTAAATTCGGATTTGAGGGAAATCACCTCTTCTTTGTTTTTTCTTGACAAACAACACTTCGGGTTATATGATAATAATCAAAAGGAAACGAAGTTTACTACCGTACAGCTTATTGCTCAAGCGGCTTGCTCGTTTCTTTTTTTGTTCTTACCAAATCATAAAGATACAGTTTGCCGTCCACATCACATCTGACAAGCATTCTTGTTGAAAATATATTATAACGATTTAAAACTCCATTTTCATTATAAACAGGAATTCCAAATTTTGTGTTATAACGATACCATCCGAATTTTGCTTTTGCTCCATGTTTGCTATTAAAATCCGGATATTCTGCTTTATTTGTTGCTATCTGAATTGGCAACAAAATGACATACTGCAACATTGCGAGCCGATTTGGCATATGCTATACTTTCAGTGTTGGTGCAAACGGAGCTTGAAAAGAGGAACTCAGATGATTAAAAATATAATTAAAATCTCAGTAGGAATGCTAATGATCATAACTGTTCTGATCGGTTACATACCACAGCCGGAGTATTTAGTTGAACTGACTTGTATCTCCAATACGCTCGGCGGATTGCTTTTGCTTGCTGACGGAACACTTAATATCATAAAAAAGAAAAATTTTCCTAACTCTTTTTATCTGAATGTCGCCGTAAGCATACTTATGGTATTCCTTGTTTGTATGGGAAGTCTTACGGGCATATACAATTTCAATTTCAAAGGCGCCTTTTTCTTTATGCACATCATCAATCCGCTTGTCTTTGCAGCCTGCTATATGCTTTTCGTCAATGAACAAAGCCACAAAATCAGGTTTACTCTGACAGCGCCGGTTATGATCATGATGTACTTACTATTTGACTGCATACGCTTTCAGTTTACGGGCGAATTTGTTTACGGCTTTATTGAACCCGAAGAGCTTACGTTTTTCAATGTATTAATCGCAGGAATAGTAATATACATTTTTGTATGCCTGCTTGGTCTGGGTCTTTTTGCTTTGAACAGACTTGTGCATAAAAACAGATAATTTGCAGACAAAACAAATTAAAGGAGAACAAAACAGTGATTTTTGATACATACGGAGACGAGACACTACCATCGCTCATGCTTATTCATGGAATGGCAAATACAGCGCAGTCATGCTATGGACGAATCGTTCCGCATTTGGACGAATACCACGTAATTCTATGCGAAGTAGACGGACATACCGACAAAGAAACGGGTTTGTTCCTTTCAATCGAGGATTGCTGTGAAAAGATCGAAAAATATGTGTCTCAGAATCTGGGCGGAAAATTGTACGGACTGTCGGGATTTTCTATGGGTGCAACGATTGCCGTAGAATTGATGGCAAGAAATAATATAGTAATCGAAAAGGTGATCCTAGACGCCGCATTCTGTGTAAAAATGGGCATGCTTACTCCGATCTATACGAATGCTTTCTGCTGGGCAATAAACAAAATTAAATCGGGGAAAACTGTACCGTCCATACTGATTGAAAGCGCTATGGGAAAAGGAAATCTCGGCATCGTAAATACCTTTTATAAAAATATCCAAATACAGTCAATAAGAAATGCCTGCAGAGATACATACAGATATGAAATACCCGATAAAATATCCGACTTTAGCGGTGCGGTTACTTTTTGGCACGGCAGTAAGGAATCTTATCCGAGAAAAACGGCTAAATTACTGAAAAGACATCTGCTCCAAATGCAAGTTGAAGTATTCGAAGACATGGGCCATGGACAGTTTCTCAATGAACATCCCAAAGAATACGCATGTAAAATAAAAAAATTTATGAATTAGTAAATTTTCGTTACTTGTTGACATTTTCATTCGTTCGAAGTACGATTTGTTATACAAATCATACTTATGGAGGAAAATAAAATGCCAGCACCAAAAGGTAAATACGCATGGACAGCTACAGTCGGGGAAAAAGGACAGATCGTTATCCCCAAACAGGCACGTGACATATTCGGAATTAAACCGGGAGACACCCTGCTCCTTCTCGGTGACGAGGAACGCGGCATTGCCATTCCTCCCAAGGGCGCATTTGCCGAACTGTTCGGCATTGCTTTTAATGGAAAAGAAGGTGACGAGACATGAAAAAAATAGCTTTTTTCTGCATACCCGCACATGGTCACACAAACCCTATGCTCCCTGTTGCCGCCGAACTTGTGCAGCGCGGAAATATAGTTCGTTTCTATTCCTTCAACGAATTTGAAGAAAAGATCAAATCCACCGGTGCAGATTTTATATCCTGCGATTCATTCCTGCCGGAACTGACCGTGCAGGAAGAAACCGGTTTAAAAAACGTCTCCACCACCGAAATGACGATACAGGATATCCGCATTACGCGAAACATGGACGATTTCCTGAATAAGGAGTTTGCGTCTTTTGGGCCGGATGTGGTCTATACAGACTCCGTCTGCTTTTGGGGAAAATTAAGCGCATGGAAACATCAGATACCGATGGTCGTATCCACCAGCACTTTTGCCTTCAATCAGATGTCTTCCCAGTATATGAAAAACAGCCCGAAAGAGCTGGCAGACATGATTTTCGGACTTCCGAGAATCTCTAAAGAACTAAAAAAACTGGAGCCTTACGGTTATCATGTAAAAAACGCCCTCTCTCTTGTGCAGAGCGACAATAATACGGATTCTGTTGTATATACCTCACGGAAATTCCAACCCTATGCAGAGAGCTTCTCAGAGCACTATGCTTTTGTCGGTCCGTCCGTATTTTCAAATGTTATGCCCAGGAAAGAAAAAGAGCGGCCGCTCATCTATATTTCTATGGGAACCGTGATCAATGACCGTCCGGATTTCTACGGGAAATGTATTGAAGCATTAAAGGATATCAATGCCGATGTGATTATCTCCTGTGGAAATGCAATGAATAGGCAACTTCTCGGAACTCTTCCTGACAATATCAGTGTTTATCCGTATGTCGATCAACTTGAGGTCCTCTCCAAAGCGGATGTTTTTGTCACCCACTGCGGAATGAACAGCGTTTCCGAAAGTCTGTATATGGCTGTGCCGATGGTTCTTTATCCGCAGACCGGCGAGCAATGTGCCGTAGCAAGAAGAGTTACCGAAATCGGTGCCGGAATACTGTTACTGGACGATTCATCTGAAGGGACACGAACTGCCGTACAGGAGATTTTGAGCAACGCCGCATATGCAAAAGTGGCTACCAAATGCAGTGCGGACTTTCGTGCCTGCTCCGGAACTGTCGGTGCAGCAAAGTTCATTGAGAATGCACCACATACCACAAAGGGCACAGACGTATTGAGCGAACTGAATAAAAAGAACGCTAAATTTCAGCTGCTATACTGGCTTATCGTAATTGCCGCAATCATCCTTACCAGTCTGTTCATAAGCTGGAAATTCGTATGGATAATCGGACTTGCTGCCGGTGTACTGTCCGCTCCCATCGGTAAAGCAATACAAAAAAGGAATTACGAAAAATACTATCATAAAGAAAATTAACTTTCATTTCCTGTATTACAGTTCAAACATTAACAATAAACCGAGTAAGCTGTGAAAGCCGAATATCTATTCCTTGACATTTCCGCTATTTATGATAGCATGTAATTAACATCTCCCTCAGGCCTCTGTGAAAACACATGCACACTTGGGGGCGTTTTGTTTATAAGAAGATTTCGGAGGAAGTAAAATGATACGAAAAGCCTCAAACAATGATATAAGAATAATTGCTGAGTTAGCAGTCTTACTGTGGGATAACAATTCTGTTGATGATTTAGCCGGTGAGTTTTCTAAGCTTCTTTCCGGAGATGACGCTCAGATATTTCTGAAATATGAAAATGATATTCCTGTCGGTTTCGCACAGTGTCAATTACGGCGTGATTATGTGGAGGGAACCGAAACAACTCCTGTCGGATACTTAGAGGGAATTTTTATTATGGAAAGCTATCGCAACAGGGGATATGCTAAAGAGTTACTAAATGAATGCGAGAGGTGGGCAAAGGCTAACGGCTGTAAAGAATTTGCCAGTGATTGTGAAATCGGCAATGACGCCAGCTTCCGATTTCACATGGCTATGAATTTTACGGAAGCAAACAGAATTATCTGTTTTACTAAAAAGCTGTAAATTCCCGTTTTATATTAAGCATTTATCATGTAATTTTGTGCGAAATTAACGAAATCAGCGACTTGAAATTTTTCTTGACATAAATACTGATTTTCGGTATAAATTAATCAGAGATGAGCGTAGCTTATCGTATAGGAGTTCATGCTCCTGTAAAAAGCGGTGAGTCCTACCGAAAGTGGAATCTATAAAAGCAGTGAGTCCTACTGAGAGTGGAACCTATAAATGCGGTGAGTCCTACCGAAAGTGGAATCAATCTGAGGCTGCGCTACAGCGCGGCCTCAAGTTTTACCTAAACACAATATTACGGATAATATTTTTAACGAAAGGATAACCATGGAACATCACGACAGTGCACTATGCCCTGTTAAAGCCTTTATAATCTGCCAACCTTCACGATTATGTTTCATATTCTTTTCAACTGGTAAGAAACCTAAATCCATGTACACTTTGCATGCCAACCAGGTATTAGTCTGCGTTGGAATTTTCGCATGCACATGTCCTAATTTATTCATCACTCGAAGAACATATGTTATCAACGGTTTTGATAGTCCCTTTCCTTGATATTCCCGCTTAACTGCCACCCAGTGAAGCCAACCATCATTAGATGTATCCCGCCCATAAATATCGTAGAATGCTGTAGCTGTAGCTACTTTCTCTCCTTCATTAGTTTCAATAAAAAACATTCTGTCTGGAAGTTCATCAAGCTTTGTTAAATAATAACGATTCCAGGCCTCTAATCCTTGTTCATAACTACTAAACTCTTTGGCAGACATCTCAATATCAATCCACACATCTCTGTCATTATCAGCATATGGTACAAATCTGTATCCATCAGGAAGTTCATTTTGTGGCACTTCGGTAATATCATTTTCCAATAAAAGTTCATAATAACATATCCGCTCATCATGGTTATCATATCTGGCAGCCTCGATCTGATGTAAGCGAGAATCTAAAGCAACCTTAATTTCTTCTTCAATATTTCGTATATACTTTATCCTCTCGACCGTGTTTCGTACCTCGGAAATTCCCATCATTCTTTCTGTTTCATCAATACATGCTCCAAGCGCTCTTTGAATATTATACTCTAACCATTCTATCCATGTATATGCCACCCCAAATACATCGCTGTACGCCCGAAAACAATTATCATACGCCTCCAGATAACCGTCAAAAAAGGCAAGCATCTTGTCAATGTCCATATTACAGGTTGCAATTCCCGACCATTGAAGTGCCAGTTGAAGTGCATGCGATATCGGATTACCGTAATCAAGACATTCTAAATCTATTACCCATGGATTACCATTATCCCACATCATGTTTTTGGGGTCCATATCCTCGTCAGATACACAAATTATATCAGGCAAAGAAGTTCTTGCCTGATTCAATTCCTTCTCGGCATAGATCAGAAGCTTCTCATTGTCAACCAGAAGCGCGGCAATCTCGCTTTTTTCTTCGTTCGCTTTATGGATATACTCGTGCCAATTAATGTTACTTAATTCAGGCTTCTGATGGGAAACATTCTTAGGATTAATTGCATGAATCCTTCCGAGAATATTTCCGGCTATATTACATTCGTTGCTTGAAATATTATGCCAATCAGTTATGTGTCCGTCCTGCCATTTGAATATATAGAAATAGTGCCCTTCTACTTTTTGCATTTTTTGACCGTTAACGGTTATGGAAGGTACAATAGGAATATCTTCATTTTCCAAAATATGTTCGATTTTTTCAGCCCGTCCATAGTTATCAAGGGCATCGCTTCTACCCATTATTTCCGGATTTAAGTGTTTCACTGCATATATTCCACAATCTGTTGTTACTCTGTACATTCTATGTAATAAACCGCCAGATACTGACTCAATTGGGAAAATAATACTTCCAAAACCGCATGTCATCATCAATTCAGCTAATAATTCTTCTATTGATTTTTCTTTCAACTCTCTTATCCTCATTACTTTGCGCACTGAATTTGTTATTCCTCTAACTTCCACGTAAGTATATCGCATGATTTCGTTGTTTTCAACACATCTCATAATATGACATTGTGATCCGGTTTCACTGTGCTTTCTTGCTGCAATTCAGAGAAGCATATATTACGATTCAAACTAAATAGTTGACACAGTCCATTTTTCTTTTTATAATAATGTGGACAAGGTCAACTATTTATATCAAGGAGTAACTACTATGAAGCGAATTATGAATCCGAGAATCATGCTTATCATATCAATGACAGTGTTTGGTACACTTGGCCTGTTTGTGAGAAACATTGCCCTGTCTTCCGGAGAACTTGCGCTATACCGGGCAATTCTCGCGGCACTATTAATTGCGGCTTTTCTGTCTGCCATAAAACAGAAAATCCCGTTCCGCGAAATCAAAAAGGAGATTCCTCTTCTTCTGTTATCAGGTGTGGCTATGGGTTTTAACTGGATACTGCTTTTTGAAGCATATAAGTACACTACTGTTTCCGTTGCGACCCTCAGCTATTACTTTGCCCCGGTCATCGTGACGGTAGCCTGCCCTGTTCTATTTAAAGAAAAGATGTCGGGAAAGCAATGGATCTGCTTTTTTATGTCCACGCTGGGTATTGTATTGATTACAGGACTTGGAGATCTGTCGGCCGGAAATAATCATTTTATCGGCATTCTCTTTGGTCTTGGTGCGGCCTGTTTGTATGCAGCGGTTATTCTGCTCAATAAGTTTATTAAGAAGGTGGAAGGTATCCACAGAACATTCCTGCAATTTATTGCTGCAATTCTTGTTCTGATTCCTTATGTGGGATTCACGAGCGGAGTCACACTTTCCGCCCTTAACAGTACCGGCTGGGTCTGCCTGCTGATCGTCGGATTTGTCCATACCGGTGTGACCTACTGTTTATACTTTTCCTCTCTCAAAGAACTGCCGGGACAGAAAGCTGCCATATTGAGTTATATTGACCCGCTTGTGGCGGTTCTTGTATCTGTTTTGATTTTGGGAGAAGGCATGACCGCCTTGCAGATAATCGGCGGCGCTCTGATTTTAGGTTTTACCCTATGGAATGAAATTACACCCACAAACAGGGAGGTGGAATAATGCTCACGCAGGACCAGATCGCAGATATTCAGGGATTTCACAAGGTATATCAGAATTTATTTAAATCGGTGGATGCAGCAATTATCGAAGCGGGGTATTCATTAACTGAAAAAGAAGTCTTACTCGAGATCAGCAAAACCGAACGTTGTAACGCCAACATTTTAATCGGGCAGTTAGGCATTGACCGCAGCTATATGAGCCGAATGCTGAAGCAGTTTGAAAAGAACGGGCTGATCAAGAAAACCACCTCCGGCACGGATAGCCGAATCAAATATATTCATCTTACCGATTTCGGCAGAGAAGAGTTTAACCGATTGAGCGATATCCAAAATCGGCAGATCGCCCATGCATTTGAAAATTTGTCATCAGGGGATGTCAATGCAATCTGCTCAGCCTTAGTTATGACAAGAAACAAACTGTCAGATGCCAACGACGTGATCACCATTCGCCCGTTCAAACAGGGCGATATCGAATATGTGATTTCCAGACACAAGACCCTTTATTATGCGGAGCGACACTTATCCGGTACTTTTTCCGCTTATGTGGACAGGATTGTTTATGATTTTGTAGACCGGTTTCATCCGGAAACTGACTGTCTGAATATTCTGGAATGTAACGGAGTACCCGCGGGCAGCATAGCCATTAAAAAAGCCGGAAAAGATACCGCACAGCTTCGTTTTTTCATGCTGGAACCGGAAATGCGCCGACGCGGGTATGGTAACAGGCTTATGGATATGGCTCTGGACTTTTGCAGGAGCAGAAACTACAAAACAGTTTTCCTGCTTACGATCACCGCACAGGTTATTGCGCGGCATGTCTATGAAGCGCATGGCTTTCATAAGGTATCAGCCACTGACAAATCCGAATGGGGTGAGGGCGTGATCGAAGAATATTGGGAATTGAGTCTGTAAAAGCAATCGTTTTCCCTTGCTTTATGCCTTGTCCATGTCAATAGGCCTGCCCACATATGCTCTATCTCTATTCCCACTTGAAGCATATTACAGATATTCCAAAGCATACAAACGTAACAAGACCCATTACGGCAATAGGAATCGTAACATTTGCAACCGGCAATCCAAGAAACGCCGCCTTCATCAACTGAATACCCTATGTCATCGGAAAGGCGCTGATTACTTTTTGCATGGCAGGAGGCATAAACTCGAACGGAAGTGTTGCCCCTGAAAAAATTAACATGGGAAAATATAAGATACAGGCAGTCACACTGGCCGTTTTCATGTTTTTTGCAATACCGCCAACCAGCATACCGATACTTAACGTAGATATCATAGTCAATAACCAACTTCCCAAAAACGAGAGCAGTGAACCACGTATCTCTATTTTCCAAAACAACATAGCCACAGGAAACAGTGTGAGCATTGACACAACACAAAACAGACAATATATCGTAAATTCTACGACAAGCAATTTTGCCGGACTGACGGGTGTGACTTGAAAACGCTTCAAAATCTTTCGTTCCCGATACTCTGACACTACAAGCGGCAAGATCACGGCAAAGATAACCATATTCATATTTCGTATATTGAGCTTCAGCTCATTTTTCAAGAGTGTTACAAAGGATTTCATTCTTCTACCTCCTCCCCGGAAAGCACAAGATAAGCGTCTTCAAACTGCTTACACCCGCTTACCGCTTTTGCCTGTTCAACAGTTCCGTAAAATACAGCTTTGCCATTCTTCAGAATACAGATCGCGTCACACAGGGCTTCCACTTCGTCCATGAAATGCGAAGTCAAAAGGATAGTTAACCCCCCTGCTTTTCAATTCTGATAGGATTTTCCAGACACCACGCCGTGCTTTTGCGTCAAGTCCGGTAGTCAATTCGTCAAGAAATACAAGTTCCAGGTCAGGGATCAATGCAAGCACAATAAATAATCGTTGACGTTCTCCGCCTGACAGACTTTTTACCGCATGATTCGTTTTATCTCCTATCCCGAATTATTCACATAGTTTTTTCCAGTCTGCGGGGACTTCATACAGACATGCAGTTTATTCGCATAACTCTGAGACTTTGATTTCCGGCTGGTAATCACTCTCTTGAAACTGTACTCCCACTTTTTGGAACAGGCGGCGTCTATCCTTCTTCGGATTGTACCCCAAGACCGATACTGTCCCGCCGTCAGCATTTTTAGTGCCTAAAATACGTTCGATCGTCGTGCTTTTCCCTGCACCGTTTGCGCCAAGCAGCCCGTATACGGTGCCGCGTTTTATCGATAGACTGATTTTGTCTACCGCAGGCCGATTGTCATAGCTTTTTGACAACTGCTCCACTTTGATTACAGTTTGCATATAAGACCTCCTCATTGTTTTTCATAAAGATACCACCAATAAAAACATTGGTGGCAAAGTGTAGGGTTTTAAGTTTCATCATTTTGACTCTTTATTCCATCCTTTAGCAGTATCTGAATCTTAAATGGAAAAAATAAATATAGCATTTGGGATTGAGAATGCTCTTTTTCCTCTTTTGCCTTCCGCCCAGCGTTATATATAGAAATGCTGTAAATCACATTATTTTGGGCAAAAAATTTTTATTAACACTACAGTCTATATAGTGTAGTCTTTGTTTATAGATATAAAGACTACATACAGTAGTATTATAAAAAGCAATAACTCAGGAAAGGAATCACCTATGGCAGAAATACAACTCGGAGTAATAGAAGCCCGTTTTGCAGATATAATCTGGGAGCGTGAACCAGTCACCCCTCTGAATTGGTAAAACTTGCGGCAGAAGCTTTTTCATGGAAAAGAACGACAACGCACACAGTCCTGAAACGGCTGTGCAATAAAGGCTTATTTGAAAATAACAACGGAACAGTAACCAGGCTGATACCGAGTGCAGAAACAGTATGTCCGGATGTTGTCCGATATTCTCCGGAACCCGCCATCGACAGCGTCATTCCCGCCATTGATGGTATGCTAAATCTGATGATCGGTGAGACTTTTGCACCTGCACCCGGCGTCAGCGTTAATCCACTGGATATCTGGGCATTTACGGCAAGTATCATCTGGGTAATCGGACTAGTTGTAATGCTTGGGTATGCTATTGCTAAGGCGGCTCTTTCTGTCATAAGTAATATTTAACAAAATTATATGATTCAGACTTTTTTCATCCGAATAGCCATATACTGTTTCTCGGCATGTCAATCCCGATGTTTCCCGTTATTTTCACGTAAATCAGTTGAAAATTTATCTTATTGCAATTTTTTTCAAAATCGGTAAACACTTTGCTTATCCCATCCGTTATATAGTTGAATACGCAAGAGAGGAGCCGCACGACAATGGAAATCGAAAACCTTTACGGAAAGTTCCACAGAGACCTGCTGACCTACTGCACTGCCATGACAAAAAACAGATCCTCCGCCGAGGATCTGGTTCAGGAAACCTACCTGCGGACCTTCACTCACTGGGAGGATGTGGAAGACTTATCCGCAAATCAGTGCCGCGCCTGGCTCTACAAAACCGCGCGAAACCTGTTCATTGACCAAGTAAGAAAGCAGTCCCGCGAGACTCCCTCAATGGAAGAACACTTAGCCCTCGCCACCTTCGAGGAGGATCTGTCCCGAACCGCTGTAGCACAGCTCATCGGACGGCTGCCGGATACAGAAAAAAGCCTCTTCTGCTTACGGTATTTTGAAGGCTACAATTCAAAGGAGCTGAGTGAGCTCTTTGCCCTGCCCTCTGCCACCATCCGCTCCCGGCTGGCCTCTGCCAGAAGAAGGCTTCGGGAATGGATCAAGGAGTAAGAAAGGAGATTTACAACATGAAAAGACGAAAAAGAAACTTCTGTGGTGACATCCGCTGTGGTACACCCCCGTGGGAAAGGATCACCGCACTGGAACGTGAGAACCTCATCAACATAGTCTCTGACCGAGAAGGTCAATCCCTGCTGGAATCTTATTGCCGCATATACCGCATCATGCTGTAGGAACAGGGATCACCCGCCCAACAAAATCTATAATACATCACAACTTTTTGGAGGTAATTTATCATGGAGAACAAGAAAAATTTGAAAATCAACAGTGCTGTCTGCGATGTCCGCAACATCACCGAGGAACTGCTGGACACTTACGGCGAGGTGGAAATCAACACCGCCTGCGTCATCATCAGCCCGGAAGTTCAAGCTTTGCTGGGTAAGTACAAAGCCAAACTCAACTGCGCCGCTACTGCCACTCTTGGCGGGAATGTCGATGTTTCCACTATCAACGGTCCGATGACCATCGCCCCGGGACAGGTGATGCCAGTGGAAAAAGTTTACCTGATCATAAACGGTCCGCTGGAGATTCTTCCCGGCAGCGAGAATGTCCTGAAAAACTATGCCGGCATGACGATCAATGGTCCCGTCACCTGTCCGGAAAGTATGTCGGGCCTGCTCAGTTCCTTCAACATCAACGGTCCTGTCCGCACTTATCCTGACGGCAGCATCGTCCTGAAGAATACCACCATACTGAACCGCGTTTTTTACCTTAGGGCCAAGCAGGATGCTCTCTATTATGCCGCTAGCCGGATAGTCGCCCTGGCGTCTGACATCGACTTTACAAAACTGGCCCAAAAGAATATCCGCTTTGTCACCAAGAGGCTACTGGTATCCGAATCCCTTACAGAAGCCGCCGTTCCTCTCTTTGATGAGAAAGCAGATATCGTAGTTCTGCCTGACGGCTGCACCTATGTGGACGACGACGCAGAGCTGAACGAGCCCCTGCTCAAGCGGTACGGCGACAAGCTGTACATCAACGGCGATCTGAATATTACGCCGGACAGCGCTCCCCTGCTCGATCAAGTCTCCTTCCTGCGGGTCAACGGCGATCTGCTGGTATCCAGAAACTTGAAGGATCAAATACTGGCAATGGATCTGGAATACAATGACCTGTACATGGTGGGCAGTGTACTCATTACCGACCGTGCGAAGACAGAAATTAGTGCGGCTATGCTGGAGGCCGCAAAGGACGGTTTGAGTGTAATGAACTGTGCACACGTCTCAATTTCCGCGGATGTCTCCCCTAAGCTGCTGGAGGAAAAGTTGGTGAGCATCATCAGTTGCGCGTCGGTTTCCTGCGCCAATAAGGAGCAGCTGGATGTTGTAGAACCGCTGGCCAGAGATGTAGCCTCCCTTTCCCTGAACAACCGAGAGACCGAAGATGATGAACCTTCTGATGACGATAACGTCATTAAAATCAACGCCGCCTCATACACTTTCTGAGCCGACTATCCCTCTTTTATAGCAAGAAAAACTGCCACTGGCAGTTTTTCTGTTTGCTATATTTATTGCGCACCATAAAAACTTGCAGGTTACAAATCCAGACTGTTTGGACTCAAAAGGAAATCCATGATTCCCATTATCACAATTCCTTCCTCATTCCGCCATAGTTTAATCCTGTCCTTAACCACAATGATCTTCTTGAAAGAATCACCAATATGCACTAATGATTTCTGTTCCTGATGCATTTTACAGTAAGTTCTCAAATATATCTATTGCTCAAGAGTTAAGACACGCCCCTATGCTAAAAACAGCTCAACACTTTCCCAATATCCCCGTCAATACATATGGACTGTTTTTCAATCTCATGTGGGCAGACAGCCTCGCCATAATTGATACATGCGTACACAGCCTTGGAATTTCCAGCCGTCATCTGCCAGAATGGATACTTGATAATACCTGGGGTGTTATACCCCACACCTAATTCCAGAAACAGCACATTTGTATCTTGATGTCTTCTTAAGAACGTTTCGTACCGCTCCGCTGCCTGATACCAGCCCTCATCCTGCACGAATGTGTCATCCGCCCTCAGATTCATGCTCATGGGCTTGCCGCATTTCGGACAGCGGGGAATCAATTCGTCAGGTACTGACATCTTTGCAGTCACATCCTCGGGCAAGTACAGACTGCCGTCTGCTCTGATCTGGTACCCTTGCGCCTTCACCATCTCATAAATAGTTTCCGCATTGTCGTATGTTTCATCATGACAAGGCTCACTGCACTGAAACAACCCATAGTCGCCCTGCGTGTAATACAATCTCTTTTTGTCAAATCCTGCCTTCTGAAAGCAATGATCCACATTCGTCGTAATCACAAAGTAGTCTTTATCCTTTACCAGCGCAAGCAAATCCTCATAAACAGGTTTCGGTGCGTCCATATATCGGTTTACATAAATGTACCGACTCCAATACGCCCAATGTTCATTTAAGCTGTCATATGGATAGAACCCTCCCGCATACATATCCTTAAAATGGTATTTCGAAGCAAAATCTCCGAAATATGTGTGAAAACGTTCCCCTGCATAGGTAAATCCTGCCGATGTGGAAAATCCTGCTCCCGCACCGATAATAACCGTTTCCGCCTGCTCTAACGCCTGCCGAAGAGCTGATATTTCATTTGTCGTACCCATTGTGTTTCATTCCTCCTTCCGTTCTGTCAGTCACCCTGATGATCCGCCCTTCTTTCCGCGCCTTCGCCATTGGTGCCTGCTCGTTCTTCGGATAACCTAGCAGGACATGGAGAGCTGCAAAATAATCTGTTCTGATATTCCACTCCCGCAAAACATCCTGCCCATACGGATCTGCAAACGATTCCCACGCAGACCCGATATAACACCCGCCTAAGCCAATGGAATGCGCGGCAAGCAGCATATTTTCGGCAGCAGCGCTGGCATCATAGGGAGCAAACAGAAAATTTTTAGGTACAAACAATGTAACGACCGTGGGCGCATCATAAAAAGCGTTGAAAATATTAGGATCATCGGCAATACTGGGCTGTTCCTTTGAAATGTATACGGTGTCCGTTGACATCTTTACTGTAGAATTGTTCCGTTTGATCCTTCCCAGTTTTTCATTTATTTCCCTGTTCTGCGATACCACAAACAGCACGCCCTGCCTCCCGCCTGCGCTTGGCGCATACATACCTGCGTCCAGTACAGCCTGCAATTCCTCTTCACTGATCTGCTCCTCCCTGAAACGGCGGATGGTTCTTCTCGTCATCATATTCTCTAACACTTCATTCGTCATTATAACCCCTCCCGTTTATTCTGTAACAGTTCAGCTTTGCTTCACTGTTACTGCATCCGACCATCCTAAATCGCTTCGCGATAGGTCGGATGCTTACACCCCCACTCTTTTGCACGGTCAGCGCAGTAAATGCGCAGACCTGATTAAACTGTTACCTTACTCTACTACTTTCCAACACTGCGGATCTGCCCCGTAAAAGTCTCCCGTAGTCCCGTAGGTTACGGCAGGACAGCCGCGGCAAAATCCCCGTAGTTCGCACTTGCTGCATTTCTCAAATTTATCATAATCCCGATAGATTTCTTCCTTTGTAATAAAAATATCATAGAGTGTATCCCGAAAAACATTCCCGACTTTACTTTCAAATCTCCGGCAGGCATACACATCGCCGTTCGGCAGAATTGTCATGTGGCAGATGCCGCAATGACATCCCTCGTAAACCATATCCTTCCCGGCATACTCCGGAATCCGGAAAAGTTCCTTTTCATAAAGGTAAAGCGTCCACAAATGATCTTTCAAATTGAAATACGTGTTCACTCCCTGCTCTTTGTATGCCTCATATTTATGCCATAGTTTATCCAGAAAATCCCTGTATACAAGCGGCTCAATTCCCGTATCCTTTTCTTCGCTTGTGGGACAATATCTTCCAAACGCAAAAATATCTGCCATGTGCTCTACAACCAGATCAACCACATCGGGCATTTCCTCTATGTTTGTTCCCGATACGGTTGACATGATTGCACACTTAATGCCCGCATTGCGGATAACCGCTATCTTTTCCACCGTACAATCAAAAGAGCCGGGCTTTCGGAAGTAATCATGTGTTTCCCGCATGCCGTCAATGGACATCTGATATTTCTCACAACCGCACTCTCTCAGCCTGCGGCACACCTCATCTGTTAAATGAAACGGATTTCCCATGATAGTGAACTTATAACCTTTTTGTTTCATCAACTCCATAAGTTTCCAGAAATCAGGGTGCAGAATGGGATCACCGCCTGTGATATAGAAATAGGGTGTGCGGTTTAGGCGTTCACACATATCTTCTATATTGTAAATAACCCTTTTCATGTTATCAAAGTTCATGGATATAAGTTCGCTGCATTTTCCTTCTGAAAAAATATAGCAGTGCTTACATCTCTGGTCACAATAATCTGTTATATGCCATTGAAAAGCAAAATAAGGTTTCATGAATATTACAGTCCTTTCAAATGTCTCGTCATATATCTGCCCATATATCCGGTCACGATTCAGAGTCTGGCACCTGTTCTGACCGACTCTGAATCATTCCTTAGCCGATATTAAGCTGATAATCTACTTATCTCCGGCACCACATGCGCTCCCACATGCACTCGGTTTTTCCTCCGGTGATGCCGCTCCGCATGCACTCGGCTTGTCACTTGCTCCGCATGCACTCGGTTTCTCTTCCGGTGACGCTGCACCACATGCAGACGGCTTGTCGCTTGCTCCGCACGCGCTTACATTTCCTGCAAATTCCGCAACATTTGATAATGCCATAACCTATCCTCCTGTATGTTTTATATTCTGCCTTTCGACAAGTTCATCTTAACAAGTGCAGACATAATAAAAAAGTACGCACAATTTTATTACATAGTTACAAAAAGGTAACCTATGTTAAAAACAAAGCATTTCAATCAGTTCACAATTCCCATATTTTTTGTGTTATAATAACAGAAGTGCCTCCAAAGGGAGTCACATCTGTAGAAGTGTTTCCAAAGGGAGTCACATCTGTAGAAGTGTTTCCAAAGGAAGCCACATCTGTATATTTTACCCGTATGCGTGAAGCGTTCAGACAACTCAAAACAGAAGGAGACTCGCTGAAATGAATGTGATAATACTTGGCTCCGGCGGCTGTGTCAGCACGCCAAGACCATGCTGCAACTGCCCTATATGCACGGAGGCTCGGCTGAAAGGCTTTCCCTATGCACGAACAGGCTGCAGTCTTTTTATTGAAGATATCAATGTATTGATTGATACGCCGGAAGATATCAACGCTGCGCTGAATAATGCCCGTATACAAAAGGTGGAACATATTTTATACAGCCACTGCGATCCGGATCACACAATGGGAATGCGAGTGATCGAACAACTGAAAATGGACTGGCTTGCCGCTTCGCTAGGGAAAAAATCTGATAATCCAATAGAAGTTGCTTCTTTACCTGCCATCCTTGAAGATATCCAAAAGCAAGGAACCGCTTATGGTTCAGTTCTTTCCTATTATGAAGCTAAGGGGCTTGTATATATGAGCGGAATTCGTAATCTTAAAGGAGAGAATATTTTAATTGATCTTGTTCCGGTAAACGAACAGGAACATGTAACAATATTTGTTATTTCCTCTAATGGTAAAAAAATAATCTATGCCCCTTGCGATGTAAAACCGTTTCCGGCATCAGAGAAATTCGAGAATGCAGATATTTTGATTATTGGCAATACAATTGTAGGTGACGTCTTAAAGGATGGGTTCATATTGAATAAAGATAATCCACTGAGAAAAGAGTTGTTTACTTTAGATGAAATTGATGACATAAGAAAGCAATACGAAATCAAAAAAGTCATTATTACACATTTAGAGGAAGACTGGGGAAAATCCTACGACAATTATAAACAATTAGAAAAAGAATTGGATTCGATACAGTTTGCATATGATGGATTGAAAATTCAATTATAGGAAAGAGGTATACCATGAAAACCAAAGACGAATTGCCGGAATGCCCGTTGCCACCACGGTATCTATCATCGGCAGCTAGTGGAAACTCCTGATCATACAAAATCCTCTCGCCTGTCCGTGCGCCCGATGTTGGATAGTGCGGAGGGGCGACAAACAAATACAAATAAAAATGGAACTTCCTCAATCCTTAAAAGGCTATGACAGCAATGGTTATAGTCTTTTTTATGCGCAAAGGGAGTTTAAGCAAAACTTAATAGAATTGTGTGGACGTTTGTGATAAAATAATGGAGTTGAACAATTCAATAAATCGGGATATGCAGATTCACTGTTTGAACTTCTTAAATTTTTCAAGGCTTATAGAGGCCCTTATAGTAAAATGGTATGTATTTTCCCTTGATTTATTATCCATGTTTTTTGGAATCATTGTGCGTATGCAAAGTGAAAAAGGTTGAAAACATCATTTGTAGAACAAAGGGAGAAAAGATCAGTATGAAGTCAAAAGACTATATAGGATGGTTAAGAAGTAAAGTTGGGCATGAAAAAATCATTCTGGTTTTTGCGGGCGGGTGTGTTTTTGATTCAGATGGAAAAGTTTTGCTCCAACGTCGTGGAGATAGTAAAAAGTGGGGATTTCCGGGTGGAGCAATCGAAATAGGGGAAACACCGGAGATGGCCGCCATCAGAGAAGTAAAAGAGGAAACCGGGCTTGATGTGAAGGTGTCGGGTCTGATTGGTATCTATACGGACTGCGACATGGAGTATCCGAATGGCGATAAGGCGCATAGTATATGTATTGTTTACGAATTGGAAATGATAGGCGGGCAGCTGAAATGTGATAATCTTGAAACAGTTGATCTCAAATACTTTGGCCTCGATGAAATGCCGGAGCTTTTCTGTAAGCAACACGAAGAAACAAAAAACGATTTACAGAAGCAGCGGAACGAAGAAAAGCATTGATACAACTTCCGATTGTCGGGGAAAAGTCATGACAGAAAAATGATATGAAAATTGAATATTGTTTACCTTTAGGTAGCGATTATCTTAACAGAAAATCAGCTACCTTTTTTATTTCCAGTAACTATCAACACAGCACTTAAAGAATGAGGGATCAAAAGTGATTGAGTGCAACAACGAAGTCAACAAGGACTTAGAAAAAGCATTACAGGCATTGGAACGGGCAAGGCAGATGATGATTGAACGAAATAAGGAAAATTTGTTTTATTTTTAGTAGACCGAAAAATTGATTGGTTTAGTTACTATCAACATTCCGTTGCTATGCATGAAATATAATAAGTATTATAATCTAAACATAATAAATAAACATCTGGAGGAGTAATATGCAAAATAATATCGGAGAAACAATTTGTCAATATAGGCAAATGCGAAAAATGACGCAGGAGGAATTTGCATCAAGAATCGGCGTGACAGCACAAGCGGTAAGCAAATGGGAAAGAGGAAATGGACTTCCAGACATCTCTTTGTTGGCAGGAATATGTAAAGTTTTAGGCATTTCTGCAAATGTGTTAATAGGCATTGACGAAAAAGTAGTAGAAAATGGAGATATTACTGCGGAACGAGAAATTAAAAATAATATGATAGCAGAACCATTCGTTTTAGAATTTGGAGTTGGTTTAATATCATTTATAATAGCAGGACTTGAAACGGACTATGTAAATAAGAAAAGAATTTCACTTGTTAAAGAAACAGGGAAGTTAATGCCTGTTTTGCGTGTTAGGGATAATACAGAAATGAATGAAAACGAATATAGGGTGCTTTCTTTTGACAATGTTGTGTTTACTTCCGTTATTAGCGGAAAAGAGGAAAATCCGTATGAAAAGATAATAGATGATGTTGTGGAAACTTGTGATAAGTTTTATGCCATGATTCTAAACAAAAATCTCGTGAAAGTAATGATAGATAATGTATCAGAACTATATCCCGGAGTTGTAGATGATATTATTCCGTCTAAGATATCCTGCCTACAAGTCAAACAAGAACTTACGAGATTAGTTGAAGAAGGAAAGCCTATTCGCAATTTTTTAGGGATACTTGAGGATATGGAAAAGAATTTATAGACTTTGTAAAGACTATATTATGTGGAAAGTATCTTATATTCCAATCGGACAGGCAACCATACAAAGACCGCAAGCATTTTTTCTTCCATGCTTTTCAATATACAAACTTCTTTTTTGGTTGCATAACTGATAGTCAATAATGTCATTTCTCAATGCGTCAATATTCCATTTCACATCATGCAGTGCATTATACGGACAAATCTGAACACACTTTTTACACGAATCCGGGCAATTACTTTTTACTATTCTTCGTCCATATGCAAATTGACTGTCTATCAAGATTGCGGACAATCTTACTCTTGGTCCATATTTTTCCGTAATGACAACATCATTTTTCCCTATCCAACCCAATCCAGCATTAACCGCAGCATACTTAAATGAAAACGGAGCAACTAATTCTTCTTCATTGCTCTGTGCTACCGGCGGAATATAATATTTCACCTTATGCTCATTAAGTATTTCTTCTATTTGCATTAAAATTTCTTCTATTATTTTTTTTGCATCTTGGATTCCTCTTTCGAACCTTTCTTCTGTATAATTTTTAATCGTAAGCTGCTCTCCATAGGGAACTGCAAACACTAAAGCCGACTTATACTGACTTGCATACAAGCTATATGAGATACTCGTAAATCCATATATATTATTGGGGTATTCCGAAAATAGCTGTTGAATTTTTTCTTCGACCATAAATCTCAGCTCCTAAAAAGTTTGTATCAAGCAGTTTTCTTTCTTATTACTTATAATAATTACAATATTCATTCAAATTTAAATACCTGTCTTGCACCGGATACTTCCAACGTGGAACGTTTCGGGCGTTGTTTCCAGGCTATCAGCTCATCATACACTTTCACAGCCGACGGAGAATGCATGCTCTTCGCATTCTCCCAGAGATGATATAGATATACTTAGATCATGTATTTTATGATCTTAGCATAACTTCATGTCTTATTATACCAAAAAAATGCATATTTACATAGCAAAAACAAAAGTTTGTACAGTGTGCAAAACTGTTTATAACAAGTCACTATTTTGAAAATTGTGAAACAGTACTTCCATCATTGTTATTTTAGGAATACTGCACTATAATCAGAGTGTAAGTATCAAAAAGAAACCATAGAAATGAGGTATCATGCCATGAAAACCAAAGACGAATTACCGGAATGCCCCGTTGCCACTACGGTATCTATCATCGGCAGCAAGTGGAAACTCCTGATTATACGAAATCTTCTCGCCCGTCCGTGGCGTTTCAATGAATTAAAAAAAGACTTAGAAGGTATCAGCCAGAAAGTATTGACCGATTCCCTGCGTGCCATGGAAGATGACGGTATTATCACGAGAACCGTTTATCCCGAAGTACCGCCCCGCGTAGAATATGCCTTAAGCGAATTAGGGGAGTCCATGCGCCCGATTCTGGATGCAATGCAGATCTGGGGCGAAGAATATAAGAAATCGAGTTAGCTCGATTTTGCCAGGGAATTTCCTATTCCATAAAAATTTCATCGGACAGAGACGATTTTATAAACTCAGCATTCAACCTAAATATTTTAAGCTGTCGAACTATCCTATAAAGATTCATTGAAATTCGATGAGCAGTTTTCATACAGAAAGGCATCTCTTATGACTAAAATATTACTACTCGAAGACGATATCAGCCTCATAGACGGACTGGAATACTCCCTGCAAAAGAACGGATTCGATGTAGAAACCGTCCACACCGCGGAAGACGCATTGAGCAGTATCATTGACCAGTTTAGTCATTTCGATTTACTCATCCTCGATGTCACCCTCCCCGACGGAACCGGTTTTGAAGTCTGTGAAAAGGTTCGGCAGCAGAACAGACAGATTCCTATTATTTTCCTCACCGCCTCCGATGAAGAAGTAAATATCATACGTGGGCTTGACTGCGGTGGAGATGATTACATCACGAAACCTTTTAAAATCGGGGAACTCTGCTCACGAATCCGTGCTCTGCTGCGGCGTGCTCATATTTCCACACAGACACACTCACCTTCTGCCTCATATGAAACTCCCGCAGGAATGCCTGATGTACCATCCGCCTCTACCCATTATGGGACAACCGTACACGGAAACAATCTGCAATCTACAAACACCAATTCGTCCGTCATTATCTCCGGCAGCCTTACGATCGACCTTACGGCAAGCCGCGTAACACGTGGCGGCAATCCTATAGATCTGACCAAGGCAGAATATCGGCTTCTGTGCCTGCTTGTACAAAACGCAGATCAGGTTATTACCCGCGATATCATTCTGGACAAATTATGGGACAGCGCAGGCGATTTCGTAGATGATAACACATTATCCGTATATATCCGCCGTCTTCGTGAGAAAATCGAGACCGATCCCTCGCACCCGGAACATCTTATTACCGTACGAGGGTTCGGATACCGTTGGAAATCATAACCCGTCATATGCGGCGCTAATCTTATATATCAGATAGCTATAAACATCAAGAAAGGCATAACGAATAAACATGAACAGAACAACTCCCAGCCTCATGCAGGACCGCCAGATCAGAAAATACTACACTTTCCTTCTCACTTTCTGCTTCCTACTCCTTATAACAGCCGCTCTTTTCTGCAGACAACTGACCGACTCTGCCAAATCCATGCTCCTGTCCCACGATGAAGCGGTCGCCTCCTCTCTGATCGATCAAGGCGTCCCTGAAAATATAATCGCCAAGGCGCTCACTGACGATGAAGCCGGTCAAACACAGACAGGCGCCGATCTACTTGAAAAACTCGGAATCGTCCCTTCTTTGGACACGCAGTTTCTGCCCCATCTCCACTCTTTCCGAAACCACGCATGGTATTCAACGCTGACTGCCCTGCTCCCGATCTGTCTGCTTCTTCTCGGCATGAGTCTCCTCTTTTTGCATAAAAGAGACAAGCTATACCGCCATGCCTCTTCCATCATTAACAATTATATTGACGGCGACTATACCCACCGTCTGCCACAGACAGACGAGGGGACTATCTACCAAGTCTTTTCTTCCGTGGACAGACTGTCCACCATGCTTCAGGCACAGAACGAAACCGAATACAGATCCAAAATCTTCTTACGCAATACGATCTCCGATATCTCCCATCAACTGCGGACACCACTTGCGGCACTCTCCATGTATCAGGAAATTATGGAAAACGAACCCGACCACCCTGCCGTCATACAGAAATTTACGGCGAAAACAGAACTTGCCCTAAATCGCATGGAGCAGTTGATCGAGTCCATGCTGAAGATCACCCGTCTGGACGCCGGAAGCATCGTTTTCGAGAAAAGAATCTGTAACCTGTCGGAACTGGTCTCCCACGCAGTAAACGAACTGACGACCCGCGCCGCAAGCGAATACAAAGAAATCAAACTGGAAGGTTCCTCTGAGGGAACCCTTCCCTGCGATCCTTCATGGACAATCGAAGCCATCGGCAACATCGTCAAAAATGCGTTAGACCACACAGACGCAAACGGCACTATCCATATTTCGTGGGACACATCCCCTGTCACTACCCGAATCATGATCTCCGACGATGGCAACGGCATTGCTCCCGAAGATATCCACCATATCTTTAAGCGCTTCTACCGAAGCCGAAAGTCTTCTGACACACAAGGCATCGGTCTGGGATTGTCGCTCGCCAAATCTATCGTGGAAGGACAAGGCGGCTCGATTTCCGTCCAGAGCACACCCCACGTGGGAACTACTTTCACCATCCTATTCACCTCATAGACTACGCCTGTCCGAAAGCCCAGAATCACGACAGCCTATCTCACTCACCCAGCACCTTACAAAATCGTAAGATGAAATTCACCTGTCTGTAAGATGTACTTGCTATGATACTGACATGAAATTTTTTCGATAGCCAGCTCAGACAAGAATACATTACAAACGGAGCCCCTCAACAAGCGTCAGCACTTAGCGAGGTATTGAGTTGCTCCGCAACTCACGAGCTTAGTGTCTGCTACGCTTGCTTGCGGAGCGAGAGCGCGGCGACATTGTAATGTATTCTTGTCTGAGCGTTCCGCTATCCAATACACTCTATACCTACAGGAAAGGAACTTTTATCACAATGAACATCTTACAAGTACACAACCTATGCAAAACCTACGGCAAAGNCGAAACCCAAGTAAACGCCCTAAAAAACGTATCCTTCACCCTNNAAAAAGGTGAATTCTGCGCCGTAGTCGGCGAATCCGGCTCCGGCAAGAGCACCCTTCTAAACTGCATCGGNGCCCTCGANACCCCGACCTCCGGTAACATCCTCATCGACGGAAACGACCTTTTTACCATGAAAGAAGAAGGNCGCACCATATTCAGAAGACGGAATATCGGCTTCATCTTCCAATCTTTTCAATTAGTAGCGGAATTAAANGTAGAACANAACATNATGTTCCCNATTCTGCTCGACTACCGCAGACCCGATCCTGCNGNNATTGAAGAAATGCTGGACATCTTAGGACTGAAAGACAGACGGCACCATCTNCCNAATCAGTTNTCAGGCGGTCAACAGCAACGCGTTGCTATCGGNCGTGCCCTGATCACAAAACCNAAACTGATTCTGGCCGATGAGCCTACCGGCAATCTGGACAGCAGNAACAGCGAGGAAGTNCTCGACCTGCTCATCAAGGCATCCAGACANTACCAGCAGACCATCCTCATGATCACACATAACAACAACCTGGCGGTATCCGCNGACAGAGTNTTTCGCGTGACAGACGGNTGNCTGACAGATCTGGGTAAAACAANTGGGAAAGGAGNGGNCTACNGNGATGAAAAATTATCTTGAACTCGTTCCNCTTTATACAAAAGCACACNGGAAACAGAACCNNATGTCAATCTTCTGCATTTTTCTNTCGGTNTTCCTCGTGNCAACCATATTCGGCATGGCNGACATGTATATACAAAGCCAGCTTCTNAAGACNAAACAGGANGANGGNAACTGGCANATCGTCTTAAGTANGATCAGCGATGAAGAGGCAGCACTGATTGCCGCACGTCCCGATGTNAAGGTACTCTCCTGCTACGGCGTGTTGAACTATCAACTGGATATGGGATACAAAGTAGCNGATAAAGNNGTGGTAATCTGCGGAAGCGATGAANCNGAGGTNACAGACATCTATGCCGNTACCGTTTCCGAAGGTNCTTTTCCCCGGAAAGAAAACGAAGTGCTCGTAAGCGGCAATGTCANAAANGAACTNGGACTTACCATCGGCGATCAGATATCCATNCGTGACGCNNCNGGAANGGAATACCCCTACANCATATCCGGTTTTGCNNACGANCTNCCCATGNTCNTNNGNAAGGACATTTACGGNGTATTCATGAACACTGCNGCCTTCCGCGATTTCTNTCCCGGTGTTGTTGACGGCGAACCTGACGATTATGACAGTTGTTTTCTCGTTCAGTTCCGCAACCCTCGCNCAATACGGAAATCNATAGACGANATTAANANACAATTTCATCTGTCTNACGATCAGGTAGGCGAACAGGCAATGCTTTTGGGATTACTTGGTCAAAGCGANGAAGGCAACCTGTTTATGATGATGATCTATGCTGCNGCCGCGNTTTTATCCGTNCTGGTCTTACTGGCAGGCATCCTCATGATTGCCAGCAGCTTAAACAGNAATATCGCCGGACGGACGGANTTTTTCGGGATGTTACGCTGTGTGGGNGCCACGCCGAAACAGATNATACGGTTAGTCCACAGGGAAGCACTGAGTCTGTGCACCTATGCCATCCCNGCCAGTATCNTTCTCGGCATNATNGTCATCTGGGTACTGTGNGCNCTTCTGCGCGCATTAAGTCCCATGTATTTTGCCACCATGCCGGCTTTTGCCATCAGCCTGCCCAGCATAGCNGCCGGNGTTATTATCGGAATACTTACCGTACTTCTGGCATCCCGGGCACCGGCGAAGNGNGCNTCCAANGCATCNCCGTTAGCCGCNGTGACAGGTAANGCCAATGACANGGCACCCGTNCGCANGGCTGCCAACACTNCCCTCTGCAAAGTNGACACNGCACTGGGNATCCANCATGCNANAGCAAGCCGCAAGAACTTTCTGCTGGTGGTGAGCTCNTTTGCCCTAAGTATCATACTTTTCCTNTCCTTCTCNACGACTGTTGATTTCATGAAGCATGCGATCAANGCGCTCAGTCCNTGGTCGCCGGACNTTTCCGTGATAAGCCCGGATAACNCATGCACGGTAGACCGTTCTCTGATACCCGTATTGCAGGATAATCCTGTTGTCAAAAGGGCATTCGGGAGGATGTTTGCCTACGACCTTCCCACCGTGACAAACGGCAGGNAAAATACAACCATGTTGATTTCCTATGAAGAACATCAGTTTAAATGGGCNAAGAAATACCTTCTCGACGGCTCTTTGCANGANGCGCAGGAGCAGATCGGAACCGGACTCATCGTAGCGGCTCCTCAATATAATAATCATTCCGAGATACAAGTCGGTGANTCTGTAANCCTNATGATCGACGGACAGCCNNCNGAAATAACGATTACGGGAATGGTATCNGAATGCCCNTTNAACACGCCGGACGGCGACATNATCATCTGNTCGGAAGATACNTTCAGACANTTNACNGGNGCNGAAGATTATACCATCATNGATATNCANCTGACCGGAAAAGCCACCGACGATGATGTNGATGCGATTCGCTCTCNNGTNGNGACNGGATGCNCCTTCTCCGACCAGCGNATCGATAAGCANAGTGTGCTGGGAGCCAATTATTCGTTTAAATTGTTTATCTACGGNTTTCTGTTTCTGATCGCCATGGTCACAATCTGCAANATCATCAACTGTGTTGCCATGAGNGTAGAGGCACGGATGAAACANTANGGNGNACTNCGNGCCATCGGCCTNAGCGACAGACAGCTTAAGAAAATGATCNTCGCCGAAACATCAACCTATGCAGTGGCNGGCGGTGTCTGCGGTATTGTTCTGGGACTTGCACTNAACAAGAAATTGTTTGAGATTCTGGTATCCTATCGTTGGNGTGANCCNTGGAGNCTGCCGNCCNCCGAACTNGNCATTATTATCGGAATCGTCATNATATCCGTGATTCTGGCNATACNCGGTCCGATTAGGAAGATTCGGGAGATGTCGATTGTTGATACGTTGAATGCGCAGTAATAACACAACCGGGATAGGAGCGGATTGCTTCCTGCCCCGGTTGTATGTATATACTCATCCTATTCTTTTCCTATCAGGCAATACTTAGAAAAAGCGTAACTGTTCAGAACCCTGTTCTTCACAGTTACGAAGATGCACAGAAATTATGCATTCTGCATAATTTCGCGCATGTCTACCTCGGGTTTTCTGTGACTTCCGCTTACGCTTCACTCACAAAAAACACCTCGCGCAAACACCTTCTGAACAGTTACGAAAAAGCATACAATATGCCGTCTCCCTGTACTGACGGGCATATATCGTCCGCTACTTTCTTCAGTTCGTCACTTCCATTTTGCATACAAATGCTTAAGCCCGCGGTTTCAAGCATTTCTATAGCATTTATACTGTCGCCGATGGCTATTGACCGGCATAACGGAATATTTAATCGCTCACAAACCTGCCGGACTGCCTTCCCCTTATTAAGAATTTCCGACAAGATTCCGGAATTTTATTGCAAAAAGTTTTTATTCTGTATAATACTGTGCCTGTGCATGCCACAGTTCATAATATTTCCCGTTTTCGTCCGCCACGAGAGAATCGTGTGTGCCCTGCTGGATGATCGCTCCCTCATGAAATACGACGATCATGTCGCAGAATTTGCAGGAAGAAAGACGATGGCTGATATAGATTGCTGTTTTATCCCCGGCAATATCATTGAACTTTGAGTAAATATCAGCTTCCGCAATTGGGTCGAGGGCGGCGGTAGGCTCATCAAGGATGATAAACGGAGCATCTTTATAAAGCGCACGCGCAATGGCTATCTTCTGCGCTTCACCTCCCGAGATATTGACGCCGTTCTTATCATAATCCTTATACAAATATGTTTCGACTCCGTCTGGCAGCTCCGAGAGCCTTTCGGCAAAACCGGCTTTATTCAGCGAATCCATGACCCGCCCACGGTCATAGATCAGTCTTGGACGCCACATTCTCGCCCAGCTTNNATGCAAAGAGCTGGAAGTCCTGAAATACGATGGANAAGATCATCATGTATTCNGCATAGTTATACTTGCGNATATCNATNCCGTTGAGCAGAATTTCCCCTTCNGTGGGATCATACAGCCGGCAGAGCAGCTTAATGAAGGTCGTCTTACCGCTTCCATTCATACCCACAACAGCCAGTCGTCTGCTTATNTCAAACTTTATGTTGACATTNCGGAGNGCNTANTTTTCNNTNCCGGGATATTTGAAAGAAACNTTACGGAATTCCACTTCATATTTGCGGTCGCGTCTCTTTTCCACGGTAAGACTTCCCTGATACATATTGTTCGGTATATCGAGGAACTCAAATACCGGTACAAGGAAGACGGCGTTATTCCGCATATCNCCCAGNGCTGAAATCAGACCGGACATTCCGCCGGATACTTTTGTNATAGANGCAACATACTGTGCCACTGCGCCAAGCCCAAACGCTCCGGCCCACGCTTTCAGGCAGACGAAAGCATAGACAATACCTGTGAAAATCACCGAAACTGCCGACGATGCTGCATNATAAAGTCCCATAGGACCTCTGCCGTATTTTGCCATAAGNCCCTTTGAGCCAAAGGTNTTCTCCCTGTTCTCCCGATTAATATCTTCGCAGATCATATCCTGCCTATATATTCTTACATCTGTTGCAATCTCTCTNTGATAACCGAGAGNTCCGAAGAAACTGTACAAACGGTTTGACAGATTTAAAAATTTCACACTCAGTGCCCAATAACTCTCCGCCTTATTNGAAAGAACCGGTGCAATATAGGTTATCATGAGCATAACAGCAATCATAAACACGACAAACANGGGATTATTCAAAATAGTGTACGCTCCCGCGCTCTCNGGTACGCGGCTGACAAACAATGAAATCGTCAAAACGATACCGCCCATAAGTGTAAACACNGAAGAACACAANTCTTCATAGCCTCTAAGCACCCGATGCAGTCCCCAACTACTGCCGCCCTGATTCTGTCGGATGANGGAAAGAAGCTCTGCTGTTTTNGTTTCATCCCGACTCACATAATCCATGTCAAGAAGTTTTTCAAAAAGGAAGTAATTCGCCTTCCACCAAAGCCCTGCATTGTGTGNTTCTTTCCACTTGTTAAGCAATGCAGATAACAGTGCTATCACAGCAGCAGACACAAGCGTGAGCAGCACAAGATANCTCAANCGTTCAGCGTCTCTGCCGCCTGCAAGTTCATCNATTACAAGTGCAGAAAACCAGATNCCCACATATGGTGTAAGGGCGTTCCACATTACGCTGATCAGGCGTGAAAGCACCATCTGAGGATAACGCTTGAAGAATATATTAAATGCACGGTTGTTAAGTTCTATCGTTTCTCCCCATGACATAGGCTTTTTATTCATTTTCAGCATCTCCTTCCCTGTAATATTTACTTTGCACAGCATAGAGCCCGGCGTATTTGCCGCCAAGCCTTAACAGTTCATCGTGCGTACCTTCTTCGCAGATTCCTGCATCGTCGATCAAAATAATGCGGTCACAGAAGCGGGTGGAAGCAAGACGATGTGAAATATAAATGGANGATCTGCCTCCTGTCACTTCATGATATTTTTGGTACATCTCGGATTCCGCAATAGGGTCGAGNGCNGCNGTCGGCTCATCAAGGATGATAAACGGAGCATTTTTATAGAGCGCCCGCGCCAGCATCAGACGCTGTGTTTCGCCGCCGGAAAGTAAAGTCGCTCCCTCATATACCTCGCGATTAAGATATGTCTCATATCTGTCAGGCAGAGAGTCAACCTTGGAGCGAAGACCCGCTTTTTCCACGCATTCCCTCACTCGTTCCATATCAATACCGACATTGTTCTGTGCAACGTTGGCCGCTATCGTTCCTGCCAGCAAAGAAAAATCCTGAAAAACTGCTGAGAACATTGTGTAATAGTCTGCACGATTGTAGATTCGTATATCTTGGCCATCAAGCAGCACCCTGCCCTCGGTAGGATCGAGAAAGCCGCAGATTAATTTGATCAGTGTTGTTTTGCCCACCCCGTTTAATCCTACCACTGCCAGTTTTTCTCCGGGATACAGTGTGAGATTGATATTCGTCAGCGTATCCTGATCGGCTCCCGGATAACGGAATGAGACGCACTCCAGCCTGATCTCGTATTTTCTCTCTGCATCCGCTTCAATATGCCTGCCGCCATCAAACTGAAAGGGCTCATAATATTCCAGNCACTCACGAACTGTAGAGATATCCAGTGACTGCTTATACAGGGTGCCAAATCCGCTCAGAATTCCNGATACCCATCCGGTAAAGCCGCCTGCTGCGGTGAAATACAGGAGAAATTCTGCTACATCAAGTCCATCCCGGATCACAAGAGAAATCAGGAAATCGTATGCAATGGCATTACGAAGAAATGTAAAAACCAGATCTGCAATCGGAGACCAAATATATACGCCCTGCGCCTTTCTATGGAAGGCTGTATAACAGCTCATTGCCTTTTCATACAACTCTTCGATCCATGGACGAAGACCGAAGATTCGGATATCCTTGGCCGCGCTTAAGTCTTCTACACGCATCAAAAGATAATTCATATGCCTCTCGTATTCCGCTTCCTCCTCACGATGGCGATACCCATATCCGTTCACGCAATTACCTAAGAAAAAGCTGACTAATGATGTCGCAAGAATAACAAGAACAAGAAGAGGCTGCACAGTTGTCAGCAGACTTACATAGATTAGAAATCCGAAAATATCGGTTGTCAGCATTGTCAGCGTTGTCCATATGGCTTCTGCCGCCTCATTGCCGGAGTATGTGCACTCACGGGACTTGACAAGCAGTTTTATGAATTCATCATCATCAACATTGGGATAAGATGTGGTTGCTGCTTTTCTGCTCAAAAGATTCGTAATCTCAGCGCGAAGACTGATCCTGCCAAACAGCGTGTTCGTATTCACATAAGCGGAGGCAGCCGATATAAGCATAAGACCGAGAGTAAAACCTGCAATGGTCATAAACAGCTCCCCTGCGGAAACGTGCCTTTCCACCGCAGACAATATCGTCGGAGAGACATATAGATTGACAAGATTTAAAGCGACTGCCAGTACTGCGGAAAGCAGGCTGAGAATGATCACCTTTTTTTCTTCACAAGTCCATGCCAGTTTTATCATAAACCATGAATTCTGCCACATATTATACTTCGGTTTAACATATTTAGCCTTTTTCAGTTTTTGCCTTTTTCCCTTAACCATACAAAAGTACCGTCCTTTCCGGGAATAACCTTAGCATGAAAAATCGCCCCCGAATTATTCCGGGGACGAATCGTTATTTCCGGGTGATGAATTGCAATTTTTACATCTGCGGAAGCAATATTTCTGTTGTAAATGCTCCATCCTCACTGTTGCGGCTGATATATCCATCCAGCCGCTCCACAATGGTATCAATCCGTACCAGACCGAAGCCGTGCCCTTCGCCCTTCGTACTTCGAAATAGTTTTCCCTCTTTTTTCATTTTCTTTCCGGCAGTAAAATTGGTGATGGAAATATAAAGCTGCGTATTTCGCAGATCCATATATAAACGAATCACCCGCTGATCCTCAGGGAGTTTCATACAGGCTTCAATTGCATTATCAAACAGGTTGCCGATGATACAACACAAGTCGATTTCTGACAAGTTCAGTTTCACCGGGATACATGCATCAGCTATGACCTTGACATTTCTGGAATTTGCCAGCGAAATTTTTGAATTCAGGATAGCGTCCGTCATGGGGTTTCCTGTTTTAATGACAGTATCCACGGTGGTCAGGTCATCGTCCAACAGATCAAGATAGCGTTTGATGGCATCCCAGTTTTCTGATGCCGCATACGCTTTCATCGTCTGGATATGATTACGGTAGTCATGCCGCCACCCACGAATCTTNCGATACATATTGTCAATTTCCCGATAATGTGTTTCNGTCAATTCATGNTGATAGGNAGCNATCTNTTGATCAATTTTCTTTGAAAAAAATCNCATATGCTTCACCTCATATTGATAATTGCACGGTTAACACCTTCGTAAGCACCTCNGGGCAGAGGNATANNTGNACCATCNTTCAACNTGATTTCTGCCTTTGTGACACGACNTATTTGTGTCAGATTGACTANCACAGAACGNCTNACACGAAAAAAACGATCATCCAGCTCCTTTNCCAATTCACTCAGCGTCATTTTTACCGTCAGATCATCAGAAGCATGGATGGTCACNTAATTGCCAAACACNTCGGCNTACCNGATTTGATAGATNGGGATACGAACCATTTCACCNCCAATCTTAANGTTCAAAACTTTCTCGTTTNTTGNCAGCTTATCAGCCGCACGGTCAAGGACAGAAAACAACTTGTCCTTCCCGACGGGTTTCACCAGATAATGAAGAGCAGCTACTTCATAACCCTCAAAGATATAATCGGAATATCCCGTAATGAAAATAATTTGAACGGTATCATTGTCACAACGCAGCTTTTTTGCCATGGTTACACCATCCATGGTTCCCATTTCTATATCAAGGAGCAAAATGTCATAATCGTTCTTCCCGGCATAGTGGAATAGGAAGTTTTCTGCAGAAGAAAAATCGGAAATCTGCACCGTGTGACCGGTATTGATTCCCCAACTGCTTACTAAGCCTGCTATAAATTGTCTGTCTGCATCGGAATCATCACATATTGCAATCTTATAATTCATGTTTTCACCGCCACAACAACTATATATTGTAGTTTACCATCAGATCATCTTACAATGTCTCAATCAGCTCCCGCACTTCCGCCTCCTCCGGCATCACACGCAGCGCCCCCTTACGGGTCGTGATGATGGAAGCCGCCGCATTGGCGAACGTCAGCATTTCCGTCAGACTATCTTCACTCAAATTATGTAAACCATTTTCCAACACATAATGCAGACAACATCCGCCGAAAGTATCTCCGGCTCCCGTAGTCTCAATCGTATTCTCCTGTATAAACGGTTTTACTTCCACACGCAGGTCTTTGTAATAGGCGCGGCTTCCGTCTTTCCCCATGGACAGCATAATCAGCGGAATGTCATACTGCTGCCGCAGTTTCGCAATCCCGGCGTCATAATCCTCTTCTCCCGTAAACCACTGTATCTCATTGTCGGAAATTTTCAGCACATCACACTGGGAAAGCCCGTAAGCAACCTGTTCCTTCGCGTCATCCAGAGATTTCCACAAAGGCTCTCTCAAATTAGGGTCAAAAGAGAGCACCGCACCCGCCTCCTTGGCAGCCGCAATCGCCTTCTTCGTAGCATTTCTCACTCCCTCATGAGTCATGGACAGCGTACCGAAATGAAAAATGTTGGTATCTTTCACCAGCTCCATCTGCACTTCATCCTCTTGTAACATCATATCCGCACCGGGATTTCTGTAGAATGAGAAATCTCTGTCCCCGTCGGGAAAAGTTTCTACAAACGCCAGCGTAGTCCGCACTTCCTCATCCATCACCAGATTCGATGTGTCTATTCCCACTTCATCCAGTGTCTTCTTAAGACGGTTCCCGAAAATATCCTGTCCCACTTTACCGATAAAAGCGGTTTTATGCCCCAATTTCGTCAGCATGGACAATACGTTACAGGGCGCCCCGCCGGGATTCGCCTCATAGATCGGATTTCCCTGCCCGCTCGTTCCGTTCTCCGTAAAATCAATCAACAATTCGCCTAATGCAACCACATCATACTTTTTCATGTCCGCTGTCTCCTTTCGTCCCGGTAAACCTTCACACTATCTCAATTCATATTTTACCACATCCATGTTCACTTCCCCATCGGCAAAGAAAGAGATTCCGTTCGCCGCAAGATCGGTATACATAGTAGCGGTCAACACATACTCGCCATCGTTTACGAAGACTTCCACACTGAATTTATCCAGAATGATCCTCATCTTAATATTTCCATCCTTGTTCTTCACGAGACACCGACGCTGATGAATGATCGCCCTTCTGGAACCGGAAAACTTCCTGTCCACCTTGACAATTGACTCATGCGGCCTGAAACTAATTGAAGTCCGATATGTATCATCCTGCGCGAACCTGACTGCAAATCTCTGATAGACCTTCGCTGCGTCCGCCGGTCGTACCGTCACTTCCATATCGACTTTGCGCCCCTCTACACCTGCAAGTTTGATCACATCCGTAAAAGTAACATTCTCGTGCCGCACTTCCTCTCCGCGCAGCGCTTCCAGTTCCCGTATCGGTCTTTGATACAGGCGGCCGTTTTGTATGAAAAGTTCTCTTGGCAGGCTCATCTGTCCAAGCCATGGCTGATCCGGCGTATGGAGATTACAGGTATCCCAGTTCTGCATCCATCCGATCATGATCCTTCTCCCATCCGGTGTAAGGATCGTCTGGGGCGCATAGAAATCAATTCCGTAATCAATCGCCTGATCGTGCTCTTCCGTAAAAGTATCAGTCGTATCATCATAGGAACCGATGAGGCAGAGCGTACCGTTACCGTTATGGTATTCGAATCCCTGCGGAAACATATCCTGCGGACTCGTGATCAGAACAGCCTTGCCATCCAGCATAAAGAAATCCGGACACTCCCACATCTTACCGAAGCGTTTGTTGTTAGCCGCCAGTATTTTCTCATAGTTCCAATGAATACAATCGTTACTGCTGTACAGAAGGATTCTTCCGTCCCCATCCTCCGTACAGTTTCCTACAACACATCGGTAAGAACCGTCAGACTTCTGCCACATCTTCGGGTCACGGAAATCAAACCTGCTCCCGCCTTCCGGTAAATCTTTCTCCGTAAGCACAGGGTTGCCCGTATACTTATCATAATCTACGCCGTCGCCTATCGCGACACACTGCGTCTGGATATCCCGCGTACTTCCGTCAGGCTGCATCTCCTTGGCAACACCTGTATACATCAACAGATGTCTTCCGTCAGGCAGTACCACCGCACTGCCGGAAAAGCAGCCATCCCTGTCACATTCCACATCAGGCGCCAGTGCCGCCGGCAGATAGCTCCAATGCAGCAGATCCGTGCTGACCGCATGTCCCCAGTGCATCGGTCCCCAATGAGAATCATAGGGATGATACTGATAGAACATATGATATTCACCGTTATAATAGGAGAAACCGTTAGGATCATTCATCCATCCTACGCGCGTCGCCAAATGGAAGTCCGGTTTGGCTTCTCTGTCAATCTTTCTCTCCATCGTCTCTTCGTATCTTCTTGCATCACGCAAAGTCTGGCTTATCATTGCTATACCTCCATATAAAATACTATATATCAGCCTGTCTATTTTCTTCCATAATAACACAATATCGGGGTAGATACCATATTCTCTACCCCGATACTAAAGATTCACTAGTGTTTCATCCTTTAATTAACTGGACTTTTTAATCGGAAGTGTATCAACAATAACCACTTCCGATACATCAACATCATCAAGGTTATATTTCCAATGAAATACAACTGGCTCTT
>JAAUZK010000022.1 GCA_014804655.1 Lachnospiraceae bacterium | reverse complement strand
TTCCATACTCTTGCTTCAGACCAGCGGTAATCGGTGGTCTGTTTAAAGTACGCAAAATTCCTACATAAAACTTGTTTGAAAAATTTCAATTTCCTATTGACTTTTTATTTGCAGGCTTACTTAATAATTTTCGAAAGCTTTCCATTTCAGTATAGTGTAGACAGAAACAAAAACAATACCCCGGCAGGCAAGATGCCCTGTGCCGGGGTGAAATACCCAAATTACAGATTTTATATTGATTATATAGACCTGTCATCCTTTTTCCGGAGTAACTGAGAAGTATCCAATGTCTGTTCCGCCTGCTCCTTCTTTTTTGATTTCCTTGGTTCTTTTCTCTTTTTCTCCGACTTCTTCAAAGAATCTTTGTCCGTTATATCTTCTGCTGTCATATCTTCGTTTAACGCATATGACTTACCCTGCAGGTTATTTTCTACCGTCCTCTCCCGCTTTGCGCTTCTTCCGCGAAGCCCTCCCTGCACGATTTTCGGCACAAAGCTAAACCGCCGCATTGCCACATCCGCGACAAACAGGCAGATGGCAAGGAAAAGCAGCCAGTTTGTCAGGTCATAGCTCTCTCTTGCTCCCGTAGAGAGCCGGTTAAAGACTGTGTCCTGCTCCGTAATGATCCGGCCGTATTGTTCCACAAACTTCAAATAGGAATCCGTACTTACATCAAATTTATACTCATCCGAAAACTGTACCGCGGCGGCTGTTGTCAGATAACTTTGCATCTCACCATCCACACTGCGGCGTACATTGAAGTGATATAATCCGGTCTGAGGCGTGGAAATCTGTGCCGTATATTTTCCCGGCGCTGTGGCATGAAGTTTCTCCTCTGTGGACTTTCCCTCCGGATCAATAACCGTCACCAGAATCTCCGTGCCGCCTGCATAATCATCCGTCTGATAAGTGACTTCTGTCCGTTCTCCCACCGTCACCACATCCACTCTGTCCTCACCCATGTCAACATTTCCGGTGGCATAATCCACGATCCGCTTCCACATCCGGACATAGTCATCTTCTCCCGCAAAAGCGCCGCTCCACTCACCGGTAACGTCGCTGTTCCATGCAACCGTCCTGCCCAGTCCGTACTGCCATACCGTAAGGATCGGATTTTCTTTGTTATCAGATACGATAACAGGGACTGAGGCCGTCTTAGGGGTTGCCGCAATATACCCGTAGAGCACCGGCCAGCCATCGGCAAAAAGATTGTTGGTCAGCTCATGGTTCTCTTGCACCTTAAGCGAAAATACACCGTTTTGAATGTAACTGTCACTTCCCAGAAATACCTCTCTGGCAAAGATTTTGGGTATATCACTGGCCAGATCCGAATAATAATATCTGCCGCCGCATCTGTCGGCTAACTCTTCAAGGAGCTGCGTATCGGAAAAACTTCCGACTGCCACAGTAGAGAGGGTGATTCCCTCCGCCTTGTAAGCGTCTATCGCATCCTGGAAATCGGTTGTCTCTCCCATACCATCCGTCAAAAGCACTACATGCTTAATGGCTGCCTCACTTTCCGAAACCGCCTCACACGCTTCTAAAAGGGCTGGCTTAATGGTAGTTCCGCCGCCCTCGCTGATGTGCATGATTTTATCCTTGATGGCGGTTTTATCATCCGCCGTGGTAAGCTCCACCTGCCACTCATACTGATCATCAAAGGTCAGAACACCCACATAATCCGAATCTCTCAGATTATCCACTGCCACAGCAGAAGCCTTGATGGCGAGATCCAGATTGCTGCCGCCGGAATCTTTGACCTCACTGACCATACTGCCGGAATGATCGATGACCATAACCATAGCCATGGAAGGGATCTCATTGATACTCCTCGGCTGCATATCTACAGGAAGCACTGTCTCAAGCACTGTATTCCGATATCCTCCCAGTGCAAAGCTGTCCTCACCGCCGCAGCAGATAAACCCGCACCCGTAATCCTTCACATAAGTCTCCAGATTCTCCAGAAAACCGACCGGCAGATCATCAATATAAGCGTCCGCCAAAATAATCGACTTATAGGCTAACATGGCATTGATATCGTCCGGTGCATTCAGGGCGGAGACTACATGATAGTCGCATCCTGCCGCATGCAGTACTGAGTCAAATGGCGAAACATCAACGCCCGACCCGGCAACAAGCAGAATTTTAGGTGCAGACTCCACCACGGAATAGGCACTGAAAGAATCATTCTCCGGACAGGTATCCCCGATTGCCTGCACCCGGACCATGATATTCTCCATGGAGCCGCTGCCCGCATCCGTATCAACCTGAGCGCTGAACACAAATCGGTTGCTCCCCTTATTTAAATGAACACTGTTTGATGCCGTCAGGGCACTTCCATTGTATAGCTCAATGACCGCATCCGTATCATAATTACTCTCCACCAGTACGGTGATAGCATACTGATCACCGGGATGAAGATAAGAAGGAAGGCTCACGTTGTCAATATAGGCATCAGACGTCTCCTCATCCTCATAAAGAAGAGTCAGAAACTCCGCCTTGCTTGCCAGAAGAGCCTGTCCCATATGCCGGACATCTCCTCTGGTCTGTTTCCCGTCCGTGAGCACTACCACTCTTCCGCTGTAATCTCCCGGAATAAGCGTAAGCGCTTTGGATATGGCATCCTCAAAATTTGTTGCCGTTTTCTCCGGCAGCGTCAGCAATCCTCCATAATAACCTTCCTCTGTCAGAAACTGCTCCAACAGCGCATTTTTGCCAAAGGTCACAATACCATAGGCATTGCCGGCAGGCATTTTCGCAATCGCAGACTGCAGGTACTGATCCGCCTCCTTAAGATGCTCCTCATTACTGTCGGAGAGGTCGACTACAAAAACAGTGGCCGTCCGGCTGCTGCCCAGATGTACCTGTATCCCCAGAAGTGCCAGCACCACGCATGCAGCCACCGCACCTCTTACGACCAGATAAAACTTTCCCCTATAACGCATTTGGCGTACATAGACGATCCATTCTACGACCAAAAGGACCAGTGCCAGCAGCAAGAAAAGATTTCTCACCGCCTGCTTTACCTTCTGCTGCTTCATATTTGCTGCGTCACCGACAGATTCAGCGGTTGCTCTGCCATCCGACTCCGTAGCGGTTTGAAAACGCACCACATAAGTTTCCTGCTGCTCCCCGTTTCCTATTTGATACAGACCGGCCTTTCCGGGACGTGCTTCAAACACAAGCCCATCCGTCTCCGCCCAGGGCTGTAGGGCAATCTCCTCCCCGGCATAATAAACATTTTCCGCAAGGAAAGACGTGTCTGTGAGATAGACCATTGCATTGGCCAGAAAAACCGGGAATTCCGCTCTTAGCGGGAAATCCGACTCCCGGGGGTCAAATCCTACCACCACCTCTTTGCAGCCATCCAGCTCCCGGTAATAACCCACACATTTCCCATCGTACTCCAAAAAGCTCTCCGCTCCTTCCGGCAGCGCAAAGCAGTAAGCAGTATTGACTCCTATGGTAAATCCAGACAGACCGGCGGTCAGGTCACAGTCCTTCATCTCCAGGACGACATTATCCAGTGTCCGGACGGTTTCTCTCCCGGCGTCACCGAAAATCAGCCTGTTCCTTCCTTCCGTCCCCGGAATCTGACCGGCATCATAAATCACCACATTATAGTTATCCAAGGCATCCGTGCCTGCTCTGGCAATGCTCTCCCCTGTAATGGCAAGGTACGCCTTCTCAATAAAAATGTTACCCTCTCCGACGAGCAGTCCGTTCAACTGACTCTTCGGACTCTTTACCGCTTCCGAAACATTATCCGCGGTAAGGCTCTCTCTTTCGCCTCCCTCAAAAGTAATGCCGTCAACACAGGATCTTAAGGTCTGTCCCTGCCAATTCGCCTGTTCAAACAGACAGAATGTGCTCTCCGAAGGTGCAAGCTGCATCTGCCTAAGCGCAATAAGCCTCTCTCCCTCGTCATACAGACTGACATCAAAGGTAACGTTTCGGCCACTGTAATTGACCAGGCTCACCATCACATCATAAGAGCCATCCTCCCGTGCGGTGAATACCGTATATTCATTCGCCACATTGGAAGCCGCCTCACCAAACACGCGAAGCTCTTTCTCCGCGCTGGCACGCAGCTCTTCAAATCCCGCTGCACCAGAACCATCCGTATAAACGATCAGATCCGCCGCGTTGTCTGCATCCTCTCCCATAAGCGTATCCAGAGTCCCCTGCGCCAGTGCAAGATCCCCTCCGCCATCACTGCACCCTATCTCTTTAAGCGTCCGGATCAGACTGTCTGCGTCCGTCATGTCCACTGCCATGAGCTGTGTTCCCAGAGCATCCACTGTCACAATAGAAAAACAGGTGTTATTCGTCGTCCTCACATAATCGCACGCCTGCGCCACAGCCTCCTCCAGACGGGTGCTGCCTGAATCTGTCATATGCTGCATACTTCCGCTTGTATCAAAGAGCAGTATCTTCCTTCCGCCGCTTTGCCCCCTGGTGCTGATAAATGGCGACATCAGCGCGATCACCAAAAGTACGGTAATCAAAATCTGCAGATACATGAGAATATTGTGTACAAATTTCTCAAAGAAGGTTTTGGACTGCTCGTTTTTGAGCAGTTTCTGCCAGAGAAGATTGGAAGATATCAGATGATCCTCCCCCTTGGGCTTTAGCAGATATAAAATTATAATAAGTGGAACCGCGGCCAGAAAAACCAGCGGCCATAAACTCTCAAATATCATATAGCATCCTTAAATCCTGAAAGATCAGTTGATAAATATCTGCCCCTGTACTGCATACCTCATAGAATGCTCCGGCTCTTACGCATTCCCTTCTCATCCGGTCCGTAAATTCCCGCAGGGACTTCTCATATGTCCGGATGCTGACCGCATCCAATGTAAGACGCAGGGTACTCTGGTCCTCCATATCAATCAGATTCCTTGTGCCCGTCAGTTCTACGGACAGCTCCTCTTTCGCCAGTACATGCAATAATACGGTTCTTTGCTTTCTGTAATTCAGGAAACGCAGCAGATTTGTCAAAGTCTCCTGCTCCTGATCCAGAAAAGCCTCCTGCAGGAAGTCACTGACCAGAATAGTCACTCCCGGTCCTTTCACCGGAAGCTCCCTAACAGCTTTTGCAATATCCACCGTTCCCTCAAAGGAACACTGCTCCAGCCAAGCCGTCATCCGGGGCAGGGCTCTCTTCCCGCCCTCTGCCGCGAAAGGCAGATACATCCTGTGCATATCATAGAGCATGACACGGTCCATGTTATTCAGTCCCATATAAGAAAAAGCCGCTGCCAGCATACAGGCAAGCTCACTCTTCGTCTTCGCCCCGTAATTCATGGAGGCGCTGGTATCGATCAGAATCGAAATAACCGCTTCCTTTTCCTCCATGTATTCCTTCACATAAAGCCTGTCCAGACGCCCATAGGCATTCCAGTCAATGCGGCGTATATCGTCTCCCGGCATATACTCCCTGAAATCCGAAAACTCCATGGAAGAACCTTTCTGTATGGATTTGCGGTTTCCGGTCAGATTCATGGAAGTTCTGTGTCCCATAGTAAGCCGGAGTCTTGACAACCTGTCAAAAAATACAGCGTCCAACATCATAATTACCCATCAGGTTCTGCCATGTCAGTTTATTGCATGACAGCTCCTTCCTCCTATCTGCCAGTCAAAGCCGTTTTTGCCTGTAAAATCCTTGTAATGATATCATCCTCGGTAATCCCCGCACTGATGGCCTCAAAACCCGGAATGATCCGATGTCTGAGAACCGGATATGCGGCCACCTGTACATCCTGAAAAGAAACATTAAATCGCCCTTCTAAAAACGCCTTCGCCCTTGCGGCGCGGATCAGTGCCTGTGCCGCTCTGGGACTTGCTCCCTCTCTGATATGAGGATTTGGAGCATGAGTCTCCATGACGATCTCCAGCAGATAATCCATCACCGCGTCCGCAATCGGAATCTGATTTACCAAGGCTCTTGCCGCCAGAAGCCCTTCACCGTCCATCTGCTTTTCGATGACAGGCTCCCTGCTTCCCTCCGTGAGTGCGACGATCCCCTTTAACTCCTCCCTGTTAGGAAACCGTACAAGCACTTTGAACATGAAGCGGTCCAGCTGAGCCTCCGGCAACGGATAAGTCCCCTCACTCTCTATGGGATTCTGGGTCGCCAGCACAAAAAAGGGTTCATTAAGCACATGGCTGACATTGCCCACAGTCACCGTATGCTCCTGCATCGCCTCCAACAGCGCCGACTGCGTTTTGGGCGTGGCACGGTTGATCTCATCCGCCAGAATCAGATTCGCAAAAATCGGCCCCCGCTCAAAGGAGAAAGAACTGCCCTGTTCGTTCTTAATAATAATATTCGTACCGGTCACATCGCTTGGCATCAGATCCGGCGTGAACTGAATTCTCTTAAAAGACAAATCAAAAACCTTACCAATGGTACTGACCAGTCTGGTCTTCCCCAGTCCCGGCATACCCTCTAAAAGCACATTGCCTCCCGTAAGCATCGCCAGTATCACCTGCCTGATAACCTCACCCTGCCCTATTATTCCCTTCCGTATCTCTCTTTCACACGCCCCAATCCGCTGCGCCATATATACCGGATCCTGAAACCTGCTCCTGTCTAACTCAGCCATATCCTGTCGCCTCCATATCTATTTTTATTCACGATTCGGGTGTCAAAAGGTGCTTTTCATAAACTAAAATACCAGATTGCACAGAATGTTCACGAAGCTGTCATGCGTAGGAATATGAGAGTTTCTTAATATTCCGTTCAATACCCAGCAATTTCAGAACACGGATGTTCTGAAAAGCCCGACCTGAGCCCGGATGGCGAATGTCGGGCAATTGCGTCCCTCTGTCATAGTTCTACCGGAATATTTAGAAACTCCATATGACGTAGCCCGACAACTTCGTGAACATTTTGTGCAATCTACCCTCTCAGCCTATCATAAGCACCTTTTGACACTCGAATCTACCTAATTAAATTTCTAATTATTAAAACTCGCAAAATACTCTTTTATAATATCCTCCATCCCGCTGGGATACCGATCCGCCGCAATCCCCTCATAAGCATTCTGCTCATAACTTCCGATCACCGCCTCATAGGATGTATGCTCCCCTTCCCAGTTCAACCCGTTCTGGGCGCGGAAAAACTCGGATGTCTCATGGCTTCCCACATTTCCCGTGAGATTCTCGCTGTCCGCAACAGCATTGGGAACGCTGACATAATCGTGAGGCGTACTACTGCTGCCATCTCCTCTACCGCTTCCGGAGCTGCCGCCTTCGCCCTGCCCGTTCTGACCGTTCCCGCTACCGTCGCCGCTCTGTCCGTTTTGACCGTTTCCGTCACCTTCTCCGCCTTGTCCGTTACCGTCACCGTCTCCGCTTTGATCATTCCCGTCGCCGTTACCACCTTTTTGACCCGTCTGGTCATCACCATTCGGACCACCCTGTCCTGTCCCAGACCCATCGCCCTGTGCAAGCCTCTCGTCGCGCATCTTCTTAAGCTGATCCGCCAATTCCTCCATAGCGTCCGCCGAAGCAATCGAAACTCCCGCGCCGTCTTGCAATTCTTGTATGAGATCAGACAATTGACTGCTCATATTTTCGTATTTATACTCCAGCTTCCGGGATGCCGCCGCCAGCATCTCCTCAGAAACCGCCTGCTGATATTCTGAAAGTGAGGATTCAAGGCTCTCCGCCATCTCTTGCAGCATCTCCTGCTGCTCCTCGGTCAGTTCCTCCTGCTCAAGCTGCTCCAGCGCTTCCAGAAAATCTTCTATCTCATCCTCTTTCTCCCGCGCCTCTTCCCTTATGCTGTGCAATTCTCCGGCACGGTCTTTTGCTGCGGAAGGAAGCAGGGACAGTCCCACTGCGATCACAAGCAGCATAAGCAGCAGAGCTGTCCTTTTCAGGGAAGGCATAAGAGGAATATGAATCTTGTCCTGCTGCTTCCTCAACTGCCTCATGGCATCCTCCCGCTGGAGTCTGACCAACGTCCCTTCCTTATCAAGCTGTTCATAAGCCGTAACGATCCGCTCCTCGAAACCGAAGCCGTCCATCCGAAGAGCCGCCTGCTCCATGGTCGTCTGCTTTACAAACATCACTACAAATGCCGATAACTCAGCCAGAACAAACGCCATCACCATATAAAGATCGGCATAATAAAGTGGTACAAAAAACGCCACAGCCTGCAAAATGATCCCGGCCCCTGCACCGATACTCAGTGCAAAAACTGATTTTTTCACAAAATCTGCAATATTCATCCTGCGCCGGCAGGCTCGTATTATTCTCAGAAATTCTCTCTGCTCCATGCAAACACCCATGACCTTCTATCTATTTTCGTTTACGTCTCTTTCCCGATGAGGAATGCATAGGATTCACCTTCCATGCGGCTGCCATTAGAAGCAGAAGCGATAACAGGAAAATGCATACAGCCGACACAAACACCCATGCCCTGCCCTGTGATAAATGATAGGTTATAAATCCCACCTCATCCCTTGAAAAATTAGAACCGTTCTGTCCGAAAACCGAATTGCCTGTCATAAGCTGCATAAAAAATTCCTCATAAAATATAATCGGATTGAACAGCAATAACAGCATAGATTCACCCACGTTTTCCGCATGCGTCATAAACAATTTCATTAACATCGGCAGGAACGTCAATCCATAAATAACAAAATAAAATGCATAAGATAGTATAACAGCCGTTATAGACCGGCGGCAGAGAGCGGAACAAAGGATTCCGATACTGCCCGAAAGTACGGATAGAAGAACAATGGTAAGCACAAAGTAAAACAAATAACTCCAGCTCAGGCCTCCCACCACAAAAGCTAACGCCATAATCGGCATTCCGGCTGCCACAAAAAACAAGATCCGCAACACCGCAGACATCACCTTCCCTACCACGATGGAAAAGGGTGACATGCATGTGGTTAACATAATATCAAAAGTCTGTCGTTCTTTCTCACCCGAGATTGACGAAGCCGTGATGACAGGTACAATCATTGCAACAATACATACCTGTGCAACGGCGAGCACCGGAAACAGATAGATCAGTTTGCCATAGACATTACCGCTGCTGTAAAAGCTTCTGCTCGACTGCTGTATGATCGACAATGCCATAAGAAAGGTCATTGTCAGCACCGCCTCATAGGCAAACAGTCCCCAGCTTAGACGCATACTGCGGGCGGTTACCTGAAGATCTTTTTTCACAATAGGATTCCAACGTAATTTCACTGTGCGCCACCTCCCGTCAACTGCATGAACAAGGATTCCAGACTGCCTTCCTCTCTGTAGAATCCCGTAAGAACAACCTGATTCTGAATCATAAGTCCGATCAGGGCACTGATTTCCTCATCCGCACCGTTAAATAGCATAATAATCTCATTTTCTCTGACAGACTCTATCCGGGTGCCCACCTGCTCCTTCAAAATCCTTACGGCGCTCTCCATGCCGGAAGCAACCTGTATGTGCATCCTTTTACCGCCTGATATCTGCTGCATGATATCCTCGATCCTGCCGGCCGTAATCAGTTGTCCACGGTTCATGATCCCGATGCTGTTGCACATCTCCGAAAGCTCCGAAAGAATATGGGAACTGATCACAATGGTCTTGCCCATGGAGTGAAGGTTTTTCAGTAATTCTTTCATTTCCACTCTGGCTCTGGGATCAAGCCCTGAGCTCGGCTCGTCCAAGATCAGCAGCTTCGGATTGTGCAGCAATGCCCTCGCCACGCACAAACGCTGTTTCATTCCGCGTGAGAGCGTGTCCACATACTCTTCCTTTTTATCCGAAAGATTTACCAGCTCCAGCAGATCGTTGGTCAGTTTGGCAATATCCCGGGAATCCATTCCGTACATGGAGCCGTACATATCCATATATTCCCGCACCTTCAGATTGTCATATACCCCGAAAAAATCGGGTACATAGCCGATCATTCTTTTCATCACTTTACTTCCCACTGCCGCTGCGGTGCCGCCGATTCTTACCGAACCGCCGCTTGCCCGAAGCAGCCCGCAGACGATACGTATTGTGGTCGTCTTCCCCGCGCCGTTGGGGCCTACAAAGCCAAACAGATCCCCCTCGGGAATATGCAGCGACAAGTGATTCACCGCCGTAAAAGAACCATAATTTTTTGTCAGATCATTAATATACAGCATACCGATACCCTTGCCTTTCTCTATTGAACCGCATAGAAACATCCGTAAGACACCTCATTGCACTGGTCGTCTACCACCTTATCCCAGTCTTCGGTCACCCCGATGATCACCGTCCTATCCGGATCTCCCGCGGAATACGTCGCAGAGACTCCCATACCCAAAGCGGTCAGGATATCCACGTCTTTCGCCATTTCACCGCTCTGGACCTCTCGCATAAAGCCGTAACAGTAGCCCGCCACGCCATTGCTGTACCCACCGTCATTATTATATACCACTTCCGTATTCTCCAACTTAATCTCCGTTCCTGCCGGAAGATTCTTATAGACAAACAGGTCGTCCCCTATGGTCACTGCAAAATATTTAAAATCCTGCGTAGTTTTATTGGTAACTGTTCCTCTGATACGCTGCCTTCTATCCTTGTGCAGATCACTGTATATACTGCCTTGTTCCCTCTCCCCTGTGATGCCTGCCTGAAAATAGCCATCTTCAAAGCCGACAGACGGATTGAGACCGAAGAAAAGTCTGTCTCCTTCTTTCCGGATGCGGTAGAAGTAGCTTTCATCACTGCTCATATAGTTGCTGTCCTCTAAGGGTCCCGCATATTCATATCCTTCCGCCAGACGCAACTCCCACTCTTTGTGACCGGCATCATAGCAGCGCAGATAAGTCCGGGCATGTCCCCCTCCGGCAAGATTCTCTACCGTCACGGAATATACATTGGTGCTCACCACCTCAAACCCTCTTCCGGCGAAGTATACCAGAAAGATTCCCACGAGTGTCGTCACCGGCACCGCGATCCAGTAGAGATCCCGTTTCTTTATTAAGCGTAGGATCAGGTACAGAACAGGGCCTACAAAAATCACATACAGAATCACAATCACTTTCAACCATCCGAACTGCAGGCGGTTGTTACCGTTCCCCAGATAGCTGCTGATTTCTGTGAGAAAATACATACTGTCATAACCGGAAGTAGTATATTGACCCGATCCGTGACGGACACTTGCATAACTGCTGACCTGCCGTAACATGCTCTCCACAAATTCTTTCTGTTGTTCATAAGTACCGGCGGCGTTAAGCTTCGCCACTTCCGACAGTGAGTACGGCAGTATCCCCACAGCGCCGTCTCCCTCAGAGCACATCAGGATCGACATGTCATAGGCTGTTTTATATTTACCGTTCACATCCGTAAGTTCCGCCATGTGAAGCTGCGATACATCCACATAATCTCTGGAATCGTATGTACCTGCTCCCGGGTCATAGACCTTAGAACATTGGATTTCCAGATCATCAAAGCCATCCAGAACTTCCTGTGCAACGCCTCCCGTACCGATGATCAGCATGCCTCCGTTATCCCTCCACTGCCTGATATTTTCTAAAGTCCTATCCGACAGAACACCGGTGTTATAGCTATCGATCACCAGAAAATCTAAAGCCGCCAGTGAATCTGACAGCTTGTCCCGATCCAGTTCTTCCAGCCTGATCGGGTAATTCTTCCCATAATAGTTAAATTCGTTTCCTCCCATATCCAGATAAGTCAGCGACGTATATTCATCACTCAGAATCCCCATAGTCAGGGCATCCGCTTCCGTCTGTAACAGCCGTCCAAACTCCTTATCCGCCACCTTGCCGGCCTTTTTATCCAAAAGAATTACCTGCACAATCGCGTCTGTACGATCTATGCTGTCCTTGGGCACCTTCACCACAAACTGTTTCGTACTGCCCTGCGGAAGAGACAGTTCCGTATCATAAGCGCAGTCATTGAGCCTCCCATAGTAATCCTGCCTCATCATCAGCCGCACGGTTCCTTCCCAGTCCTGCCCCTGATTTTCAACTTTCAGCTGGATCTCATAGGCATTCTGATCTGAGGGCAGCATCTTGGCCTCTATGACAAATGCCTGCTCTGCGGCCCTAACCGTCAGTCCAGCGCTTCCCATGTATACGCCGCATAAAATTATTCCAAAGATAAGAATCCTGAAAAGCCTTTGGTTTATTCTGATTTTATTTCCCATCACTGTTCCCTTTCCGGTTTTTCTTCAATGTAATTTCTTCAAGAGATGAAGATTTTCTTAGGCCGCGTCTTATGGCGCCTTAGAATATCTTCATCTCTTTTTCTTTGCCGTCCTAATAATCAGGTCCACTGCCGCCTCGGCGTTGGTTGGTAACTCTCCGGCAGTCTGTCCTGTCGCACCGCTTTCCGTTTCTTCTACGCCCGTATAAAAGGCATTCAGCGCGAATCTTGCCAACAATCCCGAAACACGCCCTCTCTCTATGGAGTCCTCGGTGCCCAGTACGATCACTACCAGATCATGCTCCCCGGTTCCGTCGTCCACGGTCAGAGATGTGACCAGGCAGGCACCTGCCTTGTTGGTGGTTCCGGTTTTCAAGCCGGTGACCTCAGGCAGATTACGCAGAAGCGGGTTTGTATTGCTCACTTCAAGGTCAAGAGACTCTAAAGTAGCTTTCTCCAGCGAAGTGATGTCCGTAATCTGAGGATAAACTTTCAAAAGGTAAGATACCAGCCGGAACATATCCTCCGCACTCATGCGGTTCTGACGCTTTGCCGGAACGAAATCTTCTGTATAAGTCGGCAGACCGTTACTGTTGTAAAAGATTGTCTGGGACAGTCCCAGCTCCTGCGCTTTCTGATTCATCATCCCGACGAAAGCTTCCTCCGAACCGGCAATCACTTCAGCCAGACACAATGCACATTCGTTACTGGAAGGCAGAAGGGCTCCCAGCAAAAGCTCCTGCACAGTAATCTGTTCTCCGGCCTCTAAAGGAATCACTCCATCGTCTGAGGCAGATAGCGCCTGAACTGCCTCGGAGATCGTGACTGTCTCCTCAGGACTGATCTGCCCTGCCGAGATGGCATCCATAGCCAAAAGGCAGGTCATAAGCTTTGAAGTGCTGGCTATGGGATAAGGTATATCGGATTGATACTGATAATAGAGTTCCCCGATCGTGGCATCTCCTACCAACACGCTGTTGACTCCGTAGAAATAGCCCGCTTCTTCCAAAGAAACAGGGGAGACGTCGAAAGGTTCCTGTGTATGAACCTGCAGAGAACCTGCCTCAGGAACGGTAATGTTCACATCCAGAATCATAGCCAGATCCGCTGTCATCATAAAGCAGTCATAATCGCCAGAAGGCAGTTTCATAATCATTGTATAGTAAAATACAGTTTGTTCGTTTACTTTAAATTCGTATCGTCTCAGGGAAATATCCGGATTTTCATCATCTTCCCAAGGGGTATTTTCCACTCCTATCGGCGTATAGACATTTTCCGTATTCATTGAGACGGTACTTCCCGTAATCTCCAGAGAGAAAGATTTGTCCGTATCCTTAAGAAGCATGGCAATGTCCCGCAGGGAGAGATATGTGTTGTAATCATAGCTATAGTCCAGCGTTTTAACTGTGCATGCAGCGCCGGTATCCGTCTGCACCTGACAGGTTCCGGGAATTTCGAAACTTGCTGATGCCCTGATCGGTAGGATGGAACAGATCAGAATTACAGCTAATATAATAGAACTTATTTTCTGTAGGATTAGTTTCATGGAATCTCCCTTCCTGCTCAACTTCAAGAGAAATGAGGGATAGTGCTAACAGGTCAGACAGGTCTGCACATTTGCCAAACTGTTACGAATCATGTTATCTTCTCCGAAAGTTATTGATCTGAGGTTTGCCTTAAGGTATATATCATAGGATAATAATCCGACAAAGGACCGTCGGAGACAGAATCAATTTCTCCGGACAGGACCAGATTAGAGTCCTTCCGGATATAGTATTCCGCCTTTGTGGGTACAGACCCGCTGGCCTCAAACTGTCTGGTCAGAATATCATCTGTTATTTCATAAGTGCCACTACCGTCATACCCGGCCTGTAACTCTTCCAGAGAAGGCAGCAACGTCGGACCGTAGGCCATCAAATAAGAAACTGTGGACATCCCGAAAGTCTCGGTTACAAGAGCCTCTATCGCTTCCTTGTCCGTACTGCACGCATAATCTGTCATGCGAAGCCTCTCAGTCAAAAGTTCCTGAAATACCGTAGCAAACGCCGCATAGGCAGCCTGATTGCAGGCCTCATAGCTTTCCGTTGAAATATTAGATTGGAAGGTTCCCGCAGAACGTTCTGTCTGCTCAAAAGTTAAATTGACCTGTATAGTCAATCCTCGCATATAGGACTCTATCTCCCCAAAAGAGACAGAAACACCTTCTATGTCCTGAAGCCAACTAAAGGCTGTGACCGCAGCCTGCTCAGTCATATCAATATTTACAGCCCACTCCCCCGAAAGATCCTTGTCATCTGAGGCGATAAAGTGCAGATATGTCAAGAATGCGGTGGAAGCGCTTAAGGTTAGAAACAATAAGATAAATACTGCGTTTTTTATGGTTTTTCTCATAGGACTACTCCCTGATTTGTTGTTCTTCCAAGTAATTGCATAATCTGCAGTTCATCCTCTGCATCCAAAGCCGCATTATATGCAAAAAGTTTCTGTACACTATAAGTATCGAGCCACTGTTTGATTTCCTTTAATGTCAGTTTTCTGTCTGCGACACGAATCCCTATTTCGCATGATGTATTACTCTTTATGCTCTTTCTCAAAATTTTACCACAAAACCGGCAGAGATAAAATCATTTTTGCCTCTTCTGTTAACCTTCCTTAAATTCTTACTTTTCATATCTGCATAAATGGCTCTCTTCTGATTCTGTGAGCCATATCGATGGCAGCGGTGTAATAAATGTCTATATCCGGGGAAGCCTCACTAAAAAAGGAAACCAGGTTGAATATGCTGCTTTAGATGATATAATAAGACATGAAGTTATACTAAGCCGTCAGAGAACGCCGCCTAAGTATTACTATGTCATGTCTGGGAGAATGCGAAGAACAATAGAAAGAGCAGGCCGCAGAAAATCAATATGCAGAAACTTATTAATGAAAAAAGAAAAAAACGTATTTTTGATATTATACAAATCGGTAAAAGNAATGATTTCATAAGCAGGGCNTTTGATATCTTTATCGTTGCGGTGATTCTGGTGAANCTTGCAATCCTGTTTATGGAGACCTTTGAGCAGTTGAATCANTATACNNNCATNTTCAGGGGCATAGAAGCNGTNACGGTNGTTATNTTNTGCATAGAATANATNCTGAGNATATGGACTGCGGAATATCTCTATCCTGACCAAAAGGGANTCAAGGCGGTNCTCCGCTTCCTTCTNTCCTTTGANGGGATCGTNGATCTGTGNACCATACTNCCCTTCTTTTTNCTGTCAGGATTTGTTGTATTCAGAATGCTGCGNGTNGTCAGAATATTCCANCTGTTCAGGATCAATGCATATTATGATTCTTTTAATGTCATTACGTCTGTTTTGTANGAAAANAGAAATCAGATCATTTCATCAGTCTTNATCATTCTGGTGCTGATGATGGCCTCNTCTNTGTGNATGTACAGCGCGGAGCATGANNTACAGCCNGAGGTTTTTAATAATGCCTTCTCCGGTATGTGGTGGAGCATATCAACCATACTTACNGTAGGNTACGGTGANATTTATCCGGTAACCGTNCTGGGAAGGATCATGGCNATNTTTATATCNTTTCTGGGCGTAGGCGCGGTGGCAATTCCTACCGGNATCATTTCNGCGGGATTTGTGGAACAGTATACACAGCTTCAGAACCAAAGCAAGGTNAACACCGGCGTCNGGGGAACGGTCAGCGTTACCGTAGGAAACGACAGNCCTTTTCTTAATCTNNCGGTACNGCAGATCGAATCGGGCTTTGGAATCGATGTNATTGCNGTTGTGCGNAAAGGCGCTGTCATTCTGCCTTCGGACAGCTATAGAATAGAGGANGGNGATATTTTGCTGTATCAGACTTATACGCGTACCACCTGATACCGNAAAAGCCGCTCAACACAGNTTCTACACTGTATTGAACGNCTTNTATTTTATTCATGCAGCTTACTNTTCTCACGNCCTGNCTGTAAGGCGCCGTTGCAGCTTGGAAGTAAANTCTTCGACCTATANTAAACANCTACATATTTCTTAGTTTTTTCAACAGGATGTTTACATCAATGGGNTTGGTTAANAAGTCATTCATNCCATGTTTCAGCGCCATATCCCTGTCTTCCTGGAACGTATTGGCGGTGCAGGCATATATCAGCACAGACCCGGCGTCGGCCCGGGGAAGTCTGCGGATTTCATCGGAGGCGGTGCAGCCGTCCATGACGGGCATCTGCATATCCATCAGGATAATATCAAATTCACCAACCGCAGAATCCCGGAACATTTCCAGAGCTTCTTTGCCATTCCCCGCATGGGCAGTCTCGAAGCCCTCCAATGCTAATATTTCCAGTAAGATTTCCGCATTCAGCTCCACATCTTCGGCTACCAGAATCTTCAGCGGCCTGCCGTCTGCCTTGCTCCGTGTCAGAGCGCCTTCCGAGCCTGCCGTCTCCTGATCAGTCTCTTTCAGGTACTCAGGAATCTCTTTTACAATAAGAAAGGGAATCGTAACGGTAAAAGTACTCCCAACATCCAGCTCGCTTTCTACGGTGATGTCGCCTCCCATAGCGGTAGCAAGGAGCTTGCTGATGGTCATGCCAAGACCTGTGCCCTTGATGCCGTTTGAATTTCGTCTGCGATCTTGACTGAAAGAGTCAAATATCTTGCCGACATATTCCGGAGAAATGCCGATTCCGGTATCCTCGCATCGAAACGAAGTAGTCACATGCATATCATCCGTTTTTTGCTGGCTCACGGAGAGCCTGATATATTTGCCTTCCGGTGTGAATTTGGCGGCGTTGCCGACAATATTCATTAATATTTGCTTGATGCGTGTCGCGTCTCCCGCAACGCAGGGTTCCGGAATATCCGTCTCCACAATGAATTCCACCCCGCGGCTCTTTATATTGTCCGCCTGCATCGCGGCAATCTCATCAATGAGCGTCGTCAACAGAAGCGGCTCGTTAATCAGGCTCACTTTGCCGGCCTGAAGCTTAGACAGATCCAGAATATCATTCACCAGCGAAAGGAGATAGTTTGCCGTGCTGTTGGACTTTTTCAGCCATTCCTTGATCTGAGGTTTCTGGCTCTCATCATCAATATGCACCATAATTAAGTGGTTCATGCCGATCAGACCGTTTAACGGCGTGCGTATCTCATGGCTCATATTGGACAAGAACTCTTTCTGTGACCTTGCCTTTTCCGTTGCCTGTATGGTCTTATACTGGTTCCGCATCATGATCAGCAGCATGCTGACGATCGTTACCAGACTGACTGCCAGCATGGTCATGCTCATTGTGGTGAAAGTTCTGGTCTGCTCCAGAAAGACTTCATCCCTGACAGACATAATAAAGTACAGGTCAATGTCTTCGGTAAGGGGGATGAAATAAAGCAGCTCCCTTTCATCATTTTCTACATGAGTATGATAAAAACTAAAAGTCTCCCGGTTGTTTATTTTTTGCGTAACCTCCTCATTGGTCAGTTCACAGTCTGAGGATTCTGATAAATGGTCGTACAGATTATCCTGTTTGTTCAGATCGATTTCCTTATTTACATTGATAATATAGTTGCCGTCTTTGTCAATGAGGAAGCTGCTGCCGCGGCTGTTGCCATCTTTAATGAAACTGTCGATCACCATATTATCCTGAATAGATGAAATATCGCTGATGCCGATCAGGGCGAGCATTTTTACTCCGTCAATCTCATAATTGTTTAAGCGTATGCCGTAAAGGAGGCTCTCCTTTGTCAGCCAGCCGCCTGTCGCTTTATCGTCAAACCACAGGATGATCCGCTCTCTGCCATCTGCAAAGTAGGGCAGAAAATCCAGACTCCGGTTCACATTATCATTGCCCGGGGAATAAGTGACAAACTTATCGGTATAAACCGTTCCGTCTTCCGCCAGCATATAAACATGCGTAAAATCAGCGGAAGCACATTCCAGATTCATCCTTATCTCAATATCCTCTATAGTTTCACACCCGTAACTGACAAAACGATCCTGAATTCCATAGAGTTCATTCCAGCAAATATCAATATATGCCTGAATGGCGGCTTTATCATGTTCCGCAATCTCACTGATTGAGCTGATGATATTTTCCGAGATTGCCTTGTTAAGCTGACCTACATATAAAACAGTTACAAAGCCGATAATTGCCAATGCGGCAGCAATAAGCAATGCATTAAATCTCTTTGGTCTGTTCGCCACAATCTTTGCACCTCACGTGTTATTTATCTTGTTGACGGTAACACTTATTTGTACGATATTATATAACATATGGGTAAAAAAATCTATATTGATTGAGGTATCGGTATCACCATTACTCTTTTGTGGTATCCAGCACATTAAAACCATGGTCAAGCAACAATTCGTTTGTTTCCATGATATTCTTTTTCCTATGGATAGCAAACAAGATCAGGGCATCCCTCTCATCTCTCGCGTAGAGTTCTCTGTTACCGGATAATTTTAACATTTTCTGTGTTTCCTCCTCAGAAAGATGCAGGCCAAACGCCAGGGCAATCAACTTATCCCTCGAAGGGTTTTTGTCCTCAGCAAAGATTTGATAGACATAGGCCCGTCCAAGCAGGGACCCGCGGATGACATCCACTACTTTAAGTCCCTTCTGCGACAGCAGCATATTCAGATGGTCAGACAGACTTGTAGTGATGAGATTATCTTTATTGTTTGTGATATAATCCACAAAGTCTGTTGCCGCTACGATTTCATGATTCAATTCATCGGTTGACTTATACTCCATAATGTATCCTCTTTGATACCACTGTTTCCCGTGGCAATAATCCTTCATTATTATACAAAAAAACTGCTTCTGGGACAAGACAACTCGCTTTCAATATGGTACAATGATCACAGAAGAAAAACAAACGGCTGGCATAAGTAATGGAATACGACGAGATTAAAGTACTGAAACAAAGTGAAAAAAGCACGGTATCTTTCGTACGCGAAAAGGATGGCGAACAGACCTATATCAAAAAGGTATTAAAGGGAAGCCACCCTATTTATTTGACCCTACAAAATTGTACACACCCTTTTATCCCCAAGTTGTACGATGTCGCCTTAGGAAACAGCTCCACGACGATTCTGGAAGAATACATAGAGGGCACTGTGGCCGACAGTGAAAAGCTGAACGAAAAGCAGACGGTTCAGATTGTGAAAGAACTGTGTTCCGTATTGGAATATCTACATGGAAAGGGTATAATTCACCGCGATATCAAGCCGTCCAATCTTATCATTGCTAAGGACGGGCATATCCGTCTGATTGACTTTGACGCAGCGCGTATGCCCAAGGATGAGGCGGAACAGGACACCAGATTACTTGGAACCCGCGGTTATGCGCCACCGGAGCAATACGGATTTTCTCAGACAGACGAGCGGACAGACATCTACGCACTGGGTGTCACCCTGAGACAGCTTCTGGGAGAGCAGGCACAGAAGCCGAAGTACCGAAAAATCATCCGTAAATGCACAGATCTGAACCCTGACAAAAGGTACCAGTCCGCAGGACAAGTGAAAGGAGCCTTCTCCCGTACCAGACGAGNTTTTCTCGCCGCTGTGGCTGTTGCGGCGGCTCTGCTTGCCATCGTTATCGGTAGTGCTGTGAATCCCCAGCCCGCGGCGGATGCTCTGTCACAGGCGGAGGGGACGGAACTGACTATTCTGCCTGCACCTGCCAATCCCCATTGGGACGGCGAGACAGGAACCGCATTATGGGAATATGTGCCTGAATCAGGTATCGGAGAAGAAATGAGCTATCTCTGGAAACTGTACAGATGTGATACGCCGACGCCNCCTGATCTCGAGAATGACGAGTGGGGAAAAGAAGGCGATGCACGTGGGAGCTTGAATCCGAACTACGAATTTTTCCCAATTCCCCTTTCCGATGAATTGTGGGACAATGGCTATTACTATTTTGCAGTATGTGCTGTCGGAGACGGCATCCAATACACAGACAGCCCCTATGCCATATCGGACGTATTCCAATTTACAGGGGCATCGGCACCGCGGCTTCCTACACCCACAGACCTTGCCTGGCAGATCAAAGAGGGCGAAAACTCTCGAGAGTTCTATGCAACATTTGATATAGAGCCCTATGAGGATAATGATATGTTTTATCTCTTTATCTATGACAGTCAGGGAAACTACGTCATGTCCTCCTATCAGTACAAGACGAATCTGCTTGCAAGGGAAATTCACGGTTTTCGCATCAAACCTGAATTTATTTTAGCTAAGGACGAGTCCTTCCGCTTTGCGGTACAGGTTTTGACTTCCCGACCCAATGAGTACCGCTCAAGCCCTGCAGTTTNCCCTTATCCCGACTCTGANGAATATTTGAGTCCCTGGTTTCAAAATTCCACTAAAGTTATGACCCCGGTACCATAATGGTGCCGGGATTATCTNTNTATTNCCCCATTGTAATAAATNGAATCTATCACCTGTCTTCTCTCGTTGTTGTAGACTACGATGTTGATACCGCCTCTATCCCGCGCAAATTCCTGATTGTCTATCTTTATGGAGACACGTCCTTCATAGCTAGTGCCATACCCTTCGCTTGTGATCTCAAAATCCAACAGCCCGCCTCGTGTGCTNCCATGATGCACCAGTCTTTCCGCCGAGGCTCCTTCCTCGACTCTCCCCTCATGGATTGCCGCAAAATAGCTGCTGTTCTCCCCATAGTCCATGGAAAGGCCCGCGCCCAGCTTCGCAAAATGCTGTCTCACATTTTCATCCAGAAAAGATGTGCCGTCACCTTTAACCGCCATCAGTATGGTATAATGCCCCTGATTGACGGCGTCAAGGTATTGGTCAATATCGGTTATGCCTTTCAACTCACAGTCCTGATAAACTTTATCACAATATGACTTGGTATCTTCCCACTGCCTATCCTGTCCGCCTGCGATCCCATATTCATCACACAGCCGCGATGCTATGTAAGTAGAAACNTTTTTCGCTCCCCAAATGTTTGTGTGCCAGTCGTCATTCATATCCTCCCCGCTGACAAATCCGCAGCCATAATACAGGGATTCCTCATTAAAATCCCAATATGAAATTTCGTGTTCCGAAGCATAATCCGAGATAGTATTATATTTTGCAATATTGCATTCCGTATAGGGTAATTTGGNCAAAATTAAGGTGATATCCTTCTCCTCACAAAGCTTCACTATTTTATCCATATATTCTTCCATCAATGGAACCGTATCTGTCCGATCGNCGGAATCCCACCAGCAAAACGGAGTATAACTGCCGCTGCCTTCCTTCTTGCCAAGCGGAACAAATCCTTTCAGTTCNTAATGTTTGTTAAATTTCGCATAAGAAAAATCATTCTCCCCCAGATCCGTCCATCTCGTGTGATACCTGATATTCGGAAAATAAAAACTGCTCAATGTCTGCTTTTCGTCATATTTGCAGATATCGTGNACAGCCTCCCATTTTACCTTCGACCAGCGCATACTGTCGAAGGCTTTGCGGTTGTCAGGTGCATTGAGCGGTTCGTATCTATTATAAGGAAATACAAAATATGTCTCCAGCAATACCACTTTAGGTGCCTGATATCGCAGAGCCTCTTTCAACCAATAATAGGACGTCAAGAGACTTTGCCCCTCGCAGCCCAGATTATAGCTTTTAATCCCATAGCTGTCATACATCGCCTGAGGACTAAATCCGGCTGCCGCACAGCTACTGCCCAAAAACAGAACATCTATGGAATTTCGATCCATCTGATAGAATCCTTTGTAACCGGATGTCGTCGGCCATGTATTATCATAATAATACCCGGGCTCCAGAATTTGATTCACAGCCCCCAGCAAAAGGCAGGTAATCATGCCAAAAGCCAATATCTTACACAGATACCACTTATGTTTCATCATCAAAATCCCCCATAAATAAAATCCTGTGCCTCAAATCCAAACCCATATGTACCAAAAACCATAACTGCACAGATTCCCACCATACAAAGCAGCCATCTGACAGGAAGCTTCTGCCTCATGATATGCTCAGAGACCACAATGCCCTGCTCCTGTTTCCTCTCCACANCAAACAACAGTACAACCGCTAAAAGGAGCACTCCCATCTCCTTCCAGCCAAGGCCCAAGGTAAAGATCCTGTCGTTAAAAAAGATCCATGGCGTAAATTCTGAAANCATATGTTTGATCATTCTGAGTCCAATTCCCAATGTGTCGGCTCTGAATATGATCCACGCGAAATTGACAAGCAGGAATGTCCCTGCCTGCTCAAACCATCGCTTTCCTTTGNAATCCGGTCCGATTTTCAACCANGCATAGATTTTTCCCTTAAAACCGCCCAGTCCATCCCCCACAACCTGATAAAAGCCATGGATACCGCCCCACACCAAATACTTAAGGCCCGCGCCATGCCATATGCCGCTNACCAGAAAAGCCGTAAACAGGTTCAGGTCCTTGCGCCACTCTCCCNTCCTGTTTCCTCCTAACGGAATATAGACATAGTCCCTCAACCAGCTGCTCAGGGATATATGCCATCTTCTCCAGAAATCTTTGACAGACACAGCAAAATAGGGNCGTCCGAAATTCTGCGCAAGTTCTATCCCAAACAGCNGCGAAACACCCTGTGCAAGAGTCGTACATGCCAAAAAATCCGCATAGAGCTGTATACTGTACAGAATCGACGCAAGCCATATATAGCCCCCGCTGTATGCCGGAAANTTATCAAAAACGGCATTGACAATAACTGCCGCCTTATCCGCAATGACCAATTTCAGAAAAAATCCCCAAACGATCAGATAAAATCCTCTGGTGAAATTGTCCTCATCAAATAAATGCCCCTGAAACAACTGCTGCCCCAGCTGTTCATATCTCGGAATCGGCCCCTGTAAAATCTGTGGAAAAAAAGTGACGAACAAAGCATACTTTGCCAGATTTTTCTGGGGAGCAATTTCCCCTCTGTAGACATCTGTCAAGTATGCTATGATCTGCATAGTGTAGAATGATATACCAATCGGAACGATCAGATGATAGGACTCAAAATTTCCGTTTCGAGCAAGAAACCATGGGACGATGACCAGTATAACTGCCCCCGCAAGCAGCAGTTTTTGCCCTGTTCCATGGCATCTTTCGAGTAATACCGCCGCCACATAGCTTACAAGCACTGTCGCGAACAAAATCCACAGCCCCGACTTACAAACCGACAGATAAAACATGATATCTGCCGACAGCAGTATGCACCAACGCATTTTCATCGGGCAAATATAGTAGAAAACCAGCGCTATTACCACAAATAGATAGAAGTTGAAAGAAATATATACCATGACCAAAATCTCCTCTANCTGATTCTATAGGAAATTTTGTCATAATTGGTCTACTCCCAGTAGATATTTCTCAGACGGCTCTCAGCACTATTTCATTTTATCAGGTTTATTCCACCTCACGGTGGACACCCTTGGGCTTGTCCGATCAAGGTNGGTTTATTACTTACATTTTCATGGGACTATTTTAAACACTACTTTTTAAATATCACTTAAATTCCACCACAACACTGTATCTTTGATCAATAGCCTTAATAACCGGCTCATAAACTTCTCTGACCATCCTCAGCGCAAGATCATCAGCTTCCTGTCCGTTTTCGGCAGTATTGAATTTCGTCTCCAGCCGACTTCGCAATTCCCTTTCAATTATGCTATAGTCTTTCACAGTCAGCTCAATATCGCCACGCGCCAATAACCCCTCTCTAACTTCATCAACAATTACTTTGTCAGGGTCTATCTCGATGGTCTGAAGATACGCGTGTCCGATTTTAATGGTAATTATCCTTTTTTCTTTATCATCAATGATATCTTNCCCTGTCAGATTGTCGAGATCCACAACAAAATAACCTTTCCCCGTATAGCTGACTTTCTGCGTCTTCTTTAAAAAATCAAAATCAAGTTTTTGAATCAATCTNTCCGAAAGTTCNGTCGATACNGTTGCCTCCTGNGTNCTGACAATAAGCTTCCTTGTCTCTTCCTGTTTTCCCAAAAGAATCTCTGANAAATTGACTTCCACNCCGCTATNTTCCAGATAGATGGTATCTAAATCAATCTGCTCTACCCCATCGTCATAAGCTTCACGAAATACTGAAATCTTATTGTTCCTGCCCCAGACCAGAACGCCGACAATCAAAACGAACAGGACAACACAGGAACTNTTTAAGAGTACTCTNTTCATCGCTTTTCCTCCTCTTTCTCCTGATCTGNTCCTATTACCTTTTTGTCATTCTTTTCTTTTGGCNGCACNNTGTTCACCCGGGGTGCCGGCAGACTCAAACTGAANAATTCCTTAAGCAGCCANCGAAANAGCAGCAAAACAATCATTGGCAGAACAAATGNCGTCACGATCATAATTGCAATGGAATTAACACATTTTTTTAAGACATTTTCAAAATATGTCAGCAAATCTGATATTCCCTGAACAGCANTTTTAAATGCATCGGTNAGNTTTTCAAAAACGGTTGNTCNCTCATCACCTGAAGCCATGACTTCATTAACCTTTTCGGCTCCNTCATTAGCCTCCGATATTGTTTCATCCACATAAACCAGGTAATCTTCACATACTTTTTCCGTAAAATGTGTACTAAGCGGTATTACAAGTACAACTGCCAAACCAAGAATCATCAGCTTTGATGCAAAAANCTTAAATATAACTTTCTCANACAANACNGATAGTATATAAAGACCGCATGCAAACGGTATGATATAGACAAATGAAAGTATCATTCCTTCNACAACAATTAANTTTTCCACATATAAAACTGCAAAAATGAATATAAAATATTTGTTCATATCCGCTAAAGTGTTNGCTAACGGACTGCCAAAATCATCNGGAAGTGCCGTAATTGCCAGAGAAACAGCTATTGTTGCGCCGGAGAATTCCATAACGGTTGTTTTGCTCTCTTCCANNCTTTCAAGGGTCTCCTGTACAAANNCNCTCTNCGGGATTTTNTATGCCAAAACAAANATGGAAANCACNATAATAAATANTGCCAGCAAAATCTTCGCCAACTTTTNANTATGTATTTCNGTAAAGTTTGTTGTCAGCCATTTTTTNAGATTCACCTTTTGTAACCTCCACATTTGTTATTATCATTACGTAACTGTTCAGAACCCTGTTCTTCACAGTTACGTAGATGCACAGAAATTATGCATTCTGCATAATTTCGCGCATGTCTGTCTCGGGTTTTCTGTGACTTCCGCTTACGCTTCACTCAC